>DAOUKH010000001.1:0-10702 GCA_034421515.1 Dehalococcoidia bacterium
CGTAGCAGTCGTGCGCCTTGGCCATCTCGCCGACGGCGCCGGTGAAGGGGCCGGGGACCAGCTCGGCGCAGCGGCGGTAGGCGAGGGCGAACTCGTTGTAGTCGTCGTCGGTGGAGGGCTTGACGTAACCCTGGTTGATGAGCTCGGGGAAGACGACGAGGTCGGCGCCGCCTCTCGATGCGATCTCGTCGAAGGCGCGGCTCATACGGTCGAGGTTGGCCTTGGGGTCGAGCCAGTCCACGGCCATTTGGACCGCGGCGGCGCGGACTTCGGGCTTGGGCCGGATTTCGGTGGAGGCGGCGCCCATGCTATGCCGCCTTGTCGCGCAGGCCGTAGAGGTCGGCTGCGGTGGTGTAGGTGACGCGTTCGATGAGGGCCTCGTCGTGGCCCTCGAAGGCCTCGCGTATTTCCTCGGCCGAGCGGGGGAAGGTGCTGTCGGGGTGGGGGTAGTCGGAGGCCCACATGACGTTGTCCTCGCCGATCTCGGGGATGATGCGGACGCCGAAGCGGTCCTCCTCGAAGGTGGCGTAGACCTGGCGGGCGAAGATCTCGCTGGGCTTCAACTCAAGCCGGTAGTCCTTGGCGTTCGGAGTGTGCTTGGTGAATTCGAGGTCCATGCGTTCGAGCATGTAGGGGATCCAGCCGAGGCCGGACTCGCCGAGGACGAGCTTCATCTTGGGGTGGCGTTCGAGTGAGCCGGAGAAGGTCATGAGGGCGAGGGCTTCGTCCAACTGGAGCGGGACCGCGGCGGCGAAGGCGGCGAACTCCCATCCCTGCACCACGGGCTTGGACGAGTGCATGCCGCCACCGAGGTGGAAGCTCAAGGGAAGGCCGACGCTCTCGGCCGCCGCCCAGAGATGGTCCCACTCGGGATCGCAGACCCGTGAGGAGGCGTCGAAGTAGCTGACGACCGCGCCCTTGTGGCCGATGGAGGCGGCGCGTTCGAGCTCGGCGGCGGCGGCCTCTGGCGATTCCGTGGGGAGGTAGGCGAGCAGGCAGAGGCGGGCGGGGTCGTAGCCGTTGAACTCGGCGCCCCAGTCGTTGTAGGCGCGCAGGCAGGCGGTCTTGAAGCCGGCCTCGCTCAATTTGAAGCCGAAGGGCGGGCCGTAGATCACCTGGGCGTGGACGCCGTCGAGGTCCATGTCTTGGAGGCGGAGGTGCGGCGTCGAGGCGCGGAAACCGTCGTCCTCGATGCCGGCGCGGGTGATCGCGCTCTGGACTCTCCCGGACATGGCGCCGCTGCGGCCGAGCTGTTCGCCGTCGACCTCCCAGAAGGTGCCCTCTTCCGTTTCGCGCACTTGGGGGGCGCGGCCTTGCCACGCCGCAGGGAGGCGCGCCGTCCAGAGGTCGCGCGGCAACGTGGTCATGTCCATGTGGTCATCGGCGGAGACGATCTTGCGCACACCCATCGGGGGGCCTCCTCGGCGCGTCCATGCTGTTCTGCCGGTGTGTACGCGACATTATAGTGACCGGATCGGCGAGAGGGGCCCGCGCGGCGGGCGGCTCTTGCTAAGATTGTCCTACCCGCCATGCCCTCCTCAGCCCCCTCCCGGGAGCGCCCTGCGGGCGCCCTCGCGCCAGCCCCCTCGCAAGGTCCGCCGTTGAGCGGCGTGCGGGTGCTGGAGGTCTGCGATTCCATCGCGGGGGCGCATTGCGGCAAGCTGCTTGCCCACATGGGGGCCGAGGTCACCAAGATCGAGCCGCCGGAGGGTGATGCGGCCCGCGGTCACGGGGCCTTTGCCGGCGCGGCTCCGGACGCCGAGACGAGCGCGCTGTTCCTTCACTTGAACGCGAACAAGCGCTCGGTGACCTTGAACACCGGTTCGGCGACGGGACGGGCCATTCTCGACCGGCTCGCCGCGGCGTCGGACGTGCTGGTCTACGACGCGCCGGAGCTGTCCGATGCGGCGCCGGGCGCGGACGGTCTGGTGCGGGTCGCCATCACGCCGTTTGGGCTGGACGGGCCGAACGCCGGGTACCGGGCCAGCGACCTGACGTCGTTCGCGGCGGGCGGCGAGGCGTATACGCTGCCGGGCAATCTGTCGTACGAGCTTTTCCCAGAGCGTGGGCCCGTGCGCGCCGGGGGGTATCTGGCGGAGCACGACGCGGGGGTGCTGGGCGCGGTGGCGGCACTGGCGGGGCTGCTGTCGCGGTCGCGGAACGGCGTGGGGGAGCGGGCCGACCTGTCGCAGCAGGAGGCGTCTATGGCGATGGCGCGGGAGACGCTCCAACGGTTCGCGGGCTACGACGAATGGATCGATTGGCGGCGGACCTACTTCTTCGGCGGCATCTTTCCCGCCGCCGACGGGCACGTGATCCTGTTCCCTCGCGAGGACCGCCACTGGGCGGCGCTGTGCGACGCGATGGGGCGACCCGACCTCGCCGCCGACCCCAGGTTCGCCACCTTCGACGAACGCCGCGCCCATCGCCCGGAGGTCAACGCGGTGATGCGGGCGTGGGCCGCGGGTCTGGAGAAGCGGACGGTCTACCACGAAGTGGCTTCGCGGGGCTGCCCAGCGGCACTCTTCGCGGACGCGAGCGACGTGGCGTCGTCGCCGCAGCTTCGCGCCCGGAGCTTCTTCGAGGAGGTCGTTCACCTGAAGGCGGGAACGCTGGAATACACGGGGCAGGCCTACCGGCTGTCCCGGACGCCGCCGGTTGCGCCGCGCGCCGCGCCGCTGCTCGGTGAACATAACGCGGAGGTCTACTGCGACGGTCTCGGCTACTCCCGCCGCGACCTGACGGCCCTCCGGCGGGCGGGCGTGCTGTGAGCGGCGTGCCGCGCGCCGCGCCCCTGAGCGGCGTCCGCGTCCTGGACTTCACCTGGAACCTGGCGGGGCCGTACTGCTCGCTGCAGCTTGCGCTGCTTGGCGCCGAGGTCATCAAGGTGGAGACAGCTACGAACCTCGATGGGATGCGCCGCGGCCAGTACGCCATCGACCTCGACCCTGACGCCTCGCCGACGTTCAACAGCGTCAACCTGAATAAGCTCGGCCTCCGGCTGAACCTGAAGCGCGCCGGCGGCGTGGAGACGATCGAATCGCTGGCGGCGGTCAGCGACGTGCTCGTGGAGAACTTCCGCACCGGCGTCCTCGACCGCATGGGGATCGGCTACGAGGCGCTGCGGCGGCACAACCCGACGATCATCGTGGCGTCGAGCTCGGCGTTCGGGGGCAGCGGGCCGGAGAGCGCGTATCCGGGCTATGCGTCGGTCTTCAACGCGAGCGGCGGTCTGGGGAGCCTGACGGGCTATGAGGACGGCCCGCCGGTCGAGCTTCGTGATTCCATCGACCTGCGAGTGGGGGCGGCGCTTGCCTACGCCGTCCTCTGTGCGCTGTGGCACCGGGAGCGGACCGGCGAGGGGCAGTACATCGACCTGTCGTCCGTCGAGGCCATCGCGGCGCTGGCGGGGAGCGCGGTCTTCGAGCACCTGATGACGGGAGCGGTCCCCACACGGGTGGGCAACCGTGACGCGCGGCACGCTCCCCACGGCCTCTACCGTTGCCGCGGCGACGACTGGATTGCGATCTCGGTGGGCTCCGACGCGGAGTTCCGCAGCCTGTGCGGCGTGATGGGGCGTCCTGGCCTGGCGAGTGATCCTCGTTTCGCCGATGGTTACCGGCGTCTTCGCCACGCCGCTGAGCTTGACGCCGTGTTGGAAGCCTGGACGCGGCGGCGGGCGGCCTCTGCCCTGACGGAAACGTTACAGCACGCCGGGGTCGCGGCCTATCCCGCAGCAAGCGGCGAGATGCTCTTGAACGATGGGCATGTGCGGGCACGGGGAGCTTGGCAAGAGGTGGAGCACCCCAAGATGGGGCGGCGCGCGGTGCAGGGACTCGCCTGGCGCTCGACGCCGGACGGCCCGCCGGAGGCGCGGCCCGCTCCCTTGCTCGGTGAGCACAACGGCTATATCCTCGGCGGCGTGCTCGGCCTTTCGAGCGGCGCGATCGGCGCGCTCACTGAGGCCGGCGCCTTCGAGTAGGCCCATGCCGTCAGAGCGACCCCGCCCCGCGTCCGCGCCGCCGGGCCCGCTGGCCGGGGTCGCCGTCATCGAGATTGCCGATGGTGTCGCGGGCGCGTTCTGCTCGCGGACGCTCGCCGATCTCGGGGCCGACACGATCAAGGTCGAGCCGCCGGAGGGCGACGCGCTCCGGTCGCACGGCCCCTTCCCCGGCGACGCGCCGGACCCCGAGTCGGGCGGCCTCTTCCGCTTTCTTAACGCCAACAAGCGGGCGGTGACTATTGACGTCACGACGGCGACGGGAGCGGCGCTGTTGAACCGGCTGCTGGATGGGGCCGACGTGCTAGTAACGGAGGGTAGCGTCCGGCGGGCGCTCGATCTGGACGCAATGCGCGCACGGTTGCCGAGCTTGGTCGCGGCGTCGGTCACGCCGTTCGGCGAGACCGGCCCGTACCGGGACTACGCGGCCTACGACATCAACATCAGCGCCGCGGGCGGGCTGAGCTTTGGCACCGGTTTCCCCGACCGCGAGCCGCTGACGATTCCGTTGCAGCAGAATGCCTACCTCGGCGGGTTCGCGGCGGCGCTTGCGGTGGTCACGGCCTTGCAGGCGCGGGACCGGGACGGCGAAGGGCAGCTCGTCGACACCGCCGTCGCGGAGGCGCCGGCCCTGCTCCTCAACGGCTACCACCTGCCGACGTATATCTACAAGGGGATTCCGGGCCGCCGCTGGGGCAACCGCATGAGCCTGGGTCTCTTTCCCAACTGCGTGCTACCCGCACTCGACGGTCACATTTGCATCGACGCGCCGCAACTGGCGCAGTACCGGCGCTTCCTGGAGGTGCTGGGGGACCAGCCGTGGTACTCGGAGCCGCGCTACCGGAACCGGCGAGCCATGTCGGAGGAGTACCCGGAGGAGGCGGAGGCGCTGATCGCGCCCTGGTTCGCGGAGCGCACCAAGGAGGACATCTTCGAGACGACGCGGACGCGGCGGATTCCGTGCGTCCCGGTCAAGACCATCGGCGAGGCCGTCGCCGACCCGCACCTTGGCGAGCGAGACTTCTGGCAGACGATTGACGGTGAGCTTTACCCCGGTCCACCGTACCGGTTCTCGGAAAGCCCCTGGCGGCTCGACCGACCCGCGCCGCGTTTGGGAGAGCACAACGGCGAGGTGCTGCGAGACCGGCTTGGGCTCGACCTCGCCGGACTGCGCCGGGCGGGGGTGGTGTGAAGATGGATGCGCTCGCGGGCTACCGGGTGGTCGACCTGGGGAGCGCGTGGGCGGCGCCGATGGCGGCACACCTGCTCGCCGACATGGGCGCCGAGGTCATCAAGGTCGAGAGCCGGGCGAAGATGGACGGGATGCGACTGGGCCGGCCGATGATTGGGGAGGACGCGGCGGGCGGCGACGAAGGGCGTTGGCCGGAGCTGCAGCCGGTGTTCCACGGTCTCAACCGCAACAAACAGAGCGTGACGCTGAACCTGAAGGAGCCGGAAGGGATCGACCTGCTGCGTGGCCTCATCGCGCGCTCCGACGTGGTGATCGACAACTTCTCGCCGGGCGTCATGGACCGGCTGGGCCTCGACTACGGAAGCCTGCGCCGGCTCCGTCCCGACATCGTGGTCGTGGCGATGCCGGCGGCGGGGAACAGCGGGCCGCTGCGGGATGTGATCGCCTACGCACCGATCGTGCTGGCGCTGTCGGGGCTGATGAGCCTGGTGGGCTACGAGGACGGCGCCTTGGTCGGCGAGTTGCAGTCGGCGTGGAGCGACGCCGTCGCCGGGCTGCACGCGGCGATGGCGGCGGCCGCGGCGCTGCGCCACCGAACGCGCACGGGCCGGGGTCAGTACATCGAGGCGGCGCAACTAGAGAGCACGGTGTCGTGGCTCGGCGAGGCGGTGATGGACGTTGCCATGAACGGGCGCACGCCGGCGCCCATCGGCAACACGGGGGTCGGCGTGGCGCCCCACGGCGTCTATCCGTGCGCGGGCGGCGACCGGTGGATCAGCATCGCGGTGGGCTCGGAAGAGGAGTGGGGCGGTCTGTGCGATGCGGCGCGCCGCCTTGGGTCGGCGCCGTGGACGCGGGACCGGCGGTTCGCCGATTCCTACCGCCGGTTGCGTCACCGCGAGGCGTTGGACGAAGCCCTGCGCGGGTGGACTGTTGGCTTCGACGCCGAGGAACTCACGGCGGCGCTTCAGGCTGAGGGCGTGGCGGCTTTCCCGGTGATGAACATCGAGGACCAGTTTCTCGACCCGCACTTCCGCGAGCGCGGAGCCTGGGTCGAGATCGAGCACCCGATGGCCGGGGCCGAGTGGCTCTACGGCGTGGCGTGGCGGCTGTCGCGGACACCGGGGCGCATCGCGTCGCCGGCGCCGCTGCTGGGCCAGCACAACGAGCGCGTCCTCGGCGGGCTGCTCGGCACGCCGGCGCAGGAGCTAGCGCGGCTGGAAGCGTCGGGGGCGGTTTCCTGACCTAACCGGCGGGCTCGTACCACCCGGAGAGGAAGAGCAAACCGTCGTGCTTGATGACCCAGGTGTGCTTCTGCTCGGTCTCGCCTGAGGTGGGGTTGACGAAGACGTAGTCCACCCAGCGCCCGCTCTCGTCGGCGGCGACGACCTCCAGCCCGTAGGGCTTGCCGTTGATGTCGCTGCGGTCTCTGGGGCTGGTGCCCAGGAAGTCCTTTCGGGTGGGATGGGCGATGGTGTTGGTGTCCTCGTCGTACATGGCCACGTACCAGGGGCCGTCGACGCTCTCGGGGGAGTTGAAGTAGTCGACGGTCTGCTGGCGGCCGACGGCCTCGTAGAGGTTGATGGCTTGCTGGACGAGTGCCTGGGTGTAGGCGGGGCCGTCGTCCTTGGAGGGGCCCGGCTCGTACCAGCCGGAGCCGAAGGTAAGGCCGTCGTGCCTGATGACCCAGGTGTGCTTCGATTCAAAGCTTCCGGAGATCGGATTGGGGTAGGCGTAGTCGGTCCAAGCGCCGTCCTCGGTCGCGGCGCCGGCGACCTGGGTGCCGGCAGGGAAGCCGCCGACGCCACGGATGTCGTCCGCGTGTTTCCCCACATTCTCCGGGACGGTGGCGTGGGCGAGCATGACGTCGTTCTCATCGGCGATGAAGACGTACCACGGGCCGTCGACGCTTTGGAGGGAGTTGTACAGGTCGAGGGTCTTCTGGCGGCCGTTGTCTTCGTAGTAGTCGATGGCCCGTTGGACGAAAGCCTGGGTGAAGGCGGCGGGGTCGGACTTGGGCGGCAGGGGGGGTGTGGGGTCGCCGCCGCCGCAGGCAGCGAGAACGAGTGCGGCGGTCACCGCCATGCCGAGCATCAGGCAGAGTCGTGGGCCGATTCTTCTCATGCAACGCCTCCGAGCAAAACCTGGGCTCTATTGTACCAATAGCGACGTTGTACCAATCAGGATTTGACAACTGGGGCGACCCTCGAGGTCATGTATCATGACCACCGGCCGCGCCGGGTTTCCGCGCGCTAGACACTCAGGGAGGGACGCCATGGCCGATAGCGGCGCCGAGAAGCCCAAGATCGCCGAGGGCAAGATCACCGAGGAGGCGCTGGAACGGCTCCGGAGTCGCATCGGGACCTACAACCGCCCCAGCTTCTACGGCATGGGGCCGCTCCACGAGGCGGCGACGCGGGACAACATCCGCCACTTCGTCCGCGGCATCGGTGACCCCAATCCGCTGTGGGTCGACGCCGAGCACGCTCAGAAGACGCGGTGGGGCAAGATCATCGCTCCGCCCACGTTCCTGTACAGCGTCTACTGGACGTCGGGACGCACCGGCGGCCTCCCCGGCGTCCACGGCTTCCACGCTGGCAATGACTGGCTGTGGCACCGGCCGATTTACCTCGACGACGAGATCACGGTGCAGGAGCAGTTCACCGACCTCGAAGAGAAGAAGGGCGAGTTCGCGGGGCGGGTTTTCATTCAGTCGAGCGTTTCGACGTACCGCAACCAGCGGGGCGAGACGATCGCCGAGTGCAAGGGCTGGCAGTTCCGCGCCGAGCGTCGTGCCGCCCGCGAGCGGGGCAAGTACCAGCGCGAACCTTACCGCTACACCGAGGACGAGATTCTTGCCATCGAAGACCACATGCTCAACGAGGAGATTCGCGGCGCCGTTCCCCGGTTCTGGGAAGACGTCAACGAGGGCGACGAGATTCCCTCGGTGGTGAAGGGGCCGCTGAGCATGGGCGACATCGCGGCGTTCGAGGCGGGCTGCATCGGCGGCCTGGGGCACGTCTTCGCGCTGCGCGAGTTCCGCCGCCATCCCGCATGGGGCTACCGCGACCCTCGCACGGGTGCGCTGGAGGCGGTGATCCGGGTCCATGCGGCATCGGACACCGCGGGCGCGGCGGGCCTGCCCATGGCCTATGACTATGGCTGCCAGCGCATGTGCTGGCTTGGGCATCCGCTCACGAACTGGATGGGCGACGACGGCTTCTTGAAGCGGCTGTATGGCGAGGTGCGGCGCTTCAACTATGTCGGCGACACGACGTGGCTGAAGGGCAGGGTCACCGGCAAGCATGCCGCGGACGGAGAGCATCTGGTCGACCTCGACGTGTGGGCGGAGAACCAGATCGGCGAGGTCACGGCGACGGGCCGCGCCCAGGTCGTGCTTCCCGCCAAGGGACGGGTCTGGGAGCAGTGGTAGGCGGCGTCAGGCGGTGACGCCGGCTTCGTTGAGCGCGGCGATCTGGGCGTCGTCGTAGCCGAGCTCGCGGAGGATGGCGCCGGTGTCCGATCCCATGAGCGTCGGGCCGCGGCTCAGTGCCGCCGGAGTGCGGGAGAACTTGAGCGCGAAGCCGGGCTCGTAGCGCTGCTTGCCGGTGACGGGGTGGGTGACGTCGAGGAGCATCTCGCGGGCTTGGAGGTGGGGGTCGGCGGCGAGCTCCTCGATGGTGCGGTTGACCGGCCCGTATTGCTGGTCGTTGTTGCGGAGCGCGTCGAGCCATTCGTCGAGCGTCTTGCCTCGGACGGCGTCGGCGATGAAGGCGGCCATCTCTGACCGCAGGGGCTCATCGGGCCGGGGACGGGGTATCCAGCTCTCTTTTCCTAGCAGCTTGCAAAAGCGCTCCCAGAACCAGGGTTCGCGGATGCTCAGGGTCAGATAGCGGCCATCGCGGGTCTCGTAGACGTTGTAGGCGGGGTCGGTGCCGCGGAGGCTCCGCTCCTCGACGCCGCCGGGCGGGATGGTGACCGAGACGTCGGTGAAGGCGACGTCGATGTACTGCCCCGCGCCGTCCTTCTCGCGCCGCAGCAGCGCCATAAGGACCGACATCGCCCCGAACCATGAGGCGTTGAGGTCGGCCTGGTTGTAGGGCGGAACGAAGGGCTTGCCGTCCTCGTCCTGGGGCAGCATTCCCGATATGCCCTGGTAGGAGAGGTCGTGCGCCGCGATGCCGGCGTAGGGGCTGTCCTGCCCGAAGCCGGAGAGCGAGCAGTAGACGATGCCGGGGTTGCGCGCGCTGACGGTCTCGTAGTCGATGCCGAGGCGCCGGACGACTCCGGGCCGGTTGCTCTCGATTATGGCGTCGGCGCGGTCGGCGAGCTTCAGGAAGACCTCGACGCCGCCGGGAGCGCGCAGGTTGAGGTTGAGGCTCCGCTTGTTGCGCAGGTTGACGCCGTAGCGGGCGACCGCGTCCGGCCCGCCCCGCTTCTGCGCGAAGCCGGGCTCGACGACGGTGATGACGTCGGCGCCGTAGTCGGCGAGGACGCCGGAGGCCATCTGCCCAGGGCGCGTTCGGCAGAGGTCGATGACGCGGAAGCCTTCGAGTGGGCCGGCCATGGGTTGCGCTGGTCCTCGCGCTAGGCCACTGTCCTAGGGGCCGGGGAAGAGCCACACGTTGTCGGGCTGGTCGGCGGCGAGCCGCCAGCGGGGCACCTTCTTGCCGTCGTCGCTGATCTGCTCGAAGTAGAGCTCGACCTTGGCGTTGATGCCGACCTGGTCCTCGCCCTCGTCGATGACGCCCTGGAGCCGGACGGGGTTGCCGTCGACGTTCTTGACGTCGTCGAGGTCGATCATCGCGGGGATGTAGGGCACGGCCTCGAGGAAGGGGGCGATGATCGGCTGCATGATCACGATGAAGGTGTGGATGGTGCCGCCGCCCTTGCTCTCGACGTAGCCGAGGTCTTCAAGCTCGCCGCAGGCGGCGCAGCCGGGCACGCTTGGCGGCCACCAGGCGTGGCTGCAGGCGTTGCAGCTTCGGATAAGGAGTCTGTCTTCCTTCGTCGCGTCCCACCACTCTTGCGTGTCGTAGTCGGGGACGACATTGAGTCGTGACCAGTTGATGTTGGGCGGCATGACGGCTCCTTTTCGCGTCCGTCCGGTCTAGTTGGGGTGCCGGCTGAGCATGAGCGAGCTGCTGGTGACCGGGCTTCCCCATCCCGCGCAGAAGCCGTTTTCGTGCCTCCGCACCTGACGGCAGCCCTCTTCGCGGTCGTAGGTATGGACACCGCGCTCCCAATCAGGGCAGACGTCGTCGGCGCGGCCACGGAGCTGGCGGGTCATCTCGATCACCATCTGGATGCCGTGGGAGTAGCCCTCGGAGAGGTGTGAGCCCGACGTGTTGACGGGAAGCTCGGCGTCGAGGCGGCCACGGCCCTCCTCGTACCAGAAGCCGGCCTCGCCGGGGCCGACGAAGCCGTACCCCTCCAACTGGAGGAGCGGCGTGATGGTGAAGGCGTCGTAGAACGAGGCGAGGTCGACGTCCTCGCGGGAACGGCCTGAC
>DAOUKH010000002.1:0-11006 GCA_034421515.1 Dehalococcoidia bacterium
AATCCTCGTTAGCCTTGTCCACCGGACTGCCGCCCATGTACGCCTTTTTCAAGAACGAAATCGTCCCGATCACCGAGGCCAAGCTGCCGATCACCACGCACGCCTTTCACTACGGCACGGCCTGCTTCGAGGGGATTCGCGGCAACTGGAACGAAGAGCAGCAGCAGCTCTACGTCTTCCGGCCAATCGAGCACTTCCAGCGGCTGATCGCCAGCGCCAAGATCCTGCGGATGGGCGTCCGTTTCTCCCCCGAACAGCTCTGCGACATCATGGATGAGTTGATCCGCAAGAGCGCAATCAAGGACGACCTCTACATACGTCCTGTCGCCTATAAGAGCGCCGAGGTCGTGGCGAATCTGAAGGCGCAGGAGCTCGAAGACGACTTCATGATGTTCGTCATGCCGTTGGGGAACTACCTCGACCCCAGCAAGGGCATCCACTGCGCCACCTCGTCCTGGCGGCGCATCGACGACATGAGCCTCCCCGCGCGCGGCAAGATCACCGGCGGCTACGTCAACAGCGTGCTCGCCAAGACCGAGGCGACCGAGAGCGGCTTCGACGAGGCCATCATGCTCAACGCCGACGGCCACGTCTCCGAGGGCTCCGGCGAGAACGTCTTCATCGTCTCCGGCGGCAAGCTCGTCACCCCCGGGCCCCAGGACAACATCCTCCTCGGCATCACCCGCAATACCATCATCGAGCTTGCCCGCGAGGAGCTCGGCATCGAGACCGTGGAGCGGGCTATGGACCGGACGGAGCTCTACCAGGCCGACGAGTGCTTCCTCACCGGCACGGCGGCGCATCTGACGCCGGTCAACCGGATCGACCACCGGCTCGTGGGCGACGGCGAGATCGGCCCGGTGACGAGCGCCCTGCAGGAGCTCTACTTCGACGTCATCCGCGGGCGCAATCCGCGCTACGAGGCGTGGCGCCGCCCCGTCTATCCCGCGGCGGTCAGCGCCTAGGCGGCCCGGCCGGGGCGGGCCCTCCCCGTGTTCAGCCTCGCACTCGACTACTTCCTGCTGGTCGTCTTTGCCACCGTCGGCCTGCTTCAGGTCGCCGCCGCCTTGAGCGGCCTCGACGGGATGCAGCTGCTGGCCAACCGGCGGGCGGCGGGCATTCTCGGTGCGGCGGTTCTCTGCGGGGCCTTTGTCTGGTTCACCCTCACCGGCGACCCGTCCATCCCCGGCGACATCGGCGGCGTCGAGGGCAGCGAGCAGTTCGGTCTCTTCTGGGCGGGCCTTGCCGCCGCCGTCGCCGCTACCTACGCCTTGGCCTCAATCGTCCGGCGCGCCGGACGGGCAGCCTCAGGCATCGCCCCATCGATCGAGGCATTCCGCTCGGGGACGCTGCTCGCCCTGCTGAGGGCCCGCCTCTCCAGAAAGTCCGAGCCGGAGGCCGACGGCAATGCTTGACGCCGACCGCGCCCTCTTCGAGATGATCAACGGCCTGGCCGGCCGGTCCAGGGCCCTCGACAACGTCATGGAGATGCTCGTCAGCGACTTCTTCCTGCCCGTCGTCCTTTCCCTCGCCGCCTTCGTCCTGTGGTTCTACGGACGCGACGCCGCCGAGCGTTACCGGGGCCAGTGGGCCTTCCTCTACGCCTCGGTGGGCGTCGGCTTCTCCAACCTCGTCGTCACCATCTTCAACTCCGCCATCGACCGTCCCCGGCCCTTCTTTACCGTCGACGACGTCCACGTCCTCTTCTACCGCCCCACCGATCCCTCCTTCCCCAGCAACGCCGCCGCCTTCGCCTTCGCTCTTGCCGCCGGGGTCTTCCTCGTGCGGCGACGGTGGGGACTTGCCATCGGCTTCGGCGCGCTCCTTTTCGCCTTCGCCCGCGTCTACGCCGGCATGCACTTCCCCCTCGACGTCGTCAGCGGTGCACTCATCGGCATCCTCACCACCTGGTTCTTCGCCCACCTCCTCAACCAGTTCCGCTTCGTCGTCGACTGGGCCCTCGGCCTCCTCCGCCGCTTCTACCTCGCGTAGGACTCGCCGCCTCCCGCGCGTTCGGTACAATGAGGCCCGCGTCGGCCCATCGGCACGCGGCACGGCGCGTCAGGAGTCGCTATGACCGCTTCCACCGATTGGGCGTTGATTCTCGGAGCATCGAGTGGCTTCGGCGGCGCCACCGCCAAAGAGCTCGCCAAGTCCGGCTTCGACATCTTCGGCGTTCACCTCGACCGCGGCGCGACCATGCCCATGGCCGAGGAGGTCATGGCCTCGATTCGGGGCGAGGGACGCGAGGCCGTCTTCTTCAACGTCAACGCCGCCGACGCCGGGAAGCGGGCCCAGGTCTTGGACGACATCCACAACCGCCTCGACGGCGGCTCCGTGCGCGTCGTCCTGCACTCCCTGGCCTTCGGCACCCTGCGCCCCTACGTCGCCGACGAGCCGGGGGGCGACGTCACACAAAAGCAGATCGACATGACGATGGACGTGATGGCAAACAGCCTCGTCTACTGGGTCCAGGGCCTCGTCCGGCGGGGTCTCATCGGCGAAGGCGGGCGCGTCTTCGCCATGACCAGCGCCGGCGGCACGCGCATCTGGCCCAGCTACGGCCCCGTCTCGGCCGCCAAGGCCGCCATCGAGTCCCACATCCGTCAGCTTGCCTGCGAGCTCGCCCCCAAGGGCATCACCGTGAACGCGATTCGGGCCGGCGTCACCGACACGCCCGCCTTGCGCAAGATTCCCGGCAATGACGAGTTGCTCGACGGCGCGCGGCGCCGCAATCCCAGCGGACGCCTCACCACGCCCGAGGACGTGGCCGCCGCCATCGCCCTCCTCTCCGACCCGCGCGCCGCTTGGATTACCGGCAACACCATCGGGGTCGACGGTGGCGAGGACATCGTCGGCTGACGCCCGGCGCGCCCTGACCGCACGGGTCAAGTGCGCCGCCCGGGACGCCGGCTTCGACTTCGTCGGCGTCGCCGCCCCGGACCAGTTCGCCGACGCCGAGCGCGCCGCTCTCGACCGCATCCGCAGCGGCCTGATGGACGGCCTCTCCTGGTTCCACGAGGCACGAGTCAGGCGCGGTTCGCGCCCCTCGAAGCTCCTCCCCGGCGTGCGCTCTGTCCTGGCCTTGGGCCT
This sequence comes from Dehalococcoidia bacterium, assembly GCA_034421515.1. Lineage (GTDB taxonomy): Bacteria > Chloroflexota > Dehalococcoidia > SHYB01 > SHYB01 > DAOUKH01. Next base: position 3,094 of record DAOUKH010000002.1, read on the forward strand.
CTCCTACCGCACCCCCGACCCCGCGCCGCCCGCCGACGGCGCGCTCCGGGGCCGCGTCTCCCGCTATGCCTGGGGCCGCGACTACCACCGGGTGATGGAACGCCGCGCCAAGACGCTCGTGACGGCGCTCGAAGCGCTCGGCGGCGGCAAGGCCCGCTTCTACGTCGACTACGGCCCCATGCCCGACCGCGCCGCCGCCCACCGCGCCGGCATCGGCTGGTTCGGCAAAAACACCAACATCCTGACCAGCGAAGCCGGCTCTTGGCTCTTCCTCGCCGAGGTCCTCACCGATCTCGACCTGGAACCCGACGAGCCGCTGAAGAAGAATTGCGGAAGCTGCATCGCCTGCATCCCCGCCTGCCCCACCGACGCCATCCCCGCGCCCTACGTAATCGACAACACCCGCTGCATCTCCTTCCACACCATCGAGAACCGCGGCACGGTCCCGCGGGAGCTGCGCCCCAACTTCGGCGACTGGATCTTCGGCTGCGACGTCTGCCAGGACGTCTGCCCCGTCAACGACCGCAACGCGGAGACGCCCGGCGACCCGGAGTTTGCCGCCTCCAACGTCGACCGCGCCTACCCCGACCTGTTGGAGCTGCTCGCGCTGTCGGAGGACGAGTTCGCCCGCCGCTTCCGAGGCACCCCGCTGATGCGCGCAAAACACGAAGGAATGCAGCGGAACGCCTGTGTCGCACTTGGAAACGCCGGCGACGCACGCGCCGTCCCCGCGCTTAGGCACGCACTGACGGGGCCGAGCGCCCTCGTCCGGGGCCACGCTGCCTGGGCCTTGGGCCGCATCGGCGGGAATGAAGCAGAGGCGGCCCTTCACGCCGCCCTCCCCACCGAGGCCGACCCCGCCGCCCGCGAGGAAATCGAAGCCGCCCTCGCCCAGATCAGCTAAGAGGCGCCCCCGCCCAGCGGCGCGCTACACCAGGTTGAAGGAGCGCGCCGTGCGCTGCCCAGGAGCGTTAGAGCTTGCCTTCGCGGGCCGCGCTCGTCTCACGGGCGCGGTCGAGGAAGGACTGCTGCGCCGCTGGGACGTTCTCCGCCCTGCCGCCCCACGTCGCCAGCGGCGTAGCCTGGAGGCCACGGCCGTAGGAGAAGCTGAGCTCCCACGGGAAATCGCGCTCGCCGGCGTTCATCGCGTTCAGGTTCTCCGTCGCCTCCGCGTCCGACTGGCCGCCGGAGAGGAAGACGATCCCGGGAACGGCGGCGGGCACGGTGCGTTTGAAGCTGCCGATCGTCGTCGCCGCCACCTCGGCGGGCCCTGCCCGGTTGGCGGCGTCCTTGCCCGAAAGCACCATGTTCGGCTTCAAAAGCATCCCCTCCAGCGACACTCGCTGCGCCGCCAATTCCGCGAAAACGGCGCGGAGCGTGCGCTCCGTCGCCCAGCGGCACAGCTCGATGTCGTGGTCGCCGTCCATCAGTACCTCTGGCTCGACGATGGGGACGAGGCCGGCCTCCTGCGACAGCGCCGCGAAGCGCCCCAGGGCGTGCGCGTTGACGCCGATGCAGTAGTCGGACGGGATGTGGTCGCCGATGGCGATGACGCCACGCCATTTGGTGAACTTCGCGCCGAGCTCGGCATACTCGTTCAGGCGGTCGCGGAGCCCGTCGAGGCCCTCCGTGACCTGCTCGCCGGGGGCGCCGGCCAGCCCCTTCGCACCCATGTCCACCTTGATGCCGGGAATGATGTCCTGGCTCCTGAGCACGTCGACGAACGCCCGCCCGTCGTCCGCGCTCTGCCGGAGCGTCTCGTCATACAGAATGACGCCGCTGATGTAATCGCCGGCGCCTCCCGCGGTAAAGAGCAGTTGCCGCCACGCCCTACGGTTGTCCTCCGTCGATTCAACCCCGATCGAGGTGAGGCGCCGTGTGATGGTGCCCGTGCTCTCGTCGGCGGCCAGGATGCCGCGCTCCGGCGCCACCAGCGCCCGCGCGATCTCCTCCAGCGTCTGCTCCCGCGTCTCTACCGTCATGGTCTCGCTCCGTTATCCAGTGGTCTCATCGTGCTTGCAATATCTCTTCGATCCGCTCGACCGCGTCGGCGTTGCCGACGATGAGCGGCGTGCGCTCGTGGACCGCCTCCGGCTGCAGGTCGAGGATCCGCTCCGTTCCGTTGCTCGCCTTGCCTCCGGCTTGCTCCGCGACGTACCCCAGCGGCGCGGCCTCGTACACCAGCCGCAGCTTGCCCTTCGGGTTCTTCGCGTCGCCCGGATAGAGGAAGACACCGCCCTTCAGCAGGTTGCGGTGGAAGTCGGCCACGAGCGAGCCGACGTACCGCGACGAGCGGGTCCGGCGCAGCTCCGCCACTGCCTCCTGCATCGGCTCCTCCCAGCGGTTGAAGTTACCCTCGTTGACGCTGTAGTAGAGCCACGCGCTCGGAATCTTGATCGTGGGATGCGTCAGACGGAAGGTCTGGTCGGCAGGGTCGAGCGTGAAGCCGCGCACCGTGCCCGGCGTCGCCGCGACCAGCACCGCGCTTGGCCCGTAGACCACGTACACCGCCGCAGCCTGCTCCCGGCCCCGCCGCAGCACCGAGGCGCCCGCGGCCGGCTCGCCCTCGCCGCGCCGATAGAGACCAAAGATCGACCCGGTGCTTACCGCGACGTCGATGTTCGAGGAGCCGTCCATGGGGTCGCAGACCGCGATGTACCGGTGGGCGTCGGAGTCGCCGAGCTCCTGCGGCACGTCCAGCTCCTCGCTGCCGAGGACGGCCACGGTGCCGCTCGCCGTCAGCTGCTCGATGAAGCGGCGCATGCTGATCTCGTCGAGCTTCTCGACGTCCTCGCCCTGGATATTGACCTTGCCGGTCTTCCCCAGCGCGCCGTCGAGCGCAGCCCGGGCAACGTCGGACGCGATCTCCACGCAGGCGGCCGCGATACCGTCGATTGCAGCCTGAAGCCCCGGCTCGCCGTCGAGGTCGGCGGCCAGCGCCTCCTCCAGGCTGATGCCGGGCTGAAGGCTCACCCTTTCTGACGTTGACGTCATTGCGTTCCTCGAGGGTCGCTAGACCGAAGCGTAGGCCGCGCCCGCTCTGCCGCTCTCGCTCCGACGCTCCCCGCCGAAGGGCAGATACTCGCCCCAGACCTCGCGGAGCACGTCCGTGATCTCGCCCAACGTCGCGTACGTCTTCACCGCGTCGATGATCGGCGGCATCAGATTCTCGTCGCCCGCCGCGGCCTCGCGGAGCCGGGACAGCGCGGCATGTACCGCCTCCGGATCGCGCGTCCGCTTCACCCTGGCAAGGCGTTCAAGCTGGCGGCGCTCGCCCTCGGGGTCCATCTCCAAGAGTTGAATCTTCTCCGGCTCGCCGGCCACGTACCGGTTCACTCCCACCGTGATCCGCTGATCGCGGTCGCACTCCCGCTGATAGCGGTAGGCCGCGTCGGCGATCTCCCGGTGGAAGAACCCCTCCTCGATGGCCCGCACGACCCCGCCCAAGGCCTCGATCTCCTTGAAATAGTCATAGGCCTGGCGTTCGAGCTCGTTCGTGAGCTGCTCGACGTGGTAGCTCCCGCCGAGCGGGTCGATGGTGTTGGTCACGCCGGTCTCGTGGGCGATCACCTGCTGCGTCCGCAGCGCGATGGTCACCGCCTCCTGCGACGGCAGCGCGTACGCCTCGTCCATCGAGTTGGTGTGCAGCGATTGCGTCCCGCCGAGCACGGCGGCGAGGGCCTGAAGCGCCACGCGCACGACGTTGTTCTCCGGCTGCTGGACGGTCAGCGCCGCGCCGGCCGTCTGGGCATGCGTCCGCATCCACCACGAGCGCTCGTCCTTGGCGCCGAAGCGGTGCCGCATCTCCTTGGCCCAGATGCGCCGCGCCGCCCGGAACTTGGCGACCTCTTCGAAGAAGTCGTTATGGACGTTGAAGAAGAAGCTCAGTCGCGGCGCGAAGTCGTCCACCGCCAGGCCCCGCTCGATGCACGCCTCGACGTAGGCGAAGCCGTCGGCCAGCGTGAAGGCGAGCTCCTGTGCCGCCGTCGACCCGGCCTCGCGGATGTGATAGCCGCTGATGCTCACCGGGTTCCACTGCGGGCACTCCTTGGAGGCGTACTCGACGGTGTCAACCACCAGCCGCATCGACTGCCCCGGCGGGAAGATGAACTCGTTCTGCGCGGTGAACTCCTTCAGGATGTCATTCTGGAGCGTTCCCCGCAGCTTCGAGAAGGGAACGCCCTGCTTCTCCGCCACCGCCAGGTACATGGCCCACAGCACCGCCGCGGGCCCGTTGATCGTCATCGAGGTGCTGACCTCGCCCAGCGGGATGTCGTCAAGCACGATCTCCATGTCGGCGAGCGAGGAGACCCCAACGCCGCACCGCCCGAACTCGCCCACCGAAAGTGGGTGGTCCGTGTCGTAGCCCATCAGGGTGGGCATGTCGAAGGCGATGGAGAGCCCCGTCTGGCCCTCGTCGAGCAGGTACTTCAGGCGCTCGTTCGTCTCCTCGGCGCCGCCGAACCCGGCGAACATCCGCATCGTCCACAGCCGGCCGCGGTAGCCGGTGGGATGAAGCCCACGCGTGTACGGGTACTCGCCGGGCAGGCCGGCGTCCCGCAGGTAGTCGGAGTCTTCGATCGCCGTCGGCGTGTAGACCCGTTCGACGGGAATGCCGGAGATCGTGGTGAAGAGGTCGTCCCGCTCCGGAGCGTCCCGGGTGCGCTCTTTCCAGCGCGCCTCCGCGGCGGCCACATCGCCGCGCTTTCTGTCGCTCACCGGACACCCCCGTCGACTGCTCCGCGCCCGCCTTGGACGCGGGCGGCAGTCCGAGGGCGGGCGGAGGAGACTAGCCGTCTCGCAGTGTAGCACGCGAGGGGCCCGATTCCGATGCGTCCGGCGGGTGGGTTACCATAGGCCGCGACTCGCTCGGGGGAGGCGGAACCTGTGCGTTCGGACAAGCTCGCCGCGTCATTTACTGAAGCCGTGGATGGTGTCTCGGACGGGGCCACGATCATGATCGGCGGCTTCGGCGGTCCCGGCGGCATGCCCAGCAATTTGATCCTCGCCCTCCGCGACCTCGGACCCCGCAACCTCACCATCATCAGCAACACCGCGGGTCTTCCCGGCTTCGGCGCGAGGGCGGGCGAAGAGACGCTCAACATGGCCGTGCTCTTCGAGAACGGCCAGGTCTCCAAGGTCATCGCCACCTTCCCCGTGCCGCGCTCCGCCTCCATCGACACGCCCTTCCAGCAGCGTGTCCGAGCCGGCGAGGTCGAGCTTGAGGTCGTGCCTCAGGGCACCTTCGTCGAGCGCATCCGGGCAGGGGGCGCCGGCATCCCCGCCTTCTACACGCCAACAGGAGCGGGCACCTTGCTCGCCAAGGGCAAGGAAGAGCGCGAGTTTGAGGGTAGAAGGTGCGTACTTGAACACGCATTGAGGGCCGATTTCGCCCTTATTCGCGCCTTTTGCGCGGACCCGTGGGGCAACTTGACCTACCGCGGCACCTCCCGCACCTTCAACCCCGCCATGGCCACCGCCGCCGACGTCACCATCGCCGAGGTCGACGAGATCGTCGAGCTTGGCGCGCTCGACCCCGAATCCATCGTCACCCAAGGCGTCTACGTCGACCGCATCGCGCGGCGCGACGCCTAGGAAGGAAGCCGCCGTGAAGCAGCCGCTCGACCGGGAAGTGATGGCGATGCGGGTCGCCCGCGAGTTTCAGGACGGCGACGTGGTCAACCTGGGCATCGGCATTCCCACCCTGGCTTCCGGGTTCGTGCCCGAAGGCCGCAGCATTATCATGCACAGCGAGAGCGGCGTGCTGGGCTACGGCCCCATCGTCGACGACGAGGACGGCTCCATCGACCTCATCAACGCCGGCGGCCAGTTCGTCAGCGGCCGGCCGGGGATGAGCTACTTCGGCTCGATCGAGGCGTTCGCCATGATGCGCGGCGGGCGCATCGACATCGCCGTGCTCGGCGCGCTCCAGGTTTCCGAGCAAGGCGACCTCGCCAACTGGATGCTGCCTGGACGGGGCATCGGCAACGTGGGCGGCGCCATGGACCTCGCCGCGGGCGCCAAGCGCATCATCGCCGTCACCGACCACGCCCGCGACGGCGTGCCCAAGATCGTGCGGGAGTGCAGCTACCCTATCACCGGGTTCCGCTGCGTCGACCTCATCGTGACCGACATCGCCGTCATCGCCGTGACCGCAAGCGGCCTCGTCCTCCAGGAAGTCGCCCCCGGCTACACCCCCGCCGACGTCCAAGCCCTCACCGAGCCGACGCTCACCGTCGCCCCCGACCTCAAGGAAGTCAGCCTCTAGCGCCCCTGTCCAGCAGCGGCTGCTTGGCCGGCGTCCCCGGACGTCGCGGGTACTTCCGCGGAGTCGGCGACCGCTTCTTGATCGTGACCAGCACCCGCGCGTCGCCCGTGACCGTCGCAGGCACTTCGACCATGCGCGGCGGTGCGCCGCCCAGCAGCTTGATTGCCCCCCGCGCCTCCGCGACCTCGCCCTCGACGCCGGGGCTCTTGTAGGCCACGACCACGCCGCCTCGGCGGCACAGGGGCAGTGTGAACTCGGCGAGCACGGGAAGCGGCGCCAGCGCCCTGGCGAGCACGACATCGAATGTCTCCCTGTACGCCGGGTCCTGCCCCAGCCGCTCCGCCCGCTCGGCGGCGACCTCCGTCCCGTCGAGGCCCAGTGCCTCGGCCACCGCCTCCAGGAAGCGCGCCTTCTTCCGGGTCGCCTCGACGAGCGTGAGCTCAACCTTGGGATAGACGATCTTCAGGGGCAGGCCGGGAAACCCCGCACCCGACCCCACGTCGATGACCTTGCCCGAGGCCGCTCCGCCCAACGCCAGCACCGCCGTCAGCGAGTCGAGGATGTGGCGCGTCTCGACCTTGGCGAGGCTGCCCTTCGACACCAGGTTCATGCGCTCGTTCCACGAGCGCAACAGCGAAGCGTAGCGGTCGAAGTCGGCAAGCATCTCATCGGAAAGCTCGACGCCGAGGTCGCGCGCGCCGGCCTTGAGCCGCGCATGGTCGAGGGGTGGGCTCGTGGAGGCTTCCATCGCGCCTCGATACTACCCCGCTCCGGTCAGGCGAGCGAAAACGTGGCCCCCTCCGGGCCCTTCTCCACCTGAATCCGCGCCGGGAACTGCTCTTTCAGCTCCTCGATGTGGGTGATGACGATGATGCGCTCGAAGTCGTCCCGGATGGCGTTGAGGGCGTCGACGATGCGGTCGCGGCCCCCGGGGTCCTGCGTGCCGAACCCCTCGTCGATGAAGAGCGTGGGCAGCGGCGCGCCGGCCCGTCGGGCCAGCACCCGCGACAGCGCGATCCGCAGCGCCAGGTTGATGCGGAAGGCCTCCCCGCCGCTGAACAACTCATAGCCGCGGACGCCGAGCTCGTCGGCGATGCGGATGTCGAGCGTCTCCCGCGCCCCCTCGCGGCTGCGGTAGTCGCTCTGCGTCTCCAGCGTGAGGTGCATCCGGTTGTCGGTCATGCGGCCGAGCAGCCGGTTCGCCTCCTCCTCGATTTCCGGGATCGCCGTTTCGATGATGAGCGCCTGCACGCCCCGGCGTCCGAATGCCGCCGCCAGCTCGTCGAAGACGCTCTGCTCGTCCGACGCCGCGGCCAGAGCCTTGCCCCGCTCTTCGCGCTGCTCCGCGACCGCGTCCAAGCGGGCGAGGTCGGCTTCCGCGGCTCCGACCTCCTGCTCCAGCCGCCCCCGGCGGGCATCGATCTCCGCCGCGGCTGCCTCGGCGTCCTTAGCTTTCGTTCGCGCCTCCGGCAGCGCGCCGACCTCAGGAGCAAGCGTCTCTTGCTCCTTGCGCAGCGCCTCGATCTCAGCGGCGCGGCCCTGCAGTGACGTCTCCGCCTGCCCCAGCCGTTCGGCGACGCCGGGCAGCAGGCGCTCCGCTTCCCGCAGCTCCCGGAGCTTCCCTTCGAAGGGCTGCGCCGATTGG
>DAOUKH010000003.1:0-130929 GCA_034421515.1 Dehalococcoidia bacterium
TGGCGGCTCTCCGTAGAGGGCGACGCGGTGGCGGAGCCGATGGAGCTGAGCTACGACGACATCAGGAATCTGCCGAGCCGCACGCTGACGTCGTACCTCGAGTGCGCCGGGAACCACCGCGCCATGTTCGGTCTCCTGCAGGGCCGGGAGTCATCCGGCACGCAGTGGATGACCGGGGCCGTCGGCAACGGCGAATGGGTCGGCGCGCCGCTGCGGGACGTGCTGACGCTGGCGGGCATTCATGCCAGCGCGGTCAGTGTGCTGCTGGTGGGGTTGGACGCAGAGTCGCCGGAGGGCGGGTTTCGGTACGTCCTCCCGGCGGAGAAGGCGATGCACCCGGATACGCTGCTGGCCTACGCGCTGAACGGGGAAACCCTCCCCAAGGACCACGGCTTCCCGGTGCGGGCGCTCGTCCCCGGCTGGGTGGGCAGCGCGAACATCAAGTGGCTTGGGCGCATCGTGGTCTCGTCCGAGCCACAGTGGACGCGCAACAACACGACGCACTATACGCTCATCGGCGACGAATACACGCCGGAGGGCGAGTCGCTGGGCAAGCCCGCGACGGTGCAGGTCATCAAGAGCGCGCTCGCGCTGCCGTGGCCGGCGGAACTCTCGGCGGGACGGCACCGCATCCACGGCTATGCCCACTCGCCTGCGGGGCCGATCTCACGGGTGGAGTGGAGCGCCGACTCCGGCCACACGTGGAACGCCGCAGCGTTGTCGGAGCAGCAACCGGACCTGTCATGGGCGCGGTTCGAGCTCCTCTGGAACGCGGAGCCGGGCGAGCGCACGGTGATGACGCGCGCCACCGACACCGCGGGCAACACGCAACCGGACCGGGTGCCCTTCAACGAGAAGGGGTACCTGTTCAACCAGCCGCTGCCTCACCCGATACGGGTTAGCTAGATCGGCTTGAGCGGCTAGCCCGGCGCTTGACGGGTGAGGCGGGGCGCTCCTACTCTGGCCGTAGCCCGCGTTCGAGGAGGGGCCGATGAGCGATATCGCGATCTTCGACACCGATTCCCACGTCAACGAGCCGCCCAACGCTTGGCAGGACCGCCTGCCGGCGCGCCTGAAGGAGAAGGGGCCGCGCATCGTCGAGATGGATGGCGGCGATCAGGGTTGGGTGGTCGACGGGAAGCCGCCGAAGAAGGTCGATTCGCCCGGAAGTACGCTGGCGAGCCTCGCCTTGAAGGTCGGCGGGATGAAGAACGTGACCGCCGAGATGGCCCAGCAGGAGTTGCACGGCAGGCCCAAGCGGTTCGAGAGCTACCGCAAGGGCAACTACGAGACCCAGGCACGGCTCGACGACATGGACATCGACGGGGTGAGCGCGAGCGTGCTCTATCCCGGCTTCGGGTCGGGCATGTGGGACATCGGCGACCCCGAGGTGCGCGTCGCTTCGATGCGGGCCTACAACGACTGGCTGATCGAGGAGATGGTGTCGGAGGCCGGCGGACGCCTCGCCGGGCTGGCCTGCATCCCCACCGGCGACGGCATGGACGTAGCCGTGGCCGAGCTCATGCGCTGCGCCGAGCTGGGGCATAAGGGCGGCCTCATCGACTGCTACCCGACGATTCCCCTGCACGACGCCCATTACGACCCGCTGTGGGCGGCGGCGCAGGACCTCGGCATGCCGCTGCACTGGCACAGGGCCAGCGGGCCGAAGGCGAACATTCCTCGGGGCTTCCTAACGTTCGGCTCGGGCGAGGGGGAGCAGGCGGCGAGTGTCGCGGCACGCTTCTTCTCGACGGTGATTCCAGTGACGTACATGCTGTTCCAGGGGGTGTTCCGCCGGTTTCCCGGCCTGCGTCTGGTGACGGCGGAGACCGACTTCGGCTGGCTCCCCTTCCTGATGCAGATCTGCGACGACCAGTGGGACCGCTACGCCGTCTGGTTCGAGACGGACGCCGACCGCAAGCCGAGCGAGTACATCCGCGAGCAGTTCTACTGCACGTTCATGGACGACGAGGTGGGCTGCTCGATGCTGGACTACACCGGCGCGGACAACATCATGTGGTCGTCCGACTACCCCCACGGGGTGACGACGTGGCCGTGTTCGCGGGACGTGATCGAGAAGAACCTCGGCAAGCGGTCGGGCGAGGAGCGCGAGAAGATCCTGTCGGTGAACGCACGGCGGCTCTACGGCATGAACTAGGAGCGGGCCGCGACCGGGGCGGCGGCGAAGGAGGGCATGACCTCCTTGCCGAACATCTCGATCGAGCGCAGCACCTTCTCGTGGGGCATGCCGGGGTAGCCGAACCAGCCGAAGATGTGCCCTATCCCGTCGTCGCGCAGCTTCTCGATCTGCTCGCAGACGACTTCGGGGGTACCCCGTAGGACGCGGCGTCCGACGGCCTTTCCGGCCTTCAGGCGGTCCGCCTGCCGGGTCGCCCAAGACTCGTAGCCTTTGGGCAGGACGCCGTCGGCGCCGGCGGGCGATCCGACCTTGGCCATCACTTTCGGCGTGAAGTCCTGGAACTCGATGGGGTCCTGCTCGGCCTCCTCCATCGTGGGGGCGACGTAGACGTTCATGAGGACGGGCGGGTCCTTGCCGGCGTGGTCGTGGCCGAACTCTTCCATCTTGCGGCGCCAGAGGGCGATGGCGTCGGGGACCTCGCCCATGGTGGCGGTCGGGCCGCCGAGCATCACGGTGAGGCCACGCCGGGCGGCGACCTCGATGCTCGCGGGGCTGGTGCTGACGGCAGCGTACAGCGGCGGGTGGGGCTTCTGCACCGGCTTGGGGATCACCCAGAGGTCGTCGACCTGGGTGTACTTGCCGTGATAGGTGAGCGTCTCCTCGGTCCACGCCTTGACGAGGACGTCGAGGGCCTCGGCGAAGCGTTCCTTGCCCTCCTCGATGGGCACGCCCAAGCCGCGGAACTCCTGGTTCTGGTAGCCGGCCCCGACGCCGAGTTCGACGCGCCCTCCGCTGAGCACGTCGAGCATGGCCGCCTCCTCGGCGACGTGCACGGCGTTGTGGAAGGGGAGCACGACGACGGCGGTGCCGATGCGCATGTTCCGCGTCCGGGCGGCGACGTGGCCCGCGAAGGAGAAGACGCCGGAGATGATGCCGTGGCGGGAGAAGTGGTGCTCGCCGATCCAAACGGCGTTGTAGCCGAGGGTATCGCCAAGCTCGACACCTTCGAGCGCCTCGCCGAGCGCCTCCTCCTGGCTCCGGCTTTCGTGCCACGGCACGAGGCAGAACAGTCCGAACTTCATGGCGCCTCCAAGGGTTGCGGGTCCGCGGCGAGCAGGTGCGCCGCTGCGCTCATTCTAGAAACGCGGTGTGGCGTGTCAAGGAGAGGCCCGGGTCGCGCTCCCGGACGCCGACCGACGCCCGTGCCGGCTATTCGAGCGTCAGGAGGTAGGCGATGAGGTTGTCGAAGTCGGCTTGGTCGGGGATGAGCCCGGCGGGCATCAGGTTGTCGTAGCCGTCGACGAGGTGCTCGGAGGGATCCGAGACCGACTGCCGCAGGTACTGCTCCGCCGTCAGGCCGTCGACGCGGGAGCCGGCCGAGGAGGCCACGGCCGAAAGGTTCGGGCCGATTTCGCCGATTGCCTCGGGTACGCCGTCAATCATGTGGCAGGCGGTGCAGCCCGCGTTGAGGAAGACGGTCAGGCCTGGGCCGGCGTCGCCCTCTCCGCTTCCCGAGGGGACCGCTGGGCCAGCGTCGACGGGGCCGACAGGCCCGGGGGTGGGCTTCGGCGTGACCGTTGGCGTCGGAGGCGGGGCCGCGGTGGGCGTGGGCGTGAAGCCGAACACCAGTGAGTCGCCGCCGATGGTGAAGACTGCGGTGGGGTCGCCGCTCTCGTATTCGCCGCAGGCGGTCAGGATGAGTGCGACCGCAGCGGTGGCGGCGAGCAGCGGGAGGAGTTTCTTTCGCAGCAAGGACGGGTCCCTTAGAAGTTGTTGAACAGGGCGATGACCGAGACCAGGATGGCGATGGAGAGCAGCAGCGGCCCCACGAAGAGCATCTGGTAGAGCTTGTTATCGCCCTTGAGGTGCATGAAGTACATCACGACGAGGGCGAACTTCCCGATCCCCAGGCCGACGAGCAGGAAGCGGTTGAGGGCGACCATCTCGACGAAGGTCACGAAGATCTCGACGACGGTAATGATGGCGAGCCAGACGAAGATCCAGAAGAAGAAGCGGTCGGTATAGTGTTCGCCGCCGGGGTGCAGCACGCTATTGAGGATGCGCTCGTCCTCGCTGCCCGGCTCGATGCGTACGGGGGCTTCGTCGTGGTGGCCGTCGTGTCCGTCGCTCATGTGGTGCTTCCGTAGACCGTAGGCTTAGGTGAACAGGTAGATGATGGCAAAGAGGACGACCCAGACGATGTCGACGAAGTGCCAGTAGAGGCCGGCGATTTCGACGTTGAGGGCGCGCTCTTCCTTCAGGCGGCGGTACTCGAAGTCCTCGAAGGTCATGGTCCCAACCGGCGGGGGCGGCGCGCCCTGCGAGAACTGTTCGCGGACGAAGGCGATGAACCGGCGGTGCCGGGGCCGGGGCTCGAGGCGTTCATCGGGGCCCCGCTCGGGGACGCCGCGAATGGAGCCCATGACGTTCGCCATCATGGGCTTGGCGTGCGGGTCGAGCCGGACCATGAACGCAAGGAAGATGAGCCAGACGATTCCCAGGGTGACGTGGGCGCCGTGGAAGCCGGTGAGGATCATGAACGACGCTGCGAAGAGGTTGGTGCGCGGGGTGATGTGCTCGTGGGTGACGAAGGACCAGAACTCGAAGCCCTGCGCGCCGATGAAGAAAGCGCCGCAGAAGGCGGTGGCGAGAATCCAAACCATGAACATCTTCTGATCGCCGCGTTTGGCGGCGTTGAGTCCGAGCACCATGAAGAAGCTGCTGACGAGGAGCACGAAGGCCATGACACTGACGAGGCCGAGGCTAGAGAGGACCTCTTCGCGGGTGGCGCCGGCGGTGACGTTGTTCTGGTAGACGAGGAACGTCCCGATGAGGCCGCCGAAGAACATGCACTCCGAGCCAAGGAAGAGCCACATGGCAAGCTTGCGGTGGCTGAGCCCCGTGGTGGTGCGATGGTGATCGAGCGCATCATCGATCTGGGGATCGATGTAGATCGCTTCGGGCTGTTGGGCCGTTGGGTGCGCCATGGCCGCCGCCCTAGTGGGCGTCCTCCTCCGCTACCGGCTCCTTGATCCACGCCAGCGAGGCGACGAAGGCGATGGCCAGGCCGATGCCGATGGCGGGGATGCCGCCCTGGTTGGTGTAGACAAGGCCGAAGCCCGCCACGGTCAGGCCGAACGCCATCACGATAGGCCAGTAGGACGGGTGCGGCATGTGGATGTGACGCCGCCGCTTCGGCCCTTCGTCTTCCTCCGGCGGGAGCGGATTCTCGGCATGCTCGGGGTGCTTCTCGTCCCAGAGCGGGCGCACGCTGCGCACCCTGGGGAGCTCGTCGAAGTTGTGCTCGGCCGGCGGGGAGTCGGCCTTCCACTCGAGGGTGTGGCCGTCCCACGGGTCTTTGCCCGCCTCTTTCCCGCTGCGCATGCTCTTGAAGATGTTGTAGACCAAGAAGAGGAACGACGCGCCCATGATGAATGCGCCGACCGTGCTCATCATGTTGATCAGCCCGAAGCCGAGGTCGGCCTCGTAGGTGTAGACCCGGCGCGGCAGGCCGTTCAGCCCAACCCAGTGCATCGGGAAGAAGGTGAGGTTGAAGCCGATGAACATGATCCAGAAGTGGACCTTGCCTAAGCCCTCGCTCAACATGCGGCCGGTGATCTTGGGGAACCAGAAGTAGATGCCGCCCATCAGTCCGAAGATGGCCCCGCCGAACAGCACGTAGTGGAAGTGGGCGACGATGAAATAGGTGTCGGTCTGTTGAAGGTCGGTGGGCGGCGACGCATGCATCACGCCGCTGATGCCGCCGATGGTGAAGAGGCCGATAAAGGCCAGGGCGAACAGCATGGGCGTCTGCAGCCGTATGTGCCCGCCCCAGGTGGTGGCGATCCAGTTGAAGATCTTCACGCCGGTGGGGATGGCCACGATCATCGTCGCGGTGGCGAAGTAGCCGTTGGCGATGGGTCCCAAGCCCACCGCGAACATGTGGTGGCTCCAGACCGCGAAGCCGGTGACGGCGATGAAGACGCCCGACATCACGACGGCCTTGTAGCCGAAGAGCGGCTTCCGCGAGAAGACGGGCAGGATTTCGGAGACCATGCCCATGGCGGGCAGGATGAGGATGTAGACCTCGGGGTGGCCGAAGATCCAGAAGAGGTGCTGCCACAGGATGGGGTCGCCGCCGCCGCTGACGACGAAGAAGCTCGCGCCCGCGATGCGGTCGACCAAGACAAGGATGATGGCGACGGTGATCGGGGGGAGCGCGAGCACCAGCAGGAAGGCGACGATCAGGGTCATCCAGACGAAGACGGGCATGCGGAAGAGCGTCATGCCGTGGGTGCGCAGGTTGAAGATGGTGACGATGAAGTTCACCGACGCCATCAGGGAGGCAATGCCGAGGATGAGCAGCGAGACGAGCCAGTAGTCGATGCCGTGGCCCGGCGAATAGGCGCTCTCAGTGAGGTTCGCGTAGGAGAACCAACCGGCATCCGGGGCCCCGCCCGCGAGGAAGCTGGCGTGCAGCATGATCCCGCCGCCGAGGAAGGTCCAGTAGCTCAGCGCGTTTAGCCGCGGGAAGGCCACGTCGCGGGCGCCGATCATCAAGGGCACAAGGAAGTTAAAGAAGGCGGCGCTCAACGGCATGATCACGAGGAAGACCATCGTGGTGCCGTGCATGGTGAAGAGCTGATTGAAGGTGCTCGGCGAGACGATGGTGAGCTCGGGCTGGGCCAGCTGGACCCGGATGATCAGCGCTTCGATCCCGCCCGCGAGGAAGAAGATCAGCGCGGTGACACCGTAGAGGACGCCGATGCGCTTGGCGTCGACGGTGGTCATCCACCCCCACACGCCTTCGCTGGTGGTGGGGCGGCGAAGTATCCCCGGCAGCGGAGCAGTTATCGTAGCCATCGGCGGGCTCCTCGCGACCGCATCGCTTCCATCTTTCTCGGCTCTGTCACGGCTTCAACCATGCACCTAACTCGCCGCCGGCGCCCGGCTCTGCAAGTAGGCTACCAAATCCTCGATCTCGGCGTCGGTCAGACGCATCGTCCGGTCGGTGTAGACCGGGGCAAGCTCGGCCATGCGGTTCCCCGGCTTCAACTCATCGGGGTTGCGCAGCCACTTCCGGAGGTTGTCGTCGGTCCTATCGGCGATTCCGCCGGCGAAGGTATCGCGCGTGGCGAAGTGGGTAATGTTGGGACCGGGGAATACCGTACCGCCGTCCTCGAAGGCTAGGGCCCGGCCCTCCTGCACGCCATAGGCATCCTGGCCGGTGTAGGTGTGGCAGAGCACGCAGCCCTTGGTGGCGAAGAGCGTCTGGCCGCGGAGCGCGGCATCGCCCTCGGCGGTGGCAGGGGGCATGAGCTGCCCTTCCGTCCAGCGCTCGTAGCCTTCCACATCGTGCGCGACGACGATGAACTTCATCTGCCCGTGCGCGACGCCGCACAGCTCGGCGCACTGGCCCTCGAAGATGCCTTCCTCGTGGGCGATGAACCACATCTTGTTGTCCCGCCCCGGTACGACGTCAGTCTTACCCGACAGCTTGGGCGTCCAGAAGCTGTGGATCACGTCGGTCGAGATCAGGTTCATCACGATGGCGGTGTTGGTGGGAATGTGCATCTGGTTGGCCGTGGTGATGCCAAGCTCGGGATAGCGGAACTCCCACCACCACTGATGGCCGATGACATCGATTTCGAGGTGTGGGCGGTCGACGCCGGCCCACTCGACGAGCTTCGCCCCCGTGGGGGGATTCTCATGCTCGGCAATGGTCAGATAGGTCGGAATCGCGATGGCCAGCAGGATGAAGAAGGGGATGATCGTCCACGTGAGCTCCAGCTTGGCGTTGCCGTGGATCTGCTCCGGAAGCTGGCTCGGATCCTGGTTCTTCCTCCAACGGAAGCGGAAGATGGAGTAGAGCAGGGCGCCTTCGACAATGATGAAGACAGCGAGGGCGATCCAGAAGATCAGCCAGAAGAGGGTGAGCTGCTGATCGGCGACGGGCCCTTTGGGGTCGAACGTCGATTGGGGGGCCGTCGAACAGGCGGCGGCCGTCGCGACGACAAGGAGAGCGAGAGGGAGGAACTGGAGAATCCGCCGTAAAACGGGACGAGAGGACGCCTTGCGGGCGGGCGTGTCCGGTTTTGAGAGGAGTGCGGGTTCTGGCAAGAATTCGGGCCTGGGATGTCGCGGCTGAACCGTCGGTCGAAGGCCGGATTTGCTTCAGGAAATCCGTGCGGAATCCTACAACTGCCGCCCTTCACTGTCAAGGGTTTGTACCTATTATCACAAATGCCGGCGAGGCCGTCGAGGGCCGCCCGGCGATCGGTCTTCGACGGCCCAGCTAGAGCCCCAGACGCTCGGCGACGCGCTCGCGGTGCAGGTTGGCGCTCCCGAAGAGGACTTCCCCCATCTTGGCCCGCCGCGAATAGAGCGGCATGGGGTGCTCCTCGGAAAAGCCGATGGCGCCGTGGACCTGGTGTCCGCCGGACATGACCGTCCGGGCGGCGTCGCTAACGTAGGCCTTCGCCAGGGAGACCTCCATCTCGGCGGGCAGGCCCTGGGAGAGCGTCCAGGAGGCCTCGTAGGTGATGTATTGTGCGCCGTCCACCTCGGCGGCCATGTCGGCGATGCGGTGGCGGACGGCCTGGAAGGTGGCGATGGGGCGTCCGAACTGCACGCGGGTCTTGGCGTACTCGGTGGTGAACTCGACGACCTTCCGCATGGCGCCGGAGAGGTAGGCGCACGTCGCGACCGCGCCGCGGGCCAGGGCGCTTTCGAGCACGGGCCACGCGCCGGGGCCGGAGCGGAGCAGATTGTCTTCGGGAACGCGGGCGCCGGAGAAGGTCACGTGGCAGTGGTGGTCCTCGGCGGTGGTGCGCAGATGCGTCACCTCGACGCCCGGCGTCTTGGCGTCGACGACGAGCCAGACCGGCTCCGCGGCCTCCCCGTCGAATGCGAAGACGACGATGTCGTCCGCGGTGTGGGCGTACTGCACGAAGTGCTTCACTCCGTCGAGCACGACGTTGCCGTCCTCGCGCTTCGCGGTGACGGCGGGCCGCTCCTGGCGGAAGCCGATGTCGAGCTTTCCCGGCTCGATGATGGCCGCCGTCAGCAGCCGGTCTCCCTTGGCGACCGACGGCAGGTAGCGCGCCTTCTGCTCGTCGCTGCCCGCTTCGAGGATGACCATCCCGCCGAGAAGGACGGATGCGACGTAGGGCAGCGGAGCGACGGCGTAGCCGATCTGCTCAACGACGAGGTTCGCGTCGAAGAGCGAAAGCCCCTCGCCGCCGTACTCCTTCGGGAAGGGGAGGCCGAGCCAGCCCAGGCCGGCAGCCTTGCGCCAGAGATCGGGAGGGTAGCCGCGCTCGTCGTCCTCCATGGTGCGGGCCAGGTCGAGCGGCGATTCGCGGCTGAGAAAGTCGCGGGCCTGCTCGCTGAGCATGCGTTCGTGTTCGTTGAGGGTGACGTCCATGCGGTGTTTGCCTTACTTGCCCGGGCGCGTCAGCGGGGCAGTCCGAGCCCGCGCACCGCGAGCTGGTCCTTTTGGATTTCGAGGGTGCCGGCGGCGATGGTCGAGGAGATGCCGTCGCGCCAGGAAGATTCCACAAGCCCATCGAAGGGCGCGGGGCCGGGGCCCTCGCCCGCGATGCGGCCGTAGGGGCCGAGCACTTCCATAGCCAGCTCGGTGGCGTGCTGGGTCATCGTCGAGTTGTGGATGCGGGTGAGCGACGAGATAGCCGGGCCGGGGACCTCCTCCTGTGCGACGAGGGAGGCGAGCCGGTAGTTCAGCGCGCGGGCCACGCGGTGGCGGACGTAGACGTCGGCGAAGCGCTGCCGGAGGACGGGGTCCTTCGCCAGGCTTTCCCCGCCGGCCTCGTGCTCCTTGGCGTAGCGCATGGCGCGCTCGATGTCCCACCACGCCGATTGGTAGCGCGGCTGGCCGATGCGTTCGAAGTTGAGGGCGGCGATGATGACGCTCCAGCCCTGATTCTCTTCGCCGAGCATGCAGGAGCGGGGGACGCGGACGTTGTCGTAGAAGACCTCGTTGAGGTGCACATCGCCGCCCATGCTCTCGATGGTCCGGACATTGATGCCCGGCGTCTTCATGTCGATGAGGAAGACGGAGATGCCGCGGTGCTTGGGCGCATCGGGGTCGGTGCGGGTGAGGAGGAAGACGTACTCGGCGCGGCGGGCATAGCTCGTCCAGATCTTCTGGCCGTTGATCACGTAGTCGTCGCCGTCTCGGACGGCGCGGCACTGGAGCGAGGCGAGATCGGAGCCCGCGTCGGGCTCGCTGAAGCCTTGGCACCATTCCACATCGCCGGCGCTGATCTTGCCGAGATGAAGCTGCTTCTGCTCCTCCGTGCCGAAGAGCATGATGCTGGGGCCGATCCAGTTGAGGTTCATGTATTGCGAGCCGCGCGGCTCGCCGTACTTCGCCATCGCCTCCTTGAAGATCACCTGCGCCCAGATGGGGGCGTCGGCGCCGCCGTACTCCTTGGGCCAGGCCATGGTGAGCCAGCCGTTGGCGCCGAGCTTCTTGCAGAACTCGCGGGTGTAGTCCCAGCCGCGGTCGCCGCTGTGCCACATCCCGCGCCACCAGTCGGGGATCTCGTCCTGGAGGAAGGTCTCGAGCTCGTCGCGAAACGCCTCGTCGCCGTCAGTCCAAGAGAAGTCCACGGCCGCGGCTTACGAGCGTCCGCCGGGGCCGACGGCGCGCACGGACTCGGGGACGCGGGAGGCGAAGGACTCAAAGTTGTCGGCGAACATCCCAACGAGACGGCGGGCCTGCTCGTCGTAGGCTTCCTTGTCGGCCCAGGTCGAGCGGGCGTTGAGGACCTCGGACGGGACGCCGGGGCAGCCGGTGGGGATCTCAAGTCCGAACATCGGGTCGCACGCGTAGCCGACGTCTTCGAGCCCGCCGTTGAGGATCGCGCGGAGCATGGCGCGGGTGTTGGCGATGTCGAGGCGGCTGCCGACGCCGTAGGGGCCGCCGGTCCACCCCGTGTTGACCAGCCAGACGCGGGCGCCGTGCTTGACGATCTTCTCGCGCAGCATGTCGGCGTAGACCACGGGGTCTTGGGCCATGAAGGGCGCCCCGAAGCAGGGGCTGAACGTGGCCTGGGGCTCGATGATGCCGCGCTCCGTCCCGGCCACCTTGGCGGTGTAGCCGGAGAGGAAGTAGTAGACGGCCTGATCGACCGAGAGCCTGGAGAGCGGCGGCAGCACGCCGAAGGCGTCGGCCGTCAGCATGATCACGTTGGCGGGGACGCCGGCGACGCCGGAGGGCTCGGCGTTGGGCATGAAGGTGATGGGATAGGCGCCGCGGGTATTCTCGGTGCGGGAGTCGTCATCGAGGTCGAGCCGCCGCGTCGCGGGGTCGATGATGACGTTTTCGAGCACGGTGCCGAACCGCTTGGTGGTGCCGTAGATTTCGGGCTCGGCCTTCTCAGAAAGCCGGATCACCTTGGCGTAGCAGCCGCCCTCGAAGTTGAAGACGCCCTCGTCGCTCCAGCCGTGCTCGTCGTCGCCGACGAGGGCGCGATCGTGGGTCGTCGACAGGGTGGTCTTGCCCGTCCCGGAGAGGCCGAAGAAGATCGCGACGTCGCCGTCCTCGCCGACGTTGGCGGAGCAGTGCATGGGCAGGATGCCCTCGCCGGGCAGAACGTAGTTCATAAAGCTGAACACGGACTTCTTGATCTCGCCGGCGTACTTCGTGCCGGCGATGAAGACCTCGCGGGAGCCGAAGTTGAGCGCGATGCAGGCGTCGGAGTTGGTGCCGTCGATCTCCGGCGCCGTCTCGAAGTTGGGCGCGTGCACCACGGTCAGGGAGGGCTCGTGGGAGGGCAGGTCCTCCTCGGAGGGCGTGAGGAAGAGGCTGCGCGCGAACATCGCATGCCAGGCGTTCTCGGTGATTACGCGCAGGGCGACGCGGTAGCGTGGATCGGCCCCGACGAACAGGTCTTGGACGAAGAGCTCGCGCCCCTGCAGATAGCCGAGCATACGGCGGCGCAGGGCGGCGAAGGTCTTCTCGCTCATCGGAACGTTGACGGCGCCCCACCACACGAGGTCGGTGGAGGAGGGTTCGTCGACGATGAACTTGTCGTTGGGCGAACGGCCGGTGTACTTGCCCGTGTTGACCACGAAGGGGCCCTCGTGGGCAACGACGCCCTCGCCGCGGCGCAGCGCGTGTTCGTAGAGGACAGGAACGGAGAGGTTGTAGTGGACCGCGCCGGGCTCCGTGATTCCCTGGCGCTCCAAGCCGTAGGTCGTTTCCTGGGTGGACATGGCGATGAGGGCTCTTCGGCGCGGCGGCGCGGGGGCCGCCGTGAAACGTCCCGCTAGGTTACCCCAACGAGCGCCAGCCGCCAACCGGAAATCGCCCCCTGCGCTATACTTCGGCCCTACTCCCGTACGGACGCTTCCCGTGGTCACATGCGGAAGGCGGAAAGGAGCGCGCTGATGCTCGTCGTCGACTGCCACATGCACATCGGAGACCTCAGCGCCTCGCTCGGCGACGGCGCGTCGCACGCGATGACGATGACGGTCGAGGAGGAGCGGGCGCAGCGCGTCGCCCGGCTCGCCGATTCCGGCGCCGACTGGGCGATCATCCAGCCGGCGCACTCCTACCTCCGACCGGACGGGATCAAGGACACCATGCGGGTCAACGACGGCATGGCCGCCTACCGCGCCGCCGATTCCAAGCATTTCCCGGTGGCGTTGGGAACAGTGGAGCCGCTCTACGGGGAGCGTAGCCTGGAGGAGATCGACCGCTGCAAGCACGAGCTCGGCCTCGACGGACTGAGCTGGCACCCCAGGCTGCAGGGGGTCTTCCTCGACAACCCGTGGATGCGCCCGTACGTGAAGCGCATGTCGGAGCTGGGCCTCGTGCCGGTCTTGCACTGCAACGCCGAGTCGAAGATGGAGGCCTCGTGGCGGATGCAGAAGCTGGCCTTCGAGTTCCCCGAGGTGACGTTCATGGCATTCGACTCGTTCTGGTCGTACGAGCGGTCGATGGAGACGCTGCATTTGGCGGCGCACACGCCGAACGTCCTGTGGGACACGGGCGGGCCGCTGGGCTTCCACATGATCGAGCGCTTCGTGCAGGAGCACGGCTCGGAGAGATTCACCTACAGCGGCGAGGCGGCCTACGCCTCCGCGCCCGTGCGGGGAGGGGGCGGCAAGCCGCGCCTGCTCCAGCAGATCCTCAACGCCGACATCAGCGACGAGGACAAGGCGAACATCCTGGGCGGTAACGTGGCGCGCCTCTTCGGCAAGGCGTAGCTACGCGCCGTTAGTAGAAGACGTTCGCCTCGGCGAGGCGGCCGATCTCTTCCTCGGGCATGCCGAGCACCTCGCGGAAGGCGAAGTCGTTGTACTGGCCGACCATCGTGCCCGGCAGGCGTATCCGGCCCGGCGTCTTGCTCAGCTTCCACGGCATGCCGTAGATCTTCTGCCGGCCGAGGGGGTGGTCGACGTCGACCCAATCCTCGCGGGCGGTGAAGTGGCGGTCGTCGAAGAGTTCCTTCTGGCTGAGGGCGGGGAAGGCGGCGACGCCGGCCTTCTGGAGCATCCGGGTCACCTGGAAGTGCGTCTTCTCTTTCGTCCACGCCGCGATGATCTCGTCGAGCTCGTCGTGGTTGAGCTGGCGCAGGTACTGGTCGGCGAAGCGGTCGTCATCGGCGAGCTCGGGGCGCTCCATCGCATTGCAGAGGGCGCGCCACTCGTCCTCCGTCTTGACGGCGATGGTCACCCACTTGTCGGTGCCCTTGCTTGGGTAGACGCCGTGGGGGGCCATCATCTCGTCGCGGTTGCCGAGGGCCGGAGCGTGCCGCTTGTTGAAGACCCACTCCATCATCGGCCCGCCGACGAGGGTGGCCGCCGCCTCCCACTGGGCGAAGTCGATGTGCTGGCCCTGGCCGGTGCGGGCGCGGTGACGGATGGCGGCGAGCACGGCGAAGGCGCAGTAGAGACCCTGCATGGGGTCCATGATGGTGGTGTTGGCCGCCTGGGGACGGCCAAGCTCGGGGTAAGCCTGGTTGAACTCGATGCCGGCCATAGCGGAGACGACCCCGCCGTAGGAGACGAGGTCGGAGCGGGGGCCGTCCTTTCCCGCCGCCGACGCCGAGATCATGACGACATCGGGGCGCAGCGCGCGGACCTCCTCGTAGCTCATCCCGAACTTGCCCATCACCTTGGGCGAGAAGTTCTCGATGACCACGTCGCAGCTCTTGATGAGCTCCTTGGCGAGGCGCTGCCCCTCCGCGGTCGAGATGTCCAGGCTGATCCCGCGGTAGTTGCGGAAGGTATTCGCCGCGTAGAGGCTCTCCAGGGGCTGCCGCCCCAACTCCTTCGCCTCGTCCTCGTCCATATAGGGAGGCAGGATGCGGATGACGTCGGGGCGGTTGCGGGTCTCGACCTTGAAGACCTCGGCGCCCATGTCGGCGAGGACGTGGCCCATGAGCGGCGCGACCCAGACCCAACCGAAGTTGACGACACGGAGGTTGCTGAGCGGAAGGACGGGCATTCGCTAGTCTCCGTAGGCGGCCACGCTAGATGATCCCCGTTCGACGCAGGTCGGTGAGGTCGACGCCGCTGAAGCCGTAGCGGCCTCCGAGAATCTCGACGTTGTGCTCGCCGAGCGTGGGCGCGGGGCGGCGCAGCGACCACGGCGTCTTGCTCATCACGAAGGGCCGCCCGGGCACCTTGACCGGGCCGACCTCGGGCTGGTCGTATTCGGCGAAGAAGCCCCGCGCGTTGAGGTGCGGGTCGTTGGCCACGTCTTCGGCGTTGTTCACCGGGCCGGAGGGAACCTTGTTGGCCTGAAGCACCTCGAAGAGCTCCTTCTTGGTGCGCTCCTCGAACCAGGGCTCCGTCATGACCCGGATCTCTTCCGAGTACTCGCGCAGGTCCCACATGGGGATGTCGAAGATCGGGTTGAGGGCCCATTCCGGGTTTCCCATCGCGTTGACGAAGCCGTGCCACTGGCTCTGCTCGAGCAGCATGAGCGCCATGTGGCCGTCGGCGCAGGGGTGGATGCCGGTGGGGTAGCTCGTCATGCGCGATTCGCCGGTGCGCACGTCCCACTCGCCCGTCATGTGATAGACCGAGATGAGCTGGTAGCCCATGATGTGGCAGGCGAGGACGTCGGCCTGGGAGAGGTCCACGTGCTGCCCCTCGCCGATCACGTCGCGGGCGAGGGCGGCGATCATCGTGGAGACGGCGGCGCAGATGGCGCCCCAGTGGTCGGCGTGGTACCAGGCGGCGCGGAGCGGTGCGCGGTCGGGCTCGCCCATGTAGCGGTGGGCCACGCCCGAGGCGTTCCACGCCGTCAGGTCGTAGCCCTTGTACTTGCTGTACGGCCCCGTCTGGCCGAAGACGGAGATCGAGGTCATGACGAGGCCGGGGTTGACCTTGCTCAGCTTGTCGTAGGTGAGGCCCAGCGACTTCATGACGCCGGGCTGCTGGTTCTCGATCAGGATATCGGCGTCGGCGACGAGGGCGTTGAAGATGTCCTGCCCGGTGGCGGTCGACGCGTCGAGGGTCACGCTCCGCTTGTTGGCGTTCATGTAGATGAACAGGCCGCTGCGGTCGACGTGGGGAAGGTCGTCGGGGAAGGGGCCGTAGCGGCGCGACTCGTCGCCAACCTTGGGCCGCTCGACCTTGATGACGTCGGCGCCGAGGTCGGCGAGCAGCTTGCCGCAGAACGGCGCGGAGATAAAATCGCCGAACTCGACGACCTTCAGCCCTTCGAGCGCCATCTCGGTCATGCGGAACCCTCCCGAACGGGCCTGTGCCTGACGTCGTCCGTGGTCATCCAGAGCATCCTTCTACGTCAGCGCCACGCCCGGCGCTGGATCAGATCGGCCATCTTGTCGAGCTTGGCCTCCTTCTTGGTGTTGGTCGAGGCCTTCTTCCCCTTCTTGCCCTTCTTCTTCCCTGCCTTCTTGGACTTCTTGCTCAAGGCCTCAACCTTACCTGCTCATCGCCACACCGGCTTGGGCTGCGCATCAGGATACTCCAGGCGTCCAGCGGCGGTGCGGCTAGCCAACCGCTCCGCAATGGTCAATACTGACGCGTCAACTCCGGCGATGGGGGCGTTGTGACCGAGAGCAAGACCATCCTCCTGCCTGGCGGCGAGGCGCACTACTTCGAGCAGGGTGCGGGCGACCCGCTCATCCTCCTGCACGGCGTCCCCGGCGACGCCCGCGTGTGGCGGTACAACCTCGACGTGTTGGCGCTGAACTTCCGTGTGCTCGCCCTCGATCTTCCCGCGTGGGGCCGCAGCACCCGCGCGAACGGTTTCGAGAGCTCGTTGGAGGGGCTGGCGGCGCACGTGCTCGACTTTTCGGAGGCGCTGGGCCTGGACGCGGCGTCCCTCGCGGGCAATGGCGCCGGAGCCTCGATCGCGCTCGAGTTCGCGCTGAACCACCCCGGCAGGACGCGCGCCCTGGTGCTCTCCGGCGCGCCGACGGCGTCGGCCGCCGAGCCGCTCAACGTGTCGCCTCCGTCCGGGTTCGTGGCCCGCGAGGCATACAAACGCGGCGCCAAGGGCACGATGAAGCGGCTCTTCCAGGAGGGCTACGCCGAGCCGCGGCACGTCGACTCTTCCATGGTCGGCGCCTTCGCCCGCTCCCTCGGCACCGGCGCCGCGCTGACGGCCCTCGCCGAACTGCATGAGTCGCTCGTCGCGCGGCTCGGCGCGCTGGAGTCGGAGCTGCCCCGCATCCAAGCGCCGGCGCTCATCGTCCACGGTGGCAAGGACCGCTTCTGCTCCCGCGACGACGCCGACCGCCTCGCCTCGCTTCTCCGCAACGCCGTCCTGGAGCCGGTGGAGCAGGCCGGCCACTTCTGTCACGAGGAGAACCCGGCCGGATACAACAACGCGGTCCTCGGCTATTTGCGCCGTGCCCTCGGAGTCGAGGGCGGAGCGTAGCAGGTGCGGCTCGTAAGCTGGAACGTCAACGGCATTCGGGCAGCCTACCGCAAGGGGTTCGGCGAGTGGCTCGCCGCCGAACGGGCCGACGTGGTCTGCCTGCAGGAGACCAAGGCGCACACCTCGCAGCTCGACCCGGAAGTCGTCGAGCCTGAAGGGTTTCACGCCTGTTGGAGCTCGGCGGAGCGCAAAGGGTACAGCGGCGTCGCGGTCTACTCGCGTGTGGAGCCGAAGTCTTGGACGCGCGGCCTGGGCATCCCTCGGTTCGACGCCGAGGGCCGGCTCATCGAGGCCGACTTCGGCAGCTTCATTCTGTTCAACATCTACTACCCCAACGGCGGCATGGGCCCGGAACGCCTGGCCTACAAGCTCGACTTCTACGACGCGTTCCTAGAACACGCCGAAGCCCTGCGCGCGGAGGGACGGGAGCTTGTCGTCTGCGGCGACTACAACACGGCACACCACGAGATCGACCTCGCCCGGCCCAAGGAGAATGCGACGGTCTCCGGCTTCCTGCCCGAGGAGCGGGCGTGGCTCGACAAGCTGGAAGGACTGGGGTACGTCGACACCCTCCGTCACTTCAGTGACGAGCCCGGCCAGTACACCTACTGGGACCAGAAGTCGCGGGCCCGTGACCGCAACGTGGGCTGGCGAATCGACTATTTCTGGGTGACGCCGGGCCTGGTCCCCGCCCTCACCTCGGCGAGCATCGACGCCTCGGTCATGGGGTCGGACCACTGCCCCATCGCCATCGAGCTCGACGCTGGGTAGCCGTTAGGGGCCGGACCGGTCGTCGGATTCAACGGCGGCCGCCTGACCTTGGCCCTCGGCCGGTTCATCGCCGTCGCCGAAGAACGTTCTGATGAACGATGCCTCGAGCAGGCCGTGCATCTTGAACGCCAAGCCCGTCGTCAGGCCCACGATGGCGGCGATGACGAAGATCGGTACGACGATTGCGAGGCCGCCCAGCTTGAAGAGCTCGAAGAAGAAGGGGACCGTCCACAGCCCCAAGAAGAAGATGACCAGCACGGAGACGCCGCTGCCGACGGCGGCGCGCATCCGGTCCGTCGGCCCCGAACCGGGCGGCAGCAGACGGTCCGCGACCACGACGCTGAGCGCTTGCAAGGAGTGCCAAATCGCGAGGACAGAGGGGAGCGAGAACACCATCACGGCAGCCCCGGCGATCAGGCCTACCGTGCCCCTGCCGAGCCTCTCCCCCAAGAAGCTCGTGTCCACCGCAACCTCGACGGAGTGCAGGACAAAGGCTCCGACGGTAACCAGGACGACGATGATTGCCACGTTCAACCCAAGACTCCGTAGCGGCCCGCGCACCTCTGGCCGTGGGACTCGGCGCGGACGCACCCCCTCGCCGAAGACTCGGATGCTGTTCACCAGCGCTTTCACCCACGTCGGCGCATAGCGGGCAAGAACGTTCGCCATCTTCTCCGAAGAATTGAAGATGAAGGGGTAGGCGACCGATGTGAACGCCGTCGCCACGGCGACGACGGGAAAGAGCGCGGCCCCAACGACGCCCTGGGCCACGCCGACGTTGGCGATAGCGAGGGAGAACTCGCCGATCTGCGGGGTGCCGGTCCCCACCGCAAGGGCCTCCCGGCCACGGTAGCCGGCGAAGAGTCCCCCGGCAGAGTTCGCGATGATCTTGCCGAAGATGAATACGGCGGCGACGGCGGCGGCAGGACCTATGAAGCCGGCCACGTCGCGCATGTCCACCAGCATGCCGATGGAGACGAAGAAGATGGCGGCGAACATGTCGCGAATGGGGTTGATCGCGACGCCGATCTGGTTCGCGTGCCTGGTGTCGCCGAGCACCGTGCCGATGAGGAAGGCCCCTGCCGCCGCCGAAACGCCCAGCTCCGCGCCGAGCAGGGCCAGACCGAACATCATGCCCAAGCTTGCAATGAGCAAGATCTCACGGGAGTGGAAGTCCGCCACCAGATCGAGGATGCGGGGGACGATGATGGCCCCGAACACCAGCGCTGCGACCGAGAACAGGGCGAGCTTGCCGATTAGCCACCCAATGTCGCCGATCGTGCCTGCTCCTGTCGTGGCGACCCCGGAGAGCACCGCCAGCAGCACCACCGCCGCGAAGTCTTCGACGAGGAGCAGGCCGACAATGAGGCGTCCCCTCCTCCCATGCAGTTGCCCGGCATCGCCGAGCACCTTGATCAAGATGGCCGAGGAGCTGATCGCCATCGTCGCCCCGAGGAAGATAGCCTCGGTGCTATTCCATCCAAAGAGGAGCCCCAGCCCGTAACCCAGGGAGATCATCACCCCGACTTCAAACGCGCCGATGAAGGCGATGATGATGCCGAGGCGCCGGATTCGGTCCCACCCAAATTCCAGCCCCAGCGAGAAGAGGATCAGGACGAGGCCCAGATCGGCGAGCAGGCGGATAGTGTCGAGGTCGCCGATCGGGGCCCGCGCGAAGGTGTAGGGCCCGATGAGCACGCCCGCCAGCAGATAACCCAAAATCGGGGGGAGACCGAGCCGTCGAAAGAGGACGAGCACCGCGGCCGCCACCACCATAATGATGGCGAAATCACGGACCAGACCGGCTTCGTGGACGACTTCAGTCATGGCGCGGGGCCGGCAGTCTCAATAAGGTCCGGCCCTTCCATGATACGCGAAGGGGTAGCCTTTCGATTCCCTGCCGCCTCCTCTCCGGTGCGGCGCGCAGCAAAAAGAGAGGGCGTCCGGTGGGACGCCCTCTCGCTAAGTCCGTGTATCTTCGGGACGAACTTACTCTTCAGGCCAGCCGGCGGCCTCTTCGCCGTCATCGAGGGCGGCCTGTATGCCGTCTGCCGCTTCGGCCGTGACCCACTGGGACCAGATGGCCCGGTTCTCGCTGAGCCACCAAAGGGCGGTGGCGGCCGTGTCCGCGTCGGGGTTGGCGTCCTGCCACCGCACCGCAGCCTTGTAGATGTCTATGTTGAAGTCCCACTTCCGCAGCATCGCCACGACGTCGGGGGCCTCCCCGGGCAGGTCGGGATTCACCGCGATGAGGATGTTGGCATCCTCGTAGGCGCAGGCCTTGGTGGTGAACCAGCACTGGTCGCTGTAGGGCGGCTCTTCCAGCCGGACCAGGTCCAGCTTCAGAGCGGGGTCGTTGGTGCCCCACTGGTAGCCGAGCCAGGGCTCGCCCCGCTCGTAGGCGCCGTACAGGTCAGCGTTCAACGCAGCCCCGTCGCCGGGGTTGACGATCTCGACGTGGTCCAGAAGATCGTATCCCTCGATCTGGGCGGCATTCACTTCCTCGCAAGCCCAGCCGATGATGCAGGACACGAGGCGGGCCTTGTCTCCGGTCTCAGCAGTCTTGAACAGGTCCTTGTACTGCTGGTCCTTGAGGTCGTCCACGCTGTCCAGGTCGGGGTACTGTTCCTGCAGGTAGGCCGGAATCACGAAGGCCGACTGCCAGTCGGACCCTAAGCTCTGGCCCACGGACAGCACCGCGCCTTCGCTCCGGGCCTTGTCCCAAGCCTCGTCCTGGTTGGGCAGCCAGATCTCCATGGTGACGTCGGTATCGCCACGCTGGAGACCTTCGAACAACGGCAGCGTCGCTCCGAACTTGACGTCCGTCGGGTAGCCGTAGCCGTGCTCGACGATGTACTGGGCGATCCGGTTTTGCAGCAGGGCGCTCGCCCAGTTCAAATCACCAAACGTAATGGTTGCCTTGTCTTCCTCTTCTTCGCCACCGCATGCGACAACGACGAGCATGGCTACAAGAACCATGGCCATCGCCGCCAATAGTTTCTGCTTCACTAGCAAAGTGCTATCCCTCCCAAACACCAAAAAACTTCGCCGGACGATGCCGCCCGGCCCAGATTACGCCGCCTTTATAGCACCACTCCGATAGCCTGTCAAACTGTTGGACCCGTTCGGGCGCCCGGCTCACCCCGAGTGGCGACCCTGATTCTCCAGACTCGCCGGGGCCGTCGGGCGCCATGCCGAAGTGAGGCTAACCGGCGCTGCTTACGGTCTCCCTGCGGCCCTTGGCCAGCGCCTGCGTCAGGCGATCGATGATGATGGCCAGGAACACGATAGCAAGACCGGCAATGGCTCCATTGCCCGGCTCATTCTTCTGGAGTGCCCGCAGCACATTGTCTCCCAGCCCTCCGGCGGCCACCATGCTGGCAATGGTCACCATCGCCAGCGCCATCATGGTGGTCTGGTTCACCCCGGCCATGATGGTTGGCAGCGCCATTGGCACCTGCACCTTGGTCAGCAGCTGGATAGGCGATGCGCCGAAGGAGCGGGCCGCTTCCACGGTCTCGGCGGAGACTTGCCGGATTCCCAGATTGGTCAGACGGATGACCGGAGGGACGGCGTAGATGATCGTGGCGAAGATCCCTGCCGGCTTTCCGAGGCCAAAGAAGATGATGCCGGGCAACAGGTAGACGAAGCTGGGCATCGTCTGCATCCCGTCCAGAATTGGGCGCATGAGGTTGTCGGCCCGCTCGTTGCGGCTTCCCAGAACGCCCAACGGGAACCCAACGGCCACGGAGAGGGCCACCGCGACAACCATCAGAGCGATCGTGTCGATCATATTCGCCCACAGGTCCATGAAGCCTATGGCCAGCAAGGCCACGGGGGTGAACACCAGGAGCGGCCAGCGTCCAACGGCGAAGGCGGCCAGCGCCAGCCCGGCGACAATGGCGGGCCAGGGCAGCCACTTCAGCGCTGTCTCAATGTTGATCAGAGCATAGGTGACCCCGTCGCTCAGTCCGTCGAATAGTCCAGCCCCTGCTCGATTAATCCAACCAACGGCATCATCGATGGCGTCCCCGGTGACGTCGCGCACCGTCCTGGTGACCTCAACCGATCCGCCCTCGGACGTTGCGACTTGGGAGGTGGACACCGTGGTGGGATAGTCCATCTCGGGACCCCAAACCACCAGGCTGACGATCAACACGACGAGCACCGCGGCCAGTCCGGCGAGCCATGGCGCGCCGGGGATACTCTTCAAGTCCAGCCTGCTACCGGATGCTGCTTCCGTAGAAGGCGGTTGTGCTTCCGTTGTCGCCATAGTGGCTCCGTAGGCTAGGGTTCTCAGACTAGAGCGGCGTTGGCCGCGGCATTGGCTGCATAGTCGGCGTCGGCGGAGGCGGTTTCGGCGAGGGCTTTCGCCAGGGCGCTCCGGTGGACTTCACCCACCAAGACGTTTTCCTCGTCCACGATGGGGATGGGGAAATCGCTCGCCATGGCGATGGGGATCAGCTCGTCGAAGGTGGTGGAAGGAGAGAGTGCGGCATATTCCCGGTCGACATACTCCCACGCCTGGTCCAGGCGGTTGACGGAGGCCCGCAAGGCGCGCTCGGCGCTGCTTATGGAAAGAAGGCCGATGTAATGCTCCCTTCGATCGACAACCCAGGCGGCGTCGCCGTCGCTCTGGCCAATGGTATGGAGGGCGGCCCGCGGCCCTTGGTATCCCATGAGGGTAGCCTTCGGAGGCACCATGACCTTGGCGGCGGTGAGGACGCTCTCCAACCGTACGTCCTGGGTGAACTCTCCGACGTATTCGTCTTCAGGCCGAAGGACAATGTCCTCCGGCGAGCCAATCTGGGCCACCTTGCCATCCTGCATGATGGTGATGCGGTCCCCCAATTTCAGGGCTTCGTTGAGGTCGTGGGTGATAAAGACGATGGTCTTGTGCAGCTCCTCCTGCAGGCGCAGGAGCTCGTCTTGCATCTGGCGCCGTATGAGGGGATCGAGGCCGCTGAAGGGTTCGTCCATCAAGAGGATGTCCGTGTCCACCGCCAGGGCCCGGGCCAGTCCCACTCGCTGCTGCATACCGCCCGACAGTTGCTGGGGATAGGCATCCTCCCACCCGGAGAGTCCGACGAGGTCGATCACCTCGCGGGTGCGGGCGTAACGCGCCGTCTTGTCGAGCCCTTGCACCTCCAGGCCCCAAGCAGCATTGTCCAGGACCGAGCGGTGCGGCATCAGGCCGTAGTGTTGAAAGACCATCGCGATCTTTTGACGGCGGAACTCAGTCAACGCCTGGTCGCTCATGCGGGTGATGTCTTCTCCGTCAATGGAGATCTCCCCGGCCGTCGGTTCGATCAGGCGGATGAGGCACCGGACCATGGTCGACTTGCCGCTGCCGGACAAGCCCATGATCACGAAGGTCTCGCTGCGTTGCACCTCGAAGTTGACGTCTTGAAGGGCGACCACGAGGCCCAGTTCATCAAGGACGTCTCGTTTGTCCTTGTCGGAATGCTCCGTCAGCAGCGCCCGTTCAGGCCTGTTGCCAAAGACTTTCCACACCGACTTGACGCTGATGGTGGGCGATTCGCCGGCGTCGGCGGGACGTGGCGGCTCCTGGGACGCGCCGGCAGGTTTCTCCGACGCGGCGCTGGTATCCGGCTGGGTCGGCTGTGCGTTCGCCATCTCGTCTCTCTTGCTCGCCACCGGCCCGCCGGGCGCGCAACCTCCACGAGGAATACGCAAAGCCACCGAGCCCGTGGCGCACCCAAGCCTAAGGGGCTAGCGAGGCCTCTCCTAGCAAGCCTCTCACGGGCGTGGCGCTACCCTAACCACATTGGCCAATTCCGTCAAATTGAACGCGGCCTACCTGGGCCGCCAGGCCAACGGCCGCCCTACCGGAACTTCTCGTCCCGCCATTTGACCGCCTCACGCGGTCCATCCTCAAGCAAGCGCCGCTTCCATTCAGCGGCGGCGCGACCCGAGTAGGCGAAGCGGTCGGCCTGGCGGGCGAGCGTCTGCATCTGCTCGCGGCCCATCAGCTCGAGGGCCTTGTTGCACAACGCCTTGTTAACCGCCTGGAGTTCATGGGGCACGAGGGCCATTCGCCGCGCGAGCTCATGGGTCTCCGCCGCCAAGTCCTCCGGGGCCGGCGCCTTGGCCACTAGGCCGATCCGCTCCGCCGTGGCCCCGTCGATCTGGTCGCCGGTGAGGATGATGATCTTCGCCCACTGCGGGCCAACGAGGTAGTTCCACATGTAGGTCTGAATCGACCCCTGCGCCCGCACGGGCGGATAGCCGATCTTCGCGTCGGAGGCGGCGAAGACGACGTCGCAGTTGAAGGCGAGCTCCATGCCGCCGCCGAGGCAATGACCATGCACCTGCGCGATGGTCGGCTTGGTGACATTCCACAGCTTCGCCCAGGGATCGTCGACCTTCTGCAACGAGTTGAGCAGATCGAGGGGAGTGGTGTCGGCGGGGTCGACCCCGCGCTGCGCGTCGGCGAGGTCGCCGAAGTCGTGACCGGCGCAGAACGACGGCCCGGCGCCGTCGATCAGGATCGCGCCGACGCCTTCGTCCGCCTCGGCCTCGTCGATGGCGTCGAACAACTCTCCCTTCAGTTGTTCACTCAACGCGTTGCGTACCTCGGGCCGGTTGAGTGTGACGCGCCGCACGCGGTCGCGGGTCTCCGTCAAGATCGTCTCGTAGGGCATGGCTCTCTCCTTCCCGCGTCTTAGGCGCAAAAAGCCCCCGGCAAACGCCGGGGGCCTTCGAAGCGCTAGGCGAGGTCGTACACGGCGACGGCGTTGTCGCAGGTGATCGCCTTCTTCTCGTCGGCGGGCACGTTCACGAACATCTCCTCCATGAGCTGGCGGTCGTTCGGCCAGTCGCAGCGATGGTGGGGATAGTCGGTCGACCACATCATGTTCTTGATGCCGATGGCATGCCGGTTGCGGACCGCGAAGTGCTCACGGATGAAGGTCACCATCCAGTTGCGGTGGAAATACTCGCTGGGCAGCAGCTTCAGGCCCGTCTTGGTCCACTTGCGGTTGCGGAAGTAGTGATCGTCCATGTGTTCCAGGAAGGCGGGGACCCATCCCGCGCCGACCTCGACGCCGGCCATCCTGAGGCCGGGGAAGCGGTCGAAGGTCTCGGAGAGAATGAGGTCGGCCATGGGCTGGGAGATCTGCGCGATCCCGCCGCCCATCTGGGCGAGGCCGGCGGGCTTGGCCGCGGACACCGCGGTCGCCTTGGCGGAGCCCTTGACCCGCGCGCCGGTGTGGATACCCGCGTGCAGGTGGACGATCATGTTCTCGGCCTCGGCGGCCTCCCAGAATGGATCGTCGGCCACGGAGACCTGCTCGTTGCCCGAGGGCCACGTCGAGCAGATGACGCCCTTGAAGCCATGCGCCTTGGCCTGCTTCAGCGCCGCGATATTGTTCTCGACGCCAAGGTTCGGCATCTGCGCGATGCCGATGAGACGGCCGTGGTCGGCGGCGCAGAAGTCGTCGTAGAGCCAGGTGTTGTACGCCTCGACGCCCGCCTGGTGAAAGCCGTCGTCTTCGTTGAGCATGAAGTAGCGGATGGTGCGCTGGGGCGGGAAGAGGACCTCGGCGTCGACACCGCCGACGTCCTGCTCGTTAAGCCGGTCCTTGCCCATGTAGCAGCCGGGGTTGATCTGGTCGTACTTGACGCCGTGCCACCCGTTGTCGTCGTAGCTCTTGCCCGCCCACATCGTGACGTTGCCGATGCCCGCCGGCGGCGTCCCCGGCTCGTACTGCCAGCCGTCGCCCCCCAGCGGGTCCTTCACCAGCTTCGGCGCGCGGTCCTGGTACTTCTTGGGCAAGAAGCGCTCCCACATGTCGGGCGCTTCGACGACGTGCCCGTCCGCGCTGATGACGTGATATTCCTTCGCCATTGGTCTCCTCCTCCAGCAGTGGCAGACCGGCGCTCCAGCCGCCGGACGGGGGGTACGGTAGGCAGACCCGTACCAGGTGTCAACTCGCGCCCCGGCGCCCTTGCCTCGTAGCGTATAAAGGAAGCGCGCGAAGCGCGCCGGGAGGCAAGCGATGATCCAGGCCCACGACCATACCAGCATGACCGTCGGCGACATGGACGTGATGCTCCCCTTCTACCGCGACCACTTCAACATGACGGTGCTGAAGCTCATCGAAAACAAGAACGACGATGAGCGGGCCCAGGGTTCCGGCTTCGAGGGGCTGCACATGAAGATCGCGCACCTCAAGCTCAACGACTTCGTCCTCGAAATGGTCGAGTACGTGAACAAGAAGGGGGCGAAGCTCGACATGCGCCCCACGAACATTGGCTCGCATCACCTGGGGTTCGTCTGCGACGACATCCACGCCACCTACGACGCGATGGTCGAGCAGGGCGTGCGGTTCAAGTCGCCGCCCTACGGTTGGGAGGGCTCGGCGACCAACTGCTACGGCGTCGACCCCGAGGGGAACCGCTTCGAACTCATGAGCCGCGGCACGCCGCGCTAGCGGAGGGCGGGGAGCACCTCTTCCGACAGGCGGCGCATAAAGGCCATCCTGTCGGGCACAAGCTGGGTGAGGATGAGGTTGGTCGCGCCGGCCGCGGCGATCTCGCGAAAGCGTTCGACCATGAACTCCGGCGGACCGCAGACGCTGAAGCGCCGCCCCAGGAACTCGTAGAGGTCGTACTTCTCCACGAGCGCGCCGTTGTGGGTCCCCATCTTGGCGTGCTCGCTGGAGTCGTACTCTCGCACCAGACCAAGGACGCGCTCGCGCAGCTCATCGGGGACGAACTTCCCCTCGAGGCCGTTGCGGAAGGTCTTGTTGCCCCCGGCGAGCGTCCACCCCAGATCGCGCCAGGCAGCTTCCTCCGAAGAGGCGAAGAATGGCTTCACCATCCACCAGAGCTCGATCTCGTCGGGGTCGCGTCCGGCCGCCTCGGCGCCGGCCCGCACCCGCGCGATGCTGTCCTTGATGACCTCCGGGGTTATCCCGTTGCCGACGATCACGCCGTCGGCGATGCGCCCCGCGAGTTCGAGCATGCGCGGCCCCTCGGCGGAGAGCCAGAGCGGCACGGGTTCGGTGGGCCACTTCATGCTCATCCGGCGGCCGTTCCACTCGGCCTCCCCACCCGCGCAAAGCGTCTTGAACGTCCGGCAGTAGTCCTCGAGCTCGTCGACGGTGGCGGCGCGCGTCCCGATGTTGCGCAGGGCGCTGTCGCCTGTGCCCACACCGAAGAAGGCGCGTCCGCCGGAGACCTGCTGAACGCTGGCCATACCGCCGGCGGCGACGGCGGGGTGGCGGGTCATGGGGTTCGTCACCATGGGCCCGATGCGGGCGCGCTCGGTGTGCTCCGCGGCGAGGGTGAGCGCGACGTAGAGATCGCCCCACAGGTTCTGCGAGTCGCCGTAGCCGAGGGCGTCGAAGCCGAAGCCGTCGGCGGCGTGCACCCATTCCACGAAGTCGCCGAAGTCCTCGGCATAGCAGACCGTGGCGAACTGCATGGACGGCACGGCGGCGAGGCTAGGCCAAGTGCTTGAAGCGTTGCAGGAGCTGGCGCGCCATGACGGTGCGCTGGATCTCGTTCGTGCCCTCGCCAATGATCATCAAGGGGGCATCGCGGAAGTAGCGCTCAACGCCGCCCTCCTTGATGTAGCCGACGCCGCCGTGGACCCGAAGCGTTTCCAAGGCGACTTCCATGGCCGTCTCGCTGGCGAAGAGCTTGGCGGCGCCCGCTTCAAGGTCGCAGCGCTCGCCGGCGTCCTTCTTGGCGGCTGCCTGCTCGACCAGAAGCCGCGAGGCCTCGATCTTGGTGTACATGTCGGCGAGCTTGATCTGGATCGCCTGATGGTGGGCGATGGGGACGCCGAAGGTGTGGCGCTTCTGCGCGTAGGCCATCGCCTTCTCGAAGGCGGCCCGCGCAACGCCCACGCCGCGGGCGGCCACGTTGATCCGGCCCAACTCGAGGCCGGTCATCATCTGCTTGAAGCCCTGGCCCTCCTGCCTGCCAATCAGGTTGCCCGCCGGAACGTGGAAGTCGTCGAAGATGAGCTCGGTGGTGTCGATGCCCCGGTAGCCGAGTTTCTCCAGATGCCTCCCGTGGGTGAAGCCGGAGCCGCCCTTCTGCATGATGAAGCAGCTGATCCCCTTGTAGGCCGGCTGGATTTCTCTGTCCGTCTTGGCGAGCACGGCGAAGGTGTCGCCGTGCTCGCCGTTGGTGATCAGCATCTTCGTGCCGTTGACCACGTAGTCGTCGCCATCGCGCACCGCCGAGGTCTGGATCGCGGATACGTCGGAGCCACAGTTGGGCTCGGTGAGCGCGATGCCGCCGCGGAACTCGGCGGTGGCCATCTTGGGCAGGAAGTGGCGCTTCTGGTCTTCCTCGCCGAACAGCTCGACGATATGGGCCATGATCAGATGGGAGTTGATGATGCCCGCCACGCTCATCCAGCCGGCCGTGATCTCCTCGATCACCTTGGCATAGGTGAAGGAGTTCAGGCCCATGCCGCCGTATTCCTCGCCGATGGTGCAGCCGAACAGCCCGAGCTCCTTCATCTTCTCCACGATCTCGAACGGGTAGACGTCGGCGAGCTCCATCTCGGAGGCCACGGGTTCGATGTCGCGCTTCACGAAGTCGCGCACCATCGTCACGACCTGTTTCTCTTCGTCGGTCATCTCTTTCGTCGTCATGCAGAGGCCTCCCGGAGTTTGCGCGCGCCGTTAAGGAATTGGGGCGCGGGGCTCAATGGTACCAGGGGCGCTTTCCGAAGCGCAACGGAAAGCGTCGGCGGCGCTAGCCGAAGGGCAGCGCCGCGACCTCGACCTCGGCTCCCTCCGCTGTGACGAGGCGGGCGCCGGGGTCTGCGTGGGCGCGGCGCACGTAGGCCAGTGCGATGGGGCCGAAGTCGGGGGAGTCGGCAACGGACGTGACCGCGCCGGCCTCCTTTCCATCCATGAGCAGCTTGCTGCCTACGGAAGGCACGCCGCCGCCAACGGCCCGCAGTCCGCGCAACTCTCGTTGCACCTTGTCGTAGGCGTCGAGGCGTGCGATGACCTCCTGCCCGATGTAGCAGCCCTTGGTGTAGCTGATATGCCGTTCGAGCCCGGCCTCGTGCGGGTTCCACCGCTCGTCGAGCTCCGAGCCGAACGCGGGCAGGCCCGCCTCGACCCGCAGCACCTCGAACGTGCCGCCGTCGACGGGGACGGCACCGGCATCGATCAGCGCCTGGCGCGCCGACTCCGCCTCGCCCAGGGGCGCGGCAACGTGGAAGCCCCCGCCCGCCGGCGCCTCGACTCGGGTAATCATGACCTCGGCGGCGGCGAGTCGGGCCTCTCGGTGGTGGAAGAGATCGAGCCCGTCGAGGGCCGGTTCGGACGCGGCAGCGCTGACGACTTCGCCGGCCGCCGGGCCGAAGACAAGCAGCTGGCCGTGCTCGCCAGTCGCGTCGCTCGCCTCCGAGTCCTCAAGGATGGTGTAGGTGTCGAGCCATTCGAGGACGCGGGGCTGATTGCCCGGCGAGACGTGTAGTCTCAGCGAATCGGCCCGCCGCTGGACCACGAGGACGTCCAGGATGCGGCCCTTGCTGGTCGTGAGCACCGTCGCCGTGCCCTCGCCGGGCTGGAGCGCGAGGAGGTCCTGGGTGCTGAGCCGGTGCAGCAGGTCGAGGGCGTCATCGCCGACCATCCGTAGCAGCCCCCGGCCGGAGACGTCGGCGACAACGGCGGCGTGCTTGGCCGCGTGATAGGGAGTCATGCCGTCACCCGGCATAGCGCGGCTAGGTGGAGAACGACGTCCCGCAGCCGCAGGTCTTGGCGGCGTTGGGGTTGGAGAAGGTGAAGCCCTTGCCGTTCAGCCCGTCGGAGAAGTCGAGCTCGGTCCCGATGAGGTAGATTACGCTCTTCTTGTCGATGAGCAGCCGGACCCCGTGCTGCATGAAGGCCTTGTCGCCCTCTCGTTCGTCGTAGTCATAGGAGAGCTTGTAGGTGAGGCCGCTGCAGCCGCCGCCCTGGACCGCGACGCGGAGCGCGGCGCCGGGCTTGCCGTCGGCCCCGGCGAGCTTGGCCACCTGGACGGCCGCCTTCTCGGTGATCGTTATTGTGGGCGCTGGTTTCGTGGGCGCTTGCATCTCAGTATCCGTCCCTTACTTCCATAGGATGCGGCAAGGGGCCGCACAAATCAAGCTCTCTGCCGGCCGGGAGCAGTATGCGCGTTCGCAATATGCGCGAGGCGCGCGAGCCCCGTATCGAACGGCGGTGACTCGTCCGTCTATTCCACCTTGCCCGCCTTCCAGAGACAGGCGCCGGCGGTGGCGAGGACGAGGGGGTTGAGGAAGGAAACGAGCATCCAGCCGACGTTCTGCGCGTCGGACTGCGTGTCGCCCATGAGGAGGGAGAACCAGAGCGGGAAGAAGATGATCGCGAGGGCCAGCGAGGCGTAGCAGCCGACCTTGGCGGTCAGGCGGCGGACGGGGTCGGCATCGTCGGCGGTCATGCGTTTATGGGCACAGGCAACGGCGATGGCGACGAGGATGCCCGCGCCGGTGATGTAGTTGAAGACGTCCCAAATCTCCTGCGGGTCGAGGGCGTCCACGTAGAAGCGGCTGAAGAGGACCTGCGCCGTGTAGAGGACGGCGTAGACGAATAGAAGGCCGCCAAGCGTTCGTTTGAGGCGGTACATCGCTTCATCCTCCTTCGTGGGCTCACAGCACCCTTGGGCGAGATTGAGTTTCGCGGGAGGCTTTTGCTATGCTTACCTTTTCCGGCGACGTAGCCAAGTGGTAAGGCGGAGGTCTGCAAAACCTCTATACACCGGTTCGATTCCGGTCGTCGCCTCCAAGACCCCGCTTCCGCGCCAATGGCGGCGCGCGCAGGACTCGTGTTCCCGCCCCCGTTTGACCTCGGCTAGAACCGCCACCAGTCGAACCACTTGCCCAGGGGCATCTCCAAGAGCACGATGTCCCTGGGGTGACCCTGAAGGTCCTTGGCGTGGCCGGGGAGTGAGCCGACCCGAACGAATCCGACATACTCCGCAGCCTTAATGGCGTCGTCCTCATGATCGGAGACGGCCTCGAGGAGCAGGCGCTCGAGGCCGTGCTCGTTGGCGATGGTGGCGAGCTCGTTGAGCAAGGTGGTGCCGAGCCCGCGGTTCCGGTAGTCGTCGGCCACGGCGATCCTGATCTGCCCGATGTGGCGGCGGGCGTTGGCGCGGGACCGGTGCAGGGTGCCGTCGGCGACGATGGTGTCGCCGTCGAGAGCGATGATGGGCAGCGCGCGGTCGTAGTCCATGTCGTCGACCCAGCGCTGAATCACGACGGGCGAGGCCACGTCCTCTTTAAGGAAGAACCGGTCCTTGGGAGAGAGCTCCTGAAAGAAGGCGAGCAGGGCGCCGGCGTCGTCCGGCTGCATGGGGCGCAGGACGATCGACGTGCCGTCCCGGAGTCCCACCGTCTTGGGGTATGCGCTCAGGGTGTAGGTATGGGGCTTCTGTCCCGCCATGGCATCCTCGTCTCGTCGTCGTTGCCCGCCGCCGGGCCCGCATCACGGTACATCGGAGACGCTCCGAGGCGCAACCGCCGCTTGGGCCCGGCACACGTCCGGTGCTAGGGTTGGCGCGGCTATGAGCACGGATACCGCAAGGGAGCCTGGCGACGTGCGCGGCGGCCCACCGCAACCGCGCAGATTCTTCTACGGCTGGGTGATCCTGGGCGCGGGGACCATCGCCCACGGGTTGAACGCCGCCTTCGGGATGCTTGGGCTGGGTGTCTTCTTCCTCCCCGTCCAAGAGACGTTCGGCGTTTCCAAGACAGCCCTCTCCGGCGCCTTCTCCCTCGCGCGGCTCGAGAGCGCCCTCCTCGGCCCGGTCCAGGGCTTCCTTGTAGACCGGTTCGGGGCGCGCCGGATCATGTTCGTTGGCGTGGGAATGCTGGGCGCCGGCTTCATGCTCCTCGGCGCGGCGCCCAACATCGTCTGGTTCTACGTCATCTTCGTCGGATTCATCGCCATCGGGCTGAACGTCGGGCTGGGCTCGCCCGTCTTCGCCACGGTGGTCAACTGGTTCGTGCGCCGGCGGACAAAGGCGCTGGCCCTCGTGCTTTCGGGGACGGCCCTCGCCACCCTCATCGTGCCCGGCATCGAGTGGTCCATTGGGGAATACGGCTGGGAGCGGACCGCTCTCTATTCCGGGCTCTTCATCTGGGCCGTTGGATTCCCCATTGCCGCGCTCATGCGGTTCCGGCCCGAACCCTACGGCTATCACCCCGACGGCCTGCCTCCGGAAGAGACGCGGCCGACGACGACGGGCTTTCGGACCAGTCTCGACGGCTTCACCGTCCGCGCGGCGCTGCGCAGCCCGGCGTTCTGGCTCATCAACGGCTGCTTCGCGCTGCGGATGGCGAGCACGTCGGCGGTGCCGGTCCATCTCGTCGTCTTCCTAGTGGAAGACCTTGAGTTCAGTACGGAGCGGGGAGCGGTCTACCTCGGGCTCATTGGACTGCTCGGCCTCGGGGGCCGGTTCGCTTTCGGGATGCTTGGGGATATCGCACCCAAGCGTTTTGTGCTCTCGGCGGCGCTCCTCGTCCAGGCAGCCAGCCTCGCCGTGCTCGCCGCCGCCGACGGAAACGCGCTCGTGGTAGTGGCGTTGGTCCTCTTCGCCACGGGGCACGCCGGCGGCGGTCCGACCTACCTGGCGATCCAAGGCGAATACTTCGGCACGCGCAACTACGCCACCATCTCGGGCTTCGGGTCGACGGTGATCCTCGTCGGCGGCGTCAGCGGCCCGCTCATCGCGGGCGCGCTCGCCGACGGTTTCGACGACGGGTACCGCTACGCCTGGGCGGGGCTCGCGGTCGCGGCCCTCGTCGCAGGGGTCATCCTCGCCTTCGTCCGCGCGCCCAGACGGACGAGAGGGTGAGCGGACCTGCGGCTAGCCGCCCCTACCCCGCCGCCGACTCGACGCGGCGGGAGACGGGGGCGCCTTGCTCGTGGTTGTTCACGAAGCCGCGCGACTGGTTCTTTTCGGGGTCGCCGGCGAGCATGAGGCCGATCCACTCCGGCTTGGAGAAGACGGGGACGAGCCGGTCGGGGTCGGCCGACTCGACGTAGGCGGGCGGCGCGGACCCCGACGCAGCGAGCGCGGGCAGGTCGAAGTCGTAGGTCGAGGCGCGGCGGGCGTACTCCTGCAGCCGCCGCGCGGGTATCTTCGACCGCTCGTAGAGGAACGCGCGCACGTCGTCCTTGGACATGCCGTCGCGCGCGATCACCGACGCCGTCGCCGGGCTCATCGCAAGCAGCGGACACCAGCGCCCAAAGATGGCGGCGTTGAACGACCAGTACTCGTTCTCCATCCCGAAGACGTCGGCGAGCATGCCCAACAGGTCTTCGGCGCGGTCGCCGATCGTGTAGATCGGGGGGCTGATGCTGACCACGCTCTGCACGGTGACGACGCTCTCATTGGGCGCGAAGCCCCGGTCCATGGCAAACGTGGGCCAGCCGATCTCGCGAGCGGCGGGCTCGTTCTCCGCGATGGCCATGTTGAACGTCGCGCCGAAGGCCGCCTTGTCGCCGCTGCCCGGCGGCGTGCGCAGTCCGGCGACGTTGCGCATGTAGAGGCGGACGAAGCGCCCCACGCTGCTATTGGCGCGGTTGCCGACGCGCAGGACGCCCGCGCCGGAGGCGAAACCGAGGCGTTCGATCACCGGGCCGCCGACGATGACCAGCGGCTCCCACCCCGGCGTGCTGCCCGCATCCTCGAGGCGGAACTCGGGGTCGGCGATGGCCTTGACCGCCGCGACGAGCACCGGCATGTACTCGGGGCGGCATCCCGCCATCACGCCGTTGACGGCGACGCTCCACACCGTGGCGAGCCGGTTGTCGGGCGGCAGCGTGCCGAGCGGTTCGTCGGCGTCGCGCGGCGTGCGGCGGAGGAACTCCTCGACCCGGTCAACCGTCGGCGGGACGATGGGGAGCCCGTCGGTCCAGAGGAGGGAGTCAAAGCGTTCCTGCACCGCGTCGAGCGGGCCGTGAAAGACGATGTCGCGCGGCGCGGGTTCGGACTCCTCGCCTGCCAGACCCAGCGGCTTCGAAAAGGCCTCGGTCAAATCATCGGCGAGCGCGAGCACCTTGCCGCGGAACGCCTCCGGCGAGTCAGTAGCGATGACGCCGGGGTACTCGACGTGCGGCAGCGCTTCGACGCCCAGACCGCGGGCCACGGCGGCGGCTTGGCCCTTGAACGCCGTGGCAAGGACGGAGACCGAGGGCACGCCGGCGCGCTCCGCTTCGACGCTGGCCCGCACCACGGCGGGGGTGCAGCTCCCTCAGGAGCCGACCGCCGCGACGACGGCATCCACCCCCAGTTCGCGGAGCGCGTCGGGGATGCCCGCCATCACCTCGCGCTCGTCGGCGCCGTGGATGTTGCCAAAGGTGTCCCAGTCGACGAAGCGCGCGCCCGGCGCCCGCTCGGCGAGGACTTCCTTCATCAGCTCGAACATGCGGTCGCCCTTGAACAGGCCGTTCCACAGGAAGCCGATGGTCTTGCCGTTCAGGCCGTTCGGCCGGGGCGCGGGACGCAGCGCGCGGCGCGCCCGGGGCGCCAGCGGCCAGACGACCTCGTACGCCGGTTCGTTCGGCATGACCGCGCTAGGGAAGGTTCGTCCAGGCGCCCGCTTCCGAGCGGACCCAGCCGCTGCTGGCGAAGGTTCCGCCGTCGACGCTCAGGGTGACTCCCGTGATGTACGACGCCATCTCCGACGCGAGGAAGACGCAGGCCCCCGCCACCTCGTCGACGGTCCCCTGCCGCCGCATGGGGACGCCCCGGTAACGGTCGGAGCCGGGCTCGGCGTGGGCCCCGAACGCGGCCGTGTGCGGCGTGTCGACAACGTCGGGGGCGATGGCGTTGACACGGATGCCGTGATCGGCGAGCTCGAGCGCCAGCGTCCGGGTGAAGTTGATCATCCCCGCCTTGCACGCCGCGTAGACGGAGAAGTTCGGCGCGGCGCGAATCCCCTCGATGCTCGTGATGTTGATGATCGACCCCTTGCGGCCGTCCTTCATCATCGCCTGCACCGCCTGCTCGGTGGGGCCGAACAGCCCGTTGAAGTTCAGGTCGATGTGCTTCTTCCACGCCGGCGGGCCGCCCAATTCCATGAACTGCGCGTAGCGCGTGCCGCCCGCGTTGTTGACCAGGATGTCGACGCCGCCGAGCTCGCTCACCGTGCGCTCCACCAGCGAGGTCACCTGGTCGTAGTCGCGGATGTCGGTGGTGATGGCGACGCCCTTGCGCCCGAGGCCGCAGACCTGCTCGGCGACGGCGTCGCCGCGCTCGGCGATCTTGTCGGCGATCACCACGTCGGCGCCGAACTTGGCGAAGGTCAGGGCGATGCCCTTGCCGATGCCGTCGCCGCCCCCGGTGACGATCGCGACCTTGTCGGTCAACAGAATGCTCGATGGGTCCATGCCGCGCCTCCTCAGCCGCTTCCGGCTCCGCGCATAATACCGGACATGGGCGTGGCGATGCGCATAGAGACCGAACGCCTGGTCTTGCGCGACTACAGAGAGGACGATTGGCGGGCCGTCCTCGAATACCAACGCGACCCTCGATGTCTGCGCTTCTATCCATGGGACCGACGGAGCGAACAGGACGCGCGCGACTTCGTTGGGCTGTTCATGGAGTGGCGCAAATGAACAGCCTCGCCGCCGCTTTCAACTCGCCATCACACTGC
Source organism: Dehalococcoidia bacterium (assembly GCA_034421515.1). Lineage (GTDB taxonomy): Bacteria > Chloroflexota > Dehalococcoidia > SHYB01 > SHYB01 > DAOUKH01. Next base: position 35,464 of record DAOUKH010000003.1, read on the forward strand.
GGGGCGCCGACCTGGCGGTAGGCAGTTGCGGCCTGCGCCGCAAGCCGGGCGAAGCCGGGGAAGCCGACATCGGGTACGAGGTCGCGCCGCGGCTCTGGGGCCAGGGCTATGCCACGGAGGCGGCGCGGGCGATGGTGGACTTCGGCTTCCGCACGCTTGGTCTCTACCGGCTCTCGTCTTGGTGCATCGCCGAGAACACGGCGTCGGCGCGCGTGCTGGAAAAGGCCGGCTTCAAGCTCGAAGGCAGACTGCGGGAAAACGAGTGCTTCAAGGGGCGCCGCTGGGACACGCTCCTCTACGGTCTGCTGAAAGAGGAGTGGGAACGCTGAGCGCCACCCTTCCCCCCGACACCTCGCCAATGCTATAGTGACTTTTTCAGGGAGGGATCGCATAGTCTGGCCTAGTGCACCCGCCTGCTAAGCGGGAGGGGTTCGCGCCCCACATGGGTTCAAATCCCATTCCCTCCGCCAGTAGCTGAACCTCGACGGTTCCCGAAGAAAGGATTGCGGCACAGGGGGACTCTTGTACCCTGAAACAGGGCCGACTTTGTGACATGGATCACAAATGACGACGTATCACATCTGGACCATAGGCTGTCAGATGAACGTGGCCGACTCCGAACGGCTGGCGAACGCCTTCGACCGCCTCGGCTGCGAGCCGGAGCCGGTCATGGAGCGCGCCGACGTCATCGTGCTCAATAGCTGCGTGGTGCGGCAGGGCGCCGAAGACAAGGCCGCCGGCCGCCTCGGATCGCTCCGTGGCCTGAAGCGGGAGCACCCCGGCAAGCTGATCGGGCTCATGGGGTGCATGGTCGGCCCCGACACCCGCGACCTCGAACGCCGCTTCCCCCACGTCGACTGCTTCATGCGGCCGCAGGAGTTCGGGCCCATCGTCCGGCTCGTCGAGGCCCAGGACGGGACGTGCCTCGACACCTCGGCTCCACTCATCCCCAGCGCACCGTCCGTCGCCACCTTCATCCCGATCATCCACGGCTGCGACAAGTTCTGCACCTTCTGCATCATCCCCTACCGCCGGGGACGGGAGCGCAGCCGCCCCATCGACGAGCTCGTCCAGGAAGCCGAGATGCTGACGGCGCGCGGCGTCAAGGAAGTCACCCTCCTCGGCCAGAACGTCGACTCTTACGGCCACGACCTCCCCGGCGCGCCCGACCTCGCCGACCTGCTCGAAGCGGTCAACGAGGTCCGCGGCCTGAAGCGCATCCGCTTCCTCACCTCGCACCCCAACGACATGAGCGACCGCATCATCGACGCCGTCGCGGGCCTGGAGAAGGTCTGCGAGTTCATCAACCTGCCGGTGCAAGCGGGGGACGACGCCGTGCTCGAAGCGATGCGGCGCGGCTACACCCGCGAGCAGTATTTCGAGAAGGTCGACCGCATCCGCGAGGTCATGCCCGACGCGGGGCTGACCACGGACATCATCGTCGGCTTCCCCGGTGAGACCGAGGTCCAGTTCGAGCAGACCGTCGACCTCGTCCGCCGGGTCCGGTTCGACAAGGTGCACATCGCCTCCTACTCGGTGCGGCCGGGCACGATCGCTTCCAGGAAGCAGCCCGACGACGTGCCGGCGGAGGAGAAGAAGCGCCGCAACGCCGCCCTGGAGGCGGTGCAGAACGAGATCGGTCACGAGATCAACAAGGGCTACGTCGGGCGCGAGGAGGAGGTCCTCATCGAGGACTCCAAGGACGGCCGGTGGCATGGCCGGACTCGCTCGAACAAGCTGGTGTACGTGGACGGCGGCGAGCGCTACCACGGCGAGCTGGTCGACGTGACCATCCGCGAGGCGTCGCCGTTCTCCCTGACCGGCAGCGCGCCGCGGCGACGGAGCCTGCGCTTGGAGATGGCAGGCGCCGCAAACTAACGCAAGACAACGCGAGGCGAAGAGAAGAAAGGGGTCGGTGGCACGATGACCCTCGAAGTGGTGCAGGAGAAGCTCACCGTCGGGAAGGGCTGCGACGCGGACCGCTCGCTGCAAGACCTGCTCTACCGCACGGAGCTTTCGACGAAGACCGCGTCACGGCTGCCCGGCCGGTATCTCGGCATGCCGGAAGAGGAGATGCACCGGCGCATCGCGGCGGCGCGGGCGGAGCTGGGGTCGCGCCTCGCGATCCTGGGTCACCACTATCAGCGCGACGAGATCATCCAGTACGCCGACTTCCGCGGCGACTCGTTCAAGCTCGCCCGCAGCGCCGCGGCCCACCCCGAGGCCGACTACATCATCTTCTGCGGCGTGCACTTCATGGCCGAGAGCGCCGACGTGCTCAGCGGCCCCCACCAGAAGGTCATCCTCCCCAACCTCTCCGCGGGCTGCTCGATGGCCGACATGGCCCCCACCGAAGACGTCTTCGCCTGCTGGGACGAGCTGCAGGCCATCGAGGGCGTCGCGGACACCGTCACGCCGGTGACCTACATGAACTCGACGGCGGCGCTGAAGGCCTTCTGCGGCGCGAACGGCGGCGTTGTCTGCACGTCGAGCAACGCCGCCGCCGTGGTCGAGTGGGCGCTGGCGCAGTCGCCCAAGGTGCTCTTCTTCCCCGACCAGCACCTCGGCCGCAATACGGCGGTCAAGATGGGCTACTCCCCGGACGACACCGTCGTCTGGGACCCCTTCCAGCCGCTGGGGGGCAACACCGAGGACGCGCTCCGGAAGGCGACGTTCATCCTGTGGCGGGGCCACTGCTCGGTGCACAAGCGCTTCACCGTGGGGCAGATCGAAGAGGCCCGCAAGAACTTCCCGGGCGTCAGCGTCATCGTCCACCCCGAGTGCGAGTTGGAGGTAGCCCAGATCGCCGACTACATCGGCTCGACGGAGCGCATCATCGAGACGGTCGCCGGCGCGCCCGCCGGCACCTCTTGGGCCGTCGGCACCGAGATCAACCTCGTGAACCGCCTCGCCGCCGAGCACCCCGACAAGACCATCTTCTGCCTCGACCCGGTCATCTGTCCCTGCTCGACCATGTACCGCATCCACCCCGCCTACCTAGCGTGGGTGATCGAGGCCCTCGCCGAGGGCGAGGTCGTCAACCAGGTGTCGGTCGACGAAACGGTGACGCACTGGGCCAAGGTCGCGCTGGAGCGCATGCTCGCCACCACCTAGCAGCCCGCGAGAAACACGGCGTTTGAACGCGCACTACGACTTCGTCATCGTCGGCTCCGGCATCGCCGGGCTCTACACCGCGCTCCTCGCCTCGGAGTCGGCCAGCGTCCTCGTCCTCACCAAGGGCAGCGTCCAGGACTGCAACACGCAGTACGCGCAGGGCGGCATCGCGGCGCCCATCGGCCCCGGCGACACGCCCCGGCGGCACGCCGACGACACCGGCCGCGCCGGGGCCGGCCTCTGCGACCCAGCCAACGTCGAGATCCTGACCCGCGACGCCCCCGACCGCATCGCCGACCTGATCCGGCTCGGCGTGCCGTTCGACTCGATGGAGGGCGAGATCGTGCTGGCGCGGGAGGGGGCGCACTCGGTGCCCCGCGTCCTGCACGCCGGCGGCGACGCGACCGGCAGACACATCGAGACGACGCTGCTCGACGCGGCGCGGAGCCGGGGCATCCCCATCCGCGAGTTCGCGCTGGCGTGCGACGCCGTGATCGAAGACGGCGCGGTGCGCGGCGTAGACGTGCTCGACCTCGCGACCGGCGCGTGGGAGCGGATCGGCTGCGGCCACCTCGTGCTCGCCACCGGCGGCGCGGGCCGCCTCTACCGCATCACCACGAACTCCAGCGTGGTGACCGGCGACGGCGTCGCCCTGGGATTCCGGGCCGGCGCCGAGGTGATGGACATGGAGTTCTTCCAGTTCCATCCCACCGCCCTACGGCTGCCCGATGCTCCACCGTTCCTGACCTCAGAGGCGGTGCGCGGCGAGGGCGGCGTCTTGCTGAACGCTCGCGAACAGCGGTTCATGGAGCGCTACGCCGGCGACGGCGAGCTGGCGGCGCGGGACATCGTCGCGCGCGCCATCGTGGCCGAGATGCGGGCGACCGGCGCCGACAACGTCCTGCTCGACGTGCGGCACCTCGACCCGGGTACGGTCACCTCCCGGTTCCCCTCGATCTACCAGTTCTGCCTTCAGTACGGCCTCGACATCACCAAGGAGCCCATTCCCGTGGCCCCGGCGGCCCATTACATGATGGGCGGCCTGCGGGTGACGCCGGACGGACGGACCAACGTCCCCGGCCTCCTCGCGGCGGGAGAGACCGCGTGCACCGGCGCGCACGGCGCAAACCGGCTCGCCAGCAACTCGCTCCTGGAAACGCTGGTCTTCGCCCGGCGCATGGTCGACGAGGCCCAAGGGACGGCGACAACGCCCGTCGAAGAGCCGCCCGTCCGCCGCGAAGAGCGGCGCGTCCTGCCCGCCCGCGAGGTCGACCCGCGCGCCTATCCCGCCGCAAGCCTGGAGACGCTACAGAACTTGATGTGGGACAACGTCGGCATCGAACGCGACGCGGATGGGCTCGCCCTCGCGGCGAACACGCTGACCGCCTGGGAAACGTCGCTCCCCGAGCCGGCCGACCGCGCCGGCTACGACCTCCGCAACGCCGTCGTCACCGCCCGCCTCATCGCCGAATCGGCCCTGGCCCGCGAGGAGAGCCGCGGCGCCCACACCCGCACCGACTTTCCCCACACCTCCCGCGCCTGGGAGCGCCGCCTCGTCTACACGGGCTAGCGGCGCTACTCCGCCGCGACGATTTGCGTGTTGTGGCGCACCACGACCTGCGGGTCGCCGTCCTGGTCGTAGACTGGGTTTCCCGCATCGTCCAGGACGCGGAAGATCCTCGCCACCGTGGTCTTCACGCGGACCGAGCCGCCGTCGAGGAACTTGTACTCGTTCCAGTCCTCTCGGACGATCTCGAAGTCCTCTTCCCTGGCGTTGACCTCTCTATCGCCGACGCGGATCTTCTTCATGGGCTTCACTGGACTCTCCCTGTTATTGGTGTGGTCCGCGCGGGAACGGTCTATTTCAGGCGGGCGTAGTGTCCGAGGTGGCGGAGCTTGAGCGCCTCCGGCGGCGGCGACATCTTGGCGTTGGCCCTGGAGATGCGGTCGGCTTCGTCGGGGTCGTGCTCCGACTCGTAGACGGCGAGGAAGCGGCCATACTGCTCCACCGGCTCGCATATCTCGTAGCGGGTCGCGGTGTGGTAGGCGCCGCTCGCCAGGAACTCCGAGATGTGCGTGGTGTTGTACCACTGGTTGAAATCGTCGACCGTCGCCTCGTCGTTGTAGTCGACGTTGACCAGGAGCACGCTCTTGGTCGGCTTGCCGCCGTGCGGCGAGGCGTGGAGCAAGCGGAAGGTGCCCATCAACGCGACATCCGACGCCGGCCGCGGGGCGTTGGGATCGGCGCTCGCGGCTAGGGCAGTCCGCAGGTCGCCCCACGCGCCCTCGACGTCCTCGCGGGGGCACTCATACAGGGCCATGTGCGTCGCGTCCGACGGAGCACGGCCGCCGGTGCGCTCGAACCGAACGCCGGCCGTGAAGATGCCGGGATCGAGCACCTCCGGCATGTGCACGTCGATGTACCACGCGCCCCACGCCGCGGCGTCCTCGCCATCGGCCGCGGAGTTCATCACCACGAAGGCTCCCTTGTGCTCACGTCCGTCCATGCCGTCTCCTTCTGTCTCTTCTGCCTAGCCGCGCGGCAGTCCAAGCCCGCGCGTCGCCACGATGTTGCGCTGCACCTCGGACGTTCCGCCGCGGAGGGTGAACGAGAGGTCGTTGACGTACTCCGCGGTGGGCCAGCCATCCAGGATGGCGTACTCCGACCCCCGGTGCACCTGCCCGGCAAGCCCCATGATGCGCATCCCCACCTGCGAGATGCGCTGCGCGATCTCCGTGCCGATGAGCTTGGAGGCCGACGCCTCCTGGTTCGGTATCTTTCCCTGCGACTGCATGAAGCCGACGCGATAGGCGAGCATCCTGCCCGCGTGGTTGGCGATGGCGACGTCGGCGAGCGCGTTCTTGAGCGCGGCGGGCAGCGCCGAGCCCCCGTTCGCGGCCATCTCGCCGGCGATCTCGACCAGCTCGTCGATGGAGCGCTGCCCTGAGGCGAACTTGGCGATCCCCGAACGCTCGAAGTCGAGCGTCGTCGCCGCCACGTACCAGCCGCGGTTCTCCTCGCCGATCATCATGTGTTTGGGCACGCGCACGTCGTCGAAGAAGACCTGGTTGAAGTAGTGCACGCCGAGGGGGTTGAGGATCGGGCGCACCGTGATGCCGGGCAGGTCCATGGGGATGAGGAAGACTGAGATGCCGCGGTGCTTCGGCGCTTCAGGGTCGGTGCGGGTGAGGAGGATGCAGCGGTTTGACCGGTGGGCGCCGCTCGTCCAGATCTTCGAGCCGTTGACCACGTAGTCGTCGCCGTCGGCCACGGCGGCGCACTGCAGCGAGGCCAGGTCCGACCCCGACCCCGGCTCGCTGAACCCCTGACAGTAGATGTGCTCGCCCGCCCGGATCGGCGGCAGGATCTCCTGCCGCTGCGCCTCCGTGCCGTGGACCATCACCGTCGGCGCGACGAGGTTGACCCCGGTGGAGAGGTCGCGCTGCGGCGCGCGGTAGTACGACTGCTCCTCGTTGTAGACCATCTGGTCGAGGACGGAGAGGCCCCTGCCGCCGTACTCCGGGGGCCAGGCCATCGTCAGCCAGCCCCGCTCGACGAGGCGCGCGGTGAAGTCGCGGATCAGGCCCCAGTACTCGTCCTCGAAGTAGGAATCGGGATAGACGCCGCGCCACCCGTCGGGCAGGGCCTCGCGGAGGAAGCTCCGCACCTCGAGGCGGAAGTCCTCCTGCTCCTGGGTAAAGCGAAACTCCATGCACGGCTCCAACGCTCGGGACGGCCCGATTCTAGGCGCGGCGGCGAAAGGCGTAAAGCGGCGGGGGGGACGGGCTGTCGCTGTTGCGGTACGGACGACGCCCTACTCTGGGGCATGTGTGCAAATTGCAAGTACTACTTTCAATTTGCACGCCGTATGCAGTCGAGGGACGACGGCGCGGCGACAGCGGAGGGCTGCCGCCGACCTTGACGTCGTGTGTTAGGGTCCTGGACCGTTCGGCGCCCTCCGCCGAACAACCAGGACAAGGGCAACGGATCAGAAAGGAGCACCACACATGGCAGCTGGAGAATACGTGATCGCCCCGGGAGTGAAGGTCATTCTTGACGAAACGACGTATGGATGCCACAGCTACTGGGGATTCGGGTATGAGGATGAAGGGTATGTCTCGTTCCGCGTCCAGAGCGATGATGACGGGTGTGCCGATTTTGTGGGCGATGTAACGGCGTGGCTGCGAGAGAGGCAGGAGGCGTTCCTAGCCGAGTGGCGGACGTCTTTCCTCGAATCCATGGACTAGGGCCAAAGGCGCCGGAGCCGTAAAGGAGCATCGCATGGGCGGAGTCCTGAGGATTCCCTTCTACTACTGCAACGATTGCGTCGATGAGCGGCAGGTTGATGTCGAGCTATCGGAGAAGGACGAAGTGTGTCCCCGATGCGGCGAAGAGCTCGACTGGAATGACATCTACGGCCCTCCTGCGCTAAACCCTTAGCTGCAGGCCACGCGTTGACACGGCGCTGTGGACCTCCTCTAGAAGCTGCGCTAGACTGCCCCGATACCGAATCGAGGGCAGACATATGGCGCCACGCAAGGCCGACTCGAAAGCATACAGACAAAGGATCCGGCCATTCCTCAAGGAGTGGGAGGAACGCGGCTTCTCTAAAGAATGGCAGCAGTTCCGAAATTGGTCGGTAGAGCAGGTCTTGTGGGACCAGGAACTGTCTCCGGCAGAAATCGAAGACGCTACTCAAATTGACGGGTCGGACGACAAGGGCATCGACGCCTGGTACTTCGATGAGGATGCTGATCCACCGCGCCTTATTCTGATCCAAGCCAAAGATCAGGAGATTGGAACACGTGACTTCCCTACGCTTCTATCCGGCTTCCGGGACGTGGTCAGTGGACTAGCGAGTGGAAACGCTGCTCTACAAGAAAAGGCTGCCGCATTTCGTTTACAACCGCCCAAGTTCTTCAACCTCGAATTATATCTTACAACCTCGACCATCGCGCAGGAGGGCTACCGGCCAAAGGAAGACGGAAGTCCTGTACGTACCGAATCGGAATTTCTCAAGGTCCTTGACAACAGCTTCGCCAAAGTCTCCTATTATGTCAGAGACATTAAGTATCTTTACGATAAGTTGCAAGTATACAACAACGCACGGATTGGATATACCTTCCATGTCGACAAAGACGCCTTCTTCGCGTTTGAAGCAGCCAATCACAAAACTGTTTGCGCTGCTATTGCTGGCGAAGAATTAGCGGAGTTGTTTTTAAATCATCGGGAGAATCTCTTCCGGGAAAACCCTCGCTACCATCTCCGTTCCGTCACGAACGAAAGGATCAAGGGAGCCCTTCGCGAATCCCAGCCTGACTTCTTTTTATACAATAATGGGCTCACTTGCGTCGCACGAACAATCAATTTGCCAGATGGCAGTGAAGGAGACAAGGTGCGGATTGAGGTTGAGGATTTTCAAATAGTCAATGGTTGCCAAACTGTAGCATCAATATGGTCAGTATTCAAGGACAAGACGGCAAACATCAGTAAGGTCAGAGTCTTGGCAAAAATTGTCGAAAATTCTACAGCTGGTTCGGATGCAGATGGAATGTCTATGTTGATTGCCGAACGGTCAAACACTCAAAATGCATTGAAGGCCTTCGATTGGAAGGCAAATGACAAGCGACAGCAGCGTTGGCACGCACTGCTCCAGAGAATGGACCCTCCCTGGTTTTATGAAATCAAGCGGGGTACTTGGGCAGCCCTTCCAGCATCAGACAAGGCACATTATCGCTCGGGCAAGACTACTCAAAAGGTTAGCATGAAGGAGTTGGGGCAAGCAGGCTATGCGTTCTTGGGTTATCCAGGTTCCGCGGCGGACAAGCCTCGCAACATCTTCAAAAGTGATCGTGGCGATCCGGAGGACAATCGCGATAACTTATACGACACGATATTCCATGAAGGACTTTCTGGATCGCAATTGTTGTTGCCTCATCTGGTCTTCTTGGAAGCCGACGAAATAGCGAAAAGGAAACCGACTCTCAAGCTTTCAGATGCCAAAGATGACGTATTCCCAAGCAAGTCACTTCGTTTCCCGGCCGTGGCCATAGTTGGGCATATGCTATCCGCGCTCGCGGAGCAGAAGCAGGGCTATCTTTCTCCCGCGCACTCCGACGAGTTGCTTCGCAATAGGACTTGGCTTCCAGAGTTCGCAAAGACAGCGTTTGACGTGCTGGAGCCTAAACTGGCTGAGGTGTCCCGAGCACCAGGTTCGGGTGGCCCTAGGCGCATCGTCAGGGGCGACAATTGGATGGGCGATGCTCCCGCGAATGCACTCAATCAGATTCGTGCTCAGCTCAGGACTGAACAGCGTCTCGGTGCTAGTGGCGAGGGAACCCTTTCCGGGTCACTGCCCTTCTAGCCCCTAGCCCTCCTGCGAGACTGCTACACCCTACCGCCATCCCCGTCCAGGGTGCCTACCCCGATACCCCATCGCAGATGATGGTGCTGCAGATGGTGCTCCTTGAGCGGATCTTCGCAAGATCCCGGTACTCCGGCGAGTTGACGAAGGCCCGGGCCTTGCCGAGGTCTCCGAACTCTATGACGACGACTCGGTCATGCGTCCGGTCGCTGTCCACGACCTCGATGATGCCCCTGCGCACCAGATACCTGCCGTCGTGGGCCTCCACGAGCGCCCCGATTCGATTGGAGAATTGAGCGAGCAGCTCCGCGTCGGTGACTTCCATATCGGCGATCAAATACGCTGCCATCTCGACACCTCTCTTCTCGCTTCTATCGTAACGACGTCAATTCCGTGACACTTTTCCCGTGCCGTGCTGAACGCGCGGCGCGGCAGGCGGAACGAGATGCACGCCCCCCTACGGCCTGCGCCACCACGCCACGCCCGTGAGGGCGGCGGAGAAGGCGAACATCGCGAGGCCGAGCGGCACGTGGAGGGCGGAGAACCAGCGGTAGTCGACGGTGCCTTCGCCGAGGGCTTGCTGGATGGTCCAGAGGAAGGCGAGCGCGGCGGTGGCGGGGACGATCCGGGTGGCGGGGTCGAAGCCGGCGCGGAGGGCGGCGGGGAGGATGACGGCGAGGACGACGGCGAAGGAGATGCGTCCCAGCCAGAGGTGGATGTCGAGCATGGTGGCGCCGCCGCCTGAGTAGAAGCCGCCGAAGAGGAAGCCCTGGAGCAGGACGACGAGCGGCGTCAGGGTGATCAGCAGGCGGTAGAGCTTGGCGGCGGTGGGCCGACGGGCGGGGTGCGTAACGCCAATCACGTGGGCCTCCGGCGAGTCGGTTCGGCCTCCGCGGCCTGCACCGCGTCGTCGAGAAGACGGGCGGCGCGGTCTTCGAGGGCGAGTGCTTGGGCGGCGGCACGGCCCTGGGGACTCATCTTTCGCCAGGTGCTGACAAGCACCTCGACCATGCGCGCGTCGTCGTCGAGCTGGCCGGCGAAGTCGGCGAGCTGGGTCTCCATGAAGACGAGGCAGAGGGCGTCCTCCATGGCCTGGGCGTCGGGGTCGCGGCCGAGGCCGCGCTTGCGCACGAGGTCCTGGGCTCGCTTGACCTCGGCGGCGCCGTAGCCGGCATCGGCCATGATCTCGCCGAGCGCGTCGGCGTGGAAGCGCTGGAGGGCGGTGCGCCAGCGGAGGTAGCCCTCGCGGCCGGCGGGGTAGGCATCGCGGGGATGCTCCCAGCGCCGGATGTGGTGGGCGCGGGCGGCGAGCAGGAGCAACTCGCCCGCGTCGGGGCGCAGCGCGCTCACCCAGCGGGTCATCATCTCGGCGTGGGCGGCTTCCTTGGGACGGGGAACGCCTTCAACGGTCAGCCTGTTGGGATCGGCGGCGTTGGCGTCGTCGATGCGGCGGATGGCTTCCTCGAAGCGGGCGGTCATGGCGCGGATGGGAGGGAGAGTTGCTCCCAGCCGGCGGACTGGACTTCGCGGGCGACGACCGCGGCGAGGGCGTCGATGAAGGGGGGCCAGGCGTTGAAGGTCTCGATGCGGGAGAGGACCAGCCCGGCCTCGTTCGCTTGCTCCGCCGCCGCCACGTCGATGTCGTAGAGGACTTCGAGGTGGTCGGAGAGGAACTGGACAGGGACGATGAGGACGCGGCCATGGCCGGCGTCGCGGAGGCCGGGGAAGAGGTCCTTGATGTCGGGCTTGAGCCACTCGACAGGCTGGTGTCCCGCGCTCTGGTAGGCCAAGCGCCAGCGGTCGCCGGCGAGCCCGCAGCGCTCGGCGGCGAGGCGGGCCGTCTCTTCGAGCATGCTGATGTAGCCGGGCTCGCGGTCGACGACCGCCTTCGGCATGCTGTGAGCGGTCATCAGGACGGGAACGCAGTCTCGTTCTTCGGGAGGCAGGCGTTCCACCGCCTGCTCAATGCGGCGCGCCAGAGCGTCGATAAAGGCGGGCAGCGTGTGCCACGAGCCGGCGACACGAACCTCGCAGCCGGCGGGCAGCGACGCCTTGGCGGCGTCGACGGCGGTGAGATAGCCGCCCATGATGATCGGCGAGTACTGGGGCGAGAGGATGAGGCAGACCATGTGCCGCGCCCCCTCAGCGGCGAGCGATTCGAGCGCGTCGGCTATGAAGGGCGGCGCGTTGCGCATGCCGATGGCGACGCGGTAGGCCCCCTCCTCGCGCCCGTTGAGGCGTGCTTCGAGCGCCTCGGCCTGCTCGCCGGTGATGCGGGTGAGCGGCGACCCGCCGATGACGCGGTAGCGCCGCTGCATCTCCTCGACGACCTCGGCGGGCGCGGGGGCGCCGCGGATGCGTTCGAGGTAGGCGGGCACGTCGGCGATGGCGGCCGCCGAGCCGAAGCTCATGAGCACGACGCCGACCGGCGCGCCGCTCGTCACCGGCGGCTCTCCTCGTGCACCAAGTCGACGATGCGCTTGAGGTCTTCGGGGTTGGTGTCGGGTAGGACGCCGTGGCCAAGGTTGAAGACGTGGCCGGGGCGGTTTTCGGCGCGGCGCAGGATGTCGCGGACGCCGTCGCGAATGGTCTCCCACGGCGCGAGGAGGAGGACGGGGTCGAGGTTGCCCTGGATGCCCTTGTCGTGGCCGATCCGGGCCCAGGCGGCGTCGAGGTCGACGCGCCAGTCGAGGCTCATGATGTCGCTGCCGGCGTCGCGCATCAAGTCGAGCAGCGACGCGTTCCCGGTGCCGAAGTGGATCGTTGGGATGCCGGTCTCGCGGACGGCGTCGAAGATGCGGGTCACGTAGGGCAGCACCGACGTCCGGTACTGGCCGGGACCGAGGACGCCGACCCAGCTATCGAAAATCTGGATGATCTCAGCGCCGGCGGCGACCTGCTCGCGGAGGTAGCGGATGACGACCTCGGTGGTCTTGTCCATGAGCCTTGCCCAGAGATCGGGGCGGGCGAGCATGAGGCCCTTGGCCTTGTCGTAGTTGCGGGAGGGGCGGCCCTCGATCATGTAGCAGGCTAGGGTGAAGGGCGAGCCGGAGAAGCCGACGAGGGCGGCTCGGCCGTCGAGCTGCCGCCCGATGAGGCGGATGGCGTCGAAGAGGTAGGGGGTGGCCTCGGCTGCGTCGATGACGCGGATGGCGTCGATCTGGGCCTCGGTGCGTATGGGGTCGTGGATGATGGGGCCGGTGTCGGGCTCGATGTGGAAGGGGACGCCCATGCCCTCGAGCGGGAGCATGATGTCGGCGAACATGACCGCCGCGTCGACGCCAAGCCGGTCGACGGGCAACAGCGTGACCTCGGCGCAGAGCTCGGGGGTCTTGGCGATGGTCAGGATCTCGTACTTCTTGCGGAGGTCGCGGTACTCCTGGAAGCAGCGCCCCGCCTGGCGCATGAACCACACCGGGGTGGCGTCGACCTCGCGGAGGCGGCAGGCGTCGAGCATGCGCCGCGCCCCGGCCTTGGAATCCGATGTCATCGTCGCGCCCCCATGTTCAAGACCGGCCGCAGGCCGCCGCCCATTGTAGTGCACTGGCGGGCGCGCGGCGCGGTGGGGGAATCGACCACCGTTTGCACGATAACGATACCGCTGGTAGTATCACCTCGCAGCATGTCACAGAAGGAAAAACGGCTGGCGAGGGCGAAGGAGAACCCGCAGGGATTCCGATTCGAGGAACTCCTACAGCTTTACAAGGATTGGGGATTCGTAGTCGAGCCAAGCGGGAGGGGAAGCCACTACAAGGCACAGCTGCCGGGAACCCCCGTTAGGACTAGGGTTCTCACGCGCTCAAACCCCGTGAAAAGCATCTACGTGAAGCAGGCGGTAGAGGCCATTGAAGAGGCTCAGGCGCTGTCTTGAGGCGGGAAGGACCTTCGACGATGAGCGGTGATCTTGCGCATTACGCGGCACTGCGTTATCCGGTGCTCCTGACGCGGGTATCGGACAACGACGAGGATTACTGGGCGGCTGAGTTCCCAGACTTGCCGGGCTGCCTCGCGGATGGACGGACCCCAGACGAGGCCGTGGAGAACGCGGAGGCCGCCAAGGGCATCTGGATTGAAGCCGAGCTCGAAGCAGGACGAGCGGTCCCAGAACCGGCAGGCGACCGCGACTATAGCGGCCGGTTTGTCGTGCGGATTCCCCGCTCGCTCCATCGCCGCCTTGCCCTCACTGCACAGAGGGAAGGCGTGAGCTTGAATCAGCAGGTCGTGTCGAGACTCGCGGAAACGACCGCCGCTCCGGAATCTCCACGGAAGTCCGCTGCGCCGCGACGGTACCCAGGGAGAACGGCGAAGTCGGCGTAGCCGGGTCTCAGGCCGTACTGGCGGCCACTTTACGCCCGCCCGCGTGGTATCCTGCGCGCCATGCATGACCTGCTGATTCGCAACGCGCGGATCGTGGATGGGAGCGGCGGGCCGTCGCGGTATGGCGCCGTGGCCGTCTCCGATGGGCGCGTGACCGAGACCGGCGAGGGCAACGGGCTGGCGCGGCGCGTCATCGACGCCGAGGGGCTCGTCGTCGCGCCGGGTTTCATCGACATCCACACCCACTACGACGCGCAGCTTGCCTGGGACCCGCTCTGCACGCCGTCGTGCTACCACGGCACGACGAGCATCGTGATGAGCAACTGCGGCTACGGCATGGCGCCGGTGCGCCCCGAGGACCGCGACTACACGATGGGGACGTTCAGCTGCGTCGAGGGCGTTTCCAAAGAGACGCTGATCAACGGGCTGCCCTGGGAGTGGGAGACGCTGCCGGAGTATCTGGCCTGGCTGGAGGAGCGCGGGCTGGGGATCAACGTCGCGGCGCAGGTGGGGCACTCGGCGGTGCGCCGCTGGGTGCTGGGGCCGGAGGCCCACGAGCGCGAGGCCACCCCCGACGAGATCGCGACGATGCGCGCCATGGTGCGCGACGGCATGGACGCCGGGGCCGTCGGCTTCACCACGTCGCGCGTCGCGCACCAGAAGGGCGAGTTCGGCGAGCCGATCCCCTCCTTCGCGGCGCACGAAGACGAGCTGTTCGAGCTCGCCGGCGTCCTCCGCGACCTCGGGCGGGGCATCATCGGGATCAATCCGCGGACGAAGTCGCTGGAGTTCGTCCAAGAGGACAAGGACCAGCTCTACCAGCTCGCGGCGCGGACGGGGCGGCCGGTCAACTGGAACGAGTTCAACCAGCGGGACATCTATCCCGGCCAGTGGCGGGTGCTCCTCGACTACATGGAGCACGCCCAACAGCTCGGGGCGATGGTCTACGCGGTGATGCGCTGCCAGCGCATGGACATGCACTTCAACCTGCGCGACACGCACGCGTTCAACCGATCGAAGCTGTGGCGCGACTTCATGGCACGGTCGACGGAGACGAAGCTCCGCGACCTCGAAGACGGGGACTTCCGCCGCCGGCTGCTCGAAGAGATGCAGCCGCGCTTCTCGCAGGGCGGGGCCGGGTTCGAGCGCCTCGCCATCGCCATCGCGGCCACCGACCGCCACCGCGGGTTCGACGGCCGCCTGGTGCGGGACGTAGCGGCCGAGACCGGCGAGGACGCCGGCGAGCTCTTCTTCCGCATCGCCCGCGAGGAGCAGCTCGAGACCGAGTTCGCCTACCACGGCGTCACCAACGGCGACGACGACGCGGTGCGGGCGATGATCGAGAGCCCGGGGACGATCATCGGCATCTCCGACGCGGGCGCGCACCTCCACACCATGTCCGGCGTCGACTACCCGACGTACTTCCTGGGCCGCTGGATACGAGAGAAGCAGGCGATGTCCTTGGAAGCGGGCGTCGCGGCGCTCACCTCGGCGCCGGCCCGGTTAGCCGGACTCGAGGGGCGCGGCGTCATCGAGCCAGGCGCCGCCGCCGACCTCTGCATCTTCGACCCCGACACCATCGGGCCGCGGTCCATGGAGATCTGGAACGACTTGCCGGGCGGCGAGGGGCGGCACGTGAAGCGGGCCGCCGGCGTGCGCGAGGTCATCGTCAACGGCGAGGCGCTGGT
The DNA here is from genome assembly GCA_034421515.1 of Dehalococcoidia bacterium. Lineage (GTDB taxonomy): Bacteria > Chloroflexota > Dehalococcoidia > SHYB01 > SHYB01 > DAOUKH01. The sequence continues at coordinate 50,948 of DAOUKH010000003.1, forward strand.
CCAAGACGGCGAGCCGACCGGGGAGCTGCCGGGCCGCGTGCTGCGTCACGGACGCTAGCGGGAACATGCGTCCCAACAAGCTCAAGCAGATGTGGCGCGACGGCCGGCCCGCCAACATGGGCTGGATGAGCACGGCGGACCCGCTCATGGCCGAGACGATGGCCTACGCCGGCTTCGACGCGGTGACCCTGGACATGCAGCACGGCATGGGCATCGGCCCCGACCGCGCCGCAACCTGGCTCCAGGCCATCAGCCAGACCGAGACCGTCCCCCTGGTTCGCGTGCCGTGGAACGATCCCAGCTATATGCAGTGGGTGCTCGACGCCGGAGCCTACGGGGTCATCGTGCCGCTGATCAGTACGCGCGAGCAGGCGGAGCGCGCCGGCGGGGCCTGCCGCTATCCGCCCATCGGCTACCGCAGCGTCGGACCCAACCGGGCGCGCACCTACGCGGGCAACGACTACATCGAGAAGGCGAACGACGAGATCGTCTGCCTGGTGATGATCGAGCACATCGACACCATCGGGCGGCTCGACGACCTCGCCCAAGCGCCGGGCATCGACGGCTTCTACATCGGCCCGATGGACCTGGCCCAGACGATGGGCCTCGCCAACCCGGGCCGCTACGCCGACTCGAAGGAGCACGCCGACGCCTGCCAGGCCGTCCTCGACGCCGCCAACCGCGCCGGCCTCGTCGCCGGCGTCCACTGCGGCGGCCCCGAGGAAGCCCTCGAACGCTTCGAGCAGGGCTTCCGCCTCTGCCCCATCCTCTCCGACACCCGCGCCGTCGGCTCGGCAGCCTCCGCCGCCCTCAAAGCCATCGGCCAGCGGTAGGACGGCGGCTATGGAACGTCTGCCTTCGGAGCTGGATGTTCCAGGGAGGAGTCCTCTGCGATAGCGTGGAAGGGTTGTACTTGCCTTTAGACATAGTCTATATTGGACTATATCGGCTTGTGCGAAGAGAGGAAGGTAGACGGTGGCCTTACCGAAACCCAGCCGGGTTTGGACCGTGGCCGAGGCCAAGGCGCGGCTATCGGAGATCTTACGCCTCGCCGAAGAGGAGGGCCCGCAGCGCATCGGCGCGCGTAAGTCCTTTGTGGTCGTTCCCGAGCACGTTTGGGAGTCTCAAACGCCTTCCCGGAAACCCTTGGGCCAGTGGCTAATCGAAAACGTGCCGCGGGGTACAAACCTCGAAGTACCAGACCGGAGTTCCAACCGAGAGATTCCGTTCGTCCACGACGAAGATGACGGATGAGTGGCTGTCTGTTGGACACCAATGTGGTCTCGGAGTTGACAAGGGATGCTCCGGACCCACGCGTCCTGGCATTCCTGGCGGACCGGGAAGATGTATGGCTGTCGTCTGTTCTCGTCCATGAGACGGAATACGGCATACGGCTACTTCCCAGGGGAAGGCGGCGTGACCGGCTGGCTGCGATGCAGGCAGGGATCCTGTCCATCTATGCCCATCGCATACTGCCTTTAGACAGAACCAGCGCGGAGTGGGCAGCCGAATTCCGTGCCAACGCGCGGCTGTCCGGGCGTGTCGTTGAGCTTGGAGACGTGCTGATAGCCGGAATAGCCAAGGCCCATGACCTCACCGTGGCCACCCGCAATAGAGTCGATTTCGAGCCCCTTAACGTCGATGTCGTCAACCCCTGGGAATTCTCCTAACCGACAGCCAGCCCCTGGGCCGTTGCTATAATGGCCGGTGCGGGCGTGGCCGGCGGCGGGCGCTCCCGCGCTGTCTATGGGTACCTGGCTCCGAATCCTTGGCTATCTGCGCCCTTACCGTAAGAGCGTCGCCGCCGCCTATGTAGCCCTGATCGGGGCCACGGCCCTCTTTCTCGCGCTGCCCTTCCTCATCGGCGAGTCGATCGACCGGATCGTCGAGTCCGACGACCGCGTCACGCTCGTGATCATCGGGGCGTTGCTGCTGGGCGTGGCGGCGCTGCGCGGGGTCTTCTCCTACTTCGAGACGTACCTGCGGGAGAAGCTGGCGCAGCTCGTCGCCTACGACATGCGCAACCAGATCTTCGCGCACCTCCAACGTCTGAGCTTCGCCTACCACGACCGGCAGCAAACGGGGCAGCTGATGTCCCGCGCCACGGCGGACGTCGAGGCCATCCGGTGGTTCATCAACCTCGGCGTGCTGCGGATGTCCTACCTGGCGCTGCTCGTCATCGGCGTCTCCGCCCTGCTGCTCACCATCGACTGGCAGCTCGCCCTCATGAGCCTGAGCTTCGTGCCGTTCATCATGGTGCGCGGGTGGAGCATCAGCCGGACGCTGCGGGGCATCTGGACGCGCGCGCAGGAGTACATGGGCGAGCTCGGCATGCTGCTCCAAGAGAGCCTGAGCGGGGTGAAGGTGGTGAAGGTCTTCACCGCCGAGGGGCGCGAAGAGGCGAAGTTCGCCGGCAAGGCGCGCGAGCTCTACGACGAGAACCTCGCTGCGGTCCGGGTGCAGGCGACGAACACGCCGGTGCTGGTCTTCACCTTCGCCGCCCTCACCGTCTTCATTCTCTGGTTCGGGGGGCACCGCGTCATCGACGGCGGGATGACGCCGGGCGACCTGACCAAGTTCATCTTGTACATGGCCATGCTGCAGATGCCGGTGCGGATGAGCGGCTTCTTGCTCAACCTGCAATCGCGAGCGGTCTCGTCCGGTGAGCGCATCTTCGAAATCCTCGACGCCGACTCGCCGGTGCAGGACCGGCCCGGCGCGATCGAGCTCAACGGCGCGCGCGGGCAGGTCGTGATGGACCGGGTGGCGTTCGGCTACTCGGCGGCGAGCCCGGTGCTGGAAGAGATCAGCTTCACGGCGGAGCCGGGCGAGGTCGTCGCGCTGCTGGGCAAGACCGGCAGCGGCAAGAGCACCATCGTCCACCTGGTCCCGCGCTTCTACGACGCGACCGCCGGCGCGGTCACCATCGACGGGCAGGACGTGCGCGACCTGACCCTGGAGTCGCTGCGGCGCAGCATCGGCATCGTGCAGCAGGACGTCTTCCTGTTCACCGACACCATCGAGGCGAACATCGCCTACGGCGTCCCCGGGGCCGACCGGGAGCGGGTGGAATGGGCGGCGAAGATCGCCAACATCCACGACTTCATCCTGAGTCTGCCCCACGGCTACGACACGTGGGTCGGCGAGCGCGGCATCACGCTGTCCGGAGGCCAGAAGCAGCGGATCGCCATCGCGCGGACGCTGCTCATCGACCCCCGCATCCTCATCCTTGACGACTCGACGTCGAGCGTCGACACGCGCACCGAGTTCGAGATCCGCCGCGCCCTTGAGCACCTCATCGAGGGGCGGACGACGTTCGTCATCGCGCAGCGCCTCTCGACGGTGAAGAGCGCCGACCAGATTCTGGTGCTCGACCGGGGACGCATCGTGCAGCGGGGGCGGCACGAGGAGCTGCTCGAAGACGTGGACGGCATCTACCGCGAGATCTACGACATGCAGCTGCGGGCCCAGGAAGAAGCGGGGCGGCCGGCGGCGGCCGGGGAGGCGGCGACGTAATGCGCGGCGGGACCGGCGGAGGCATTTCCGCGATGCGGCAGGCGGTCGGCTCGAGCCGGCTGGCCGACGACGAAGAGATCCTCACTAAGCCGTTCGATAACCGGGTCATTGCGCGGCTGTTCAGGTACGTCCGGCCGTACAAGGGGATGGCGATCATCGCCGCCGTGACGATGCTGCTCTACACCGCGGCGCTCGTCGCCGCGCCGTGGCTGGTGGCCATCGGCATCGAGCAAATCCAAGACGGCGACGGCGGCGGGCTAAACCGCACCGTCATCATCTTCATCTCCGTCGCGCTCGGCGGCTGGGCGGCGCAGTACATCCACCTGCGGGCCATGGCGCGGGTGACCCAGGGCATCCTCTTCACCCTGCGCGACGATATGTTCCGCCACCTCCACCGCCTCTCGATGAAGTTCCACGACCGGAACGAGATCGGCCGCGTCATGTCCCGCGTCCAGAACGACATTCTCAACCTGCAGGAGTTCCTCTCCACCGCCATCCTCGGAATCGCCGACGTCCTGGCGCTGGGCGGAATCCTCGTCGCCATGTTCCTCATGGAGCCCAGGCTGGCGGCGGCGACGCTCTCTGTCGTCCCCGTGCTCTTCATCGGGCTTTACTTCTGGCAGGCCCACGCCCGCATGGCCTTCATACGGGTGCGGCAGGCCATCGCGCTGGTGAACGCCGACCTGCAGGAAAGCATCTCCGGCGTCCGGGTGGTGCAGAGCCTCAACCGGCAGGACCGCAACTTCTCCAACTTCGACGACCTGAACGAGGCCCACCTCCAGCGGAACCTGGAGGCCGGGCGCCTCTCCGCGCTCATCTTGCCCAAGGTCGAGACGCTGATGGCGACGGCGCTTACCATCGTCGTGATCTTCGGGGGAAACCTCGTGCTCGGCGGCACGCTCGAAGTGGCCGTGCTGGTGGCCTTCGCGCTCTACATCCAGCGCTTCTTCGATCCCATCCGCAACCTGACGATGCAGTACACCGAGATGCAGCGCGCCATGGCGTCGGGGGTGCGCATCTTTGAGGTGCTCGACACCAAGGCCGACATCGTCGACGCGCCGGACGCGGTCGACCTCACCGACGTCAAGGGCGAGATCACCTTCGTGCGCGTCAGTCACCACTACACCCCCGACGTCCAGGTGCTGCACGACATCAACCTGCGCGTGCGGCCCGGCGAGACCGTCGCCCTCGTGGGCCAGACCGGCGCGGGGAAGACGACGATCACGTCGCTGATCGCTCGGCTCTACGACATCTCCGGCGGCACCATCCTGGTCGACGGCCACGACGTGCGGTCGGTGACGGCATCGTCGCTGCGGGCACGGATGAGCATGGTGCTGCAGGACCCGTTCCTGTTTTCGATGTCGGTGCGCGACAACATCCGCTACGGTCGGCCCGAGGCGACGGACGAGGAGATCGAACGCGCGGCGCGGCTCGTCGGCGCCCACGACTTCATCACCGGGCTGGAGCGCGGCTACGACACGGTGCTGCAGGAGAGGGGCGGCAACCTGAGCGTGGGGCAGCGGCAGCTCGTCAGCTACGCCCGCGCCATCGTCCGCGACCCCGCCATCCTGATCCTCGACGAGGCCACGGCGAACATCGACACGCAGACCGAGGTGCTGATCCAGAACGCCCTCGCCCAGCTGCTCAAGGGGCGCACGTCGGTCGTCATCGCGCACCGCCTCTCAACCATCCGCAACGCCGACCAGATCGTCGTGCTGGAGGGCGGGCGCATCGTCGAGTCCGGCCCGCACGAGGAGCTGATGGCGCAGGGCGGCGTCTACCACCGCCTCTACACGATGAACTACCAGCTCGAATCCAACGGCGGCGCCCGCGTGGACTAGCGGCGGGCGCCCGGGGTTCCTACCACCGCTCCGGCTTGGTTATCACGCCCTGCCCATCCTTGACCGACAAGGGAAGTTGGCTGCGCCGCAGATGGCTCTTCCACAGCCGTTTGACGCGCGTCACTGCCTTCTGCAAGTCCTTTGGCGTGTTGGCCTTCCGGTCGGGGTTGACCACGACGATGGGCAGGCACAGCCCATCCCGAACGTACCGTATCGGAGCTGCGAGGTCGGCATCGTTCGTCACCACGATGGCCTGTTCGTAGACCCCGGTGAAGCCATCGACGAGCAGGCGCGTCGCTAGGTTCACGTCCGACCCCTTCTCCTGAGAGTCGAGCACATCGACGTATGCCGGCAGTCCCGGTACCGGCTTGGCGAGCGGGCGCGTCTTCGTCTGTGCCTGAAATCGGCCGAAGTGCGCCTCGAAGCCCGGAAGCGTCCGCAAGGCTCTGAGATACAAGATCTGTCGTCGCGGTTGATAGGGGTCGCCGGGGCGCGCAGCCAGGAGCGCGGTGAAGTAGCATATCCGATTGATCGTGTCGTTGGGGAAGAGGACCTCGGCCAGCTTGCGCAAGTCCAGCCACTTGAACTCGGTCCCCTTCACGGCACGGTTATACAGATTGAACCCGTCGACGTAGAAGTTGGATATCAACAACGCCACCCCTTACAAAGACAGAGACCGCCCGGAGGCGGTCTCGACCCTACCGTCGAAGGGGTAGGGGGGGATGGCTTGACTATAGGAGCTTGGCCTTGTCGTGTCAACACCAACGTGTCAGCCACCCTAGGCCCGGTCGGCGATGAGCCAGTAGGCATTGGGCATGCCCTCGCTCACCTCGGGCTTGCCGAAGCCGGCGTCGGCGAGCATGCGCTCGTAGTCTTCGCGGCGGCGGCACTCGCCGCCGGCCGTGCCCATCAGCAGCCCGAGCGAGTACGCCGTCGCGAACCAGCCGCGGCCGTCCATCAGCGGGTCGTCGAGGAGGAAGGCATGGACGGCGACCCGCCCGTCGTATGCGAGCACGCCGCGCACCCGCCGCAGCAGCTCCGTCGCCCGCTCCACGGAAAACAGGTCGAGCACCATGCTGACGATGGCGAGGTCGTAGGGGCCGCCGAGCTCGATCTCGAAGGCGTCGCCGGGCAGGTAGACGACGCGGTCCGCGACATCGAGGCGGTCCGCCTCCTTCTTCGCCTCCTCCAGCACCGCCGCGCCGTCGTTGGCCCACACCTTGGCCCCGGGGTGGGCCCGCGCCATGTAGAACCCGTAGGAGCCGCCGCCGCACCCCGCATCGAGAACGTGAAGCCGCTCCCGGTCGCGGGCCCACTCGCCGATGACGCCGAGGAGCGACTTGGCCGCGGGGCCGGCGAAGAGCAGACTCGCCCCGGCCTGGAGGACCCACTCGTCGGTGTCTGAGTTGTCTTCGAGTTCGCCGTCGATGGGGCCGCCGGTGCGAATCCCGTCAGCGAGTCGTCCCAGGCGGTCCCATAGACGGTCGCCGGCGAAGATGCGCCGGACCCCGCCAACGTAGCCCGGTCTGCCGCTCACGAGGTGGGCCTGCGCCGACGGCGTCAGCCGGTACGTTCCATCCTCGACAATCAGCGTCTGCAGAGCGACGAGGCCTTCAAGGAGGAGCCGGGTGGCGCGCAGGTCGGTGCCCGCTGCGGCGGCGATGGTAGTGGCGTCGGCTTGGCCTTTGGCCATGTGGTCGAAGATGCGCAGCTCGAGTCCGGCGCGCAAAACGGCGGTCCGCATGAAGGCGAGCGACATGGCGACGTAGTGCTCGGCGCGCTGCGGCTTGGCGAAGAGCTCGCGTTGGAGCGCGTCGTCGTTCGCGTCTCTTTCAGGCGGAGGCATGGCGTCCAGCCTATGAGCGCGCCCCGCGTTCCGCAAGGGCGGTACCCCTCCGCCCGTTTGAACCGTTGGAGGCGATTGGGTAGACTGAAGGGCGGCGCCGCAACAGAAGCGCCGAACGCTTCGCGACGCCGGCAGGGCGGCCCGCGCGGCGTTGGAGGTGGCCCCATGACCACGAGACGGAAGGCCGAGGCCGATTGGCGCGAAAAGACCTACGACCCGGCGGTGAAGCGCTTCGGGGAGCGTAAGGAGTTCGCGAGCACGTCGGGCTATCCCATCGAGCCGGTCTACGGCCCCGACGGCGAGGCGAACGGCGGCTACGACGAGGACGTCGGCTACCCCGGCCAGTACCCCTACACGCGTGGCGTCCAGCCGACGATGTACCGCGGCCGGCTGTGGACCATGCGCCAATACGCCGGCTTCGCCTCCGCCGAGGAGTCGAACCGGCGCTACCGCTACCTGCTGGAGCAGGGCCAGACGGGCCTGAGCGTCGCATTCGACCTCCCCACGCAGACCGGCTACGACTCCGACGCCGAGATGGCGCGCGGCGAGGTGGGCAAGGTCGGCGTCCCCATTTGCAGCCTGGCCGACATGGAGACCCTGTTCGACGAGATCCCTCTGGACAAGGTCACCACGTCGATGACGATCAACGCGACGGCCCCGATCCTGCTCGCCCTCTATATCGCCGTCGCGAAGAAGCAGGGCGTGCCCGCCGAGAAGCTGGGCGGCACCGTGCAGAACGACATCCTGAAGGAGTACATCGCGCGGGGCACCTACATCTTCCCGCCGAAGCCCTCGCTGCGACTGATCACCGACGTCTTCAAGTACTGCTCGGAGCGCGTGCCGCAGTGGAACACGATCAGCATCAGCGGCTACCACATGAGCGAGGCCGGCGCGACGGCGGCGCAGGAGCTCGCCTTCACCATCGCCAACGGCATCGCCTACGTCGACGCGGCCCTGGAATCGGGCCTCGACATCGACGCCTTCGCGCCGCGCCTCTCCTTCTTCTTCGTGGCGCAGAAGAACTTCTTCGAGGAGGTCGCCAAGTACCGCGCCGCGCGCCGGCTCTGGGCACGGCTGATGAAGGAGCGTTACGGGGCGAAGAACCCGCGCTCCTGGCCGCTGCGCTTCCACACCCAGACCGCCGGCGTCAGCCTGACCGCGCAGCAGGTGGAGAACAACGTCGTGCGCACCACGGTGCAGGCGCTCGCCGCCGTGCTCGGCGGCACGCAGTCGCTGCATACCAACTCGATGGACGAGGCGCTGGCCCTGCCCACCGATAAGGCGGTCACCATCGCGCTGCGCACGCAGCAGATCCTCGCCGAGGAGTGCGGCGTCGCCGACACCGTCGACCCGCTGGCCGGCTCGTACTACGTCGAGCACCTCACCGACACCGTCGAGGAGAAGGCGAACGAGTACCTGCAGGCCATCGAGGACATGGGCGGAGCGCTGGCCGCGATCGACCGCGGCTACATCCAGCGCGAGATCCAGGAATCGGCCTATCAGCACCAGAAGAGCATCGAGGCGGGCGACACCGTCATCGTCGGCGTGAACCGCTACGTCACCGAGGACAAGGACACCCGCGACATCCTGCGCATCGACCAGGAAGCGGCGGAGCGGCAGCTCGCCCGGCTCAACCAGGTGCGGTCGCAGCGCGACCCCGCCACCGCCGAGGCCGCACTTCAGAAGGTGCGCGCCATGGCCCGGGGCTCGGACAACGCCATGCCGGTGCTCGTCGAGGCCGTCGAGAACTACGTGACGCTTGGCGAGATCTGCGACGCCCTGCGCGAAGAGTGGGGCGTCTACCGGGAGGCGATCGTCTTCTAGCCGCGCCGCCTATGACCACCGAGACGACATGGCCGACGCGCATCGCGGCCGAGAGCACGCAAGAGGGGATTATCGCCGTGCTCCGGCTGTTCGGCTTGGAGGAAGTGGCTGACCGCTTGGACTATCTTCGCGGTCTCATAGCTGACGACCCCGACGAGCCGCCGATGCATGTCGAGTCGCTGCGAGCAATGTCCCTCTTCCTCATGGGCGAACGGCAACTTCCCGAGCCGGAGATAGGAATCACCCCAGACGGCCTTATGCAGACCGAGTGGCGGACTCCGTCCAACGGCATCTTGGCCATGGAGTTCCTGCCTTCCGGCCTGGTCCGGTTCGCGGCCATCTCCTCCCCGGCCCAGCAAGGAGTCGACCGGCTGAGCCTCAACGGCACACTGCCGAAGGACGAGGCTTTGGCCGCCCTCCGGCCTTTCACCGCGCTGCTGCCTTCCACGTGAACGGCGACCCTCTCCCCGAGGACGACCACGTCTCTCGCTACTGCAAGCCGACAAGCGTGGACCGGCAGGGGCTCCCCATGGCCGCCGCCTTCAGACTTCGGCAGGGCGAGGAATACCTCTCCGTCAACTGGGTTGAGTACTTGGGCGCGCCGGACCTTCCCGCCGCCGTCGAACGGATTCGCGACGTGTTCCGCCGGAAGAACTATGCCCTGCGAGCGAATGGGCGGTTCGCGCTGCTACAGGTCGGCGACGCTAAGACAGCCGTCCACGAAGGTGTCGGCTATGCTCTTCGCTTTGACCACCTGCCCCTCGACAACGATCAGTCCTATACCGGCGTCTTCGGGTACACTGCGGACGACTTAGCGGTGGCCGCGGAGCTTGCGGTGCTCGTCGCACCCCAGGATGTACACCATGCCGTGGCAGTTTGATTCGGCTGTGAGCCTGATCGGCGCGATGTTGAACAAGGAGGCCGCCATGCCGAAACTCTCGTCCCTGGGCCATGTCGGTCTCTACGTCCGCGACCTGGGCCGCATGCGCGACTTCTACACCCGCGTGCTCGGCCTTCAGGTGACGGATGAGAGCGCCGAGCGCCGCATGGTCTTCCTCTCCTCGCGGCCCGACGAGGAGCACCACGAGGTGCTGCTGATCGAGCGCCGGGACGACGCCGGCGGGCCGGGACCGTCGCTACTCCAGCAGGTCGCCTTCCACGTGGAGAGCCTCGACGAGTTGCGCGGTTTCAAGCGGACGTTCGAAGACGAGGGCGTCGAGATCACCCAGACGGTCACCCACGGGAACACGGCGAGCATCTACTTCAAGGACCCCGAGGGCAACGTCCTCGAAGCCTACCACACCGTCGCCCCGACCTGGCCCCAGCCCCTCTCCGTCCCCATCGACCTCGACGTTGACGACGCGTCGGTCCTCCGCCAGATCGAGGAGGCCAAGCGGGCGGGATAACGGGAGCACCATGCAGTTCACCTACTCCGAGTCCGATCAGCTGCTCCGACGCGCCATCCGCGACTTCTCGGTGCGCGAGCTCGAGCCCGGGGCACGGGAGCGCGATGCGGCGGAGTCGTTCGACGCCGCGCTCTACCGCAAGGTCGGCGACCTCGGGCTGGCCGGCCTCGGCATCGCCCCTGAGCGCGACGGTGGGGGCGGCGGCCTGCTTCAGACAGCCATCGCCGTCGAGGAACTGGCCCGCTCCGATCCCAGCATGAGCTTGACCTTGCTCGCCAGCCTCTCGCTCGCCACCATCGGCATCGAACGGTTCGGCACCGACGCTCAGAAGGAGAAGTACGTCCCGCCCCTTGCGCGGGGCGAGGCCATCGGCGCCTTCTGCCTCACTGAGCCCAACGCGGGCAGCGACGCCGCCGCCGGCAGCACCCACGCCGCGGCCAAGGACGGCGGCCTTGTCCTCAACGGGGCGAAGACCTACATCACCAACGGCGACGTGGCCGATACGCTCCTCGTCTTCGCCACCGCCCAGCCCGGATCGCGGGCCAAGGGCGTGGTCAGCGTGATCGTGGAGGCGGGGACGCCGGGCCTCGAAGTCCGCAAGCAGCACGGCAAGCTGGGCATGCGCGCCTCCACCACCTCGGACGTCTACTTCGACGACGTCTTCGTACCCGGCGAGAACCTCGTGGCCCCCGCGGGCGACGGCTTCAAAGTCGCCATGCAGATCCTCGACGCCAGCCGCCCCATCATCGGGGCGCAGGCCGTGGGCATCGCCCAGGGCGCCTTCGACCTCGCCTTAAAGCACGTGAACCAGCGGGAGCAGTTCGGCCAGACCATCGCCGGCTTCCAGGGCGTGCAGTGGATGCTCGCCGACATGGCAACCCAGATCGAAGCGGCCCGCCTGCTGACCTACCAAGCCGCCTCACTCCACGACGACGGCCTGCCCTTTAGCAAGCAAGCCTCGATGGCCAAGCTCTTCGCCAGCGAGACGGCCACGCGGGTCGCCGACATGGCGCTCCAGCTCCACGGCGGCATCGGCTACTTCAAGGAGAGCCCCGTCGAGCGCTACTACCGCGACGCCAAGGTCACCGAGATCTACGAGGGCACGTCGCAGATCCAGCGCCTCGTCATCTCCCGCCACGTCCTCGCCGAAGCCGGCCGCTAGCTGCAGGGGCTACTTTGGTACCATGACTACCGGATGGAAACCAACCGGCAACAGGTTGTCAGACGGCTGGAGCGAGAGGGCTGGCGGTTGCGCCGCCACGGCAGAGGGCACGACATCTTCAGCCATCCCGACCGCACGGTCAGCATCCAGATTCCACGTCACAGGGATTTGGCGATTGGCACGGCCAGAGCCATAGCCCGACGAGCCGGTTGGATTTAGGATGGGCGGAGTCTCCTCGACTCTGGAGGTGAAGGCATGAAACGCTATCCGGGTCTCGTGGAATACGACGCGAAGGTGGGCGCCTACGGGGTGGTCTTCCCAGACCTTCCGGGCTGTTGCGCGATGGGGGAGACGTTGGAGGAACTCTACGAAAACGCGGAGGAGGCCCTGCGAGACTTCGTCGAGGTCATGATCGAGGATGGCCTGGACGTTCCCGAACCAGGTCCATTCCACTGCCTTATCAGCGTCCCGCTAGCGAATCGTGATGCTGTGGAACCTGCCGCCTTATAGGCGGCGACCGTACGGCCACGTTTCCTGTCGATCCGCTATGCGTGGCCCCTGACTACTCCCCCTACAGCCCGTAAAGACCCCGCGCGTTCGACGAGACGAGCATCTCGACCTCGTCGTCGGGCACGCCCTCGAAGTCCTTCTGGATGGCCTCCATCGAATGCGGCCACGTGCTGTCGCTGTGCGGGTAGTCGTTCGACCACATGATGTTGCCGATCCCGATGGTGTGGCGCTCGCGCACGCCGACCGGGTCCTCGATGAAGGTGCCGTAGACCTGGCGGCGGAAGTAAGCGCTGGGCATGTCGCCGATGTCCAGGTTCTGCCAGTGGCGGTGCCGCTCGTAGACGTTGTCCATCCACGGCACCATGAACGCCATCCAGCCGACGCCGCTCTCGACCGAGACGATCTTCAACTTGGGATGGCGGCGCAGCGCGCCGGAGTAGATCAGCGAGGTGATCGGCTCGGCCATCATCGCCTTGTTGCACACGATGGAGGCGAAGAGATTCTGGTTGAGGCCCGGCGTCAGCGGGTGCGCGCCGAGGTGCATGTGCGCCGGCATGTCGAGGTCGACCAGGGCCTCCCAGAGTGAGTCCCACCACGGGTGGGTGTAATTCTTGTCGGCGGGCGCCGACCACGGCCCCTCGATGTTGGGGATCGCGGGGATGAGGACGCCCTTCAGCCCCTTGTCGCGGGCCCGCTTCGCTTCCGCTGCGGCAAGCTCGGCGTCCCACGTGGGGATCTCGGCGATGCCGATGAGGCGGTCGGGAGCCACGGCGCAGAAGTCGGCCAGCCAGTCGTTGTAGGCCCGCATCAGGGCGAACCGGAGCGGCCGGTCGGCGGTCTTGAAGGTAAGCACCCCGCCGAAGAGGACCTCGGCGTCGACGTTGTCGACGTCCTGATCGACGATGCGCGCCGCCGCGTCGAAGCCGCCGCGCCGCCCGTCCTCGAAGCTCTTCGAGTCGGACTCGTAGTCCTCGTATTTGCGGCCCGCGACGGTGGAGATCAGCGAGTGCTTGGTCTCCTCGCCCTCGAAGATCATCACTTCGTATTCGCCCCGGATCTCCGTGCGGGGAGCCTTGTCGCGGAACTCGGGGTCGGTGTACTCCTGCCACATCGAGGGGAGAGGGTTCACGTGCGAGTCCGCGGAAATGATCTTGTACGCCATGCCGGTTGCCGCCTTTCTCTCGTCTTGCCCGCCGGCCCTGGGCCGCGGCGCCCAAAAGCCTACCACGCCGCGCCGTTCGCTGCGCGGCCCCTCCCTCCCATGTAGGGGCAACCCTTGTGGTTGCCCGGGGCGGTCTCCGGGGCTCCCTAGACCGCGTCGTAAAGCGCCTGGAGAATCCGGCTTCGCCGCGGGTCGTCGCCCAAGCCCGCCAGGTACTGGTTCGGCGCGTAGCCGAAGCCGATGCGGGCCTCGGGGTCGGCGAAACCAAGGGAGCCGCCGTAGCCCGCGTGCCCGAACGCACGAAGACTAGGACCGAGGTTGGGCGGACGGTTGAGCTGGAAGCCGAGGCCGAACCGCATCTCTCCGCCCAGCGTCGCCTCGACGCCGTCCGAGCGCTCGACGGTGGCCCGGTCGATGGCCTCCTGGCTCAGGACGTGGACACCGTCGAGCTCGCCCCCCTCGGCCAGGGCGGCGTACATGCGCGCCGCGGCGCGCGCGGTGGTGTGGCCGTTGGCGGCCGGAATCTCGGCGGCGCGCCACTCCCGCGTGTTCAGACTGCGGAAGGTGCCGGGCGGGTTCCCGATCGCCTTGCCTCCCAACGATTCAGGGTCGGGTCGAACGGCGTTGGGGTCGAACGGGGGCGAGAGGACCTGGGCGACGCGCCCGTCGTGCTTGGCCCCGAAGCCGATCAACCAGTCGAGGCCCAACGGCCCGGCGACCTCCTCGCGGAAGTACGTCCCCAGGCTGCGCCCGTCGATGCGCCGCACCAGCTCGCCGACGAGCCAGCCGAAAGTGAAGGCGTGGTAGCCGAACATCGTCCCCGGCTCCCACCATGGTTCGGCCCTGGCCAGGGCCGCCGTCATCGCCTCCCAGTCGAAGAGCGCCTCGGCGGGCAGCGACTCGCGCACGGCGGCGAGGCCGGACCGGTGACTCAGCACCATGTGGACGGGGATTGAGCCCTTGCCGGCTTGGGCGAACTCGGGCCAGTAGCGGGCCACCGGCGCGTCGAAGTCGAGCTTGCCCGCGTCGGCGAGCCGGTGGGCGCAGAGCGACGCCGCGCCCTTCGTCGTGGACATCACGCAGACGATGGTGTCGCGCTCCCAGGGGCGCGACCGCTGCTTGTCGGCGTAGCCACCCCAGAGGTCGACGACGGGCTCGCCTTCAAGGTAGACGGCGAGGGCCGCGCCGCACTCGGCGACCTCGCCGGAGCCGGACCGTGGCCGGTTAAAATTGGCGGCGAAGGCGTCGGCGACTGCGAGAAAGCGCGCGTCGACGTGGCCGTGGACCGGGACGTTGTCGCCCATGTCGGCTATGACGGTAGCCCGCCGGGCCTCGTGCCCGTCGTCCACGACGCCTGCTCGATCCGCTCGGTGATGCGCCAGCCGGCCTCGGTGCGCGCGAGCTTGTCGTTGTAGTACCCGCCGACAAAGAAGACCTGCATCTCGCCCTCCTCGTCCTGCCAGCCCATGGGGTTGAAGAACATGGTGCGCGTCGTGGCGCGGTCGCCGCCAATCTCGAACTCCGTGTTGCTGACGAGGTGCTGCGTCATGACGAACATGGCGAGCACCTCGGAGAGCCACTGCTTCATCTCCGCGCGATTGCCCCGTACGTCGGGCATCGAGGAGCTGTAGTCGATCAGGGCATCCTCGGTGAAGACGTCGTCGAGCAGGTCGAACTGCTTCGAGTCGATGGCGGTGCAGTAGCGGGTGAGCAGCCCGCTGATTTCGACACGGTCGGCAACTTCCTGGGCGTCGAGCATGGCGTTCCCTCCCTAGGCGCGTCGGCCACGGTACCCGCTTTCGCCCGCCGCGTCACCCCTCGACGCGGTCTTTATCCTCCGTCTCGTCAGCGGCCCCGGTGCCCTCCGCCAGCGCGGCCGTGTCGGGGCGGGCCAACAGGATTGCCGCGATTGCCAGCGCCGGCAGGGCCGCCATCGCGATGATCGCGATGCGGAAGCTGTCGAACAGACCCTCAAGCGCGGCGAGCGGCAGCGGGCCGAGCGCCGCCGCGGAAATCATGATCATCACCGCCGAGCCCTGTATCCGACCCAGCCGATGGCGTCCATAGAAGTGGGCCCACATCACGCCCATCACGACCTGCGAAATGCCGGCCGACGCCCCGAGCAGCGCCGCGTAGCCGGCCGCGGCCGCCGGCGACGCCATGAACAGGCCCATGGTCACCGCCGCCGCCATCACGGTCATGCCCAGCGCGAAGATCCGCTGCGGGCCGATGCGCTCGATGAGCAGGCCGCCGGTGGAGGCCCCCATCGCCGAGGCGATGGCGAAGGCCACGAAGACCGCGGCCGCGACGTCCTCGCTGAGACCGCGCTCCTTGAAAATGGCGGTCTGGTGGAAGATCAGGCCGGTGATCACGAAGGCGGGGACGGCGAGTGGCAGAGCGAGCCGCCAGAAGGTGGGCGAGGTGAAGACCGGCCGCCGGTCGGGACCCTCACTCCGTTCCTCCGGCGGCGTTTCTCCGGCGGGCGGGGCGCCCGCGCCGTCGGGGTGCAGCCCGACCTCCTCGGGCGTGTTGCGGACGAAGAGCAGGGTGGCGGGAATCACCAGGAGCCACACCGCGATGCCGAGCACGAAGTAGGTGTCCCGCCAGCCGATGCTCTCGATGAGCGCGCGCGACACCGGCGGGAACACCGCATTCGAGGCGGAGAAGCCGAGCGACATGAGCGCGAAGGCCCGGCCCCGCATCACCACGAACCACTGCGCCACGAGCAGCGTCGGGTTCACGAACATCGAACCCTGCCCCAGCGCACGCAGCGCGGCGAGCGCGAAGAAGAAGCCCACGATCCCCGATGACAGCGCCATCCCGAAGCACGCCGACCCCAGCGCGGCCGCCACCAGCGCCAGGATGCGTCGTGGGCCGAAGCGGTCGGAGAGGCGGCTGACCATCGCCGCCATCAACGCGCTCACGCCCGTGCTGATGCCGTACAGCACCGAGATCGTCGTGCGCGAGATGCCGGTGTCTTCGATGATCGGGTCGATGAACGAGGAGACCCCGAACGACTGTCCCGGCCCTGAGCTGAACGCCACCACGAAGCCGACGGCGACGATGATCCAGCCACGGTAGAGCTTGGGGCGCGCGATCCGCCGCCCGGCCCGGCGAGACCGGGGTGAGCGCTGAGTGGACTTGAACGGCTTGGGCAGGGCGGCTTCTCTCGGCGCGGCGGGCGTGAAGGCGCACGGTTACGATACCAGACCGATCCTTGGCACTGTCAGACGATGCTACGCCGCGAAGCAGCGAATATGTACAGACTATTGCTCTATTATGTACTTCTAATGTACAGTAGAGCCAACACATAGGGAAGCGCTGGGGCTTGAAGTACCGTACCGTCATCACTTCACGGGCTGGAGAGGGCCTTCGCGGTGTCAGAGACCTTCGTGAGCAACGCAGAGTCTACCGGCGGGCGCTGGACCTGGAGGCCGAGCCACTCAAACAGGGGAAGCCACTCACGGGCGGTCTCCTAGGGTACCGGAGCATTCGTGCAGGGCAGCGTCATCGCATCCTCTACACCGTCGACGAAGGGGAGCGCGCAGTCGTCGTCGTATTGATCGGGACACGAAAGGAGGGCGACAAGGGAGATGTGTACAGAATCGCGGAACGGCTCTCCAGGCTGGGCCTTCTATCACCTTGAATCGTGTCGTTACCTACCCACTAGTCTCGGGTGACATGATTGGTCACCGCCCTCGAATGGGCACACGAAAAGGGAAACAACATGACAACAGATCAACTAAACAGGAAGACGGAGCGGGTCAGCATAACGAACGCCAGGAACTCCCTGACCAAGCTGCCGGAGAAGCTTGAGCAAGACCCCGCAATCATCGAAGTGACGCGGCAGAACATCCCGGTCCTCGCCATCCTCAATTGGGACGACTGGGAGGCGATTGTAGAGACGCTCGAGATACTGGCCGACCCGGAAGCGATGGAGCAGCTTCGTCAGTCCATCGCCGACATCGAAGCCGGCCGCGTCCAGGACCTGCGGGAGTTGGGCAAGGAGCTTGGACTCGATTAGCCCGACTACCCCCCGCCGAGGTAGTCGAGCGCCGTCGCCGCAAGGAGATGCGCCGCGGCGGGCAACACCGACTCGTCGAAGTCGAAGGCGGCGTTGTGGTGGCCTTGGGTGAGGCCGCGCGCCTCGTTGCGCGACCCCATCATGACGTAGCAGCCGGGGACGCGGTCGAGAAAGAAGGCCATGTCGTCGCCGAGCGCCGCCTGCTCGACGGAGGCGATGCTCTCGGGCCCGAGCTCGCGGGCGGCGACGCCGCGCACCAGCTCGGTCATCGCCTCGTCGTTGACCACGGGCGGCGCGAGGTACTCCGAGGTGAACTCGTAGTCGGCCCGCGCGGCAAGGCAGACGCCGCGCACCACGTCCTCGGCGCGCTCGACGAGCGCGTCGCGCTGCGCGTGGTCGAACGTCCGCAGCGTCCCCTGCAACACCGCCTCGCCGGGAATGACGTTCCACGTCGTCCCCGCCTGGAGCGACGTGACGCTCAGGACGACGGGGCTCCCGAGGCGCGACTCGCGGCTCACCAGCGTCTGCAGAGCCAGCACGACCTGGGATGCCGCCGGGATGGGGTCGATGGTCTGATGCGGCGTCGCGGCATGGCCGCCCCGCCCCACGATCTTGATCCGCAGCCGGTCCACCGAGGCCCAGATCGGCCCCGCGCGCAGCCCGACGGCGCCGGCAGGTAAAAAATTCCACAGATGGAAGGCGAAGATGGCGTCCACCGGCGGGTCGGCGAGGACGCCGTCCTCGATCATCGCGGGGGCGCCGGCCGCCATCTCCTCCGCGGGCTGGAAGATGAACTTGACGTTCCCCGCCAGGTCGCCGCGCCGTTGGGCGAGCATCTCGGCCGCGGCAAGGACCGCCGCGGTGTGGCCGTCGTGGCCTCAGGCATGCATCGCGCCGGCGTTGACCGACCGGTAGTCGACGTCGTTCGCCTCCTCGATGGGGAGGGCGTCGATGTCGGCGCGGAGGGCGACGGTCTTGCCCGGCCGCGCGCCGCGCAGCAGCCCGACGACGCCGGTCTGCCCCACGCCGGTGCGCACGTCGAGGCCCAGCGCTTCGAGCCGCTCGGCGATGATCCCGGCGGTGCGCGTCTCCTTGAAGGCGAGCTCGGGGTGCGCGTGGAGGTCGCGGCGGAGGGCCACGATCTGCGGCGCGAGTGCGGCGGCCTCGTCGGCGAGGTTGGTAGCCATGAGCGGTCCTTTCCGGGGTGAGAAAGCGGCGGGCGCGGGCCGGAAAAACGCCCCTACTATGATAGAGTTAGAGCCCGGTTAGGCAAGCCGGAACGGGCCGCCGTCACAGCCGCGAAGACTTGGAGGAAACATGACCACCAAAGTGGGGATCAACGGGTTCGGGCGCATCGGCAGGAACGTCTTCCGCGCCATGCACGCCAACCATCAAGACAAGCTCGAGGTCGTCGCCCTCAACGACCTGACCGACGGCGCGACCAACGCCCACCTCCTCAAGTACGACACCAACTACGGCCCCTTCCCCGGCAAGGTCGACGTCCAGGACGGCCACCTCCTCGTCAACGAGCGCCCCATCCGCGTCTTCAGCGAGCGCGACCCCGGCAAGATCCCCTGGGGCGGCGAAGGCGTCGACGTCGTCATCGAGTCCACCGGCTTCTTCACCGACGCGTCGAAGGCCGCGGCCCACACCAACGGCGGCGCCAAGAAGGTCATCATCTCCGCTCCTGCCAAGGGCGAGGACGGCACCTTCGTCCTCGGCGTCAACGAGTCGTCCTACGACCCCGCCAAGCACCGGGTGATCTCCAACGCCTCCTGCACCACGAACTGCGTGGCCCCGCTGGCCAAGGTGCTCGACGACAGCCTCGGCATCGAGCACGGCCTCATGTCGACGGTGCACGCCTACACCAACGACCAGTCGATCCTCGACGTCGTCCACGACGACCTCCGCCGCGCCCGCGCCGCCGCGATGAACATCATCCCCACCTCCACCGGCGCCGCCAAGGCGGTCGGCCTCGTCCTGCCCCAGCTCAACGGCAAGCTGCACGGCATGGCCTTCCGCGTCCCCACCTCGACGGTCTCCCTGATCGACCTCGTGGTGAAGACCGGCCGCTCGACCACCGTCGACGAAGTCAACGACATCTTCCGCCAAGCGGCCGACGGCGCGCTCAAGGGCATCGTGCAGTACTGCGACGAGCCGCTGGTCAGCTCCGACTTCAAGGAAAACCCCCACAGCTGCATCTTCGACTCGCTCTCCACCATGGTCATGGAGGGCGACATGGTGAAGGTCCTCGGCTGGTACGACAACGAGTGGGGCTACAGCAACCGCCTCGCCGACCTCACCTCATTCATCGCCGCCAAGGGCCTGTAGCGCAAGCGGGAGCCATCCCCCTCCCGTAGGGGCACCTCTTGTGGGTGCCCGTCCCCTCCCCGGTAGGGGCGAGTCGCGACTCGCCCGCTCCCCAACACCCACCGCCCCCTCTGGGGGAGACTGAGAGAGGGCACGCGCCGCAGGCGCGTCGGCGGTGTGGCGCCGGGAGGTCCTACCCCCTCCCCCCACCCATGGACACGCTACACATACACCCTAGACATTAGTAACGGTTCTCGTTAGCATAGTTGGTGGTGGATCGGTTCCGAGATAGAGATGCACAGCGCCTCTTCGGCGGGCAAGGCGTTCGACGATTACCGGCCGACATCCAACGCCGCGCTCGCATGCGGTTGCAACGTGTGGTAGCGGCTACAGCGCTCGCCGACCTTCGCCTGCCGCCGTCCCACCGGTTGGAGGCCCTTCGGGGAGATCGGGCAGGGCAACACAGCATCCGCATCAATGACCAGTGGCGCGTGTGCTTTGTCTGGACGGACCGGGGCGCAATGGAGATCGAAGTCACCGACTACCACTGAGGAGGAAAGCCTATGGCCGACGCGGAACCCATCCATCCAGGAGAACATCTGGCGGAGATGTTGCAAGAGCTGGGCATCACCCAATACCGCCTTGCGAAGACGATCGGCGTGCCCCAGATCCGCATTCACGACATCGTCCACTGCCGCAGGTCGATCACTGCGGACACCGCGCTTCGGATCGGCCAAGCACTGGGAATGACGCCCGACTACTGGCTGAACCTCCAGCGGATGTACGACCTCGACGTGGCCCGCACCAAGACCGACGTCAGCGCCATCGAACCGCTCGTCGAGGCGTCCACCGTCCCCTAGTGCTTGAAATGCCGCGCGCCGGTGAACACCATCGCCAGCCCCGCCGCGTCGGCGGCGGCGATGACCTCCTCGTCGCGGATGGAGCCGCCCGGCTGGACGATAGCCGTGACCCCGCCCTCGGCGGCGGCTTCGACGCCGTCGGCGAAGGGGAAGAAGGCGTCGGACGCCGCCACGCATCCCTGGGCCTCGTCGCCGGCGGCTCGCAAGGCGAGGTGCACGCTGGTCACCCGGTTCGGCTGGCCCGCGCCCATGCCGCGCAGCGCCCGCTCCTTGGTGAGCACGATGGCGTTGGACTTCACGTGCTTCACCGCACGCCACGCGAAGGCGAGCTCGGCAAGCTCATCGGTTGAAGGAGCGCGGCCGGTGACGACCCGCCACGACTTCGGGTTCTCGGGAAGCTCGTCCGGCGTCTGCACCAGCATGCCGCCCGCCACACGCCGGTAGTCGAGCGGCGGCGGGCCTTCCGCGCCGCCCATGATCTCCAGGATGCGCAGGTCGCGCTTCTTTCGCAGCAGCGCCAATGCGTCGGTCTGGAACGAGGGGGCGATGACGATCTCGAAGAAGATCTTGCGCATCTCCTCCGCGGCGGCAAGGGTCAGCTCGCGGTTGCAGGCGACGATCCCGCCGAAGGCGGAGACGGGGTCGCCGGCGAAGGCAAGTCGGTAGGCCTCCGCCTGATTGCCGCGCGAGGCGAGGCCGCAGGGGTTGGTGTGCTTGACGATGGCGAAGGTCTGCTCCTCAAAGTCGCGGGCAACGGACCACGCCGCGTCGGCGTCGATGATGTTGTTGTGGGAAAGCTCCTTGCCGTGCAGCTGCTTCGCCGTCGCGATGACGCCGCCCCGCGCCGGCAGCTCCTGGTAGAACGCCGACTTCTGATGCGGGTTCTCCCCGTAGCGCAGGCTCTGCAGCCGCCGCAGGCCGATGACGAGGTCGGGCCCCAGCGTGGGGTCGGAGGGGTCTTCCTCACCGCGTAGCGAGGCGGCCACCGACGCGTCGTAGGACGACACGTGCTGGAAGGCCTTGTGGGCCAGCATCCGGCGTTGGTCGAGCGAAAGCCCGCCGCCGGTCAGCGCGGTCGCGACCCAAGGGTAGTCGTCGGGGTCGACGACCACGGCCACGGCGGCGAAGCGCTTGGCCGCGGCGCGCAGGAGCGCGGTGCCGCTGATGTCGATGTCCTCGACCGCGCCGGTGAACGGCCGCAGGTTCATCACCACGAGGCCGGACCCTTCGATCTCCTTGACCCCGACCGCCCTTCCGGCGGGAACGACGTCGAACCCGCCGATCGTTCGCAGCCGGTCAAGGAAAACGGACAGTCCACGGTCGTCCCAAACCCCGACGATTGCCTTCACGCCACGCTCCTGCCTCTCAACTAGCCAATCCTGTAGGGGCAACCCTTGTGGTTGCCCAGGGGTGGTCTCCGGGGAGCCACCCCGCCCCGTCCTACCCCAGCAACACGCGCTCGTCCCCGCGCTGCTCGACGACCTCACCAATGACGACCGCCTCGGGCGCCTGCTCCACGACCGCGCCCACGTGCTCCGGCGCGGTGAACACCGTCATCCCGATCCCCATGTTGAAGGCGCGCCACATCTCCTCGTCGGCGACGTCGCCCGCCCGCTGAATCATCCGAAAGATCTCGGGAACTTCCCACGCGGACCGGTCGAACCGCGCGGCGACCCCGTCGGGCAGGACGCGCGGCACGTTGCCGGGCAAGCCGCCGCCGGTAATGTGCGCCATGCCGCGAATCCACTCCAACGCCGGCTGCAACGGCTTCAGGTAGGAGCGGTGCGGTTCGAGGAGCGCCTCGCCCAGCGTGCCGCCAAGCGCGTCGTGGCGCTCGTCGAGCCGCGCCGGGTCGTCGTCGGTCCCCAGGGCGCGCCGGGCCAGGGTGTAGCCGTTGGTGTGCAGGCCGCTGGAGGGCAGACCCAGAATCGCGTCGCCCGGTCGAATGGCGCCGCCGTCGATGACCCCGTCCCGCTCGACGGCCCCGACGATGAAGCCGACGAGGTCGAAGTCGCCGCGCTTGTAGAGGCTGGGCAGCTCGGCGGTCTCCCCGCCGACCAGGGCGCAGTTGTTGTCGCGGCAGGCCGAGGCCACGCCCATGACGACGCGCTCGACCTGCTCGGGGTCGAGCTTGCCGATGCCGATGTAGTCGAGGAAGAAGAGCGGCTCCGCGCCGCCCACGAAGATGTCGTTGACGCAGTGGTTCACGAGATCGACGCCGATGGTGTCGAACCGCCCCATCTGTATGGCCAGCAGCACCTTCGTCCCCACGGAGTCGGTGCTGGAGACGAGCACCGGGTTGGCGTACCCGCCGAGTTGGAAGAGCCCGCCGAAGAAGCCGACACCGCCGACCACCTCAGGGCGGCGCGTCGAGGCCGCGAGTGGCTTGATGAGTGCGGCGGCCCGTTCGCCGGCGTCGATGTCGACCCCGGCGTCGGCGTAGGTCAGCGCGCCGGCGCTGCTCCCGGAACCCTTCCCCATCGTCGGCTACACCGTTTCCAGCGCGAACTTGTCGAGCTCAAGCTGGACGGGAATGGGGTACCGGCCGGTGAAGCAGGCCTTGCAGAAGCGCGACCCGTTGTTCGTCGCGCCCTCGCCCTCGACGACCTTCGAGAGCCCCTCCACGCTGAGGTAGCCCAGCGAGTCGGCGCCGATGGTCCGGCGTATCTGCTCGACCGAAGTCTTCGCCGCGATCAGCTCGCTCCGGGTCGCCATGTCGACGCCGAAGTGGCACGGCCAGCGGATCGGCGGAGCGCAGACCCGCACGTGCACCTCCGCCGCGCCGGAGCGCCGGACGAGGTTCACCACGTGGGGCGTCGTCGTGCCCCGCACGATGCTGTCATCGACGAGCACGACGCGCTTATCGCGCACGACTTCCGGCAGGGGGTTGAACTTGAGCGCGACGCCGCGGTCGCGCAGCCCCTGGTCGGGCTGGATGAACGTCCGGCCCACGTACCGGTTCTTGACCAGGATGTCGCTGTAGGGAATGCCCGACTCGCGGGCGTAGCCGAGGCCGGCGGCGGTGGCCGAGTCGGGGACGCCCGTCACCAGGTCGGCCTCGACGGGATGCTCCTTGGCAAGCTGCGCGCCCATCGCCTCCCGCTGCTGGTAGATCAGCGCGTCGCCGGCCATGCTGTCGGGCCGGGAGAAGTAGATGTTCTCGAAGACGCACGAGGCGCGCTTCTTGCTCGGGGCCGCCTGCCACAGGTGGAGCCCGTTCTGGTCGATGACCAGCGCCTCGCCGGGATGCATCTCACGCTCGAGCTTGGCGCCCAGGTGGTCGAGGGCGCACGTCTCGGACGCGACGACCCATCCGTCGTTGTAGCGCCCAAAGCACAGTGGCCGGACGCCCAACGGGTCGCGGCACGCGATAAGGGCGTCCTCCGTGGCGATGGTGAGGCTGTACGCCCCCCGGAGCCGTCCCATGGCGTAGCGCACGCGCTCCTGCCAATCGTTCCCGGGAGCCGTCGCGATCATCCAGGCGATGACCTCGGAGTCGGTCGCCGTCTGGAAGACGACGCCTTCCTTTTCGAGGCCCCGCCGCAGCTCCAGCGCGTTGACCACGTTGCCGTTGTGCGCCAGGGCCAGCGGTCCCCACGGCCCCTTCACGAGCAACGGCTGCGCGTTGTGCGCCCGGCTCGACCCGGTCGTCGAGTAGCGGGTGTGCCCGATCGCGAGGTGGCCGGTGAGGCGTTCCAGGTCGTGTTCGTCGAAGGCCTGGTTCACCAGCCCCATGCTGGTATGCAGGTGAAGGCGGGAGCCGTCGCCGGTGGCGATGCCCGCGCTCTCCTGACCTCGGTGCTGGAGAGCGTAGATCCCGAAGAAGGTGATGCGGGATACGTCTTCGCCGGGGGCGTAGACGCCAAAGACGCCGCAACTCTCCTTTAGGCCTTCGAGCACGTGTTCCTTAACTGCGCCATCGCAAGCGTACGGGCAGGAATCGAAGCCACCAGGAACGGGACTTCAGTATGTCACAACCCACCCAACTGTCAAGCGAAACAGCCGCGATTCCCCTCAACGCCCTCCCCCTGTAGGGGCGATTCACGAATCGCCCGTCCCCTCTGGGCGAACACCTTAAGCCTCCCTCCCTCTGGGAGGGACTGAGGGCGGGCACGCGCCTGGCCCGTCGGCGGGCCGGTCTCCCCCCTGTCCCGCACCTTAAGCCTCTCCCCCTCTGGGGGAGACTGAGAGAGGGCGCGCGCCGCCAGGCGCGCGGCGCCCAAAGGGCGCCCTCCGGCGTCCCCTCCCCACCCAAAAGAAGAGCGCCCCTTCCGGGGCGCCCTCGCATACAACCGAACGTCGAATGCCCTACACGCGGTGACAGGCCACGAAGTGGTCCTTGCCCATCTCCCGCCACTCCGGTATCTCCGCCTTGCAGACGTCGATGGCGATGGGGCAGCGCGTGTGGAAGACGCACCCCGTCGGGGGATTCAGCGGGCTCGGGACGTCGCCTTCGAGCACGATACGCTCCCGCTTCGCCTCCACCACCGGGTCGGGGACGGGGACCGCGGAGAGCAGCGCCTTGGTGTACGGGTGCAGCGGGTTCTCGTAGAGCTCGTTCCGGTCGGCGAGCTCCATGACCTTGCCCAGGTACATGACCGCGACCCGGTCGCTGATATGCCGTACGACGGCGAGGTCGTGGGCGATGAACAGGTAGGTCAGGCCGAACTGCGACTGAAGCTCTTCCAGCAGGTTGATGATCTGCGCCTGAATCGATACGTCGAGCGCCGAGACCGGCTCGTCGCAGACGATCAGGTCGGGCTGCACCGCCAGCGCCCGGGCGACGCCGATGCGCTGCCGCTGCCCGCCGGAGAACTCGTGCGGGTAGCGGTCCTTCATATGCGGGTTCAGTCCCACCGTCGTGAGCAGCTCTTCGACCCGCGCGTCCCGCTCTTCCTTCGTCTCCGCCAGGTTGTGGATGACCAGCGGCTCGCCGATGATGCCGCCCGCGGTCATGCGGGGATTCAGGGAGCCGTACGGGTCCTGGAAGATGATCTGCATCCTCTGCCGCATCGGCCGCATCTCGGCCGGACGCAGCGCGGTGAGGTCGCGCCCCTCGTAGACCACCGAGCCATCGGTGGGTTCGTAGAGCTGGAGAATGGCGCGGCCCGTAGTCGTCTTGCCGCAGCCGCTCTCGCCCACAAGGCCCAGCGTCTCGCCCCGGTTGATGTGGAAGCTGACGTCGTCGACGGCCTTGATGTCGGCGATCTTCCGCTGGAAGACGATCCCCTGCGTCACCGGGAAGTACATCTTGAGGTTGCGCACCTCAAGCAGCACCTCGCCGGTGTCGGTCGAGCGCTCGCCGTTTCCGGCGGTATCTTGCGTGACTTCTTCGGTAGCGGCTTCCTGCGTCATACGGCCCTCGGCTTTCCTTCCTCCATGTCGTACCAGCAGGCGGTCCAGTGGTCATCGGCCACGGGGAACAAAGGCGGGTTCTCTTCCTGGCAACGATCGAACGCGTAGCGGCAGCGGGGAGCGAACGGGCACCCCGCGGGAAGGTTCGAGAGGTCGGGCGGCTGCCCTTCGATCGGCACCAGCCGCTGCCTCACCGTCTCGTCGAGGCGCGGCACCGACTGCAGCAAGCCCTCCGTGTAGGGATGGTGCGGGTCGCCGTACACCTTCTCCGCTGTCGAGGTCTCGACGATGTGGCCCGCGTACATCACGTTCACCCGGTCGGCGTGGCGGGCCACGACGCCCAGGTTGTGGGTGATGATCATGATCGAGGTGTTGAACTGCTGCGCCAGCTCGTTGATCACCTCCAGCACCTGGGCCTGAATCGTCACGTCGAGCGCCGTCGTGGGCTCGTCCGCGATGATCAGCTTGGGGTCGCACGACAGCGCCATCGCGATCATCACGCGTTGCCGCATCCCGCCGCTGAACTGGTGCGGGTAATCGTCGACCCGTCGGGCGGCGTCGGGAATACCGACGATGTCGAGCAGCTCGATGGCCCGGTCTTTGGCGGCCTTCTTGTCGAGGTTCAGGTGCAACTCCAGGGTCTCGGTGAGCTGCCGGCTGATGGTCAGCACCGGGTTCAGCGAGGTCATCGGCTCCTGGAAGACCATCGAGATCTGGTTGCCGCGGATGTTCCGGATCTGGTCCGGCGACATCTGCACCATGTCCTGGCCCTGGAACAGGATCTTCCCGCTGACGATCTTGCCCGGCGGCTCCGGAATCAGGCGCATCACGGAGAGGGCGCTGACGCTCTTACCCGAGCCGCTTTCCCCCACGAGGGCGAGGGTCTCGCCTTCCTTCAGGTTCCAGTTCACGCCATCGACGGCCTTGACCACCCCGGCGTGGGTATAGAAGTAGGTCCTGAGGTCCTGGACGTCGAGGAGCATGCCGTTGGACGACGCTCCGTTGGAACCGGTCGCGGCTTCTTCGACTGCGGCTTCGTTGTCGGCCACTTCCGACCTCCTCGCCTGGGCCTAGCGTAATCTGAGGGCGGACGCGTCCGGCGGCCGCCCGGCCCACCTTACCTTATATCATGTTCGCGCGTAACGTGCTCGCCGTGTGGAAGTCGAGAAGTGGGGAAGAGGAGACTCGAACTCCTACGCCTTTCGGCACATGATCCTAAATCATGCTCGTCTGCCAATTCCGACACTTCCCCATCGCGGGCCCCGGCCCAGCGTCCGAGCCTGGCGCGATGGTGAGCCGCACAGGACTCGAACCTGTAACCTACTGATTAAGAGTCAGTTGCTCTACCAATTGAGCTAGCGGCCCCCGGACCCACCCGGTGGAGCGCGGAGCGTAGCACACGCCTCCATACCGGTCAATCCGTTGCGCAACCCCTGTTGGCGTGGGTCATTTCCGGCGCCTCGCCGTAGGGGCAACCCTCGTAGACTGGCCGAACACCTTAAGCCTCCCTCCCTCCGGGAGGGACTGAGGGAGGGCACGGGCCGGGAGGTCTCACCCCTTCTCCCCACGGGAGAAGGTTGGGATGAGGGGCCCCGCGTCAACCACCGGCGCCCTAGCAAAGAACGCCGACTCGGAGCGCCATCCTCGGGCCTGTCTCCCCTCTGGCGCCCCCTTAAACCTCTCCCCCGCTGGGGGAGACTGAGAGAGGGCACGCGCCGCAGGCGCGTCGGAGGGCGGGGGCCGGGAGGACGGTATGCTTTGGGCGAGCCCCAGGGTCGCCTGGGGTGTCGGCGAACTGAGGCAGTGACAGCGTGAACAGCGCCTTTTCTCAGCGATGCCAGGCGGCGCTCACCCATCCGGTGACGCTGGCCGCAATCGCAGTGCTGGTGGTGAACGACCTGGCGCTGAAGGCGCTGTGGCCGTCGCCTTGGACGACGGGCAAGCTGAGCGACCTGGCGTGGGTCGTCTTCGCATCGCCCTTGCTGGCCTTCCTGCTGTCGTTGGCTACACCCAGGAATGCTTACGCGGAGCGGGCGGTCTTCGCGGCCGCCTACATAGGGCTCCCGCTCCTGTACGCCGCGTTCAACACCCTGGAACCGGTGCATGACTGGATCTCGAGCGGGCTGGGGCTGCTGGCGGGGAGGCCGACCGGAGGGACGCCGGACCCGACCGACTCGCTGGTCATTCCCCTAGGCTTGGCGGCGGCCCTCTGGGTCTGGCGCCGCGGCGCCGCCAATCAGAGCGACGTACGCCAGCGGCTCGTCTTGCTCACTGCCGGCTTCGCCGCGTTCGCGTCGGTGGCGAGCGGCCCACCTCCTCATGAGCTTGGGGTCGTAGACGTGGGCGTGGGAGAAGACGGTGTCCTCATCGCGCGCAGTGTGGACGGTCACGAGGGCCTCGTAGAACCGGAGGGTGGCCAGCACTACATGAGCACCGACGGCGGTTCCTCATGGGGCGATGGGGAATGGGTCGACCGAGAGATAGCGGGGGCTATCGCGTGGGGCGGGCAGACCGCGGAAACTCCGCGAGGGACCTATTCCGTCAATACGACGGGTATCGCCCTGACTAGCGATGGCACGTCGGAAACCGTCTATTCCACGGAGTTCCTGGGAGACCCTGCCAACCGGTTGCAGCATGAAGTAGCCACCAAACGATTTAGTGAGCGGATGCTAAGGTTTTCCCCGCGAAGCATCGTCTATCACGAAGCAAGCGGCAACGTGATAGCGACCTTGGGGCTCCAGGGCGTGGTTGTGGGTGACGCCGACGAGGTCTGGCAGAGGATAGCGGTGGGGCGCTACTCGCCGACGGACTTTTCGGCGAGCGGCAAGCTGCGGACCATCTTTTCCCGCGCCGCGTTCTGGTTCACCGGACTCGCGGTCGCCGCCTCCTTGACGGCGTCGGCATTGGCATTGGCGCGCGTGGCGCCGAACTGGGCGCTGGGAAGAATCCTCTTCGCCATCGCCGCCGCCACAGCAGCCATTGTCGCCTTGCTTCTCCTCTTCTCCACCGAGACCAGCACGCCGATCGGCGAGGGGGTCCTCAGGGAACCGGACATCCTGTTCACTTTTGGAGCGGTGATGATGTTGCTCTTCTCGCTGTGGTCGGCGCTGGCCGTCGCGGCGTCGATCTTGCCGCGGCGACAGTATCTTCTCGCGGCGTTCGTCGCTCTGCTGGCGATGATGGCGCTCTTTGCGGTGTCCTTCTTGATTGCCATCGCGCAGGAGGTGCGTACCGCCAAATTGTTCGCCTTACTCCTTGTCTTCCTGGCCGCGGTCTCGTTCTACGTCTACCTTCGGAGGAAGCTGTCGGAGGAGCAACCGGCCTTGCCGGAGGGAGGGCCGCCCAGAGGGTGAGGCGCGACCTTGCCGCCTTCGGCCCCGTTGGCCTTGCTTCGCCCCAAAATGGATTTTCGGCCGAAATGAGCTATTGACAGCCTTGTCAAGGGGGTTTATCGTTAGAGTACAGAACGTACGTTCTCTAGCGGGGCGGCCCAAAACGGCCCTCCGCGCACCCGCCGAAGACCCGCTCCCCGCGAGCGGGTCTCGCGGTTTAAGGGGCCTGCGGGTCGTGAGCTTCGTGAGCGTTCGTACAGGTAGGGCGTCGTGAGCGTCGTGAGCGCCATGAGCGTTCGTGAGCGCTTTTGACATGCGCGCGCCGCGAAGGCGCGGGAGGAGGGAGTCGAATGGCAAGGGGTAAGAAGGGGCCGGCGCGGACGTCGAGGCGGCGGCGAGAGATGGAGGAACGGCAGCGGGTGTTTCTGGACGCGTTGCGGCGGACCGGGGATGCGGAGGCGGCAAGGGCGTCGATCGATGTCGGCGAGTCGACAGTGCGGCGATGGAGGGGGAAGGACGATGTGTTCCGAGCCGCGTACAAGGAGGCGCAGGGAGCCAAGGGGGCGGCTCCGGAGGGGCGGCCGAAATTCACGGGGCGGAAGCGGGTGTTCCTGGATGCATTCGAGCGGGCGGGGGTAGTAGCGGCGGCGCTGCGCGCGGCGGAGGCGACGGCGAAGGATCTGCGTCGATGGGTGCGGGATGACGCGGAGTTTCTGGACTCATACGTGGAGGCAAGGGGGCGCATCCGGGCGCGGGCCGACGAGGAGACGGAGCGACGGATCGCGGCAGGGGAGCAGGTCTCGGCAGCAGGGCGGAAGCGGGTCTTCTTGAAGCATCTGGCGAGCGTGGGCACGACGACGGGAGGCTGCGAGGCAGCGGGGATCACCTTGAAGACGCTGAAGGAGTGGCTGGAGAGGGATGAGTTCGCGGAGGCGTTCGCGGAGGCGAAGCAGCGTTTCCGGGACCACATCGAGGAAGCGATCGTGCAGCGGATCGATGAAGGGAAGAACGGAGGGCTGCTCCAATTCAAGGCGCGGGCGGAGCTTCCTGAAAAGTACGGGAAGGGGGAAAAGACCCCGCCGAAGGAGCAGGCCGGCGTGACCTGGGAGGATATCGAGCGGGCAGCGAGGGAGCCATATGACGCGACAGGAGCGTGTTAAGTTTGAGCGGCGGTGTCAAGACGACCCCGCGTTCTTCTTTCGGCACGTGCTCGGCTGGACGCCGTGGGCGAAGCAGGCGGAGATCGCGCGGGCGGTGGCGGAAGCGGTGCGCGGCGCGGGCCCGCGGCGGGTGGCGGTGCGGAGCGGGAACGGCGTGGGGAAGACGGCACTGGCGGCGCGGCTGATGCTGTGGGCGCTGCAGAGCCACCCCTCGAGCGTGGTGGTGACGACGGCGCCGACGCAGCGTCAGGTGACGGAGCTGCTGTGGCGGGAGGCGCGGTCGGCGTACTACCGGGCGCGGGTGCCACTGGGCGGGGTCTTCTACGAGGGGCAGCCGCGGTGGGACTTCGGGCCGCGGCGGTACGCGATCGGGGTGAGCCCGGAGCACACCCGGCCGGAGGCGTTCCAGGGCTTCCACGCCGACCTGATCGTGTTCCTGGTCGACGAGGCAAGCGGGGTGCCGGCGGCGCACTGGGAGGCGATCAAGGGGTCGCTGCTGGCGGGGAACGCGGCAGTGCTGGCGATCGGGAACCCGACGCGGCTGGAGGGGGAGTTCTACGACGCCTTCCACGGCCAGGCTGCCCTGTGGCGGCGGCTGCACATCTCGGCGTTCGACACGCCGAACCTGACGGGCGGCGACGTGCCGGGCCTGGTGACACCGGCGGCGGTGGCCGAGGCGGCGCGGGACTGGGGCGAGGAGAGTCCGCTCTATCAGATCCGGGTGCTGGGCGAATTTCCCTCGGCGGCGAGCCATCAGCTCATCCGCTTCGAGTGGACCGAGCAGGCGGCGGAGGCCCCGTCGGCGGGCGGCGGCTTCGCCCTCGGCGTCGACGTGGCGCGGAGCGGCGAGGACGAGACGGCGGCGGTGCTGCTGGAAGGCAACCGCCTGGCGCGCCTGCAGCGCTGGCTGGGACAGAACACGATGCGGACCGTCGCCGAGATCAAGGGCCTCGTAGACGAGCTCGGCGAGGTGGCGGTCGCGGTGGACGACGGCGGGGTCGGCGGCGGCGTGGTCGACCGGCTGCGGGAGCTGGACGTGCGGGTCTACGCGGTGAAGTTCGGGGCGGCGGCGGATGGGCGGTCGTCGGTGCATTTCAAGAACAAGCTCGCCGAGATGTACTGGCGGCTGCGCGAGCGCCTGGAGGCTGGGACGCTGCGGCTGCCGCAGGAAGCGTCGTTGACGGGAGGCGGCAAGCTCGCGGCGCAACTGGCGCAGATCGAGTGGGAAGTCGAGAGCGACCGGGTGATCCGGGTCCACAAGCGGGGTCTGTCGGGCCACGCGCCGAGCCCGGACATCGCGGACGCGCTCGCCTTGGCGCTGGAGGCGCAGGCGCGGTCGGAGCGCGGCGCGGGCGTGTGGTTTTAGGCGCCCTGCGGGCGCCCGCGCGCCTGTCGGCGCGCGCCCTCTCTCTAATCTCCCCCAGAGGGGGAGAGGTTTAAGAAGGGAGAAGAGGTCTAGAGGCGGGCGAGGACTTGGTTGGCGAAGGCGTGGAGGTTGCGGAGGTGGTCGTCGGGGGTGGTCCAGGTGAAGTTGACGCCGAGGTTGGTGAAGCCGGCCTCGGCGTAGCGGTGGACGAGCTCGCGGACGGCCTCCGGGGTGCCTTCCGGGCCCTGCGCGGCGGGGCGTTCTCCGGCCTGCCTGCCGGTGACGTGGGACCGGGCGACGAGGGAGAGGGGGTCGGGCTCGCCGAAGAAGACCTCGTAGGCGAAGTCGAGGGCGTCGGCGTCGCGGCCGCGGGCCGTCACCGCCGCCTTGATACGGGCGACGTCGCCGGCGAGGCCCGGCAGCTCGCCAACCATGGGGATCCAGCCGTCGCCGAACTCCGCGACGCGGCGTTCCGCAGCCGGGCCGCTACCGCCGATCCAGAGCGGGACGTGCGGCTGCTGATAGCACTTGGGCTCAAAGGCGATGCTGCCGAAGCGGGTGTACTTGCCCTCAAACGACGGGGCGTCGCTGGTCCAAAGCTCGCGCATCGCCGCCAGGTATTCGTCGGTGACCGTGCCGCGCTCGGCGTGGGTCAGGCCGAGGACGCGGAACTCGCCGCGCATCCAGCCGACGCCCGTCCCCACGATCAGGCGGCCCTTGGAGACCTGGTCGAGCGTCGCGATCAGCTTCGCCGTCTGCACCGGCGGACGGTACGGGGTCACCATGACGCTGAAAACGATTCGGATGCGTTCCGTCAGGGTCGCGAGGTGCGCGCCGAGCACGAAGTTGTCGTACCAGACGGTGCTCACCGAGGGGGCGTCGGGGCGCACCGGCATGATGATGTGCTCAGGGAGGCGGACGCCCCAGAAGCCAAGCTCCTCCGCGGCCCGCACCGACCGCGCCAGCGGCTCGATGCCGCCCCAGCGGTCGTAGGGGAAGACGGGCATGGTGAAGTTGACGGCCTTTGCCTGGGGCATGGCTGCTCCGCCCTCTCTCAGTCTCTCCCAGGGGGAGAGAGGCGTAAGGTGGCTTCTCCCAGAGAGAGAGGTTTAAGGCGAGGGGCGCTCGGCGATCGCTTGCTTGATGAAGTCGGCGATTTCGTGGGTGGGGCTGCCGGGGCCGAAGATGCCGGTGACGCCCATATCGCGGAGGCGGTCGTAGTCGTCCTCGGGGATGATGCCGCCGGCGACGATCAGGGCGTCGTCCTTGCCCTGGGCTTTCAGGCCGTCGACGATGAGGGGGAAGAGCTCGAGGTGCGCGCCCGAGAGGATGCTGAGGCCGACGACGTCGACGTCCTCCTGGACCGCCGCCTCGACGATCATCTCCGGGGTCTGCCGGATGCCGGTGTAGATGACCTCCATGCCGGCGTCGCGGAGGGCGCGGGCGATGACCTTCGCGCCTCGGTCGTGGCCGTCGAGGCCGGGCTTCGCCACCAGCACGCGAATCGTATCCTTCGGCGCGCTCACCATCGTCTCACCTCCGGCGTCCGCCCCCGCCGACGCTTACTCGCCCTCCTCGACCGGCGTGCAGAGCTCGGTCAGCACGCCCCTCGTGGCCTTGGGGTGCAGAAAGCCGACCATGCCGGCGAGCCCCGGGCGCGAGGTCTTGTCGATGAGCCGGACGCCCCTGCGGTCCAGGTCCGCGAGCTCGGCGTCGACGTCGTGGACCTCGAAGCAGATATGGTGCAGCGACTCGCCGCGCCGCTCGAGGAACTTGGCCACGCCGCCCTCGGGGTCGGTCGGCTCGATGAGCTCGATCTCGGCGTCGCCGACGGGGATCAGCGTCGCCTTCACCTGCTGCGACTCGACGAAGACGACCTCGGTGCGGGGCAGCCCCAGCACGTCGGCGTAGTCGCCGAGCGCCTCCTCGATGTCGTGCACCGCGAGGGCGATGTGATGCAGCTTCTTCAAGTTCATAGCGCGTCCAGCCTCTGCTCCGAGAAATGCGGGCGCTATTGTACGACACCGCGCCGAAGGCTGCCCGCGCCGCGCCGGACGGGGCGCGGCGCGGGTGGGTCAGAGTCCTTGGAGGGCGGCGGTGCTGAAGACGACAGAGAAGGGTTTGCAGTAGATGACGACGCTGTTGAAGGCCGAGACGTCGACGCCCGCCGGGACCGTGTAGTTCTGGTTCCCCCGGTTGCCCTTGAGTCTGCCGAGGTCGAGGTACTCGCCCTGCTTCACCTCGTCCGGCCTCGCCGGGTCGGCGTGGGAGGACAAGATCACGTGGAGCGCCGGCCCGTTCGTGACCGAGAAGTTCTCCAGGCGGAGCAGGTGGCCGCCGCCGGGCGCGGTGTAGATGATGGCCTGACCGCTGCCGCGGTGGAAGCTGTCGGCGTCCTTGAAGTCGCCCTGCTTCAGCCGCTGGACTTCGCCCTCGGAGTCGGCGGCGGCTTTCATTGCGCCCATCGCGTCGCCGGCGGCGAGCATCGACCCGGCGTCCATGGCCGCTGCTTCGGGCAGCGCCTCCCGCATCAGCGGGTCGTCGACCATGGCCATGCCGGCCATCACGCCCTCGACGTCGGCCATCTCCATGCCCTCGGGCAGCACGGCGTTGACGGCGAAGGGGAACTCCTCCTCGACCGTGACGTTGATGAACAGCGGCGATCCAAGCGACCAGCCGAGCCAGAGCGTAAGGGCCAAGATCGGGACCGAAGCGATTCCGAAGGCCACGCGGTGGCGCAGGATGACCTGGTGCCAGCCCTGCCGATAGCCGTAGGCGAGGAGGGCGGCGATAAAGGCGATGGTGAGGCCGCCGATGAGCCAGCGGTACTCATAGAGGTTGGCGAGTGCACGTTCGACGTCACCGATGGTGGACATGACATTCCTCCGGCGTCCGCTGCCGTTCGTGTTGCGTTCATAGGGTAATACGAAGGCGGGCCGCCGGGCGGCTCCAATGGGCGGCTAGCCGCCGTCGTCGAGCATCGGGTAGGCTGTTTCGGACGTGGAGAAGGCAGGCGACGCTTGAACCAGGCCCCCGGCGCGCGGCGCGTCAGCATGTGGGCGATCTATCTCATCGTCGGGGCGGGCGTCTATGTGACCTCCGCCGACTTCGGCCTGATCAACATCGCCGTTCCCACGATCGCCAGCCGCTTCGACGCGGACCTGCCGACGATCCAGTGGGTCGTGCTCGTGCACGTGCTGGTCACCGGGGCCTTCTTGCTCCCGGCGGGGGCGGTCGGCGACGCACTGGGGAAGAAGCGACTGTTCGTGGGCGGGTTCGCCCTGTTCGCCGCCGGCTCCGTCCTGTGCGCGGTCTCGGGAAACCTGGTGCTGCTCATCGCGGCGCGCGGCATCCAGGGGATCGGCGGCGGGGTGGTCACCGGCGTCGGGTGGGCGACGCTGGTCAACTCCGCGCCGCCGGAGCAGCGCGGGCGCACGCTGGGCTTCCTGACCGGGATGGTGGCGGTGGGGATGATTTCGGGGCCGGTCTTCGGCGGCCTGCTCGTCGACGCGCTCGACTGGCGCAGCGTCTTCATCTTCACCGGCGTGCTCGCCCTGTTCGGCACGGTCTTCGCTCACTTCCGGCTCGCGGACGACACTCCCGAAGACCCTCCCAGCGTGCGGCAGCTCGACTGGCTGGGCATGGCCCTCGCCGCCGGGGCCATCGTCGGGGCGATGCTGATGTTGACCTCCGGGCCGAGGACGGGCTGGGATTCCGCCATGGTGATCGTCCCCGGCGCCGCCGCGGGGTGCGCCGTCGCCGCGCTTGTGTTCGTCGAGCTGCGCCATCCCGTGCCCATGATCGACTTGCGGCTCTTCCGCAACCGGGCCTTTTCGATGGGCAGCCTGGGGATGTTCCTCACCTTCACCACGCTGGCGATCACGCCGGTCATGCTGCCCTTCTACCTGCAGGGCGTGCTCGAATTCTCGCCCCGCGCCGCGGGACTCATCCTGGCGCCGCAGATGACGATGCTCGCCCTCTTCGGGCCCATCGGCGGGCGCATCGCCGACCGGGTGGGGTCGCGGTGGCCGGCGGCCGCGGGCGCCTGCTGCATGTTGGCGGCCTACCTGATCTTCACGCGGTTGGACGCCGAGACGTCCCTGCTGTTCATCATCATTCCGCTCATGCTGCAAGGGATGGGGAATGGGATGTTGGGCCCCGCCAACAACAGCGGGATCGTGAGCTCGGTCGGGGCGGCGCGGATGGGGGTGGCGACGAGCTTCGTCAACCTGTCACGGGCGAGCGGCCTGAACGTGGGTATCGCCCTCGCGACGATCGTGATCACGCTGGGCATCACCACCATGGGCGTCGACCCCGATATCGGCGTCTTCCGTGAGGAGGGGGCCGTTCCCGACCCGCGACTCGTCGACGGCTTCGTGGCGGGCCTGAGCAACACGTACCTCGTCGCCGCCGGTCTCATCACCGCGGCGGGGATCCTGATCGTCACCGGCATGCCCCGGCGGCGCGTCGCTGAGGGTGCGGCGGCAAAGGAAGCAGCGTAGGGTAGGCTGCCAACGGAGGGGAGCATGGGGAACAGTCTCGAGGGGCACGTTGCCATCGTCACGGGGGCGAGCCGCGGGATCGGGCAGGCTATCGCCGTGCGGTTCGCGGCGGAAGGAGCCGCGGTCGTTGCCGTGGGGCGGGACGAGCAGCGGCGCAACAAGGAGATGGTGGGTTCGCTCGACGAGACCCTTCAAATGGTCCGGCAGGCCGGCGGGGCAGCCATCGCGGCGCACCTGGACTTCGAGGACCTCGATTTCGACAAGGGCCGTGTCGTGCGGCAGGCGGAGGAGGCCTTCGGGGCTTCCGTCGACATCCTGGTGAACAACGCGGCGGCGCCCCGGGAGTTCGACAACGAGGGCTTCATCCCCTTCGCGGAGATGCCCCGCGACTTCTTCCTCCGCAGCGTCGCGGTCAATCTTTGGGCGGCCTGGGACCTGGCGAAGGCGGTGATTCCCGGCATGCGGAGCCGGGGCGCAGGGTGGGTGCTGTCGATCTCTTCTTCCCAGGCCGAGCCGCGCCCCAAGCCCGGCGGCGCGACGCCCATGAACCGTCTGGGTGGCGGCTGCCTCTATGGGAGCTCCAAGGCTTTCCTGGACCGCCTGTCCACCGGCGCAGCGATGGAGCTCTTCGAGGACAACATCGCCGTCAACACCCTGGCTCCGACCAGCTTCATCGAGACACCCCTCTCCCGAGGCGTGGTGAGCAGCGTACCGACGGGCGCCGGCCGGGAGCCGCTGGAGACCTTCGCCGAGGCGGCGTTGGCGCTGTGCTCGGGCGACCCCCGCGTCTTGACGAGCCGCGTCGTGTACAGTCTCCCGCTCCTGGCCGAGCTCGACCGGCCGGTCTACACGCTGGACGGCACGCGCCTGTACGAGGGGTGGCAGCCGTCGCACGACGATCCCCGGAAGGGGCGGGCGACCTATCTGGCGGCGCTGGGGCACTAGGATGATGACGACAAGGAGGCAGGCATGGCCCACGACATGAGCGGCCGCGTGGCCCGGTTTGACGAGCTGCGCGCCAACCGGCAGGCGTTCGTCGATAGCAAGCTCCCCGGACACGAGCGGGAGAACTTCCGCATCATCGGGAAGGGGGTCACCGAAGACCCCGCCGATCGGCCCGCCATCACCGCGCCGCACGACTTCAACGTCGGCGGCATCAGGGCCAAGCCGGGCCACGGCGCGGCGTTGCACAGCCATCTGACCGTGGAGATCTTCATCCCCTTCTCCGGGCGGTGGGAGGTCTACTACGGCGACGACGGCGGGGAAAGCGTGGTCTTGGGCCCGCTGGACACCTTTTCGGTGCCGGCGGGCGTCATGCGGGGATTCCGCAACGTCGGGGACGACGAGGCGTTCCTGCTGACGATCATCGGCGGGGCGGAGCCGGGGAAGGTCACGTGGTCGCCGGAGGTTCTCGCCGCCGCCTCGGCGTCGGGCGTCACGCGCAACGAGGCGGGGAATCTGGAGAAGGAGACGTCTGTGTAACGGCTCTGGTTGTGGGGGAGCGGGCGCGTCGCGACGCGCCCCTACAGGGAAGGGGCACCCCTCCCGGCCCCCGCCCTCCGACGCGCCTGCGGCGCGTGCCCTCTCTCAGTCTCCCCCAGAGGGGGAGAGGTTAAGGTGCCACCTGCGGGGGCGGTTAGGCGGGGGCGGGCCTGATCGGGCGGCTGGTGGCCCAGCCGCCCATGTAGCCCCAGGACTGGATGCAGGCGCAGAAGCCGGCCTGGAGTCCGCCGGCCACGGTGATGAGCAGGTCTTCGGGCTTGCGCAGCACGGCGAGCATCGTGGTGTCGTCGAGGTCGTCGGGGGTTGCAGGCCAGACGTCCTCGGGCGCGCCGGCGTCCCACTGGATGCGACCGCGGTCAAGCATGGTCTTCAGCGATACGAGGGCCCGCTCGTGGACGTGCTCCCCGATGGCCTGCTTCGACCAGCCGGCGTCGTAGAGCGGCTGGGCGACAAGGGGATTGAGCACGAAGAAGACCTGCCCTCCGCGGCGGATGGTGTGCCAGCAGACCCGCACTTGCT
Organism: Dehalococcoidia bacterium; assembly: GCA_034421515.1. Lineage (GTDB taxonomy): Bacteria > Chloroflexota > Dehalococcoidia > SHYB01 > SHYB01 > DAOUKH01. The sequence goes on from DAOUKH010000003.1 coordinate 89,146, forward strand.
CGATCATATCGAGCAAGGAGGCGTCGGGTTCGCGCGAGCCGCCGTACTGGACGGGGCTGTCGCAGCCGATGACGGTGACGCCGCCGGCGCTGTCCACGCCGAAGTCGGCATGGAGCGGACCCCAGGGCGCGTCGGGCGACTCGCCGATGCAGTAGACGTACTTGCCGGGCGAGCCGAGGACGGACTTGTCACCCGTCTCCGGGTAGCCGCCGCCGAGCACCATCATCACGAGGCGCAGCGCCCGCCCGATCGTGGCGTTGGCGCGGTAGCCGGGCCCGAAGGCGCTGGTGCCGTAGTTGATTTCGAGGTCGTCGACGACCGGGCCGCTGACGATCACCAGCGGCCCCGCGGGGTGCGTCGTGGCCTGGAGCCCGTTGAGGTTGAAGCGCTCGTCGAGGGCGGCCTCGACGGCGGCCAGCACCACGGGGAAGTAGTCGGGACGGCAGCCCGCCATCACGGCGTTGGCGGCGACGGTCTCGATGGTGGCCACTCCCATGCGCGGCGGCACCGGCCCGAGGACCTCTTGAGGGTCGCGCCCGCTGCCCTCGACCATGCGCTCGATGAGGTCGGGGGTCGGTGGGATGATGGGCAGGCCGTCGGTCCAGCCCTTGCGGTAGAACTCCTCGATGGTCTCGATGCAGGAGTCCCAGCTATCGGCCGCGGTGAAGGTGGACGCCGCTTCGCCGGACTGGGTCATGGCCGGTTTGCGGCTCGCGCGGCCGTTGGGGGCTCGGCGGATTTCGGGGTCAGCGTCCCTTCCATCAGCCATCGGACTACGCCGGGGTAGGCCGCTTCGCCCTGGGCCCGGTTGGCCTCGGCGTCGCCGAGATAGCCGGGGAGGATGACGGGCTCGAATTCCTCGCAGCGCAGGTGGCGCCGCTTCATGAACGCCAACTGGCGGAAGACGTCGAGGATGACGACGGCGGCGGGGATGCCGTCGGTCTCGAAGGTGATCCCGTCGTGCATACAGCACGACGTGCAGGAGCCTCAGGCCCCGACGCCGATCACCATGGAGTCGACCTGCGCCTTCAGCTCCTCGTACATGTCCGGCGGGACCCGGGCCGAGAGGTTGGGCTTGCGTTTGAGGATTACTTGGTCGACGCCGTTATGTTCCTGTAGGAGCTCGCCGATGCGCTCAAGGACGATGTGGCTGTCTTGGACGCCGTCGTCGAGCAGGCCGACGGTCTTCCCCCGGAGGGTGTCCACACGTCTGGCGAGGGAGGTTGGCTCGCGCCAGACGTGGCCGGACGGGTCGACGACGGTGATTTCTCGGTTCACGGTCTGCGCCATGGCGTTAGCCGTGCGGGTCATCTTGCAGCGCTTGGGGTGGGAGGGTTGAAGGTCCACCCCTCTTTTTCCATATCGTCAATGTAAATGCGCAGGACATCGTCGGCGTTACGGATGGCATCATCCAGGGTCTTCCCAGTCGCCGCTACGCCGTCGATATCAGGAAAGGTCACCCAGTACATGCCCTTCTCCCGTTCTATCAGCGCGGGATATGTCAGCATGCCGTCACTCCCAACCGCAATACCTGAATGCACCGGCGGAAGTCACGCCTGCATCAGGCGTTCGCCCTTCGGCTCCGGAATCGGGTCGCCGAACTCTCGCGCCGTCTCAAGCCACAAGTCCATAGCCTCGTTGATGTGCACCAAGGCCGCCTCCTGCGTGTCGCCGTGGGCGGCGCAACCCGGAAGCTCGGGCACTTCGGCCACGAAGGCACCGTCTTCGTTGCTCCAATAGATGATGATCTCGTACTTGTGCATCATGATCCCTCTTCAAGCCGGTGTCTCAGGATGACATGACGGACCTGTCGGACCTGGTAGGGCTTGGCATGGTTGCCGTCGCGCTGCAAATTCACCCGTTCCCGGACGCCTTCTTTCCTGAAGATGTGATGACTGCCCCGCGTCCGCTCAACGAATCCTAAGCGTAGCAGGAATAGCCGCAGGTCGTCGAAGCGGACATTTGCGTCTGACCGACCGCTGAGAATCCTGTGGCGTAACTCGTTGCTGCGAGATGTCATCGCCGTCGCGCCCTAACCCCTATGCCCACGCCGGCGGACGTGGGCGGCGCTGAGGTCGGCGACGCTGGGGCAGCCGAGGAGGGCCAGGGCGCGGCGGAGCTCGGTGCGGAGGAGATCGAGGGCGCGGTCGACGCCGGGCTCGCCGCCGGCGCCGATGCCGTAGAGGTAGGCGCGTCCGATGGCGACGGCGCGCGCGCCGAGGGCCAGCGCCTTCGCCACGTCGGCGCCGCGGCGGACGCCGCCGTCGAGGATGACCTCGGCCCGGCCCGCCACCGACTCGACGACGGCGGGCAGCGCGTCGAGGGCCGCCGGGGCGTGGTCGAGCTGGCGCCCGCCGTGGTTCGACACGACGATCCCCTGCGCGCCGAGCGACGCCGCCCGCGCCGCATCCTCGGGGTCGAGTATCCCCTTGACCGCGAAGGGGCCGTTCCACTCGGCGATCATCCATTCCAGGTCGTCCCACGTCACCGAGGGGTCGAACTGGGTGTTGATGTACGTCCACAGCGCGGTGAGGTCGCCGCGGCCCGCGTCGCCCTGGCCCGCGACGTTGGCGAACCCGATGCGGCGACTCGTCAGGAAGTTCCACCACCACGACGGATGCAGCGCCGCGTCGAAGGCCGCCCCCAGGGTGAGCGACGGTGGGATGGTCATGCCGTTCCGGAGGTCGCGCTCCCGCTGGCCGAAGACGGGCATGTCGGCGGTGAGCATCAGGGCGTCGTAGCCGGCGTCGCGGCAGCGGCTGAAGAACTCGCGGACGAGCCCCCGGTCCTTCCAGACGTAGATCTGGAACCAGTTCGGGCCGTCGGACGCCGCGGCGAGCTCCTCGATCGACAGCGTGCTCAACGAGGAGAGCGAGTAGATCAGCCCGGCCCGGTGGGCCGACCGCGCCGCGGCGGCCTCGCCCTCGTGGTGGAAGAGCCGCGTCATGCCCGTCGGCGCGAGCATGACCGGCATCGATACCGGCGTCCCCAGGACGGTGGTGGAGAGATCGACCGTCGACACGTCCCGAAGCACGCGGGGCAGGAGCTCGTAGTCCTGGAACGCCGCCTCGTTACGCCGCGCCGTGACCTCGTCCTCGGCGGCGCCGTCGGCGTAGTCGAACACGGCGCGGGGCAGGCGGCGCATAGCGAGGCGGCGCAGGTCGGCGATGGAGTGGCAGCGGGCCAGCCGCGCCTCGGTGGAGAAGGGGAGCGGCATCGCTACCGCCGTATCGGCTTGGTGACCGACTTGGGCGAGCCGAACGACGGCATGTAGGTCGAGTGCAGGCCGCCGTCGCCGCCGGCCACGGCGATCATCCAATAGTCCGCCGTCGGCACCATCGGGTACATGCCGTCCACGATCAGGTCGGGGCGGGTGTCGCGGCGGCTTCTCGCGGTCGCGTGGATGCGGTCGCCGGGCAGGCGGGTGTGTTCGTGGAAGTAGCGCTTGACGTCGTCCTTCGACCAGCCCCCTTCGGCCAGGGCGCGGGCGTGGCCGGGGTTGAAGACCACCAGCGGCTCGCCGGTGAAAAGGGAGAACTGCGTGATCGCGGGCGCGGTCATCGTCTGCGCGAAGGCGGCCATGCCGCCCTCGGCCATGACACGGTCGCCGTAGGTGCAGTTCAGCGTCGTGTTGGGCGCGATGACGGTGACGCAGCTCTCGTCCGCGTCGAAGCCGCGTTCGACGTGGAGCGGGTCCCAGGGGCTCTCTTCTTCATTCTCGCCGAAGCACAGAGAGAATTTGCCGGGAAAGCCCTGCGTCGCCTTGTCGACCTCGCCGGGCACGGCGCCCCCGATGTTGAGCAGAATCAGGCGGACGGCCCGCCCGATCGAGGCGTTGGCGCGGGTTCCCGGCCCGAGGCACCCGGCGCCGGAGTTGATCCCGATCTCGTGGCGGATAGGGCCGTTCACAATGACGCCGACCCCCACGGGGTTGGTGGTGGTCTGGATGCTGTAGAGGAGGAACTCCTCCTCGGTCATCGCCTCGACGGCGGTGGCGACCACCGGCATGTGCTCGGGCAGGCAGCCCGCCATCACCGCGTTCACCGCGACCTTCTCGACGGTGGCCTCGGCCACCGCAGGGTGCACGACGCCGAGGACGTCGTCGGGCGCCCGACCCGACGCGGCGACCATCGCCGCGACGCGCTCCTCCGTGGGCGGCACGATGGGCAGCCCGTCGGTCATGCCGCGGGCGTGGAAATACTCGATGGCCTCGTCGTAGCCGCCCGCGGAGACGCGCGTGGAGGTGAGGTGTGGGTCGGCCATCGCGGCTATGCCTCGGACGCCTCGGCGGGAACGTTCACCACGCCCCGGTCAGGGACCAGGAGGGCGGCGACGGCGGCGTCGAGCGCCCGGTAGGCGATTTCGCGGACCAAGGGTTCGTCAAGCGTGTCGTAGGGGAAGGGGAGGATGACCTGGGGCAGCGCCGGCATCCCCCGGCCCTTCGCCGAGGCCGCCGCCAGGGCTTGGAAGGCCTTGGTGCTCACGGTCACCGTGGGGATGCCCTGCTTCTCGATCTCGATGCTGTCGTGGATACACCACGCGGTGCAGGAGCCTCAGTTGCCGAGACCGTTGATCACGGCGTCGGCCTTGGCCGTCAGGTCCTCCATCTCCTCCGGGGTGAGGGGAACCCCGATCTCGGTGAGCTTGGTGACCACGCCCTCGATCTCATACCGCTCGTACAACAGCTCCTCGAACTGCTCCAGCGAGACGTTGAAGGACCACCATTGGTTGTTGATGACGCCGATGGTCTTGCCGCGCAGGCTCGTCAGGCGCGGCGCGGGGGGCGTGCCGGCGGTTGGCGTCTCGGGCGTTGGTAGCAGAAGTGACAAAGGCTGCTCGTCGGGCATCTCGTCCTCCTTTTGGGCCGTGGGCGGCGGGCTAGTAGCCGCCCTGGGCCTCGAAGATGCGGCGCGGGTTCTCGACCGTCATCTCCTCGACCTGGGCTTCGGTGACGCCGAGGTCGAGGAGGAGGGGGAGGACCTCGGCTTGGATGAGGCCGTAGTTGGACTTCCAGGGGCGGTCGGGGTCGGGCGGGCCGAGCGCCATGTAGCAGCTCGTGTCGTGGGAGAGGACCATGCGGTCGGAATGGCCGCGCTCGCACATCTGGGCGACCACCGCCGCGCGCCGCTCCGTCGGGAGCCCAAGCCCGAAGCGGTCCATGCCGACGTAGCTGCCGCGCTTGACGATGGCCTCGATGTATTCCAGGTCTTCGCTGTCGCCGGTGTGTCCAATGACCACGCGGCTCAGGTCGACGCCGGCCCGCTCGAAGACGTTCTGCTGCGCCAGGCCGTTGGCGTTGCGGACGAAGGTGTGCGTCGAGATCGGGACGCCCGTCTTGCGGTGGGCGATGGCCGCTGCCTTCAGGATCTGCACGTTCGCCCCATCCACGACGGGCTCGGAGGCGACCTTGATCGCTCCCGCCTTCACGCCGGTATCGGCGACGCCCTCCTCGATGTCGTGAATGAAGAGGTCGGCCATCTCCTCAGGGCTCATGCGGGAGATGGAGCGGGGCGGGTCAAGCCAGAGGCCGGTGGAGACGATCATGTTGAGGTCGACCCGGTCGGCGACCTCCTTGAGTCGCGCGATGTCGCGCCCCAAGTCGATGGTGGTGAGGTCGAGGATCGTGTCGACGCCGTTCGCCTTCGCCTCGTTGAGGGTGGTGATCGCCTTCTGGACCTCGGCCTCGCGGTCCCAGAGGTGCGGCCAGTTGTCGAGCACGCCGGCCGAGTGGATGAAGACGTGCTCATGCATCAGCGTGAAGCCGAGCTCGTCGATGGGCTTCGGCCCGCGCATGGTGTTGACGGTGGGAGTGTCGGCCATGGTCGGTTCTCCTACCAAAGCTGGTCGGTGTAGGTGTCCGTGCCAACGACGGTCGGGATGAAGGGCGCGGCGAAGACCACGCGCCCCAGCCCGGACTCGCCGAGGTCGGCGCTCAGCTTGAGGAACTTGTTCCAGCACTCCCGGGGGTCGGCTTCAAGGAAGTAGAGCTGCAAGGTCATCAGCTCCGGCTCCTCCACGCCGGGGATTTCCATGGGCGCGCCGCGCTCGCTCTCCTTGGGGAGGACCGCCGACCATCCCGCGCAGGAGGCCACCGGGGAGTCCTTCATGAAGTCCACGAGGTACCGCGCTTGGAACCACTGGTCGACTTCCTCGCGGGCAGTGTCACCGTTGGGCATCGTGGCGATGGTCACCAGTCCCTTGTACCGGTGGTCGAGGGCGAGCTCGATGGGCACGGGGTCCTCGTCGCGGTAGAAGCGCCAATCGTACCAGTAGTTCGAGGTGTGGACGTGCGTGCGCTCGGGGAAGCCGCGCCCATTCTCATAGAGCCAGTGCACCTGCGGCCTCGACCATGCCGACTTCTCGGCGTGGTAGCCCTTCAGGTGCCAGTAGATCGCAAGATAGGAGCCCGCGTCCGCCGGCTTGGCGAAGGGGCTGTCCTGGGGGAAGCGCAGGTCTTTGAGGTCGCGCGTGGCCACCCACCGGCGGCCGGCGAAGATGTAGGGGCCGGTCATGCAGCCGCCGTAGAAGTGGTCCCGCTCGTACCAGCGGTTGTACTCCTTTTCGAAGCCCTTGTGGGGCTCGACCATGGTGTAGAGCATCGACCCCACCTGCACCGGATACTCGACCTTCATCGCGGCCTCCCGTCTACCCGCCGCCCACGGCGGGGATGAAATGCACTTCGCTCGATTCCTCCACCGGCTGGAGCAGGCCGAGCTGGGTCTGGTCGCCGTCCACGACGACGGACATGCCCGGCATCACCTCACCTTCAAAGACCAGCCGCGCCTCGATGCCGGGGAAGCGCCGTTCCAATTCGGCGACGACCTCCCCCACCGTGCCGCCGTCCGCCGACACCCGCCGGACACCGCCGGTCAGCGCCTGCAGCTGCGTCGGAATCCACGCCTCCGGCACCACTACACATTCCCGTTCGACTGCTTGTGCTCCCACAGGGCCTCCAGCACCTTGGCCGGCGACATGGGCAGGCTGGTCATGCGGACGCCGGTGGCGTCGTAGACCGCGTTGGCGACCGCCGCCATCGGCGGCACCAAGGGGACCTCGCCGGCCCCGCGCACCGCGAAGGGATGTCCGTCGTGCGGCTTCTCTACGATGACCGTGTCGATCATGGGCACGTCCAGGCTGGTGGGCATGCGGTAGTCGAGGAACGTCGGGTTCTGCAGCAGCCCCGCCTCGTCGTAGTAGTACTCCTCATTCAGCGCCCAGCCGATTCCCGCCACGGCGCCGCCCTGCATCTGGCTCTCCACATAGCTGGGATGGATGGCCTTGCCCGCGTCCTGCGCTACGGTGTAGCGGAGGACGTCGACCTTCCCCGTCTCCAGGTCCACCTCCACGTCGGCGATGTGGGCCGAGTAGGCCCCGCCGGGGCGCATCATGCTCGTCGCCGCCTTTCCCACGATGGGGCCGCCGGTCTTCATCTGCCGTGCCGCGATCTCGGCGAACGTGGTTTTCAACTCTGGGTCCGACTTGTGGCGCAGCGCGCCGTCGTCATACTCCACGTCGTCGGGCGATGCTCCCCACACCAGGGCGGCACGCTCGATCATCTGGCGCTTGACGTCCCGCGCCGCCTCGTAGGCGGCCCAGCCGGTCTTGTACGCCACGCTGCTGCCCCCGGTCTGCGAGGTGAAGCCGATTGAGTCGGTGTCCACGACGGTCGGCCGCACTTCTTCCGCCCGCAGGCCGAGCACCTCGGCGAGCTGCATCGCTATGGCGGCGCGGCTCCCGCCGATGTCGGGGGAGCCTTCGATCAGGCTCACCGTGCCGTCCTGGTTGACGCTGGCCACGCAGGCGGAGGGGCCGCCGGTGTTGCCCCAGAAGCCGTTGGCGACGCCGCGTCCGCGCCGCTTGCCCTTCGGGGCTGGTCCCCCGCCGCCGACGGGGGCGGCGTAGTGCGCGTGCTCCTTCGCGGCCTCCAACGTCTCGACGCAGCCGATGGCGCCGAACTTGGGGCCGGTGACCTGCCGCGTTCCCTCGCGCGCCGCGTTGGCGAGCCGGAGCTCGAGGGGGTCCATGTTGAGGGCGCGGGCCAGCTCGTCGACCGCCTGCTCGGCCGCGAAGGCCGCGGCGGGAGCTCCCGGCGCGCGGTAGGCGGCGACCTTCTGCTTGTTCACGACCACGTCGCGAGCGTCGACGCGCAGGTTGGCGACGTCGTAGGCCGCGAAGATGCAGCGCGCGCCCGAGGCCAACGGCGAGCCGGGAAAGGCGCCGCCCTCGTACACCATGTCGGCCGTAGCGGCGGTGATGCGCCCCGCGTTCGTCGCGCCGATCTTCACGGTGATGTCGGTCCCCGACGTCGGGCCCGTGCCGAAGAAGACCTCGGTGCGCGACATCGTGACCTTGACCGGCTGCCCAGTCTTCCTCGACAGCACCGCGGCCACCGGCTCGACGTAGACGATCGTCTTCCCGCCGAAGCCGCCGCCGATCTCCATCGGGATCACTTTAATCTTCGAGACCGGCACCCCCACGATCTTGGCCAACTGCTCGCGGATGCCAAAGTGCCCCTGGGTGCTCGTCCAGACGGTGATCTTGTCCTTGTCCCAGTACACGGTCGCCGAGTGCGGCTCGATGTAGCCCTGATGCACCGCCTCGGTGCGATAGCGCCGCTCGACGATCACGTCGGCCTCGGCGAAGCCGGCATCGGGATCGCCGAGCTCGTGGATGAAATGCCGCGCCACGTTGGTGGGGACGGCATCGTCCCCGTCGTCGAGCATCCCGCCGGGGCCCATCGGGGAGTCGAGCGTGGCGAGACGCTCGTGCAGGACCGGCGCGCCGTCGGCCAACGCTTCGTCCGCGGTGAAGACCGCGGGCAGCGGTTCGTACTCGACCTCGATGGCGGCCAGCGCCTCCTCGGCGGCGTGGGGGCTGGTGGCGGCGACGGCGGCCACGGCGTGGCCCTTGTACAGCGCCTTCCCCCGCGCCAGGCAGTTCGCGCTCAGGATGCCGAAGTTCCGGATCTCGCCGGGTTCGACGTCGCTTGCCCGGTCGGAGACCTCGAAGAGGTCGGCCGAGGTCGCCACCGCCTTCACGCCGGGAAGCGCCAGCGCCTTCGACGCGTCGATGCGCTTGATTCGGGCGTGCGCGTGCGGGCTCCGCAGCAGCTTCCCGTAGAGGAGGTCCGGCATCGATACGTCGGCCCCGTAGCGGGCGTGCCCGGTCACCTTTTCGACGCCGTCATGGCGGACCGGCCGGGTGCCCAGGACCTTGTAGCTGGTGTTGGAGAGAACGGAGTTCGGCTCGTAGTCGGGCATCATTTCCCCCTGCGGCCCGTGGTGGTTGTGCGGCGGCCCCTCATCTCAATCTTCTCCCGTGGGGAGAAGAGGCAAGACGCCCCCTCCAACGCGCCCACTACAGTCGGCGGGCGTAGAGTACCCGAACCGCGATTTCCGCGCCACAGAGAGCAGGGACCGGCCCCTGCTACAATGCCTGCGGCCCCTGAGGCACTCCTGGAGACATGCCCAAACCCCGCACCCAGAAGACGCCCCGGCGCGGAGGCGCGCGTCCCGCCGCCCGGCCCAAGCCGAGGCCGCGCCGGGCGGAGCCTGCGTCCCCGCCGCCGGAGTCCGAGCTCATCGAAGGGCGGCACCCCGTGCTGGAGGCGCTGCGCGCGGGGCGGCCCATCAACCGCGTCATCCTTTCCGGCGGGGGACGCCACTCGGGGGTCGCGGAGATCCTGCACCTGGCGCAACGGGCCGGCATCGTCGTCGACCGCGTCGACGCCGCCGCGATGGAGCGGCTGAGTCCCAGAGGCAAGCATCAGGGCGTCGCCGCCTTCGCCGCCGCCAAGGACTACGCCGGCCTCGACGACCTGCTCGCCGCCCCGCGCGCCGCCGGTATGCCGCCGCTCGTCGCGGTGCTCGACGGCATCACCGACCCGCAGAACCTCGGCGCGATCATCCGCACCGTCGAGGGGGCCGGAGGCCACGGCGTGGTCATTCCGAAGCGGCGCGCCGCCGGACTCACCGCCGCCGTCGCGAAGAGCTCGTCGGGAGCGCTGGAGTTCGTCCCCGTGGCTCGCGTCACCAACCTGGCGCGCGCCCTGCGCGACCTCGCCGAATCCGGCGTGTGGAGCGTCGGCATCGACCCCTCAGCCGAGCAGGACTTCCGCGAGGCCGACTACACGGCGCCGACCGCCATCGTCATCGGCGCAGAGGGGAAGGGTCTGTCCAGGGTCGTCCGCGAGGCGTGCGACACGGTCGTGTCGATTCCGATGCGGGGTCGGGTCGCCTCGCTCAACGCCTCCGTCGCCGCCGCCCTGGCCCTCTACGAGGCCCTCCGCCAGCGGGAAGGGGCGGCTTCGGGCTCCTGACCCCTACGGCTCCCCGAATTTGGGGGCATCGGCGGCGCCGATTGCCTGGAGCATGCCGAGGTAGTTGCCCTGCGACCAGGACTCGACGATCTGGCCGTCGTGGAGGCGGTAGATCTCGATGCCCTGGCCGGTGATCTCCTTGCCGGTGGCGGGCACGCCGGCGAATGGGCCGGCGTGCGTTCCGCTGAACCGGTAGATCACCGCGACCCGGTCGCCCTCCTCGATCATCTCCTCGATCTCGAAGCGACCGTCGGGGAAGGCGGCCTTGGCGCGGGCGCGGCGCTTGCGGACGCCGTCGCGGCCCTGAATTCCCTCCGGCTGGACCGGGTTGTGGCCCACGTAGCTCCGCGCGATGCACATCTCGAGCACGTCCATGTTGCCCGCGCTCAGAATCTGCTCGACGTACATCCGGCATACCTGCTTTTGCGTCAGCCTGCACATGGCGGACTCCTATCCCTGGACGGCCGGGCGGAAGAAGGGGAGCGTGACTTCCGGCGTGACCGCCTCGAAGAAGACCTCGACGGGGAAGCCGACGCGGACCTCCTCCGGCGCGACGTCGCGGATTCGGCACATGAGGCGCGGCCCCTCCTCCAGCTCGACGATGGCGATGACGTAGGGGACGTCGTCGGAGAAGCCGGGGTGGAAGGCCCGGTGGGAGATGGTGTAGGAGAAGACCGACCCCCGCCCGCTGACCTGCGTCCACTCCAGGTCGGGGCTGGCGTCGTGGGGGCAGAGGACGCGGGGGTAGTGGACGAACGCCCCGCACGAGGCGCACCGCTGGATGCGGAGCTCGCCCTTCTTGCAGTACTCCCAGTAGGGCGCCGACTCCGCGCTCGGGATGGGAAGCGGCTTCAAGTAGGTATCGGCCATGACGTGGTCCTCCGCCGGCTACCGCGCCGAGAGCAGCATGACGCCGCCGTTGCCGAAATCGCCCATGCCGGTCACGACGCACGGGTCGGGGTCGGCGACCTGGGCCTGTCCCGCCGTCCCGCGTAGCTGCTTCACCGCCTCTGCGACGTGGTTGAGGCCCGACTGCGAGTGCGCCTGAGAGTGCAGGCCGCCGTGGGTGTTCACCGGCAGCTTGCCGCCGAGGCCGATGTTGCCCTCGGCCACGAATGGGCCGCCCTCGCCGGGCCTGACGATGCCCAGGTTCTCCAGTGTGTAGATCGGGATGAAGGTGAACGGGTCGTAGAACATCGCCAGCTTCAAGTCTTGCGGCGTCAGGCCCGCTATGGCGAAGGCCCGAGGCGCGGCTTTGGCGATGCCGACGCGGCCGTGGTCGACGCGCGTGGCCGTCGAGCTCGGCGAGTCGGGGTGCCCCTCCGCGATGCCCAAGATGCGGGCCGGCCCGTGCTTGGCGTCGGCCGCCCGCTCCGCCGAGGAGACGACCACCGCGGTCGCGCCGTCGGTCTCGATGCAGCAGTCGAACAGGTGGAACGGCGTGGTGATCATCCGAGAGGCCTGGTGGTCGTCGATGGTGATGGGCGCCCGCATGATCGCCTTCTCGTTCATGCCCGCATGACGGCGCATCGTCACCGCCACCGCGCCGAGGTGCTCGCTCGTCGTGCCGTAGAGGTGCATGTGCCGCTGGGCGATCAGCGCGTAGAACTGCATGGGCACGTTGGCGCCGTAGATGCCCTCGAACTCCATCGAGACCATGTGCTGACGGTGCGGCGCCTGGATGCCCCGCGCCGCTTGGGCATGGGAGATGCGGTGCATCGACGAGCCGTTGCGTCCCGAGACGACCACCACGTGATTCGCCACCCCGGAGGCCACCGCCATGGCAGCGTCTTGGATGCCCGCGATCCCGCTCGCCCCGCCGATGTGCAACGTGACCGAAAAGCGCAGGTCGGGCGTGCCCATGTTGTCGACGAAGTCCTCGGCGGTGAGGCCGGGGCCGATCGAGCTGGGGATGAAGCCGTCGACGTCATGGGGATTGAGGCCGGCGTCGGCCACGGCGCGGGTGATGGCCTGAAGCTGGAGGGCCTTGTCGGACATCCCCGAGTTCTTGGAGTACTCGGTCTCTCCGATGCCGGTGATCGCGGCGGCGGCGCGCATGATTTCCTCAGAAAGGGCGGGGTGCGGCGAGCATATCGGCGCCCTCCGGGGGCGTCAATCTGCGTCCCTCCTACGGCTCGCGGGCCGCGAGGGCGCGCTCGACCTTCCGGCGCAGGCCCCGCATCCATCCCCGCACCGCCGAGTTCGACGGCGCAACGGCGAATGAGCGGGCCATGATGCGGTAGACGGCGCCCCGGCTGATCTTCGCCGGCCGCGCCGGGTCGAGCCACATGGGGTTGCGGGCCAGGGCCTCCAACGTGCGGAGGCCGATTAGGGCGGGCCAGAGCGCCGCCAGCCGCAGACGCAGCGCGCGGCGCGGAATCGCCAGGATGTACGACTCCGCCGCCCCGTAGTGCTCCAGCGCCAGCCGGACCAGCGAGGCCGCGGCGGGCCACGCCTGCTCCGACTTCTCAGGGTGCAGCAGATCGGGGGGAGCGAGCCCCAGCGCGGCGACCTCGTCGGCGGGGAGATAGCACCGGCCCTTTCGCAGGTCGCGGGGGGCGTCGCGGAGCACGTTGGTCAACTGCAGCGCCTTGCCGAACCGTACGCCTGCCGCCGCGGAAGCCTCGGCGTCCCAATGCCGTAGCGCCGGGTCGTGGGCCATCGTCATCTCAGTCCAGAACTCGCCGACGCAGCCAGCCACGAGGTAGATGTAGCGGTCGAGGGCGACCCGGTCGGGGAGGGCGACCAATGCGCCGGGCTCTCCCTGCGGGAACGTCCGCAGGTCCATCTCCATCCCCTCGGTGAGGGTGGTCACGACGGAGCGGATTCGGGCGCGGTCCGCCTCTGCAGTCTCGTCGAGCAGGGCCAGGGCCCGCGCCGCGGCTTGGAGGAGCCGGCGCTCCGCGGCGTCGTCGGCTTCCGGCGGGGTCCAAGAGCCTTCGACGCCTTGCACTTGCGCGCGGAAGGCGAGGAGCCGGGCCAGGCGATCGTCGGGTGCAAGCGCCGCGGTGTCGGCGATGGTGTCGGCGGTGCGGGCGAGCAGGTAGGCCAGTCCGATCTGGCCTCGTACTGAGCCCGGCAGGGCCCGGAGCGTCAGGTAGAACGAACGGGAGACGCCGCGCAGCATGGTGGTCAGCAGCTCGCGCCGCTCACGGTCCGTGACGGTCTCCATACCGGTCGGGCTCCCTTCTTTCACCGGCTCGCACTGATGCGTACTGTACCCCAAGGTGGCTCGCATAACGGCTCCGGTTGTGAGGGAGCGGGCGATTCGCGAATCGCCCCTACAGGGGAGGGTCGGCGATTTCGATTGCCGTTGGCGGTTGGCGGGGGTCCCTCATCTCAATCTTCTCCCGAGGGAGAAGAGGTCCGGAGGGGGACCGCCGCGGCCCTCCCCAGCCCTCTCTCAGTCTCTCCCAAGGGGAGAAGGCTTAGGGGCGGCTTCCCCAGAGGCGGCGACTCTTGCCAATGCCGTAGGGAGGCGCTACCCTTACGCGACGCGCCTAGCGCCGGCCAGTTGTGCTTGCCGTGAACCGCCGCCGCTAGACCAGAGTTGGAGGAAGCAAGCGATGTGGATTAAGAAGGGTCGACAGCTAACCGGCCTTGTCGCCGCCGCGGTGATCACCGCGCTCGTGGTGGCGGCCTGCGGCGGAGCCGATCCAACAGCAGTGCCCCCGCCACCACCGCCGACCCAGGCGCCGCTGATTGTCGTCCCGACGGCAACCCCCGCGCCGACCAAAGCGCCCGAGGTCGTCGTGCAGACGGCGGCACCAGAGGCCACTCCGACGCCGCCGCCCACGCAGGCGCCGGTTGTCGTGGTTGAGACGGCGGCTCCCCAGGAGGCGCCGACGGCTGCGCCGACTCCGACGCCGCGCGTTGTCGTGCAGGTTCCCACCGCCACCCCCGTCCCCGGTGTGGGCGGCGTTTCAGAGGTACTCAAGGGCTTCCGCTGGCTCCAAGGCCCCGGTCTCGAGAGCTGGCGTCAGGCGCCGAAGCGCGGCGGTACCCATACCTATGCCTTCCCCAGCCCCAGCAGCGGCACGGACCAGATCCTCAACCGGTCCTACACCGTTTCCACCGCGATCAGCTTCGTCTACAACAAGCTGTTCACCTGCCAGTTCTCCCCGCTCATGGTCGAGGCCGATCCGGGAAGCTGCTTCCCCGTCGGCGACCTCATCTCGGAGTGGGAGTCCAACGCGGACGGCTCCTCGTGGACGATGAAGATCCACCCCGACGCGGTCTGGCACAACATGCCGTCAGACTCTCGCGGCTACACGACGGACCTCTCCGATCTCTACGGCAGGCCGGTCGTCTCCGAGGACATCGTCCATACCCTGAACTACTGGCAGGGCAAGCTGACTAGGCCCGACGGCGAACCGCAGGGAACGCCCTCGGCGCAGCAGCACGCCCAGGCCGTAGAGAGCGCGGAGATCGTGGACGACAAGACCCTGGTCTTCAACCTCGTAGGCCCCGACCCGTACTTCACCGCGAACTTCTCGCAGTTCAACGCGCGCGTCGTGCCGCCCGAGATCTTCAACCTCGAGGGCGACTACAGCCAGCGGACCGTCGGCTCCGGCCCGTTCCGCTTGGACAACTACGACCGCCAGGTGGAGTGGGGCGGGAACGCCAACCCGGACTACTTCAAGACCGGCGCCGACGGCGCACCGCTGCCCTACCTCGACCGGCATCAGGTCAAGGTGCTCGGCGGCGACCTCACCCGCTCCGGTTTCATCACCGGCCAGATCGACAACGGGTTGAGCGTGGGCATCAGCGGGCCGTCCTCCGCGCTCAACTTCGGGCGGAGCTGCCCCCAGTGCCAGATCATCGAGTACTTCCTCTCTTCAAACACCTCGAGGATTCTCGGCTTCAAGCACCTCCCCACGGAGAATTTCCCGGACCCGTACTTCGCCGACCGTAACGCCCGCCTCGCCGTCGCCAAGGCGATTGACTACGAAAGCATCGGCGAGAACCTCTTCGAGGGCGCCTGGATCATGACGCCGGTCGCTCAACCTTGGGGCCTCCTCTGGGACAGCCCGCCGACGCTTAGCCAGATGGGCCTCGACCTGCCGGACGATGAGAACCCGTTCATCTACGACCCCGACCGCGCCAAGGAGCTGTGGGCCATGGCCGGCAAGGAGCCGGGCGAGAAGCTCACCCTGTACTACCACCAGTACAACGCAACCCATACCACCTACACCGTTGCGCTGGGAGCGTCGATCGCCGAAGCTCTCGATATCGAGGTCGAGGTCTTGAAGGTCCCCGACATCTCGATCCTCTACTCCATGTCGGGGTTCGTGAATCCGGTGGACATTCAGAACCACGAGTTCCTGATCACCCACACCCGGGCGACCGGCGCCCACCGTGCCTTCGTGCCGCTCAAGAACAAGTCCGACGACCTGCAGAACTACTTCGGTTTCAATAACGCGCGCATGGACGAGATCGCCGACGAGTGGGCCCTTGCCCCCGAGTTCGAGCGCGAGAAGGAGCTCATGCAGGAGTACTACGCCGAGACGATCAAGGAGCTGATCTACATGCCGGCCATTACCGAGGCCAGCTATGACGTCCAGAGTGCCCGCGTCCGCAACAGCTACCAGCAGCTGAGCGGCGGACGGGCCTTCCACCAGGGCGGTCAGCTCACCGAGATCATCTGGCTCGACGACTAGACGAATCCGATTCGTTCGGACCGGACAGAGGGGGCTCGGAACCGAGCCCTCTCTCTTTTGGGCCATTTTGCCCGGTCCCGCTCTCAGCGCCCTGCGGGCGCCGCGCGCCTGACGGCGCGCGCCCTCTCTCAAATCTCCCCCAGAGGGGGAGAGGCCGGAAGGAGAGGCGCGTGTGGTGGCCAGTGGCGGCAATGAGGGGGCCCCTCATCTCAATCTTCTCCCGAGGGGGAGAAGAGGTAAGACCGCTCCACGCCCCCTCCGACGCGTCTTGGCAGGCGCGTGCCCTCTCTCAGTCTCCCCCAGAGGGGAGAGGTCTAAGGCGCTCCTCCAGCAGCGGAGAGGTGGGAGGGAAGGGCGATTTGTGAATCGCCCCTACAGGGAGGGGCCGGCGGGGACTACCGCCGCTGGTTCCTCCAGACCAAGAGCGCCACCCCCACCGCCACCACGCCAATGATGGCGATGATGATCCACACCACCCCCAGGGAACTCCCATCGCCGCCGGAGGGTTCCGGGGTCGCCGTGGGCTCGGCGGTGGGCGCCGGCGGTGTGGGCGCCGCCGTGGGCGGGACGGCCGTCGGCGGCGGTTCCGGCGTCGCCGTGGGTGGAACAGGCGTAGCCGGAGGAACCGGTGTGGCGGTGGGTTCCGGCACCGAGGTGGCCGTCGGCGGGGGTATGGGCGTCGGCACCGCCGTGGGGAATGGTGTCGACGTGGGGAACGGCGTCGGGGTCGGCGTGGGCGTGGCCGTGGGTGGAATGGGCGTGGCGGTTGGAGTCGGCGTGGCCGTGGGTTCCGGGGTAGGTGTGGGCGTCGGAACCGGCGTGGCCGTGGCGACCGGCCTTGGTGTGGGCGTCGCCGCCGCGAGCGTGAAGCTCAGGTCGGTGGTGATCACGAAGTTCGCCCGGTTCACCGCCGTGGGCCTCTCTAGAGTCGGCCGCACCGCGTCCGTGGCTGGATCGACCAGCGAGAACTCGACAATCGCGCCCGACGCCACTGCCGACTGCTGCACGTCGACGCGGTATTGATCGGGGTCAAGCCCTCCGTTCCCCGTGCGGCCCAGCCCCAACCGCTCGCCGGACGACTGCAGCGTCAGTTGCACGACCGTACCCGCCGGGGCCGGCGCGCCGTCGATCGTCACCCGCCCGGTGAACACGGCGATGCCGCTCTGGGCCGACATCAGCTCCGGCAGGAGGCTGAGAACGAGGAACCCAACGAATGCCGCCAAGAGGGCGGGAGATAGGGCGCGCCACCGCAGACCCATATATCTCCAATCACGCTTACATGTACTTGAGGACGACAACAAACACTACATGATGTAGTTACCTTTAATCAAGGGGCCACCGCCGCCGCATTCTGCCTCGAAGCCGGCGGCTCCTCCGGTGCGTACCAAGTTGTACAGCCGGTACGTCCGTCGCCCAAGTGCTACAATGACCTTGTAGGAAGCGCATCGGCCCGGCTGGGCGGGCCGAAACGGGAGTACCGGCGCGGCTGAGGAGGGCCAGGACTTGAAGCCGGCGGTTCGTCCTAACCCCATAGGATGGATTCTGCTGATCGCCGCGATCGCGATCATCTTGCTCTTCTTGCTGCGCTCCCCGACTGCGACCCCCGAGCTCGCGCTCAGCGAAGTCGTGGAGATGGCCCAGGCCGGGGAAATCGCCACGATCCAGGTCGAGGGCGACAAGCTGACCGTGCTCACCGCCGGCGAGCAGGAGTACGAATCGCGGAAGGAGTCGGGCGCGTCGGTTGTCGAGATCCTGCGGGAGGCCGGGGTCGAGACCGGCTCCAACGGCGTCGAGGTCATCGTCAAGAGCACCGGGTTCAACTTCGGCGGCCTCCTCATCTCTTTCCTCCCCCTCATCCTCTTCGGGGCGCTCCTCATCTACCTCTTCCGTCGGACTCGCGGCAGCTTGAACCAGACGATGAACTTCAGCCGCAGCCAGGCGCGGCAGATCACCGAAGATAGGCCAACCATCACCTTCCAGGACGTCGCCGGCGTCGACGAAGCGAAGGTCGAGCTCGCGGAGATCGTCGAGTTCCTCAAGAACCCGGAGAAGTTCGCCCGCGTCGGCGCCCGGATCCCGCGGGGCGTGCTGCTCGTCGGTCCGCCGGGCACGGGCAAGACGCTCATTAGCAAGGCCGTCGCCGGCGAGGCCGGGGTCGCCTTCTTCTCCATCAGCGGCAGCGAGTTCGTCGAGATGTTCGTCGGCGTCGGCGCGAGCCGCGTCCGCGACCTATTCCGCCGCGCCAAGGAAAACGCCCCGGCCATCCTCTTCGTCGACGAGATCGACGCCGTGGGACGGCACCGCGGCGCGGGCGTGGGCGGCGGCAACGACGAGCGCGAGCAGACCCTCAACCAGATACTCGTCGAGATGGACGGCTTCGATGAGCGCACCAACGTAATCGTCATCGCCGCCACCAACCGCCCCGACGTCCTCGACCCCGCCCTCCTCCGGCCCGGCCGCTTCGACCGACGCGTGGTCCTCGACCTGCCCGACATCAAGGGACGCGAGGCGATCCTCGGCGTCCACCTCAAAGGGAAGCCGCTCGACGAGACGGTCATCGTGAACACCCTGGCGAAGCAGACCGCCGGCTTCAGCGGGGCCGACCTCGCCAACCTCGTCAACGAGGCCGCCATTCTCGCCGCGCGGGAGAACAAGGACAGCATCGGCGCCGACGAGTTCGAGGAGTCCGTCGACCGCGTCATAGCCGGACCCGCGCGCAAGAGCCGCCGCGTCTCCGACAAGGAGAAGAAGGTCATCGCCTACCACGAGGCCGGCCACGCCATCGTCGCCGCCCACGTCCCCGGCGCCGACCCCGTCCACAAGGTCACCATCGTCGCCCGCGGCGCCGCCGGCGGCTACACCCGCATGCTCCCCGAGGAGGACCGCGGACTCTACAGCAAGGGTCAGTTCGAGGCCCAGATGGCGGTGATGATGGGCGGCAAGACCGCCGAGGAGATCGTCTTCGGCGAGGTCACCACCGGCGCATCCAATGACCTGCAGCAGGCCTCCAAGATCGCCCGCCGCATGGTCACCGAGTTCGGGATGAGCGAGAGCCTGGGCCCCCGCGCCTTCGACGAGAGCAGCATGGTCTTCCTCGGCAAGGAGCTCGCTCAGGGCCGCAACTACAGCGACGCCGTCGCCGAGGAGATCGACTCCGAAATCGGCAAGCTCCTCGAAAAGAGCAAGGCCACCGCCAAGCGCATTCTCACCGAGAACCGCGCCCGCCTCGACCGCCTCGCCGGCCGCCTCATCGAAGTCGAGACCCTCGACGGCGACCAACTGATGGACCTCCTCGTCGGGGGCGGAACGCAGCCCGCCCTCCCGATGGGCGACGACCCCGAGCCCCTTCCCGCCGTCGGCGCCTAGCCGTCCGGCGACATCCCTCGCTCCCTCCACCTGCCAGCCGGTGCTATAGTCGCCGCGAGAGCGGAGCCGCGGACGCCAAGGCCGCGCTCCGGCGCGTGCGACATGACCAGCCCATCGCCGCAGTCCTCGACGGCGCCTCAGCCGTGGCCGAGCGTCATCATCCACGCCGACCTCGACGCCTTCTATGCCTCCGTCGAGCAGCTGGACAACCCAGAGCTGCGGGGCAAGCCCGTCCTCGTGGGCGGCTCCCCCGAGAGGCGGGGCGTCGTCGCGGCCTGCTCCTACGAGGCCCGCGCCTTCGGCGTCCACTCCGCCATGCCGATGCGGACCGCGGTGGCCCGCTGCCCCCGCGCCGTCGTCGTCCCGCCGCGCTTCGACCGGTACGCCGAGGTCTCCCGCCGCGTCATGGGTATCTTCCGCACCACCGCCTCCGTCGTCGAGCCCGCCTCCCTCGACGAGGCGTATCTCGACGTCACCGACGCGGCGCGCCGCTCCTCGCCCCGCGCCGTCGCCGAGGGCCTGAAGGCCGAGGTCAAGCGCGTCACGGGGCTCAACGTCTCCATCGGCCTCGCTCCCTCCAAGTCCGTCGCTAAGATCGCCAGCGACATGGACAAGCCCGACGGCCTCCGCGTCGTGGCCCCCGGAGACGAGCCAGCCTTCCTCGCTCCGCTCTCCACCCGCAAGCTGCCGGGCATCGGCCCGAAGACGAGCAAGCTGCTGGAAGATGACGGTGTGACCAACCTCGGCGAGCTCGCCGCCAAGTCCGACGAGTGGGCCCGGCGGCGCTTTGGGCGGCGCGGCCCCGAGCTGGTGCGCCACGCCCGCGGCGAGGACCACCGCGAGGTCGCTCCCCGCTCCGGCGCGAAGTCGGTGAGCGCGGAGACCACCTTCGAGACGGACCTCGAAGACGCCGATGCCCTGCTCGCCGCCGCCGACCGCCTCAGCCGCCGCGTCGGCGAGCGTCTCCGGAAGCAAGACCATTGGGGGAGGACGGTCACCATCAAGCTCCGCCTCGCCGACTTCACCACCTTCACTCGGAGCGCCACCCGCCCCGCCCCCATCGGCGGGCCCGACGATCTCGCCGCCACCGCCCGAGAGCTGCTCCGCCGTGAGATCGCCCCCGGCCGCCGATTCCGCCTCCTCGGCGTCGGCGTCTCCGCGTTCCCCACCGGCGAGCAGCAGCTCAGCTTGCTGTAGGCGGGCAGGCGCGCGGTTCACGGCGCGTGCTACATTGTCGGCAGCACCACCGCCCGGCAGGAGAGAGCCCGAAGCCTCATGTTGAAACTGATCGCCCCGCGAGACCTGGCCCCGATTCCCGCCGTCGCGGCGACGGCCTTTGTGGTCTTGGCCATTTTCGCCTGGACGGAGCGGACCGTCCTTGTCGACCCGGACGGGATGTCCGTTCCCTATTGGCCGTGGAAGCTGTGGCAAATCGGCCCGCTGCTGATGGGGTTGGGCGGCGTCTGGTGGCTCTGGTCGAGCACGCGCCACGTCCCCTGGTTGCGAAGCCTGGCGCTGGGCGCCTTGGGTCTGGTGGTGCTCGCCAACGCGTACAGCGGCCTGTTCGGCGACCATTGGGGGGACGTGTGGCGCACCGTCAACCCGCTGTTCATCGGGTCCTCCGCCGTGGCGGCGATGGCCTTTTGGCGCTACGGAGGCGAGGCGGGGCGCGTGGGAGCGGTGGTTTCGGTGGCGCTGGGCGCCCTCCTTTTCGCGAACGCCTACTTCGTCAACAACGGGACTCTCTGGCAGGTGCTGGACCCGGTGCGGATGCTGACGGCACTGGCCTGGGCCGCCGTCGCCGGCCAGGTCAACGTCGCCGCGCCCGAAGACGCGGAGTGATCGGCGACGGCCAAACCCCCGCTTCAACGGGGTTGCGCCCTATGTGCCGGCTACTTCCGCCCTGATCTCCTCGACCACGCCGGCGAGCGCCGGGAAGTCCGCGGCCGACCGAATGCCCGGCGGCGGCTCGGCCGATGCTTGGCCGAACAGCACCGCGTGCATGCCCTTCTCCGCCGCCGCCGACACGTTGGGGAGCTTGTCGTCGACGAAGACGTGCGCGGCAGCGCCAGATGTTGCCAGGAAGGCATCGTAAATGGCGCCGTCCGGCTTGCGGTGTCCGACGTCGCCGCTGATGGTCCACGAAACGATGGAATCGGTGAGGCCGAAGTGCACCGCCCGCGCCGCCGCCCATTCCGCGAGGTCGTTCGAGATGCAGGCCACCCGCAGGCCGGCCTCCTTGCACCAGCGGAGAAAGTCCACGAGGCCGTCGGTCAGCGTGTAGCGGGACATCAGCCGCCGGTCCAGGAGCGCGGGGTCTTCGGCGACTCCCCAGCGCCGCCACAGCTCCGCCGAATCGATGTTGCCCAGCGCCGCCTCGATGTAGCTGCCGACGATCTCGGCGTCGGTCTTGGTGCACCCCAGATCTCGGAGGAGCGGGATCGCCAAGTCCCCGAGGTCATCGCCCGGTTGGTACATCACCCCCATAGCGTCGAGCACGACCACGAGGTCTGACATCGAGGAAGGCGTCACGCGCCCTCGTTCCGCAGGTCGCGCTGGGTGAAGCCGAGGACGGCACCCCAGGCGTCTTCCCGGTCGATGACGATCGTCTCGGGGCCGTCCGGCTCGAAGCGCACGCCCTTCGACCCCAGGAACTCCGCCGCCTTCCGCACGTCCTTGACCTTGAAGGTGATCGCGTAGAGCGTCTCGCCCGACCGCTCCAACTCCCGCCCTTCCGGGCCGGAGGCCGAGAGCGGCTCGGCGGCCTCCATGATCGACACGTCGCCCAGGGCGAAGTAGCCGCTGCGCTTCCGGCCGGCCGTCTCCTCCTCGAGAAGGAGCTTCCCTCCGAGTGTGTCTTCATAGAGGCCCTTTGCTTTCGCCAAGTCCATGACGACGGTTGTGAAGTGGGAGACCCGCTCGATGCCGAGGGGATGCTCGTCGCGCCAGAAGGTCGACGACCAGCCGGGCTTGAGGCGGGGGTCGAGGTCCTTGCTGAGGCCGCCGAATGGGGCGAACTCGAGGATGCCATAGGTGTCCTTGGGGTGGGTCCAGACCGCGCGGCCCGGCCGGGGGGCCTCCAGGCGGTCGCCGCCGGTGCTGTACATCCGCACGTTGTGCTCCGTGAGCGTTCGAAAGGCCTCGTCGACGCTGTCCACGAACCACGCCACGGAGTGCAAGCGCTGCCCGAACCTCGCGTGGAACCGGCCCAGTGCCGAATGCTCCGCGCCGGGCACTTTCGCCGGCGACACCGGCTCCATGACGAAGTCGCCGATGGCCAGCAGGGACGCGTCCCGCATCGCCTCCGCCATGTAGCCGCGGTAGTAGCGAATGGGGGCGAAGACCTCGTCGTACCAAGCGTCGGCAGCGTCGAGGTCGCTCACGACGTGCACGACGTGGTAGACCATGCCGAGCTTGAACACGTCAGCCTCCTAGGTCAGGGGCGTGGCTCCCGGAGCAGGACTCGAACCTGCGACCAATCGGTTAACAGCCGACCGCTCTACCAACTGAGCTATCCGGGAGCGTGGCGGCCGGCCCCGGGGCCGGCGCGTTGGGCGGGGCCATCTGAATTATAGCAAAGGCCCCCGGCTACTTGCCGATGCAGAACTGGCTGAAGATGCGGTCGAGCAGGTCTTCGCTGACGTCTTCGCCGGTGATCTCTCCGAGGGCGCCAAGGGCGGCCGCGAGGTCGATGGTCACGAAGTCCTCGGGGGCGCCTTCCGCCAGCGCGGCGCCGGCGGCACGGGTATGCGCCAGGGCGCGTTCGAGGGCGTCCTTGTGGCGCGCGTTGGTGATGAGCACGTCGTCCGGCGTGACGACCCTGCCGCCGAGCGCGGCGTCGGCCATGGCGCGGTGGAGGTCGGCCATCCCCTCGCCGGTGAGCGCCGAGAAGCGCACCGCCGACGGGCCAAGCTCGGCGAGGTCGGCGGCCGCGGGGAGGTCGGCCTTGTTGGCGACCACCACCACGGGCTTGCCGTTGGCGGAGCCCGCGATCCGCAGGTCCTCCTCCGTCAGAGGGCGGCTCATGTCGACCACGGCCAGCAGCAGATCGGCCCGCTCCGCGGCGGCGTGGCTCCGCTCTATTCCCATCCGCTCGACGCGTCCACGCGCGCCGTGCATCCCCGCGGTGTCGATCAACCGGAAGGGGATGCCCTCGACACGCGCGACCTCTTCGACGGTGTCGCGGGTGGTGCCGGGGACGTTGGTGACGATGGCCCGCTCTTCGCCGAGCAGCCGGTTGAGCAGGCTCGACTTCCCGACGTTCGGCCGCCCCACGATGGCAGTCGTCACGCCGTGCCGGTAGACCATTCCCGCATCCGCGAGGTCAAGCAGCACCGCGATGCGCTCCTTGGCCTCCTCAACGATGTGGGCGGGCGCGATGTCGATCTGCGTCTCGACCTCGTCTTCGGGGAAATCGATGCAGGCGGTCAGGTACGCCTGCAGGTGGAGCAGCCGTTCGCGCACCTCGCGAATGGGCTCGGAGAGGCGGCCCCGCAGACCGGCGACGGCGTGGCGCAGACCGGCGTCACTGCGCGCCTCGATGACGCCGAGCACCGACTCGGCCTGCGCCAGGTCGATCCGCCCGTTCAGAAAGGCGCGGAGGGTGAACTCGCCGGGGTTGGCGGGCCTCGCCCCCGCCCCGATGGCGAGCGAGACGATGCGCTCCAGGGCCACGGGGCTCCCGTGGCAGGTGATCTCGGCGGTGTCCTCGCGGGTGTAGGTGCGCGGGGCGGTCATCGCCACCACGACCGCCTCGTCCACCACCGACCCGTCGCCGGGGTCGCGGATGCGCCCCACGCAGGCCATGCGGTCCTCAACGGCGCCGTCGAAGATCTCCCGCAGGACCCGGTGCGCGCCGGGCCCGCTTAGCCGCACGATGCCGAGGCCGGCCTCCCCCGGCGCCGTCGCCACCGCCACGATCGTGTCGTCGTACATGGCGGCATTATAGAGTCGGCGCGCCGCGGGACAGCAGCTACTCGGCCCCGTCGGCGGCCTTGGGCCGGTAGTGGCCCTGATACGCCTCCGGCAGCAGGTCGGCGACGCGCTGCATCATCATGTCGGCCAAGGCCTGACGCTGCTCCCTGTCCAGCGTTCCTTCGATGACGGGGAGCGAAAACGGCGCTCCAATGACGACCCGGATCACGGGGCGCTCCCAGAGGATGGTCCGCCAGCGGAACTTCTCCGTCCCGGTGACCGCGACGGGGAGAATCGGCGCGTTGGACCGCACGGCGAGCAGGGCGGCGCCGGGCCTGGCCCGCCTCATGCCCCCGCTCCGCGAGCGGGTGCCCTCGGGGAACATCCCCACGACGTGGTCGGTGGAGAGCAGGTCCAGGACCGCGCCGATCGTCTCACGGTTGGCCAAGCCCGTCCGGTCGAGGGGTATGGCGCCGAAGTTCTTGGCCAAGAAGCCCGCCAGAGGATGCTCCGTGATCTCAGTCTTGGCGAGGTAATGGGTCTTCCGGCCCACGGAGGCGGGCACCAAGCCGGTGTCGCTGTAGTGCAGATGGTTCGAGATGACGATCAGCGGCCCGTGAGGCGGGACGTTCTCCCTGCCGACCAGGGTGAAGCGCGTCAACAGGCGGAAGACGAGCATGGTGAACCCGATCAGGAACCCATAGTGAAGGCGTTGGTAGAGCCGGATCATGGTCCCGCCGCGATGCGGCCCTCGGCAATGCGCACGATCTCGTCCACCACGTCTTCGACGCCGCTACTCGTCGTGTCGATGCGGCGGGCGTCGGCGGCGGCGGTGAGGGGGGACAGGTCCCGGCCGCTGTCGAGGCCGTCGCGCCGGACGAGGTCGGCGAGTACGTCCTCATAGGACACGGACTCGCCTCGATCGCGGCGCTCCTCGAACCGGCGGCGGGCGCGCTCTTCCGGCGAGGCGTCCAGGTAAATCTTCAGCGGGGCGTCGGGCAGCACGACGGTCCCGATGTCCCGCCCCACCATCACCACCCGCCCCTCGGTGGCGAAGCGGCGCTGGAGCGCTACGAGCTCACGGCGCACGCCGCCGACCGCCGACACCCGCGACACGGCGCGGTCGACTTCCGGTCGCGTGATTGCCTCGGTGAGGTCGCGGTCGCCCGCGTAGATCGCCGGCGCCGCCCCCTGCCCC
Source organism: Dehalococcoidia bacterium (assembly GCA_034421515.1). Lineage (GTDB taxonomy): Bacteria > Chloroflexota > Dehalococcoidia > SHYB01 > SHYB01 > DAOUKH01. The sequence continues at coordinate 114,602 of DAOUKH010000003.1, forward strand.
GGCCTTAGGTCGAGGCCGGTCCCTCTCGTGAGGACTGCGAGCGCCTCGTCGTCCTCCGTGTCCACGCCCGCCTCCAGCGCCAGCACCGTCACCGCCCGGTACATGATGCCGGTGTCGACAAAGCGGTAGCCGAGGCGCTGGGCGAGCGCCCGGCCGACCGTCGTCTTTCCCACGGCCCCCGGCCCGTCGACGGCGATGACGCCGACGGCGGCATGCTCCTGCGGCGAGTCCATGGGCGTCATTATAGGGAAGCCCACAGCGCCTGAGCGCTGCTTGCATAGTGCGTTCAACGATGTCATGATGCTTGCATGACGGTACAGATCACCATACGAGGCGTCCCCGACGAGGTCCGCGACGAACTCGCCGTCCGCGCCGCCCTGCAGCGGAAGTCCATGGAGGAGTTCTTGCGCGGCGAGCTGGAGCGCATCACGTCGAGGCCGTCCATAGACGCTTGGCTGCAGGACGTTCGCGCGGGCAAGGAGGCTATGGGCACCCGCATCCCACCCTCGGTCATCCTCCGGGCCCGCGACGCGGACCGGAGATGACAACGGTCGTCGACGCTTCCGTACTTGTCGCGGCCTTGGTCGACTCCGGGCGCGAGGGAAGCTGGGCGGAATGGGTGATCGCGGACGACGCCCTCGCCGGGCCGGAATTGGTCTTGGCCGAGGCCACCAACATCCTGCGGCGGCTCGAGTTGGCGGGACACTTGCCGCGGCCGGATGCGGAGAGCGCCCACGAGCGCATGCTGCGCCTCGACGTCGTGTTGTTCTCCTTCGCCCCCTTCGCCCGGCGCGTGTGGGCGCTGCGAGAGAACCTCACCTGCTACGACGCCTGGTACGTCGCGCTGGCTGAGGCGCTCGAGTGCCCCTTGGCCACGCTCGACCGCAGGCTAAGCCGCGCCGACGGCCCCGCCTGCGGAGTAGTCACGCCCTACCGTTCATAGCTTCGCCGCCGAGCCGGACGCCGACAACCCCGATTCGCGGCGAGCGCGTATACTCTTAACGACCGTAACGAGCGCGCCGGTGAGCCCGGCCACGGCCGCAACCCCTTCAGATCGACCGTTCAAGGAATCGCATGCGCATCTTTCGACCTCGCTCCTTCATCTCTATCGCCCTGCTCGGCGTTCTCGCCGCGGTCACCGTGGGGGCCTGCAACGGGGGTTCCACCCCTTGCCGCAACGACGACCCTCTTGAGCCGGCTCCAGCCCAACGCGGCAACCAGATGTCGGTGCAGGCGCACAGCCTCACGCTGACCGACGAGATCTACTACCTCGCCGACAACGTCGCATGGGTAATCCGGCAGCCCGACCCGGAGCGGACCATCGCCATCGTTGAGATCACGGCGCGCAATGACCGGTCGGACAAAGTGCGGGTCGAGGTCGGGCCCGATGCCTTCCGTCTGCTCGACGAGGACTCCAACGAATACGCTCCCATCAACCCGTTCGACTCGGACGGGGGTTTCGTGCAGCTTGCCCCGAACCCGCCCGCGACCCAGCCCTACTACTACTGCGATCCCGCGCCCCCGCAGAACGTGGAGTTCGTCTGGGGCCCGTTCGACCTCGAGCGCACCTACGGAATCCGCGGACTGACCCTCTTCGACGTTCCCCGGGGGCTGGAGTACTCGCAGCTTCGCTGGCGGGCGATCGAGGCGGTCTTCGTGCGTTTCGAAGGGGCGTTCGACGGGGCGAGCGAGCATCTAGGCCCGTGACCATGGCGCCCGGGTCGCGGTTGAGAGTCGGGCGAAACGGGCCGGCCGCGATGGGCTGCTGGATTGGCTCGCTTGCGTAGCAAGGTACGCTTGCTGCCTGCCGCCGTGGCCGTGAGTGTGCTCGCATTGTTGTTGGCCGGCTGCTCTTCGGCCATCGACCCCGAGGACTTGACGGCGACCGTGGAGGCGCGCGTGGCGACGGCACTGGCCCTGCAACCCACCGCCACACCTCAGGAGATAACGATACCTCAGTCGATGGCGATACCGTGGAGTAGGGATTCGTCCGCCTGCCGCGACGGCGGCCCGCTAGACCCGCTCCCCGCTCAACGCGGCGGCCAAATGTCGGTGCAGGTCCACGGCCTGACGTTGACCGACGAGATCTACTACCTCGCCGATGGCGTCTCGTACGTGGTCCGGCAGCCCGACCCTCGGCGGACTATCGCCGTCGTCGACATCACGGCCCGCAACCACCGGAATGCCCACGTGCGGGAAGGCATCGGGCGCGACTCCTTCCGGCTGCTCGACGACGTATCGAACCAGTACCCTCCCATCGATCCGTTCGATACCGAAGGGGGGTTCGTGCATCCGGCCCCGAACCCGCCCGCGGCCCAGCCCTACTACTATTGCAACCCGGCGCCCCCACGGGAACTCACGTTCATCTGGGGCCTGTTCGATCTACCGGGGAGTAACATTGGCACCCAAGGGCTCGCCCTCTTCGACGTTCCCCGCGGGCTGGAGTATGCGCAGCTTCGCTGGCAAGCGGTCGAGCTCGTGGCCGTCCCGTTCGAGGGTGCGTTCGACGGGGCAAGCGAGCATTTCGGACAGTGACGATGGCGCCTGGGCCGCACATCCGAACGGAAACGCGCGGCGGCGTGTGCCTCATCACGCTCGACCGCCCCGATTCGGGGAACCGCATCACCGAGCCGTTGGCGCTCGCCTTCATCGACGCCGTGCACGGCGCCATTGATGACGACGACGTCTCCGTGGTCGTCATCGCGGGCTCGGGGGGAGTCTTCAGCCTCGGGGCCGACGCCACGCTGGCCGAGATCCGGCCGGAGAGCGCGGCGCGGCGCGGCGTCGCCGCCGCCGTCGGCCTGTTGGCGAAGCCGGTGATCGCCGCCATGAACGGCGACGCGATCGGCCAGGGGCTCGAGCTTGCCCTCGCCTGCGACCTGCGGGTGATCTCCGAAGAGGCGCGGCTGGCGCTCGACCAGATCGCCAACGGCGAGCTTCCCTGGGACGGCGGCACACAACGCCTTCCCCGGCTCGTTCCCAGGAGCGTGGCGGCGGAAATGCTGCTCCTCGGCCGCGCCCTCACCGCCGATGAGGCCCTGAAGTTCGGCCTCGTCTCCCAAGTCGCGCCCCCCGCGGACGTCGAAGCGCGAGCGATGGACCTCGCCGAGCGGCTGGCCAACGCGGCCCCCATCGCCAACGCCTACGCCAAGGAAGCCATCCTCGCGGGGATGGACCTGCCCCTCGACCAAGCGCTGCGCCTCGAAGCCGATCTCGCGGTCCTCCTTCACGCCTCCCGCGACCGGGACGAGGGCATCCGCGCCTTCCTCGAAAAGCGGCCTCCGAAGTTCACCGGCGAGTAGCCATGGCGTTTGAGACGGTACTCCTGGAACTCGACGGCCCCGTGGCCCGGCTGACCCTCAACCGGCCGCGCGTCCTCAACGCCTACAACATCCAGATGCGCGACGAGCTCTACCAAGCGCTCGGCCTGCTGGAGCAGAACTCTGAAATCCGGGCCGCCGTGGTGCGCGGCGCGGGCGAGCGGGCCTTCTGCGCCGGCGCCGACCTCACCGAGTTCGGCTCCGCCCCCTCGCAGTTCATCGCCCGGCAGGTGCGCTTCGAACGCGACGTCTGGGCGCGCCTCTTCGGCCTGCGCACGCCGCTCGTGGCCGCCGTCCGGGGCTTCTGCTTCGGCTCCGGCCTCGAGATCGCCCTCGGCTGCGACCTCATCCTCGCCGCCCCCGACGCCAAGTTCGGCCTGCCCGAGACGAACCTGGGGATGATCCCCGCCGCCGGCGGCACCCAGACCATGCCGAGGGCGGTGGGAACCGCTCGCGGCCTCGACGCGCTGCTCACCGGCCGCACGATCGAGGCTGAGGAGGCCGCGGCCATCGGGCTTGTCAACGCCGTCGAGCCCGCCCCGTCGCTCTTCGAGCGCGCCGAAGCCACCGCTCGCTTGCTCGCCGCCCTCGACACGAAGGCTGTCCGGGCCGCCAAGACCGCCCTGGCCCAAGCCGCCGATGCTGGCCTCGCCGAGGGGCTCGCATCCGAGGCGCGGTTGGCGTCGCGTCTAGCCTTCGGCCGCTGAACCCGCCTTCCTCTTGTCCGCCCCATACACCAAGGGCACGCCGCTGGCTATAATGCTTCGGGCGTGCGCGGCGCGCTCCCGCTGGACGAGGAGGCTCTATGAACACGACCGAATTTCTCATGGTGACCGCGGCCGTCGTGCCCGACCGGCCCGCCATCGTTTTCGAAGACGCTACGGAGACCTACGAGACGCTCCAAGCGCGCTCGTCGAAGCTGGCCAATGCGCTGACCGACATGGGGATCCAAAAGGGCGACAAGATCGCGATGATGGAGGTCAATAGCCCCAACCTCATCGAGACCTACTTCGCCTGCGCCAAGATCGGCGCGATATTCGTCCCCCTCAACTTCCGCGCTCGCCCCGACGAGGTCGCCTATATGCTCCAGGACTCGGAAGCCGTCGCGGTCGTTGCGGGCGAGCGCTACATCCCCCTGGTCGACCAGATACGCGGCGAGGCCCCCGGCGTCCGGCACTTCGTCTCGCTGGGCGCGGCCCCCGAAGGATGGTCGAGCTTCGCCGACATCCTCGCAGCCAGCGCCGACGAGGACCCGTTCACCGAGATCGACGACCCCGACCTCACGATCCTGATGTTCACCGCGGGCACCACGGGCCGCCCCAAGGGCGTAATGCTCGCTCACAAGAACTTCTCCGAGTACGTGCTGAACAACGTCTCGCCCGTCGACCTCGAGGCGGAGGAGAAGAACATTCTCACCGTGCCCATGTACCACATCGCCGGCATCCAGGCGGTGATGGCGGCGGTCTACGGAGGCCGGACGCTGGTGCTCCAGCGTCAGTTCGATCCCGAGGAGTGGATGCAGCTCGTGCAGCAGCATGACGTCGACCGGGCCATGATGGTGCCCACCATGATCAAGCAGCTCATGGACCACGAGAAGTTCGAGGACTACAACCTCACCAGCCTCCAGGTCATCACCTACGGCGCAGCCCCTATGCCCCTCGAGGTGATCAAGCGCGCCATCGAGCAGTTCCCCGGCACGCACTTCATCAATGCCTTCGGCCAGACGGAATCGGCGGCGACGATCACCATGCTCGGCCCTGAAGACCACATCATCGAGGGCACCGAGGAGGAGCGGGAAGTCAAGCTGAAGCGGCTGGGGTCAATCGGCAAGCCGCTGCCCGACGTCGAGGTCTGCATCATGGACGAGGACGGCTCGCTGCTTCCGGCCGGCGACGTGGGCGAGATCGTCGCCCGCGGCGAGCGCATCATGAAGGGTTACTGGAAGCAGGAAGACGCCACCAGCGCCACGATAGACCGGGAGGGCTGGTTGCACACCGGCGACCTGGGCTACGCCGACGAAGCCGGCTACATCTTCCTCGCCGGCCGGGCCAAGGACATCATCAAGCGCGGCGGCGAAATGATCTCCCCTGAGGAGGTCGAGAACATCATCCTCTCCCACCCCAAGATCGAGGACGTCGCCATCATCGGCGTACCCGATCAGGAGTGGGGTGAGCGCGTGCGTGCGGTCGTTGTGGCCGCCGACGAGGGCGACAAGCCATCGCTGGACGAGATCTCGGACCTTGTGCGCTCCCGGACGGCCAGCTTCAAGAAGCCCGAGTCAGTGGTCTTCATCGACGAGCTTCCCCGGAACCCCATGGGGAAGATCCTCAAGAGAGTCCTACGGGAGCAGTTCCCCGAGCCGATCACCTCGTAGGCGCACGCGCCGGGCTTGGCCTAGTCTGCGGACTCGCGGGCGTATGCGTTCGCGAGTTGCTTGTCGAACGTCACGAGCGGGAGCGCCATCGCCCGGGCGACATGCAGGTAGGCGGCGTCGTAGGTGCTGAGGCCGGTTTCGAGCGCCTCCCTCAGTACCTCGGCGTGGTTGACCTCGATCCACGTGAACCGGAGCCGCAGGCCAAGCTCGAACGCGAGGACAATGCCTTCGCGCTGCTCGGGGTACCGGCGGGCCTTCTTGCGGGCAACGCTGGCGAGCTCGTAGCTGAGCAGGGGCGGGGCGTACAACTCGTGCCCATCAATCAAGGCCAGCGCCTCAGCCGCTTCCTCTTCATCGAAGACAAGGGCGGCGAGGACCGATGCGTCGACGACCCTACCGGGCATCCCGGTCTTCGCGGATCAGGCGCGTCGAATCGGAGCCTGTGCGCAAATTGAGGCTCCGCGCCATCCGGTGAACGTCCGACGCGTTCATGCCCGTGTGGTACACGGCCCGCGGCTCCATGATGGCGCCGCCATATTCCAGCGAGTCCTCGAGGATCGTCATGAGCTCACCTTGCATCGAGCGGTGGTTCCGTTTGGCGCGCTCGCGCAGCCGCCTCACCAGTGACGCGGGTACATTCTTGATCGACAGATTGATAAACGCATCCATAATGGCGCCACTATACCATCATCCACCATCCAATACAATACCATCTCCACATTAAACTACATTCCTTCCCACTCCGCTTTGGGGGTTCGGCTCATGAGGCCCTTGACGGCACGTTCCGGTTCCAGCCCTTCGAACATGACGCGGTAGGCGTAGCTCGCGATCGGCATCTCGACACCGAGCTCCTCCGCCATCCTCAGGGCGGCCACGGTGGTGTCCACCCCTTCGGCGACGTTGCGCATTCCTTCGAGGATGACCTTCAGCGGCCTCCCTTTCGCCAGTTGTTCGCCGACGAAATAGTTGCGGCTCAGGCGGCTGGCACTGGTGGTGATGAGGTCGCCCAGCCCGGCGAGGCCGGCGAAGGTCATCGGACGCGCCCCCGCCGCCACGCCCAGGCGCGTGATCTCGGCGAGGCCGCGCGTCACCAGCCCGGCCTTGGCGTTGTCCCCGAACCCCAGCCCATCGCTCATCCCCGCGCCGATGGCCACGATGTTCTTGAGCGCGCCACCGAGCTCGACCCCCACGACGTCGGTGTTGGTATAGGCGCGGAAGCGCGGCGACATGAGCAGCGACACGGTCCGCTCCGCGATCCCCTCATCCGTGGAGGCGATGACCGTCGACGCCGGATGGCCTTCGAGTATCTCCCCCGCCAGGTTGGGTCCGGAGACCACCGCGATGCGCCCCGCCGCGGCGGGAATCTCCTCTTCGATCACTTGGCTCATCCGCTTCGACGACTCCCGTTCGAGCCCTTTCGTCGCGCTCACGAGAATCGTCTCCGTGCCCACCGCATCCGCTAGGACACGGGCGTTCGTCCGCATCGACGCCGATGGCACGGCGGCGATCAGGAAGGCAACTCCCGCGAGCTCGCCGGCGTCGGCCGTCGCCCGCATGCAGGCGGGCAACTCGTGGCCGGGGAGGCGCGCCTCGTTGCTGCGCGCCGCGTTGATCCGTTCGGCCTCGTCCTGGGTGCGCGCCCACAGGCGGACCTCGGCCCCGCTTCGAGCGAGGAGGATGCCGAGCGTCGTTCCCCACGTCGTCGTCCCCGCGATCCCGACCCTCACGCCTCGTTCCCCTCCGCGACGCGGTGCTCCGGCGGGTCGCCGATCCTCCGCTCGGTGCCCTTGAGCAGCCGTGCGATGTTGTCGTGGTGCTGTACCCAGATCAGCGAGCCGGCGATCGCCGCGTAGGCGAAGTACTCCCACGGCTCGTCCCCTTGGAGCGAGGCTGCCAGCATCATGAAGATCGCGGCGGCGGTTCCCAGAAGCGACGCCAGCGACACATACCGAAATGCCAGCACGATGATCAGGCCGAAGCCGAGCGCCGCCGCGCCCCAGACCGGCGCCATGACGAAGAGCGCCCCCAGTCCCGTACTCACGCCACGGCCACCGGTAAAGCGGATGAAGACCGACCAGTTGTGCCCCACCAGCGCCGCGAACGCCGCCGCCGCTTCCGCCCACACCGCGTCGCCCATCGCTTTGACGAGCACGATCGCGATGATTCCCTTGGCCGCATCGAAGGCGAACACGAGCACCGCCGACGGCACCCCGACCAGCCGCAGCACGTTCGACGCGCCGATCTTGCCGCTGCCGTATTCCCGGATGTCCACGCCCTTGACGGCGTACACCAGGAACAGCCCCAGCGGAATTGCCCCAATCAGGTAGCTCAGGACAATGGCGAGGACGTTACCGAACATCGGACTCCGCGCGGGCACGGAAGACGAACTTCAACGGCGTTCCCGTGAACCCGAAGACCTCCCGGATGCGGTTCTCAAGATAGCGATGATACGAGAAATGCACCAACTTCGCGTCGTTGACGAAGAAGACGAACGTCGGCGGGCTCACGCCGGACTGCGTCGCGTACAGAATATGGAGCCGCTTGCGTCCCACAAGGCGGGGCAGGTGCTCCCCCGCCGCCCGGTCGACGATCTTGTTCAGGTCGGCCGTCCCGACCCTCATCTGGCGCTGCTCGTGGACTTCGAGCACCGCCCGCAGCAGCTTCGCCAGACCTTCCTCCCGCATCGCCGAGATGAACACCAGCGGCAGATAGTTGGCGAACTTGAAGCGGCGCCGCACGATCCCTTCAGCCTCGTCCTGGTCGATTTCCAGCTCCCGGGCGAGGTCCCACTTGTTCACCGCCAAGACCACGCCCTTGAACGCGTCGAGGGCGAAGCCCGCGATGTGGGCGTCCTGCACGGCCTCCAGCTCCGACACGTCGAGCAGCAGCACCGCAACGTCGGCCCGCTCCACCGCGCGGAGCGCCCGGATCACGCTGAAGCGCTCCACGCCGCGTCCGACCCGTCCCCGCTTCCGCACGCCGGCGGTGTCGATCACCGTGATCGGCTGCCCGCGGTACTCGATCACCGTGTCTACGGCGTCCCGCGTCGTGCCTGGGATGTCGCTGACGATGGCTCGCTCCTCGCCGATCAATGCGTTGAGCAGGCTCGACTTGCCCGTATTGGGCCGCCCCACGATCGCCAGTCCCACGCCCTCCACCGGCGGCGGCGCTGACGCCTCCGGCAGCCCGTCGAGCACGGTGTCCAACAGGTTCCCGATCCCCTGGTTATGGTGGGCGCTGACCGGTAGCGGCTCGCCCAGCCCAAGCCGGTAGAACTCCGGCGTCTGGAACTCCCGCTTCCCCGAATCGACCTTGTTCACGCCGAGGGCGACCGGCTTGCCGCACTTTCGCAGTACCTCGGCCACATCCTCGTCGGCGGGCGTGATCCCTGTCGTCACGTCGGTCAGGAAGATGACTGCGTCCGCCTCGTCGATGGCCGCGTGGACCTGCGCCCGTATCGCCCGGCCGATCGAGGCCGCCGGGTTCGCCTCCAAGCCGCCGGTGTCCACCAGCACGAAGGCCCGGTCATCCCAGTCCACCGAGGCGAAGAGGCGGTCGCGGGTCGTGCCCGGCTCGTCGGCGGTGATCGCGATGCGCTCGCCCGCGATGCGGTTGAAGAGCGTCGACTTCCCCACGTTCGGCCGGCCGACGATCACCACGATGGGCGGGGCGGCTGTGGGGGAGGTGTCGTTGGGTGACGGCATGGGACCCGGCCCTCGGGAGGGTCAGCCCCCGTAGATCTCCAGGAGCACGGCCTTCTGCCCGTGCAGCCGGTTCTCCGCCTGCTCGAAGACCACCGACTTCGGGTGGTCGAGCAGGCCCGGCGTGACCTCCTCGCCAGGGTGGGCCGGCAGGGGGTGCATGAAGATGGCGTCGCCCGCCGCGAGGTCGAGCAGCTCCGGCGTCATCCGGTACGGCTCGAAGACGGCGCGGCGCTGTTGCGCCTCGTCCTCCTGGCCCATGCTCGTCCACACGTCCGTGTACACCACGTCGGCGCCGGACACTGCCTCGCGCGGGTCTTCCAGCAGCTCCACCAGGGTCTCAGTCTCTGCCCCGGCCCAGTTCGCCGCGGCCACGGTCGTCGCCGGCAGCTCGTACCCTTTCGGCGAGGCCGCCCGGAACCGCGCTCCGCACATCGCCGACGCTAGCGCCAGGCTCACCGCCACGTTGTTGCCGTCGCCCACGTAGGCGATGGTCAGCCCCTCGACGCCGCCCTTCTTCTCCTGCGCCGTCAGCAGGTCCGCGACCGCCTGGCAGGGGTGCTCGCCGTCCGAAAGCCCATTGATGACAGGGACGCGCGCGTGCCGCGCCAGCGCCTCGACGATGTCGTGCCCGAACGTCCGCGCCACAATGCCGTCGACCAACCGCCCCAGCACTTTCGCTACGTCCTCGACAGGCTCCCGGTTCCCGAGGCCCACCTCGTCCGGCGAGAGATAGAGCGGGTGGCCACCCATCTGGTGCACCGCCAGGTCGAAGCTCACCCGCGTCCGCAGCGACGGCTTCTGGAAGAGGAGCGCGACGCTCTTCCCCTCCAACAGTTTGGGGCTCGCCGACGGCCCCGCCGCCTTCATCGCGATGCCGCTCTCCAGAATGCGCCGCAGACGCTCCGCGCCGAGGTCTTGGATGGAAACAACGTCGAGCTTATTCATCGGAGCAGCGGACGGGCCGCACCATGCGACGCCGGAAGACAGGGGGTAATGGGGCTTCGCCAGTATAGCACCCGAAGCGTGAGGCCCTTCCGTCTGCCTAGCCGTTAAGTGCGCTACACTCCCTCGTGCAACGAACGGAGTGACCCCGATGTGCGGCATCATCGGCTACGCCGGCTCCCGGCCCGCCTTCCCCATCGTCCTCAAGTCGCTAAGGCGGCTCGAATACCGCGGCTACGACAGCGCGGGCGTCGCCATCCTTAACGGAGGCGGCTCCCTCCACGTCAGCAAGACCGCGGGGAAGATCGCCGACCTCCCCCGCGACGACCTCGAACACGCCGGCGCCACCGCCATCGCCCACACCCGCTGGGCCACCCACGGCAGGCCCACGCTCCAGAACGCCCATCCCCACACCGACGGAGCGGGCAACGTCGCCGTCGTCCACAACGGCATCGTCGAGAACTACGAAGCGCTGCGCGCCGACCTCCTCCGCGAAGGCCGCGTCTTCCGGTCGGAGACCGACACCGAGGTCATCCCTCTCCTGATCGAGCGCTTCCTCGAACGTGGCGCATCCCTGGAGGAGGCCGTGCGCGAGGCCGCCAAGCTCCTCCAGGGCGGCCACGCCATCGCCGTCATCGGCGCCGGCGCTCCCGGCGCCGTCATCGGCCTCCGCATCGGCCACGCCGGCGGTCTCGTCGTCGGACGCGGCGCGGGCGAGAGCTTCCTCGCCAGCGACCTCCCCGCAATCGCCGGCGCCGTCGACCGCGTCGCCTACCTCGCCGACGGCGAGATGACCGTCGTCACCGCCGAAGGCGCCGCCTGCACCGACCTCGAAGGCCACCCCATCAAGAAGGAGTGGCGGATAGGACGGCACGATCCCGCCGCCGCGGCCAAGGGCCCCCACAAGCACTTCATGCTCAAGGAGATCATGGAGCAGCCCGAGTCCCTCGTCAGCGCCATGCGCGACCGCGTCGACTTCAACGAGATGCGCCTGGATCTCCCCGGCTTCCCCTTCGACGCCGCCCGCGTCCGCGCCTTCGACCGCGTCGTCCTCCTCGGCATGGGCACCAGCTACCACGCCGCCCAGGTCGGCCGGCTGATGATCGAACACCTGGCCCGCCTCCCCGCCGAGGCGGAGCACGCCGGAGAGTTCCGCTACCGCGAGCCCGTCCTGACACCGGACACGCTTGTCGTGACCATCACCCAGTCCGGCGAGACCGCCGACAGCCTGATCGCTATGCAGGAGGCGTCCCGGCGGGGAGCGGCGCAGATCGCCGTCACCAACGTCGCCGGGTCGGAGGCCGCCCGCCTCGCCGACTATGCCCTCTTCCTCAACGCCGGCCCCGAAATCGCCGTCGCCTCGACGAAGACCTTCACCGGCTCGCTGCTCTGCCTCTACCTCCTCGCCCTGCGGCTGGCAGAGCTGCGCGGCGCGCTCGACGCCGGCGCCGTCGCCGAGTCCATCCACGCCCTCGCGCGCCTTCCCGAGCAGGTCGGCCGGTCGCTTGCCGCCGCCGGCCTCGACGAAGTGGCGCGCACCTACGCTCACAGCAAGGACTTCCTGTTCCTGGGACGCGGCCCCCTCTACCCCATCGCCTTGGAGGGCGCGCTCAAGCTCAAGGAGGTCAGCTACATCCACGCCGAGGGCTGCCAGGCCGGCGAGATGAAGCACGGCCCCATCGCGCTCATCGACGAGGAGATGCCCGTGCTCGCGCTGGCCATCCGCGAGCCGCCGAACGGCCCCAGCCGCCCCCGCAATGGCCGCCTCCACGACAAGATGCTGGGGAACATCGAGGAGGTCCGCGCCCGGGGAGGCCGCGTCATCGTCGTGGCCGCGGAGGGCGATGCTCGCACCGCCGAAAAGGCCGACCACGCGATCTTGGTACCCGAGGCGCCCGCCCTGCTCGCGCCCATCCTCGCGGCGGCCCCGCTGCAGCTTCTCGCCTACCGCATCGCCGTCCGCCGCGGCTGCGACGTCGACCAGCCCCGCAACCTCGCCAAGACCGTCACCGTTGAATAAGTCGCGGCGGGCGACTACTATACACGGCGCTCGAAGCGCAAAGACGAGGCGCGGCGCGCCCGGGTCGGACACTCCGGGTAACGCCGCGCTTCATCCGGTTTGGCCCGGCCCGCCGGTCTAGGAGGCAGCATGGTCCAGGAGAACATCAAGAAGTTCGGCATCTACTTCAACGCGCAGGATATGAAGGTCGTCCGCATCAACTCCCCTTACTGGTTCCCCCCGGAGCCGGACTGGGTGATGGTCACCAACGAGGTGAACGCGACCCTGCTCAGCATCCGCGAGATGATCGGTGAGAAGAAGCTCGTGGATAACCCCGACGACGTCACCTGGGGCTCGATACCCCTCCTGGACTAAGCGCCGGGCCGGTTCCGACAGACGCGCCCATCCGGCGCGGCACCCGCAGAGGAGGCATCTATGGGAGGGCTCACGCGTAAGGCGGCGATCGCCGGCGTCTTCGAGCATCCAAGCCGTAAAGACCCAACCGTTTCCGAAAACGCCATCCAAGCGTTGAGCGCCAAGCGGGCGCTCGAAGACGCGGGCTTGGACATCAAGGACGTCGACGGCCTCATGTCCCCCGTGGGCATGGGACTCCTGCAGGTCGCCGAGTACATGGGGCTCAACCCCGATCTCGTCGACAGCACCCAGGTCGGCGGCTCCTCCTACCAGTTGCACGTCGCCCGCGCCACCGCGGCCATCGCCGCCGGTCAGGCCAACTGCATCGTCGTCACCTACGGCAGCATCGCCCGCTCCAGCGCGCGCGCCATCGGCACCGGCGGCCGCAACATGGCCAACCCCAACCCCATCGAGAGCTTCGAGGTCCCCTATGGCGGCATCCTCGCCGGCATGTACGCCATGGTGAAGAACCGCCACATGCACGAGTTCGGCACCAAGGACGAGCAGTTCGCCAACATCTCCGTCATCACCCGCCGCCACGCCGGCTTGAACCCCGACGCGATGTTCCGCGACCCCATCACCATCGACGACGTCCTCAGCTCCCGCATCATCGCCTACCCGCTGCACCTCCTCGAGTGCTGCATCGTCAGCGACGGCGGCGGCGCCGTCGTCGTCGTCAGCCCCGAGCTCGCCCGCTCCATCAAGAAGAAGCCCGTCTGGGTGCTCGGCGAGGGCGAGGGCTACGCCCACCTCGCCAACGGCAAGCGCGACTGGGTCACCACCGGCGCGGCGCAGTCCGGCAAGACCGCCTTCGCACAGGCCGGCGTCACCCACAGCGACATCGACCACGCCATGATCTACGACTCCTTCACCATCACCGTCCTCACCGCCCTCGAAGACCTCGGCTTCTGCGCCAAGGGCGAGGGCGGCGCTTTCGTCGAGGGAAACCGCCTCGCCATCGACGGCGACATGCCCATGAACACCGATGGCGGCGGCCTCTCCTCCAACCACCCCGGCATGCGCGGCCTCTTCCTCATCATCGAGGCGGTCAAGCAGCTGCGGCAGGACTACGCGGGCACGGAGCGCCAGGTCCCCGGCGATCCCAAGATATCCATCGCCCACGGCACCGGCGGCATGCTCGGCTCGCGGCACGCCTCCGAGACCCTGATCCTGGGAGTCTAATCATGACCACCGAATACCTGAAGCCGATCCCCACCGCCGACACCGACTCCAAGCCGTTTTGGGACGGCTGCAAGAACCACGAGCTCCTCATCCCCAGGTGCAGCGATAGCGATTGCGACGTGAGCTTCTTCCCGCCCCAGAGCGTCTGCCCCCTCTGCTGGAAGCGTGACAAAGTCACCTTCGAGAAGGCCCCGGGCACCGGCGAGATCTACACCTTCTCCGTCGTCAACCAGAACAAGTCCCGAGCCTGGGCCGACGACGTCCCCTACGCCATTGGCTACATCACCCTCGACGGCCCCGGCGTCCAGATCTTCAGCAACATCGTCAACGTCGACGATCCCTTCAAGCTCAAGATCGGCCAGAAGGTCAAGGTCACCTTCCGCGACATCAACGACGACGTCTCCATCCCCCTCTTCGAACCGGCCTAACCGCCCCGCCGGGGGCAACGGAGGCGGCTGAGGGAGCGAAGTGAAAGACGGCGCCCGCAAGGGCCTCGCCGACCGCGTCAGCTTCGGCTGCGGCTGCGCCCTCGCCATCGTCCTCGCCGCCATCGGCGCCGGCATCCTCGTCTACCTCGGCACCTCTTCGCCGTAAGGGCCGCCTCTTAAACCTCCCTCCCTCTGGGAGGGACTGAGGGCGGGCCGGGGACGTGGCGCGGCGGTCTTACCTCTTCTCCCTCCTCCGGGAGAAGATTGAGATGAGGGGCCCCGCGCCAACCGCCGGCGCCCTCCCCTGTAGGGGCTATTCGCGAATCGCGCTCCCCCTTACGCCGAACATTCCCACGAGGGCGAGAATCGCTGTAGGGGCGACCCTTGTTGTCGCCCGTCCCCTAGCCGCGCGCTAGGCCAGATCGACGCCCGTCAGCGCAATCACCGCAGCCCCATGCTCCGTCACCGCCAACGCGTTGACGAAACGGATGTCCGCCGTGACCAAGGTCGCTCCCAACCGGTGCGCCAAGGCAAGATAGACGCAGTCATAGACGGGCCGGTCCAGGGCAAGAGACAGACGGACCGCGTCGGGGCCTACCTCGTCGTCGCGCATCCATCGGACCGCCATCTCTGGAATGGCGGCGGCCAACGCGCCCGCATGGCTTCGCTCCAACTCGCCCATGCGGACTTTGCGCCAGAGCGCATTGCCGACCTCCGACGCCATCAGCCCCGGGGCGAAGAGCTCGTGGCTGCCGTCGAGCAAGCGGTCCGCCGCGTCGGAGTCCTCTTCTTCCACCAGCCACTTGACGGCGACGCTGGCGTCCACCACCAACCGCATCAGGCAGGCCCATGCCCGCTATCGCGGTCTTCCCGGATTAGGACCTCCGCAGGAGTCTGACGAACGTGGCCGGTCCTTCCGCGCAGGCGTTTCGCCAACGCCGCAAACGTCTGCGTCTTCTCCGCCATCCCGTCCTCGGCGGCCTGCTCCAGAATGTGGCGGGCCTCGCTCTCCAGGGAACGATTGTTCCCGGCGGCGCGGCGCTTGAGCCGTCCCACCACGTCGTCATCCAACCGCCGCACATAGACCGTCCCCATGACGCACCTCAATACGAATGCTAACAATATGCTAGCACATTGCCACGCCCCCTTAAACCTCCCTCCCTTTATGGGAGGGACTGAGGGCGGGCCCCTCCGGAGACCTCTTCTCCCACGGGAGAAGATTGAGATGAGGGGCCCCGCGCCAACCGCCAACGGCTCATCGAAGACTGCCGCCCTCGCTTCGGTCAGCGCCGCCGTCCCGCAGCGCGCTCTCGTATCCGCGCTGCCACGCCAGATCGCGGCGCACCGACGACACCTCCGCGTGCAGCGCCCCCAGCATCTCGTGCGTCGATTGTTCCAACGCCACCAGACGCTCGATCAGCGCCTCTAGTTTCTCGATCCGGTCGCTGTCCTCCGCGCTCAGCCGCACGTACGACGTCGACCCCTCCTGGCTGCGCCGCGCGAGCTGGACCCCGGCCCCGCCCGCCGCCGCTCCGCCCAGCGCCGACCCGAGGTTGATGAGCACATCCATGAGCATCGCCTAGCCTCCAATCCCTGCCCGCTGCAAGATGCGCGGCAGCGTCCGCGACGGCGCGTCGGGCCGCACCCGCAGTGTGTTGTCCCGCTGCCGGTACTCCGTCTCCACCACGTAGAACGTCCGCAGCCCGTCCAGCGTGACCCGGTCGAGATCGACCGCTGCCGGCACCAGGTCGTCGAAGCGGATCACATCCCCGGCCCGCACCCGCCACAGCGGCGCCTCAGCCCGCTCCGCGTCCGACACGAACCCCCGCAGCGTGAAGCCGCCAAACTGCCGCGGCCGGGCCGACTCCGCCAGCCGCGCGTCCCGCTCCCGCGACAACCCGTTCGATCAGACTCATGGTTCGGCTCCACCTCCCGCGCCTTCGTGGCGCGCTCATTTCAAAAAAA
>DAOUKH010000004.1:0-48847 GCA_034421515.1 Dehalococcoidia bacterium
AAGCGGTCCATGACGCTCAATCTGAAGTCCCAGGAGGGGCGCGACATCTTCTACCGCCTCGTCGAGAACGCCGACGTCGTCACCCAGAATTTCCGCAAAGGAGTCGTCGAGAAGCTCTGCGTCGACTACGAGACGGTGCGCAAGATCAACCCCCGCATCGTCTACGGCTCGGCGAACGGGCTGGGACCGAAGGGCCCCGACGCCCACCTCGGCGTCATGGACATCCTCGGCTCCGCCCGCAGCGGCCACATGTGGCTGATGAGCCACGACGACGACGGCAACCTCGCCTACCGCGTCGCCGGCGGCCAGGCCGACCAGACCGGCGCGGTCGTCTTGGCCTACGGCGTCCTCCTCGGGATCATCGCACGGGAGCGCTTCGGCCTGGGACAGCACGTCCAGACATCGCAGCTCGGCGCGGTGGTGATGCTGCAGGCCCTCGCCCTCAACGGCTACCTCCTCAACGGCGACATGCCCAACAACCCCTCGCGCGAGACCACGCAGAACGCTCTCTGGAACATCTACAAGTGCGGCGACGACAAGTGGCTCGCCATCGGCTGCCCCCAGTCCGACCGCTACTGGAGCGACTTCACCAAGGTCATGGGCATCGAGCACCTGGAAAACGAGCGCCGCTTCGAGAGCCACTTCATGCGGCAGCTCAGCTCCGAGGAGCTCATCGGCATCCTCGACAAGATCTTCCTCACCAAGCCCCGCGACCACTGGCTCAAGGAGTTCGCGGCGCGCCAGATATCGAGCGCACCGGTCCAGGACTACCCCCAGCTCGAGCACGACCCCCAGGTGCTGGAGAACGGCTACATCACCCAGGTGCCGCACCCCGAGCTCGGCGAGATCACCGAGGTCGGCGTGCCCGTCGCCCTCAGCGAGACCCCCGGCTACGCCCGCCGCTCCGCCCCCGAGTTCGGCGAGCACACCGAAGAGGTCCTCCTTGCCAACGGCTACGATTGGGGAGACATCGAAGGCTTCCGCGAGCGCGGCGTCATCTAGGCGCTTCCCCGCCACGGATTCCGCCCGGGCCGGCAGACCAACTATGGCCAAGACCCCTCTGCAAGACGTCGCCGCCATCACCGGCATCGGCCAGACCGAGTTCTCCCAAGGGCTCAACCGCAGCGTCATGGACATGACCGCGGAGGCCATCCTCAAGGCCATCGACGACGCCGGCCTCAAGCCGGAGGACATCGACGGCATGTCCCGCTACCACATGCAGGACGAGTGGGAGAACGTCGTCCACGCCACCGTCGGCCTCGGCGAGATCACCTACTACGCCGACCAGCCCCATGGCGGCGGCTCCTACGGCGGCGTCATCCTCTCGGCGGCGATGGGCATCGCCACCGGCCTCTGCAACCACGTCATCGCCTTCCGCTCCCGCGCCCGCGGCCGCAAGTCCGTCTTCGGCCCCGGCGGCGACCAGGGAGGCCGCCCTTGGGAGAAGGTCGAGGCCCGCATCCCCGGCACCATGCAGTACTTCCGGCCCTTCGGCCTGATGAACCCCGTGCAGGAGATGGCCTGCATCGCCCAGCGCTACATGCATGACTACGGCATCACCGAAGACCACTTCGCCAACGTCTCCGTCGCCTTAAGGAAACACGCCGTGGCCAACCCGCTCTCCGTGATGGGCCGCCGCGGCCCCATCACCCGCGAGGAGCACCACGAGTCCCGCATGATCGCCGACCCCATCCGGCTGCTCGACTGCTGTATCGAGACCGACGGCGCAGTGGCCGTCGTCGTCTCCCGCGCCGACGAGGCCCGCAACATGCGCCACCAGCCGGCCGTCATTCACGCCGTCGCCCAACACACCCAGCCGGCGCACTACCACCTAACCGAGTGGTGGCGCTGGGACCGCGACGACATGGCCCTCGAGCTCGGCCGCCGCCTCTTCGAGCACTCCGACTTCAAGCCCGGCGACATTGACGCCGCCATGCTCTACGACCACTTCACGCCGATGGTGCTCCTGGCGCTGGAAGACCTCGGCTTCTGCGAACGCGGCGAGGCCGGCGCCTTTTCCGAGAACGGCGCGCTCGAAGGCCCGGACGGGCGGCTGCCGGTGAACACCCACGGCGGCCAGCACTCCGAAGCCTTCATCCACGGCTTCAACAACGTGACCGAGGGCGTCCGCCAGATCCGCGGCACGTCGACCACGCAGGTGCCCGGCGCGAAATCGGTCGTCGTCTCCGCGGCCAGCAGCGACCCCACCGGCGCGTTCATCCTACGAGGAGACTAGAGGCGCTTCATGTCGAAGCTGTGGTGGCAGGACAAGGCCGCGATCACCGGCATCGGCCAGACCGAGTACTCGCGCGGCCTGAACCGCTCCGAGTGGGACATGGCCGCCGAGGCCATCTTCAAGGCCATCGACGACGCCGGCCTCAAGCCCGAGGACATTGACGGCCTTTCCACGTTCAACCTCCAGTACGAGGGTTTTAACAATTACATGCACCAGCTTCTCGGGCTGGGGAATATCAGCTACTACGTCTCGCAGCCCCACGGCGGCGGCTCCTACGCCTCGACCCTCGCCCACGGCGCTCTCGGAGTGGCCGCCGGGCAGTGCAATCACCTCGTCGCCTTCCGGTCGCGGGCACGGGGGCGCAAGTCGGTCTTCGGCCCAGGCACCAACGAGGGCGGCCGCCCCTGGGAGAAGGTCGAGCCCCGCATCCTCAACGGCTGGCAGTACCACGTCCCCTTCGGCCTCCAGAGCCCGGTGCAGGAGGCCGCCGCCATCACCACCCGCTACATGCACGACTACGGCTGGACCGAGGACCACCTCGGCAACGTCGCCGTCGCCCTCCGCACCCACGGGTCGCGCAACCCCAACGCCGTCATGCGCGCGCCCATCACGCTCGAAGACCACAACAACTCGCGGATGATCTCCTCTCCCCTGCGCCTCCTCGACTGCTGCATCGAGACCGACGGCGCCTGCGCCGTCGTCGTCTCCCGCGCCGACTACGCCAAGGACGCCCCGAACCCGCCCGCCTACTTCCACGCCTACACCCAGAGCAACCAGCCCGCCCACTACCAGCTCACCGAGTGGTTCCACAAAGGGCGGTGGGACCGCGACACCACCGGCCCCCGCCTCGGCGAGCGCCTCTTCGCCCAGTCCGACTTCACCCACGACCAGATAGCGGCGCTGATGGCCTACGACCACTTCACCTCGTTCGTGATTCTCTCCATCGAGGACCTCGGCTTCTGCGGACGCGGCGAGGGCGGCGACTTCACCGAGGGCGGGGCCCTGATCGCCCCCGGCGGGCGCCTTCCGGTGAACACCCACGGCGGCCAGCACTCGGAGGCCTTCATCCACGGCTTCAACAACGTCGTCGAGGCGGCGCGCCAGATTCGCGGAACGTCCACCTCCCAGGTGCCCGACGCGCGGGCGGTGGTCGTCATCGAGGCCCTAAGCGACCCCTGCGGCGCATTCATCCTGCGGAGCGACTAGACCAACGGAGCGACCGACATGACCCAGAGCACCCCCAACACCACCTTCTCGCCCTACGCCGGGCTGCCCCTGCCCCAGCCTTCGTGGGACAACTACCGCTTCTGGGAGTACTGCAAGGCCCACGAGCTGCGCCTGCAGAAGTGCTCCGACTGCCCCGCGATCCGCTACTATCCCCGGCCCGCCTGCCCCGAATGCCACTCGATGAATTTCGAGTGGGAGAAGATGAGCGGCAAGGGCACCGTCTACAGCTACACCATCGCCCACCACCCAGTGCTGCCCTTCTTCGCCGACAAAGTCCCCCTGCCCGTCGGCGTTATCAAGCTCGACGAGGGCGAGGTCTACATGGTCGGCCGCCTCATGGACGTCGACCCCGCCGACGTCGCCATCGGCATGCCCGTCGAGGTCACCTTCGAAGACGTCGCCGAAGACATCTCCCTCCCCCAATGGCGCAAGGCCTCCTAGCGCTCGCCCTAAACTTCATTCTCCCGAACACGGGAATCCACGTAGGGGCGACCCTTGTGGTCGCCCCTCCTGCCCGCCGCCAACCCCTCCCCTAGGCGCGGCCCATGAATCGCCCGCCCTCCGGCCTCTCCCCCTCTGGGGGAGATTTGAGAGAGGGCGCGCGCCGTCAGGCGCGCGAGCGCCCGCAGGGCGCTGCTCTTTTCTCGGCCCTGAATAGGGAAACCCGCCGCTAGCGCCCCTTGCCGCCCCGCGTAGAATCCCTAGCGCACCACCCCGCCCAGGAGGCCCTCCGTTGCTGCAAGTCGGCGCCGTCTTCCCGCAGACCGAGATATCCGCTGACCCCAAGGCCGTCGAGGCCTACGCCGTCGCGGTCGAGGAAATGGGCTTCGACTACATCCTCGCCTACGACCACGTCCTCGGCGCCGACATGACCAACCGCCCCGACTGGAAGCCCCTCCGCGGCGGGCCGCCCGCCTACACCCTCGACAGCATGTTCCACGAGCCCTTCGTCCTCTTCGGCTACCTCGCCCACGTCACCAAGCGCGTCGGCCTCGTCAGCGGCGTGATCATCCTGGCGCAGCGGCAGGCCGCCCTCGTCGCCAAGCAGGCGGCGGCCGTCGACGTCCTCAGCGGCGGACGCTTGCGGCTCGGCGTCGGCATCGGCTGGAACCACCTCGAATACGACGCCCTTGGCATGAACTGGCGCGACCGCGGCAAGCGTAGCGAAGAACAGATCGAAGTCATGCGCCAGCTCTGGACGAAGGAGTCGGTAAGCTACGAAGGCAAGTGGCACACGATTCCGGAGATGGGTCTGAATCCCATGCCGGTGCAGCGCCCCATCCCCATCTGGTTCGGCGGGCGCTCCGACCCCCTGCTCGACCGCGTCGGCCGCATCGGCGACGGCTGGTTCCCCAACATGGGCCCCAAGCAGGTCGCCGAGGGCCTGAAGAAAGTCCACGCCGCCGCGGAGCGAGCCGGCCGCGACCCCAACTCCATCGGTCTCGAGACCTCCGAAGCCATCATCAAGCAGTCCCCGGAAGAAGCCGCCGCCCGCGGCCAACTCTGGAAGGAGCTCGGCCTCACCCACTTCGCCCTCAACACCATGGGCGCCGGCCTCCAAGGCGTGGACGCCCACCTCGACGCCCTCCGCCGCTTCAAAGCAGCCCTCGAACCCTGGTAGCCCCCACGAACGCGAACACGTAGGGGCGACCCTGTGGTCGTCCTTCCCCGCCCACCGCCACCGCTAATCAACCCCCGCCACCCCCTTCTCTGGGGCGGGGCATCACCTTAACCCTCCCCCGAAGGGGGAGTACCTTAAACCTCTCTCCCTCTGGGAGAGACTGAGAGAGGGCCGGGGCGGGGTGGTCCTCCCCCTCTCCCGCACCTTAAGCCTCTCCCCCTCTGGGGAGATTGAGAGAGGGCACGCGCCGCAGGCGCGGGGAGCCGGGAGCGGTGCGCCAACGTCAACGCAGCCCGCCGCCCCATTCCGCAAACCTCTCCCCCTCTGGGGGAGATTTGAGAGAGGGCGCGCGCCGCTAGGCGCGCGGGCGCCCGCAGGGCGCCCTTCCCCCTCACAACCGCCGCCGCCCATCAACGCCCGCCACCGCCCCCTTGACACACCCCCGCCCGAGCGATAACATCAACTCAGAACATATGTTTGAGGCCGGGAGACACGCTCAATGCCCTGCGGACGCGTAGGAGACAGAGCGAATTGCCCCGGTGTGAGTGAGGCGCTCGCGGGCGGAGGCGAGGACTACCGGCGCTTCCAGACGGGCGGGCGCTTCTCGGCGAAGGCGCGAGGGCCTTCGCGGCGGTCCTCGGTGTCGGCCAGAGCGGCCCAATAGCCGGCGCGCACCTTTGCGGCCTGCTCCGGCGGCATCGAGCGGCCCGCCTTCGCGATCTGCTTGTACGCCTCCACGGCAAGCGGCGCGCCGAGGGCGATATCCGCCGCGATCTCCTTCGCCTCCGCCATCACCGCGTCGCGGTCGGGCACGATGGTTTGAATGAGCCCGATCTCGTAGGCCCGCCGCGCGGTGATGGGACGCGCCGTGAGCAGGATCTTCATCGCCTCGCCGAACGGGATCAGCCGCACCAGCTCGGTCAGGCCCGGATCAGGCATCAGGCTGCGCCGCGCCTCCGGCAGGCCGAAGGTCGACTGCTCCGTCGCCACGCGGATGTCACAGAGCAGCGCCACCTCCAGCCCCGCCGCGATACAGTAGCCGTCGATGGCCGCGATGATCGGCTTCGGGCAGTCGGCCACGGTGGTGAAGAAGCTCGTCGCCGCCTTGGGCAAGGGCGGGGGACTCTTGCTGGCGTCGCGGTTCGCCATCTCCTTCAGGTCGGCGCCCGCCGAGAAGGCGCGGCCGCCCTCGCCGGTCAGCACGATGCACAGCACGTCGGGGTCGGCCGTCGCCCGTTCGATGGCCTCGACCAAACCGTTCCGAAGCTCCGTGTTGAACGCGTTCATGGAACGCGGACGGTTCATCGTCAGCCACGCCGTGCTGCCGCGCTTCTCGTACCGCATCACCTCGTCGGTCGAGGTCATCGTCCTTGCTCCTTGGTCACACGCCGACGCCGTCGTAGTAGCGGTAGCCGCCGGCCACGCCCCCGACAGGTTCGAGGTGCGGCTTGAGGTGCTGCGCGAAGGCGTCCCGTATCTCCTCGGCGGTCCACCCGCCCTTCTGGACAATAGGCCGTATCGAGCGCGGGTGCGAGTGAATGCTCAGCGTCTCGCCCGCAAGCCCCACGACCTGCCCATTGACGTAGGCCGCATCGTCGCTGGCGAGGAAGACCGCGATGGGCGCGATGTCGTCCGGCTTGGGCAGCGCGTCGAGGTTGCCCGCCATCGCCGTGAACGTCCCCACCGTGCGCCTGGTCCGGGCATACGGCGCGATGGCGTTGACCCGGATGTTGTGCTGCGCCAGCTCCAACGCCCAGCTGTAGGTGAAGGCCGAGACGCCGCCCTTGGTCGCCGAGTAGAACGACCGCCCCTGCACCCCGCCGGCGGCCCCCGACGACACGTTCAGGATCACGCCGCGCTCCTGCTCGATCATCCGGTCGACGGCGTGGCGGGCGCAGTTGAACGTCCCCTTCAGGTTGATGCCGATGATGTGGTCGAAGTCCTCTTCGGTCGACTCGAAGATCTGCCGCACGTAGCCGACCCCGGCGTTGTTCACCAGGGTGTCGATGCCGCCGTAGGCCTCCACGCAGCTCTCGATGATCCGCTTCGCCGCCTGGTAGTCCGAGACGTCGTCCGTGTTGATGACGGCGGCCCCGCCCTCCGCGGCGATGTCGGCGACGGTCTGCTCGGCGGCGTCGGCCTCGACGTCGTTGATCACCAGTTTCGCGCCCTCGCGCGCCATCGCCATCGCGTAGGCCCGGCCCAAGCCCTGCCCCGAGCCGGTGACAACGATCCGCTTCTCTTCGAGCACGCCCATCCGTCCCCCCAAGCGCCGCGGCGCCCGGCGAGTGTAGGAAGCGGGCCGATGCGGGTCAAGCGCTGGCGGAGCGGGGGCCTATCCGTATAATGGCGTCGGCCTCGCCCTCCTTGGGGTTCGGGGCCCCGGGAGGTCCGCGTGTCCAAGGGAGCCGAGCTGGTGGTCCGGCACTTCAGCCGGATGGTGGAGCCCGACGGCGGCGCCGTCGAGCTGGTTTCCGTCGAGGGCGCCACCCTGACGGTGCGCTACCGGCCCGGCGTCAACGAGGAGTGCCAGGACTGCGTCCTCGAGCCCGACGACCTCCGCGCGCTCATGCAGGAGGCGCTGGAACGCCAAGACCCCGCAATCACGGAAGTCAAGCTGGAGGCCGCGCCGGGCAATGGCTAAGCTGACCATCATCAACCCCGTGGCCGAAGCGCAGGCCAACACGATCGCGGCGGAGCGGTTCAGCCCCGCCAAGCGGCCGTCCACCCTCGACGGCAAGCGGGTGGCCCTCTACTGGAACGCCAAGGCCGGCGGCGAGGTCGCCCTGGCCCGCACGCGGGAGCAGTTGGAGCGCCTCTACCCGACGGCGGCGTTCGTCGACGTCTTCGGCGACCAGGGCACCCACATGCGCCGCGCCTCCGCCGACCTGCTCGACGACACCGCGTCCCGTGTCGACGCCGCCGTCGGCACGACCGCCGACTGAGGCAGCTGCACCTCCTGGCTCATACGTGATATGGCCGAGCTGGAACGACGGGGCGTCCCCACCGTGGCGTGGACGGCGAAGCGTTTCGTCGAGGACGCCCACTGGAGCGCCAACGTCTTCGGCGTGCCCGAGCTCCGCATCGCCGAGGCGCCCCACCCCTTCACCAACGAAGACGCCGGCCTGATCCGCACCATGGTCGACGGCTCCATGCCGGCCGTCGTCGAGGCGCTGACCAAGGACCCCGAGCCCATCGCCGCCGCGCCCTCGTTCGAGCACATCACCGAGTTCGCCGGTCGCGAGATGACCTACGAGGGCGCCGACCTGCTCGGCGCGTGGGAGGCGATGAACGCGGCTTTCATCGACGCCGGCTGGAGCGACGGTCTGCCGCTGGTCGCCCCGGCGCCGGAGAAGGTCGCCGCCTTCGTGGCCGCGTCGGGCCGCCCCGCCGACGAGGTCGTCGGCATCTTCGAGCCGGGCTTCGGCATCGGGACGGTCGAGAAGATCGCCGCCAACGCGGTGATGGCCGGCTGCAAGCCAGACGCCATGCCCGTCGTGCTCGCCATGGCCGAGTGCATCCTCGACCCCGCCATCGGCCTCCGCACCTTCGCCATGTCCACCGGCCCCCAGGCCCCCATCGTCATGGTCAGTGGCCCCGTCGCCGATCGCATCGGCATGAACAGCGGCGTCTGCGCCCTGGGGCCGGGATCGGTCTCCAGCGTGAACGTCGCCATCGGACGCAGCCTGCGCCTCATCATGATGAACGTCGGCCTCTCCTACCCCGGCGTCAGCGACATGGACACCATCGGCAGCGCGATGAAGTTCAGCGCCTGCGTCGCCGAGAACGAGGCCGCCAACCCCTGGCGCCCCTACCGCGTCGAGAAGGGCTACGCCGAGGGCCAGTCCACCGTCACCGTCAACGCGCCCTACGGCGTCTGCGAGCTCTTCGACTTCCAGAACCACGACCCCGACCTCCTCGTCGAGACGTTCTGCACCGCCATCAACAACGCGGCGCAGGTGTGCAGCGGCTACTGGCTGATCAGCAGTCCGGACAAGGGCGGCCCCGGCCCGTTCCACGGCGACTCCCACAACCTCATTCTCCTCTGCCCCGACCACGCCAAGGCCTTCAACGACGCCGGATGGTCGCTCAACGACGTCAAGCAGGCGCTCTTCGACGGCTCGCGGATGAGCTTTCACAAGCTCATGCTCAACAAGCCGAAGCAGGGCTTCGCCGTGGCGCACCCCCACCTCCAGTGGCTGTGGGACACGCCCGACACCGAGGTCTCCCTCTTCCGCAGCCCCGACGCATTCGACATCTTCGTCGTGGGCGCCGACGCGGGGCGCAGCCTCTATCACTACGGCGGCACCCTCTCGATCACCCGCCCCGTCCGGGAAGTCTAGGGCCGGCTCGCGGTGCAACCAATCGCGGGTCTCAGCGTCCTCGACCTCACCTGGCATACCGCCGGGCCGTATTGCACCAAGATGCTCGCCGACTACGGCGCCGACGTGCTCAAGGTCGAGCGCCCCGGCACCGGCGACCCCGCCCGCGCCTACGGCCCCTTCCCCGGCGACATCCCTCACCGCGAGAAGTCGGGCCTCTTTCTGCACCTCAACACCAACAAGAAGTCGATCACGCTCGATTTCACCACCGACACCGGCCGGGCCATCCTCTACGACCTCGTCCGGGACGCCGACGTGGTCGTGGAGAATTTTTCACCGTCGGTGAAGGAGCGCCACGGCTTCACCTACGACGACCTCGCCGCCGTCAACCCCGGCATCGTGCTCTGCTCGATCAGCAACTTCGGCCAGACCGGCCCGTACCGCGATTGGAAGGCCGTCGACATGACGATGTACGCCTTCTCAGGCCAGATGAACGGCAGCGGCCAGCTTGATAGCCCGCCGCTCAAGAGCGCCGACCTCCTGATGCAAGGACAGGCCGGCTCCGGCGCCTCGGCGGCGATCGTCGCGGCGGCGATGCACCAACGCCGCACCGGGGAGGGCCAGGCCATCGACCTCGCCATCGCCGAAATCTCCGTCGGCAGCGCCGACCGCCGCATGACGGCGCTCATCGGCTACCAGTACACCGGCGACATGGCCGTCCGCGACGTCATGCTCCCCGCCGCCCTTCCCGTCGGCTTCTATCCCTGCGCCGACGGCTACGTCTGCATGACGGTGGCACCGCCGGCCCGCTGGACGCGTTACGTCGACCTGCTCGGCAAGCCCGAGCTCAAGGACGACCCACGGTTCCAAGATCCGATGGTCTTCTCTAGGCCCGAGATCAAGGATGAGCTGGACCTCTATCTCTTTACCTGGCTCGCCGAGAACGGGAAACAAGAAGCGATGGAACAAGCGCAGGAGCACCGCATCGCGGGCTCGGCGATCAATTCGACGGTGGACGCGCTCAACGATCCGCACCTGGAGGCGCGGGGTTACTTCGTCGAGGCCGACCACTCCAAGGCCGGCCGCCTCCCCTACCCCGGCGCCTCGCTCTTCGTCGACTGCGGCGGCTTCGAGCTGAAGCGCACCGCGCCCCTGCTTGGTGAGCACAACGAGGAGGTCTACTCGGGACGGCTCGGCATGACCAAGCTCGAAATCGGGCAGCTCCGCTCGGCGGGGGTCGTATGAGCACCACCGGGCTGCCACTGTCGCACATCCGCGTCCTGGACCTGACGCTCATCTGGGCCGGGCCCTACGCGGCGACGCACCTCGGAGACCTCGGCGCGGAGATCATCCGCGTCGAGTCGCTCCAGCACCACATCACCAACACGCGCGGCTTCGTCCCCTGGCCCAAGACCAAGGAGGAGGTGCTGAACCTCGGCTACCTCGGCGGCATGTACGCCGGCCACGAACCCGGCAAGCGCCCGTGGAACAAGCACGGCATGTTCAACGGCCTGGGCCGCAACAAGAAGTCGATGACGGTGGACATGACGCGCCCCGAGGGCGTCGAGATCGTCCACGACCTCGTTCGGGTCTGCGACGTGCTGATCGAGAACAACACGGTGGGCCTCCTACAGCGCTTCAGCCTCGACTGGGAGACAGTCCACCGCATCAACCCGGCGATGGTCTACGTCACCATGCCGATCCACGGGCTGAGCGGCCCCTACCGCGACTACGTGGGCTTCGGCCCCAACGGCGAGGCCATCTCCGGCGCCCTCTCGCTGCGCGGCTACGATGACAGCGACGTCACCACTAGCGGCAACAGCAACCACATGGACACCACCAGCGGGATGGCCGCGGTCTACGCCACGCTCATGGCGCTCTATGAGCGCGACGAGCGTGGCGTCGGGCGCTTCGTCGAGGTCTCCCAGGTCGAGCACCTGATGACCATGATCGGCGCGCCGCTCATGGACGCCGCCATGAACGGGCGCGCTCAGACCCCCCTGGGGAACCGCGACCCGGTCCGCGCACCGCAGAACGCCTATCCCTGCGCCGGCGAGGACCGTTGGGTCGCGCTCAGCGTCGGCTCCGACCGGGAATGGGACGGCCTCTGCCACGCCATCGGCCGCCCCGACCTCATGGAGGACCCTCGGTTCGAGGACGCCGCCGCGCGGCAGGTCAACCACACCGCGCTCGACGAAATCATCGGCGCGTGGACCTCGCAGCGCGCCTCCCGGGCCGCGATGAACCAACTCCAGGCCCACGGCGTCCCCGCCTCGATGGTCGCCAACGAGGCCGACCTCTACGAGGATCCCCACCTCGCCGCCCGCGGCTTCTTCCACGAGAAGACGCAAGAGGACTGCGGCACCCACCGCTACCCCGGCCACACCTTCAAGCTCTCCAAGACGCCGCTGCGCTTCGACACACCGCCGCCCCTGCTCGGCGAGCACAACCCCTACGTCTACCGCGAGCTCCTCGGCGTCTCCCCCTCCGACTACCGCCGCCTCGAAGCCGAAAAGCACATCGGCATGGACTACGTGCCGGAGGTGCGGTAGCGCGTGCTATCGTGGCCCGTGCCGAGACGACCGGCGGAGGGAACATTGCGGCTCGTCACCCTAGTTGCCTTGACGGCACTGATTCTCGTCATCGGGGCCTGTTCGCCTGGCAGCGTCGTGACGCCCACGCCACTAGTGGTTGTTGTCACGGCGACGCCTACAGTAACTCCGCCACCAAGCCCTACGCCGACCCCACGGCCGACGCCAACGCCGATAGTGGTCATCGTCACCGCGACACCTACAGTGACACCGCCACCAAGCCCTACGCCGACCCCGCGGCCGACGCCAACGCCGATAGTGGTCATCGTCACCGCGACGCCTACTGTGACACCGCCACCAAGCCCTACGCCGGGGCCCAGGGCCTACGGGAGCCCTCCGGATCTGATCATCGACGTTAGCAAGGACTACTACGCTACGTTCATCACCGAACGCGGCGAGTTCCGCCTGCGTTTGTTCGACGACCAAGTCCCGCGCACGGTCAACAACTTCGTCTTCCTCGCTCGCAATGGCTTCTACAACGGCGTGACGTTCCACCGGGTGATTCCGGGATTCGTGGCCCAGGGTGGCGATCCCACCGGTAGGGGAGGTGGGGGTCCCGGCTACACCTTCGAGGACGAGTTTCATCCCGACCTGGTGCACAAGGCCGGCGTCATTTCGATGGCGAACGCTGGCCCTGACACGAACGGAAGCCAATTCTTCATCACGTTCGCACCACTGCCGCACCTCGACGGATTCCACTCCGTGTTCGGCGAGGTCGTGGAAGGTATGGAGGTGGTGAATAGCATCGAGCCACGCGATCCGGCTACGGCCTACGTCGCTGGCGACGTGATCTACACAATCCTGATCGAAGAGGTCTAGTAGGCCGAGGCCGCGATGCGAACCGTAATCGTGGCCCACGCTGAGACGACCGGTGGAGGGACTGCCATGCGAGCCTACGAGATACAGACGGGAACCGACATCGACGGGCTGCGCGAGGTCGAGCGGCCGAGCCCGCCGCCCGGGCCCGGAGAGGTCAAGGTCCGCGTCCGGGCCGTCTCGCTCAACTACCGCGACCTGAATACGGTGCGGCACGCGGCGGCGCGGAAGCTGCGGCTGCCGCTGATCCCGTGCTCCGACGGCGCGGGCGAGGTCGCCGAGGTCGGCGCGGGGGTGACCCGCGTCCGGGAGGGCGACCGCGTGGCGGGCATCTTCACCCAGGCATGGCTCGACGGGCCGGTCCGGCCCGAGTACGAGCCGACCGCGCTCGGCGGCGGCATGGACGGCATGCTCGCCGAATATGTCACCCTCTCCCAGGAAGGCCTCGTCCACCTGCCGCCGCACCTCTCGTTCGAGGAAGGCTCGACGCTCCCCTGCGCCGCCGTCACCGCGTGGAACGGGATGTTCGTCGCCGACCAAGTCCAGGCAGGCGACACCATCCTCGTCCAGGGCACCGGCGGCGTCTCCATCTTCGCCCTGCAGTTCGGCGTGATGACCGGCGCCCGTGTCATCGTCACCTCGAAGAGCGACGCTAAGCTCGCCCGCGCCGCCGAGCTCGGGGCCACGCACACCATCAACTACGAGAGCGAGCCGGAGTGGGACCGCCGGGCGCGGGAACTCACCGGCGGGCGCGGCGTCGACCACGTCGTCGAGGTCGGGGGCGCGGGGACGTTGGAGCGCTCGTTCCGCGCCACCCGCATCGGGGGCGCGATCAGCCTCATCGGCATCCTTAGCGGCGCCCACAAGGTCGACCCCATGCCGGTGCTGTCACGCCGCCTCCGGCTGCTGGGCATCACCGTCGGCTCACGCGAGATGTTCGAGGCAATGAACCGCGCCATCGAGGTCAACGAGCTGCGGCCGGTCATCGACCGCGTCTACCCCTTCGAGCAGGCCGGGGACGCGCTCCGCTACCTGGAGTCGGCGGCCCACTTCGGCAAGATCGTCATCACCGTCTAGCCCCTACTCGCTGTCGATCCACAGGTTGGGCGACGTATCGATGCCGTGCTGCGCGAAGACGCCGTCGATGCGCGCCTTCTCCGCCTCGCCGATCGACCAATCGAGCGCGCCGAGGTTGTCCTCGACCTCGGCCGCGTTGCGCGTCCCCGCCAGCGCGACGCTGACGGCGGGATGCGAGAGCACCCAGCGCAGCGCCAGATGGGGCAGCTTCTTGTCCCGCTCGGCCGCTATGGGGCCGAGTTCCTCGGCGGCGGCGACGTTCTTAGGAAAATTCTCTTCGCCGAACATGCGGAGGAAGAGCGCGGGCAGCATGTTCTCGTTGGCCCGCCAGTCCTCACCCGTCTTGAACGTGGTCTGGCGGGTGAATGCGCCGGTGAGCATGCCGAAGGCCAGCGGCCCATAGACCATGACGCCGATGCCGTTCTCCAGGCAGAAGGGCAGGATGTCCCGGTCCATGCGGCGGTCGAACATGTTGTAGCCGCACTGCACCACGTCGATGCGCCGCGTCTCCATGCACCGTTCCATCTGCTGCCTGGTGAAGTTGGAGACGCCGACAAACCGCGCCTTGCCCTGCCGCACCACCTCGTCGAGCGCGCCCATCGTCTCCTCGAACGGCGTGGTCACGTCGGGCCAGTGGATCAGCAGCACGTCCACGTAGTCGGTGCCGAGATCCAGCAGACTCTGGTCGATGGAGGCGAAGATGGCGTCGGGGCGGCTGTCTCGGAACTTGGGCCGGTCACGGTAGCCGACCCCGCACTTGGTGACCACGAGCACGTCCTTGCGCCGCGCTCCAAGCGCTTGGCCGAGGAACCGCTCCGACTGCCCCCGCCCGTAGGCCGGCGCGGTGTCGAAGCAGTTGACTCCCACGTCGATGGCGCGGTTGACCGCCGCGGCGACCTCGGCCGTCTCGATGTCGCCGTAGCCGCCTCCCATCTCCCAGCACCCGAATCCGAGCACGGAGACGTCAAGGCCGGTCTGTCCAAAGGGTCGGTACTCCATCACGTGTTACCTCGGGCTGGGTTACGTCACGCCGTAGAGGCGCTGGCCGTTGTCGCAGAGAATCTTCCGCTTCGCCTCGGCGTCGATGCCGTTGCGGTCGACGAAGTGGCGGACGCCGTCCGGGTACGGCCCCTCCGGATGAGGGAAGTCGCACGCGGTGACGATGTTGTCCGCGCCGATGTAGTCGACGACGTACTTGAGCGTCGGCTCCTCAAGCTCGGCGGAGAGGAAGCACTGGCGCCTGAAATACTCGCTCGGCTTCAGCTTCATCGGCGGCAGGTCGCAATCGTGGTAGCGCTCGTAAAGCTCGTCGTAGTACCACAGGATGTAGGGCAGCCAGCCCGCGCCCGACTCCAGGCCCACGACGCGCAGGTTGGGATGCCGCTCGCACATCCCGCCGAGCAGCACCTGGAAGAAGGCCACCTGCATCTCGACGGGGAAGGTGAAGGCCACCCGCGGCGCGGCCCAATCGCCGAACCGGTCCTGCCCGATTTGCCCGTGGCCGGCGCCGGCGACGTTATGCAGACAGAGCGGCACGTCGAGCTCTTCCAACGTCGACCAGAGCGGGTCGTAGTACGGCTTGTCGAGGGTGATGCCAGGGATCGGCGGCTGTGTGTTCGTGAAGAACCCCTTGAATCCGTACTCCTTCACGCAGCGCTCGACCTCCCGGATGGCCGCGTCGACGTTGCGGAGGTCGATCTGGCCAATCGGGATGACGCGGCCTTCGGTGTCGGCCACGAAGTCGGCGACCCAGCGGTTGAAGCCCCGCACCATCGCGTCGGCGACGGCGGGGTCGAGCCCCCACGCGCCGACGGTAGGTACGCCGAAGAGCGCCATCTTGTCGACGCCCTGGTCCTCCATCGCCATGAGGTACGACTTGGGGTCGAAGCCGCGCTCGGCGTAGGCGCCGTACTCGGTGTCCCACATCTCGTTCAGGTAGTCCATCCGCTTCCACTGCACCGTCGACATACCCCGGTTGTCGACCATGGTGACGCCGTCGGGGCGCGTCTCGGGGAGGCGGTCGCGGAACTCGGGGTCGATGTACTCATCGCGCAGGTCGGGGATGCGGTGATAGTGGGAGTCCGCGTCGATGACCCGGTAGCCCTTGTACATGCCGCCCTCCTTCTGTCAGACCCGCGCACCGGGGCCGCTGGTGGCCGGTATTATAGCCGCCCCAACCCTATCGAAACGGGCCTGGCTAAGGGTGGAGCCGGTAGATGCCCTCGTTCTGAGAGAGCACGTACAGCTCCCCCTCCCGGTCCTCGCCGAAGGAGGCGATGCGCAGCGACGTGTCGGCCAGCAGAAGATGCTCGGTCACCTGTTCGCCGTCGTAGCGGAGCGCCCAGATCCGACCCGAACAGAAGTCGCCAAAGACATACGCCCCGGCAAGCGAGGGCACGCGCTCCCCGCGATAGACGTGGCCGCCGATCACCGAACAGTTGCCCTGGTCGAGGGGGTACTCCCACACAGGCAGAACGGTGCCGGCAGGGTCGCAGCCCGTGGCAGGCGAGAAGCACCGGGAGCCTTCCAGCGTCTTCCAGCCGTAGTCGCCGCCCTTCTCGATGACGTCCACCTCTTCCACCCTGTTCTGACCCACGTCGCCGGCCCACAGAAGCCCGGTCTCCCGGTCGAAGGAAATGCGCCAAGGGTTGCGAAGCCCGTAGGCCCAGATCTCGCCCCGGGAGTTAGGATCGCCGGCGAACGGGTTGTCCGCCGGCAGCGTGTAGGGAGTCTCGATGGTGGAACCTGACACGTCGATGCGGAGAATCGACCCCAGCAGCGTCGCGCTGTTTCGACCGTGGCCCTGCGGGTCGCCGGCCGCGCCGCCGTCTCCCAAGCCGACGTAGAGGAAGCCGTCCGGGCCGAACGCCAACTGCCCGCCGTTGTGGTTGCGGTAGGGCTGGTCGATCTCCATGATGACCAACTCGCTCTCAACGTCGGCTTCCCGGCCATCCGCGTTTGCCTGGAACCGGGAGATGACCGATCGCCTCGGTCCCGAAGCGGAGTAGTAGACGTAGACGTACCCGTTTTCGTCATAACGGGGATCGAAGGCCAAGCCGAGCAGTCCTTCCTCCGAGCCCCCGTCGTTCACCCGGTCTCGGAGGTCGAGGAAGGCCTCCGCCTCCCGCGCATCCTCGTCGTTGGGGAAGGCCAGGATACGGCCGGACTGCTGGGTGACGAAGAGCCGGTCGTCGCCGGCGCCGGGCTGCATCAGGTTGGTGAGACCGCGAAAGTCCAGGTTTGGGAAGGCGCGCTCCACGTTCAGGGGGCGCAGCGGCGCCGCGGCGGGGGCGGGCGGAGGGGCAGTTTGGATCGGCGTGGGCGCGGCGGTATCGGCGGCGGTCACGGTTGGCGCCGCGGTCGAGGTCGGCGGTGGAGCGGCGGTGGGGTCGGGCGCGTCGGGGCCGCACGCGGCGGCGAGTAACGAGGCCGCAAGAATGAGTGCGACGAAGCCGGAGGCTTTCACCATGGCCAAAGCCCCGCCTAGTCGGGGTAGTTGACGATGCCGCGTTCCTTGAGCGACGCGGTCTCCGCTTCGGTGTAGCCGATCTCGGCGAGGATGGCCCGGGTGTGCTGGCCGTTGACGTTGGCCTCCCGCAGCGCGGGGCGCGTCGCGGAGAGCTCGACCGTCGCGCCGTGGCGCCAGTGCGGGCCGAGGACGGGGTGGACGACGTCCGCGATCAGGCCAAGGTCGCGGGACTGGGGGTCGCCGTCGAGAAACTCGGCGAAGGTGTGCCGGTCGGCGCGTACGCAGCCCACGCCCAGCGGCGCAAGGTCGGCCTCCCACCCGTCGGCGGCGCGGCGCTTGAAGACGGCGGCGAGCGCGGCGGCGAGGGCCTCGTCGTGTTCGGCGCGGGCCTCCGGCGAGGCGAACCGTCCGTCCTCAGCGAGGACGGGCTCGCCGAGCGCCGCGCACAGGGTCTCCCACTCTTCCTGATCGAGGCAGCCCAGAAATACCCAGCCCTCCGCCGTCTCGTATAGCCGGTCGAGCGCGTCGAGTCCAAGCAGGTCAGCGTCGAGCTCCCGGCGCGCCGTTTTGCCCTCGTAGCGGATCCACTGCTCGCTAAGGGCGTAGCCATTGGCGCAGAGCATCGTCGTCAGCATCTCCTGCCCGACGCCATGCCGCACCTTGGCGAGCAGACCGAGCAGCATCGCGGTGCCCACCACCATCGCCGAGTTCGTGTCCGGGTTTCCCTCGTTGGCCTTGGCAAGGCGGAGCGATGCGGCCTTGATCTCCTCCATGCTCAGGTCGGCGTCCGCCGGAGGCGGCACTCCCGCACCGGCCTGATGCGACACGCCGCCGGCGATGGCCCCCGCGATGGGGTGGTAGGCCGGCATGTGCGAGTACGGGCCGTCGCTGCCGTAAGCGCCGGCGTAGAGATAGACGATGCCGGGATTCACCTTGCGCAGCATCTCGTAGTCGATGCCCAGCCGCTCGGGAACACCGGGCCGGTAGTTGTGCATGACGAGGTCGGCGCGCTCCGCGAGCCGGCGAACGATCTCTTGACCCTCCGGCGATTTCAGGTCGACCGCGATCGACTCCTTGCCTTGCGTGGTCTTGACCCCAATGGGGGGAATGAGACGCATGGCGTCGCCGTCGAGCGGCTCGATCTTGATGATGCGCGCGCCCATGTCGGCGAGCAGACTCGGGCCGAAGGGGGCGGCGTATTGGACCGCAAGCTCCAGGACGGTGAATCCGCTCAGGGCATGCTCCGACATCGTCCCGCCGACGGGCGTAGCCCCGTTTCGGCGGGAGTTCCACTCGGCGTTTGCTTCAACCGATATGCGCGAAGGCGTCTCGCTGAACCGCACCAGCGGCCCAAGCTGCTCCGTCTCACCGAGCACGGGATGGTGCAGCGCGAAGACGTGCCCGTTGTGACGCGCCTGGGGGTGGTCCATCCCCTCGTCGCCCTCCCGGAAGCCGTCGGCCCCGACGCTGCGCTCGAGGAAGATGCGCATCCACTCGTCGTAGTCCTTCCGGCCCATCTCACCGAGCAGCATCTCCCAGAAGGCGGCCTTGTCCTCCTCGGCGGCCTCGTTGGGCATCTTGGCGAAGCGCGGGTCTTCCTTCAGGTGGCCGAGTCCGACGGCGTCGAGCTCGTTCCAGAATAGGTGGGGAGCCCAGTTGGCGAATTGAATCCACCGCCCATCCCTGGTACGGACGGGCATGTAGCCCAACATCGGCGTCGTGCCCATGCCGCCGGGCGTCCGCATGTCCCCCACCTGCAGCGCGAGCCAGCCGCCCATGTCGTAGGGGATGAGGCTGCGCAGGAGGCTCGTGGAGACGCGCTGGCCCCGTCCGCTACGGTGACGCACGATCAGCGCCGCCGCGATGCCCTGCAGCGCCGTCTGCGACGCACCGAAGCTCGCCACCCGTACCGAGGAGAAGACGGGGCGGTCCACGCCGAACATGCGCCCGAACTCCCGCATCCGTCCGGCGGCCGCGGCCACCACGCCCTCGTGGTCCTTGTAACCCGCGTACCGACCCCTCTCACCGAAGCCGGTTATCGAGCAGTGCACCAGGCCCGGGTTCTCCGCCGACAGGGACTCGTAGCCGAGGCCCAAGCGCTCCGCCTTTCCCGGCGGGAAGGTCTCGACCAGCACGTCGGCCTCGGATGCCAGTTGGACGGCGCGGGCCAGGCCGGCGGCGTCGCGCAGGTCGAGGTCAACCCGCTCCTTACCCCGGTGCCACTGGTGGTAGCCGGGGAGCGCGGCGAGGGGGTCGGGCGCGCCCGCCTGCTCGACTCGGACGACGGCGGCGCCGTTGTCGGCCATGACCATCGTCGCCAGGGCGCCCGCGAACCCTCGCGATAGGTCGAGGACGTTGAGTCCTTGGAAGACGGTGGGGCGGGTGTCGGTGGTCATGGCGCCGCCTCCCATGGCAGCCGGCCTAAGGACCGGCTAGGACGGCCGGGGGAAGTCCGATTTGAGGAGGGCAGGGCGGATCCTTGTATTCCAGTAATCGTCGTCCCCTGCCCGCCGTAGCTCCTCCACCAGAAGCGCCGTCTTCACTCCCACGGCCTCCGCCAGCTCTGCGCCGGTGCGGTCTCCGGCCAGCTCGGTGACTGCCGCCCGCAGCTTCATCACATATTCCGCGACCTCGTAGGCGGCCCGGTCGGAGGCGGAGCGGGCCTGCAAGGCCTCAAGCTTCTCCAGCCAGTCCAAGCCTTTTTCGGCCTCGTCGAACTTGTCTTCCATCCCGTCGGTCGTCTTCATCTGGCATTCTCCGCTCTCGCAATCGTGGCAGGCCGCATCCAGGCTGTAGCCTATATCCATACCTCGCGAAGTTCCAGCACATGCCGACCGGCGGTGCCGCGGAGACGTATGCTAGAATTGCGCCCTGTCAAAGAGACGGCCCTATCGAGGGCGCCCGGCCGAAGGCGGACCCGACATCGACGAGAGACAGCCGAGCGCGCTCCGGATTGCGGCCCTCGCCGGGGGCGTGGGCGGCGCCAAGCTCTCCTGGGGCCTGAGCCGCGTGGCCGATGCGGCGCGGCTGACCGTGATCTCGAACACCGGCGACGACGAAGACTTCTATGGACTCCACGTCTCCCCCGACCTCGACACGCAGATGTACACCCTCGCGGGTCTGGTCGACCAAGAACGGGGCTGGGGTCTCGCCGGCGAGACCTTCCACGGCATCGAGATGTTCCGCCGCTACGGCGAGGAAAGCTGGTTTTCGCTAGGCGACCTCGACCTGGCCACCCACGTCCTCCGAACGCGCATGCTCCGCGACGGCCTCTCCCTCACCCAGGTCACCCATGACCTCTCGCAGCGCCTCGGCGTTCCCTGCGGCCTCGTACCCGCCACCGACGACCGGCTCCAGACCGTCATCGAGACCGACGGCGGCTCCCTGTCGTTGCAAAGCTACTTCGTCGAGCACGGGTGCGAGCCTGCCGCCACCGGCGTCTCCTACCAAGGGAGCGCCACCGCCGTCCCGTCGCCCGCCGCAGCGAAAGCCCTCGACGAGGCCGACGCCATCGTCTTCTGCCCCTCCAACCCCGTGATCAGCATCGCGCCGATTCTTGCCGTCGCCGGAATCCGCGACCGCGTGGCGGGCTTCCGCGGCCCCCGCGTCGCGGTCAGCCCCCTGGTGGGCGGACGGGCGCTGCGCGGCCCCGCCGCCAAGCTCATGAGCGAGCTCGGCGAGGACGTGAGCAGCGCCGGCGTCGCCAAACGCCTCGCCGGGCTCTGCGACGTGTTGGTCATCGACCACGAGGACGCCGCCGAGGCGGACGCGGTGCGCGCGCACGGCATCGAGCCGGCTATGCGAGACACGATCATGTCCGACGCGGCCTCGAAAGAGCGCCTGGCCCGTGAAGTGCTGGACATCGTCGAGGCGCGCCTCGGCGCCCGGGAAACGGTCCAATGACCGCCGGCCCCATCATCTGCCTCGTCCCCATGAAGCCACTGGCGACGGCCAAGCGGCGCCTGCGGCGCGTCCTCGACCCGCGCTCGCGGGCCGCGCTCGCTCTCTTGATGCTCGACCACGTGCTCGGCGCGGCCGCCGGCGCCCGGACGATCGCGGAGACGCGCGTGGTCGGCGGCGACCGCTGGGTGCGCGACGCCGCCGTTCGGCGCGGCGCGGCGTGGCTCGGCGACGCCGCGGCACTCAACCCAGCCCTCGAATCGGCGGCGCGCGACGCCTATGGAGACGGCGCCGCCGCCGTGCTCATCCTGCCTGCCGACCTAGGCCTCGTCGTTCCCGGCGACGTCGACTTCATCGCCGGCGCCTCCGAGGGGCTGAGCCGGACGGTGCTCGCCAAAGCGGCCCGCGACGGGGGTACGAACGGTCTGCTCGCCCCCCATGGCATGCTGCCTCCGTTGCGGTTCGGCAGGGACAGCCTCCCCGCGCACGCCGAACTTTGCAGTACGGCCGGCATCCCCTGCGAGACCATCGACCGCCCCGGGCTCGCCTTCGATCTCGACACGCCGTACGGCCTCGGCATCTACCGCGCGGCGCGGCCCAGCCTCGACGCCGACCTCGAGCGGTGGCGGCAGCGGCTCCCTGAAGAAGCCTTCGCGGAGGAGACGCCCGCGTGAGCGTGCCCCGTCTCGGTCTCCTGCTTCCCACTCGCGGCCTGCTCCTCGGCGAGCGCGGCGATGGCGAAGGAACATCCGCCGCCTCGGTGCTCGACCTCGCCGAGCGCGCCGAAACGCTGGGCTTCGACTCGCTGTGGGCCGGCGACAGCCTCGTCGCCAAGCCCCGGCTCGAACCGCTCGCCACACTCGCCGCGGTGGCGGGGCGCACGACCCGCGTACGCTTGGGCACCGCGGTCCTGCTCGCACCACTGCGTCAGCCCGTCCTGCTCGCGCAGACCGCCGCCGCGGTCGACGTGATCTCCGGCGGGCGCCTCGACCTCGGGGCCGGCGTCGGCGGCGCCTTCAACGAGGCCCAACGCAACGAATGGCTCGCCGCGGGCGTCGACCCGAAGGAGCGCGGCGCGCGCATGAATGAGATCGTCCGGCTCTGCAAGCGCCTGTGGACCGAGGACCGCGTCACCCACGAGGGGCGCTTCCACACCGTCCGCGGCGCCACGCTCGACCCGAAGCCCGTCCAGACGGGCGGCGTCCCCCTGCTGCTCGCCTGCCACCTTGCCACGGGCGGCGACGCGCAGTACCGGCGAGCCGGCCGCCACGCCGACGGCGTGATCGGCATTTCCGACTCGCCGCAGGACTTCGCCGAGGTGCTGCGCCGCGTCCGCGGCCACGCCGCCGAGGCGGGGCGCGACCCCGACGCGCTGCGCGCCGTCTTCTACGTCACGGTCAACATCCGCGACGACGAGCAGGCGGCGACAGCCGAGGCCGACGACTTCATCCGCCGCTACTACGGCCTGAACTTCTGGGCCGACAAGTGGGGCCCGTTCGCGGGGCCGGAGGCGGTCGCCGGACGCCTCCGCGAGTACGCCGAAGCGGGCGCGCAAGAAATCGTGGTCCGCTTCGCTTCCTTCGACCAGCAAGGCCAGATCGAGACCTTCACCAGGGAGGTAATCTCGATGATGCGCGGCGAACATGTCCCCAGCAAATGACTTCAAGCGAGCGCAAGGAGTGCACGTTGTGAGCGAACATGTTTCCAGATGGGCGCGCCTCCCAAGCGGACGGAGCCTGCTCGCCGCTCTGGCGGCCCTGCTCGCGACGTTCGCGGTGGCCGCATGCGGCTCGGACGAACCCGACCAGGTCACCTTCATGACCGGCTTCAAGCCCCAGGCGAACCTCCCGTTCGCCGCCGCGTTCGTGGCCGAGAAGCAGGGCTACTTCGCCGATGAGGGTCTGCAGGTCGAGATCCTGCACTCGCAGGGCGGGCAGCACATCCCGCTCCTCGCCTCCGGCGAAATCGACATCACGACCGCCGACGCCGGCGACGTCCTCCAACGGAATGCCGACGGCGTCCCCATCACCGCCGTCACGCTCTTTGGCCAGGAGGGACAGCAGGCTTTCATCGCGCTCGAGTCCTCCGGCATCGCCACGCCCAAGGACTGGGAAGGGAAGCGCTTCGGCTACAAGGGCACGGTGCCGCCGGCCTACCTGGCCATCCTCGAAGCCGCGGACGTCGACCGGTCGGCCATCGAAGAGATCCGGGTCGGCTTCGATCCCCGCGTCCTCAGCGAAGAGCAGGTCGACGTGCTCGCCGTCTTCAAGGCGAACGAGCCCAACGTCCTGGCGAACCTCGGCTTCTCCGTCACGGTCTTCGACCCCATCGAATTCGGCGTGCCTCAGCTCGGCCTCACCTACGTCGTCAATGGCGACACGCTGGAGGAGAAGTCCGACGTGATCGAGCGGTTCGTCGCGGCGACGCTGCGGGCCGTCGAGTTCGCCATGGAGAACGAGGAGGCGACGCTCGACATCATCCTCGAGTTCGCACCCTTGGAGGACCGCGAGCACCAGCGCTTCATGCTGCGCCGTGAGCTCGCGAGCGCGGAGAGCGACGTCACCGCGCAGCGGGGGTTGGGCTCGATGACGGAGGCGCAGTGGCAGGCGCTCTACGACCACCTGACCGCGTTCGATGCGCTGTCGGCGCCCTTCGACGTGGAGACCGCGTTCGACGCGCGCTTTGTCGAGGCCGCCCACGACGACTAGGCGGAGGGGGCCGTCTTCCTTGACAGTGTCGGAGCGCGGGGGCTAGTCTCCCCCTGCCTTCCGTCTCCCCTGAACAGGCCACCCCATGACCGATAAAGCGCTCGCAGGTCAGACCGCCATCGTGGGCATCGCGACGAGCGACTTCCACGAGCTGTACAAGACCCGCGACCCCGAGCGCACCAAAGAGGAACTCGCGATCCACGTCCTGCGGGAGGCGTGCGACGACGCCGGGATCGACGTGAGCCAGATCGACGGGCTCGTGGTCGGCGGGAACCAGTTCTACGAGCCGTTCGCCTACCGCTCCGGCCTCACCGACGTGCGCTTCCTGGCGGGGTATCCATCGGCGGGGCGCATGTGCTCCGTCGCCTTGATCCACGCCGCGATGGCGGTGCACCACGGGCTCGCCGACTACGTCGCCATGTTCAACTCGGTGACCTTCCGCAGCCAGGCGCAGGTCTTCGGCGGCGGACCCACCCAGGGCGACCTCTACGACTCGATCTACGGGATGGCGTCGCCGGGGGCGCAGTACTCGCTGGCCTTCACACGCTATCAGCACCTCTACGGCGGCACGGAACGCGAGCTCGGCGCGATTCCCGTCGCCTTCCGCAAGCACGCCTCGATGAACCCGAAGGCGGTGATGCAGAAGCCCTTCACTATCGACGAGTACCTCGAAGCCCGCTATGTCGCCCGGCCGCTGCGCCTCTTCGACTACTGTCTCGTCAACGACGGCGCCGTGCTCTACATCGTGACGTCGACCGAGCGCGCCAAGGACCTGAAGCACACACCGGTGCTCATCCAGGGCGCGGCGGAGCGCGCCACCATCCGCGAGCAGTACGTCGACCCCGACTTCTGGTTCGAGGCCTGCGACTCGATGAGAAAAGACCTGCTCGATCCGCTCGGCGTCGGGCTCGGCGACATCGACGCGCTGCAGGTCTACGACAACTTCAGCGTGTCGGCGCTGTGGGGGCTGGAAGGCTTCGGCTT
Organism: Dehalococcoidia bacterium; assembly: GCA_034421515.1. Taxonomy (GTDB): domain Bacteria; phylum Chloroflexota; class Dehalococcoidia; order SHYB01; family SHYB01; genus DAOUKH01. Next base: position 24,952 of record DAOUKH010000004.1, read on the forward strand.
CGCGCCGCGCGGCGAAGGGCTCCAGTGGGTGCAAGACGGAAGGATCGAGCTCGGCGGCGAGTACCCCATGAACACCAGCGGCGGCATGCTGAGCGAGGCCTACCTGCAGGGGTGGAACAACCACGCCGAGGCGGTGCGCCAACTGCGGTGGGAGGCGGGCGAGCGTCAGGTGCCCAACTGCCGCAACATCCTCTACTGGTGCCTCTCAGCGGTGCCGAACGCGTCGCTGCTGGCGAGAGGCGACTAGACGACCATGAGCTACGAGAAGCCCCTGCCGAAGATCACCAAGGAAGACCGTCCGTTCTGGGAGGCCGCCAAGCGGCACGTGCTGGTCCTCCCCAAGTGCCGGGACTGCGGCCAAGTCTCCTTCCCGCCCTACGTCGCCTGCACGAAGTGCCTATCCTTCGAGCGCGATTGGATCGAGGCGAGCGGACGGGGCAAGGTCTGGGGCTACATCGAGATGCGCCAGCCCTACATCAAGTCGTTCGAGGACGACCTGCCGTATAATGTCGTCCTGGTCGAGTTGGAAGAGGGGCCGTTTATGTACACCAACGTCACCGGCATCTCCAGCGACGAGATCAGGCCCGACCTGCCCTTGGAGGCCTACTTCGAGGACGTCACCGACGAGATTACGTTGATCAAGTTCCGGCCCCGGCAGGACTAGCCGCCCCGGCCGCAGAGGTAACACATGATCCCCTGGGAAATCGGACTCGGCATTCTCATCGGCGCCATCGTGCTCTTCGGCCTCTACATGTGGATGACCCCGCGGGACCGCATCAAGGACAAGTAGCGTCCCGCCGATGCCCAAGCATCCGCTCCACGACGTCGCCATCACCGGCGTCTACAACACCAAGCAGGCCCGCATCCTCGAGGGGTACACCTCGCCCACGATTACGCTCGAAGCGATTCGCGGCGTCATCGACGAATCAGGCATCGACGCTTCGGAGATTGACGGCGTCTCCATCGGCGGGGGCATTCTCAACACCGGCCAGTTCACCTACCTGCTCGGCGCGGGCCCCGCGTGGCGCGGGCAAGGCGAGGGCCGGGGCATACCGGCCATCCTGGAAGCGGCCTCGGCCATTGCGACCGGCCAGTGCACGACGGCGCTCGTCGCCGCGGGCTCGGCGAATATCTACACCGAGCGCGAATCGACCGCGCCTTGGACGCGGCCCGGCAACGAGTTCGTGGCCTCGTGGGGGCTCTTCACCGCCGCCGAGTTCGCCCTCATCGCGCGCCGCCACATGCACACCTACGGGACGACGCCGGAGCAGCTCGCCACCGTCTCCGCCACTATCCGCAATAACGGCCACATCAACCCCGACGCCGTCTACTACGGGCGCGGCCCCTTCGAGCCGCAGGACATCCTCGACTCGCGTATGGTCGCCGACCCCTACCACCTCCTCGACTGCGCCATGACCTCCGAGGGCGGCTGCGCCCTCATGCTGACCACCGCGGAGCGGGCCCGCGGTGCCAAGAACAAGCCGGTCTACATCCTCGGCGGCGGCCGCGACGGCTACGGCCCCTCCTATCACCATCCCCCAGCCTTCGACCTCCAGGGACGGTCGGGCGCCGCCTACGCCAACGGCTGGACGGGACGGCAGGCGGCGGAGCGCAGCTTCGCCATGGCCGGCATCGGCCCCAACGACGTCGACGTCTGCGAGTTCTACGACCCCTTCTCGTTCGAGATCATCCGCCAGTTCGAGGCCTACGGCTTCTGCGGCGAGGGCGAGGGCGGGGACTTCATCATGGGCGGCGCCATCGAGCCCGGCGGGCGCTTCCCGATCACCACCGACGGCGGCCTGATGTCGTTCAGCCACGGCGGGGCCTCGGTGCAGCTTCTCCAACGGGTCATCCGCGGCGTCCACCAGCTTCGGGGGCAGTGCGCCACGAACCAGGTCGAGGGGGCCGAGGTCGCCATGTGCACCAACGGCGGCGCGGGCGCCCTCTTCACTGACGTGATGGTGCTGGGATCGGAGCAGCCGTGAGCCTGACGCAACCGCAGCCGAACACGATCCCCATGCCGCGGCCCTCGGTCTTCTCCAAGCCGTTTTGGGATGCCTGCAGGCGCGGCGAGTTGACCTTCCAGCGCTGCAACGCCTGCGAGGGCATCGTCTTCATCCCCCAGCCAGCCTGCACCCACTGCCTCGCCGGCGACCTTCGGTGGGAGCGCAGCGCGGGCAAGGGCGCAATCTACAGTTGGACCGTCGTCTGGCGCCCGCAGACGCCGGCTTTCGAGATCCCCTACGCCATCGCCATCATCGACGTCGACGAGGGGTACCAGATGATGACCAACATCATCGGTGTCGATCCCGCCACTTTGGAGGTTGGGCAGCGCGTCGAGGTCTCGTTCCACAAGATGAACGACGAGATCACGATGCCCTACTTTCGTCCCGCTGCCTAACGGCTGCGGAGCGAGCGGACGATCGAGGCGGCGTGGGCGTAGTCGTCGCGGTGGACGCGGACCGACGTGAATCGCTGACCCGTCATGCGGAAGAGGTCGGGGCCGCCCAGAGCCTTGACCTTTACGCGGACGCCCTGCTTCTCAAGCTCGCCGCGCAGGACACCGGCCTGCTCACGGTCTTCTTTGCCCCAGAAGCCTTGGATTTCCGGCCACTCCTGCGCCTCACGATAGGCGCGGAAGTACCACACGCCGACCACGATGAGCAGCACCACGGCGAGGGCCAATACGACAATCATGCGCCCATCATAGCGGAAGCGTTGGACAGCCCGGGGGCGGGTTAGAAGGAGGATTCAAGCGCGCCAGCGGCGAAGAGGTCGGCGACGTCGTCTTCGGTGAGGCCGAGGATGTCGTGCAGGACCTGCACGTTGTGTTGGCCCACCGTCGGTGCGGGCCAGCGAGGACGGTTGGACTCGCCGGAGAGCTTGAACTGCGGACCGTTGTAGGGCATGGGGCCGCATTCGTTGTGGTCGAGCCAGTGGAAGAAGCCCCAGTGTTCGAGCTGGGGGTCGCTCCATAGCTCCTCGGCGCTCTGGACGACGCCCGCGGCGACTCCTCCCTGCTGCAGCTCCTCCATCAGCGCGTAGGCGTCGCGGCTCTTGGTCGCCTCGCCGATCAGCGCGTCGAGCTCGTCGGCAAGGCGGAGACGGCCGGCGCGGTCGGCAAACCGAGTGTCGCCCGCCCAGGCGGGGTTACCGAGGACGCGGCCGAAGGCAGCCCACTCGTCGTCGTTGGTCACCGCGATAGCGATGAAGGAGCCGCCGGGGGCGGTTGGGCGTGGGGCGCACGGGTAGGTGCCATGCGGCGCGGCGAAGGTGTCGCGGTTGCCGGAGCGCTCCTGCACGACGCCGTTGGCGGTGTAGTCGAGCAAGGCGGGGGCCAGGTACTGCGCGGCGCACTCGGCTTGGGCAAGGTCGAGGTGTTGACCCTGCCCGGCGCGGTCGCGGTGGTCGAGGGCGGCGATCACTGCCGCGACCGCGTTGGGCGGGTTGATGAAGTCGGTGTAGGCGCCGTAGACCTCCGCCGGCATGCGGTCGGGCCAGCCCGCCATATTGTGAAAGCCCGACATCGCCGCCGCCGTGCCGCCGTAGCCGCCGTAGGTGCGGTGCGGCCCAGTCTGGCCGAGCAGCGTGGTGCTGAAATAGACGATCTCCGGTCGCAGGTTGCGCATGGATGCATAGTCGAGGCCCCAGCGGGCCATCGTCCCCGGCGTGAAGCTCTCCGCCATCACGTCGGGCTGCCACTCCCGCACGATGCGGCGAATGAGGTCGCGGGCCTCCTCCGTCTTCAGGTTCAGGCCCAGACCGTATTTCCCAGTGTTGAAGTTGGCCGAGAACTGCCCGCGGTTGAGGCCGGGCTTTCCATCCTTGAACGGCCCCACCGACCGCGACGGGTCGGCGCGGCTCTCCGACTCGACGCGGATCACCGTCGCGCCGTAGTCGGCGAGGAACTTCATCGTCATCGGCCCGACGCCGACCCAGCTCATGTCGAGGACACGCAGCCCCTCAAACGGCCGGCCGGACTTGGGCGACCTGGGCGGCGGGGCGGGCTTGCGCGGCTCGGCCAACAATTCGGCAGTGTGCTCTCCGACCCGGGGCGGCGGGCGGCGGTAGGAGATCGGCGTCTCGCTCAGCTTGACGTACGGCCCGGGGTGCGTCACCGTCCGCCCGTCCTGGTAGGCAACGTCGACCCAGTACCCGCGGTCGGCGAGCTGCACATTCTCCCGCAGGTCGCGTGGGGTCTGGCACGGAGCGATGAGGAGCCGGTCGGCGACGGCGCGCTCCAATATCTCGACCTTGGTCTTGCCCGCGAAGAAGCGGTGCAGCGCCTCTTGCATCGCATGGAACTTCTGGACTTCCACCGAGTCCTCCGGCTGGCCCTCCAGGCGGTTCATGTCCTGCGCGGGCCAGTCGGTGGACTTCATAAAGTCGGGAGCGGCGCCCTCCTCGTCCATCCAGCGGGTGAGCTTGGTCATCGAGTCGCCGCTGACCCAGCCCCCGTAGGCGTAGGGACGGACGAAGCCGTCCTTGCAGGGAAAGACGACGCGGTTGAGGACCTTACCGATGCGGCGCACCGCGCCGCCGCGCTCCAGGCTGCCGCCGGCGAGCTTGTGGTAGGGCGCGACGTTGTGCATCGTCCAGATGACGGAGGCTTGCATGTTGACGTCGACGTGACGTCCCGCACCCGAGCGGTTCCGCGCCCAGAGCGCGATCATCGTCCCCGCCGCCGCCTGCGCACCGGCGTGCAGCTCGGCCTGCGGCACCGCCACGCGCACCGGCGGGCGGTCTTCATCGCCGCAGAGATACTGCATCCCGCCCATCGCCCAGCCGGCGATGTCGGCGGCCTCGTGATGCGACCGCGGGCCGGTCTGCCCGTAGGGCGTGATCGACGTATAGACCAGCCCGGGGTTGAGCGCCGCGAGGTCCTCGAACCCCAGCCCTCGCTCCTTCAGGTAGCCCGGCGTGAACGACTCGACCAGCACGTCCGCGCCGCGCGCCAGCTCGCGCAGCGCCTCCGCCCCGTCGGCGCGGTCGAGGTCGAGCACGGCGCTGCGCTTGTTGAGGCAGTAGGCGGCCCAGAAGAGGCTTCCCTCGAGGTCTTCGACGCCGCCGGCGAACGGCCCGCGGCGGCGGGTGACGCTGCCCCCCGGCGGCTCGATCTTGATCACGTCGGCGCCGAGGTCGGCCAGCACCTTCCCGCACCAGTTGAAGCCGCCTTCGGTCAGGTCGAGGACGCGGTAGGGGCCCAGCGGCGACGGGTTCGACATCTGAGGGGCGTTCGGCATCGCCTAGACAGTATCGGCGGCGGGTCAACGCCGCGGCGTTGACCCCTCCCACTCCCCCCACTACACTCCCTTGCGCCGAGGGCGGCCCGCACCGCCCTCCAGACCCGAAGGAGGCGCCATGCAGCTCATTCCCTCGTTCGATTGGAGCGACAACGCGAAGAAGGTCCGCGAGGTCGTCTACGTCTACTGGGGCGAGCACTCCTACCCACCCAGCACGCTCGACATCCACCAGGCCACGGGCCTCGGGCGCCGCGACATCCAGAACGCGCTCTATGAGCTGCAGCTCGGGGGCATGTGCACCCTCGACCTCGACAGCCCCCACCTCGCCCTGCTGCGCTTCCTCCCCTACGCCGCCTACCCGACCGTCGTGAAGGGTTTCATCGGCGACCGCTTCCTCGGCTACATCGGCTGCGCCATGGAGTCGGTGGCCTTCTCCAAGATGCCGGCCTACCAGAACCAGGAGGTGAGGATCGAGTCGTACTGCACCTGTTGCCTCACGCCGGTCACCGTCAAGAGCAAGAACGGCGAGGCGACGGAGTGGCCAGACGGCCTGCTGGTGCACGTGGGGCTGACGCCGCACGAATGGAACCGGGTGAACCACAACCCCATGTGCGACACCATGAACTTCGTCATCGACGCCGACCACGCCGACCGCTACGAGCGCATGACGTCGCGGCGCGGCGTGCTTTTCAGCGAGGAACAGGCGCACATGCTGGTAAAGGGCGTCGCCGACAACCGGCAGTGGGACTACGACTGGGTGCAGGGCACGGCGGACCCCGCGGGCACGTTGGCCGCGATCAAGATGATCGGCGTCGACGTGAGCAACTGGGAGGAATAGCCCCGGTCTAGGGCACGGCCGATGGCCCCCACCGACGCGCCCGACCTTCCGCTCTCGCCGTACCGCGTCCTCGACCTTTCCGACGAGAAGGGCTTCCTCTGCGGCCGCATCCTGGGCGACCTCGGCGCCGACGTCATCAAGGTCGAGCCGCCGGGCGGCGACCCGTCACGCCGCCGCGGCCCCTACTACAAGGGCGACGCTCGCGACGACCGCAGCCTCTACTGGTTCGCCCACAACTACAACAAGCGCGGCATCACCCTCGACCTCGCCACCGCCGACGGGCGGGCGCTCTTCCTCAAGCTGGCGGAGACCGCCCACTTCGTCGTCGAGACCGACTCCCCGGGGTGCATGGAGGCGCTCGGCCTCGGCTACGACACCCTTCGCGAGGCCAGCTCCGCCCTTGTGATGACCTCGATCACGCCCTTCGGCCCCACCGGCCCGCACGCTGGCTACCAGGCGGATGACCTCGTGGCGATGGCCGCAGGCGGCCTCATGAGCATATGCGGCGACGACGACCGCCCGCCGGTGCGCATAGGCGAGCCCCAGGCCTACATGCTCGCCTCCGCCCAGGCAGCGACAGGGACCATGCTGGCGCACTACGCCCGCAACCGTACCGGGGAGGGGAGCCACGTGACGGTCTCGATGCAGGAAGCCGTCGCCAACACACTCACTACGACGCCGCACTACTGGTTCGCCAACCAGGTCATCCAACGGCGGGGGGCGCGCAGCCCCTACGGCGGGCGGCAAGTCCGCACCGTCTTCCCAGCGAGCGACGGCTATATCGTCACGCAGTTCTTCTGGAGCCCAGGCGCGGGCGTCCGGCTCGGCCCCATCATCGACTGGATGACGGACGAGGGCTTCCCACCCTCCTTCGCCGATTTCGACTTTGACTCCGCCACGGGCGACACCATCGACCAGTCCGAGCTCGAAGTGTGGGAAGACGAGCTCGCCGCCTTCTTCTCCCGCTTCCCCAAGGCCCGCATCTACGACGAGGCCATCGAACGGCGCCTCTTCATCTTCCCGGTCAGCTCGCCGCGGGACCTCCTCGAGAACGGGCAGTTGACGGCGCGCGGCTTCTTCCAGGAGGTCGAGCACCCTGCGCTCGGCGCCGCGATCACCTACCCCGGCGCATTCTGCACCTTCAGCGAGACGCCGCTCTCGCTCAGGCGGCCCGCTCCCCTCGTCGGCGAGCACAACATCGAGGTCTTTGAAGAACTTGGCCTGAGCCGCGACCAGATCGTCACCCTGGCCGAAGCGGGAGTGATCTGAGATGGCCCCGCTGCCCCTGGAAGGCGTCAAGGTCGCGGACTTCTCGTGGGTCATCGCCGGCCCCATGTTGACGAAGTATCTCGCCATCTACGGCGCCGACGTCGTCAAGATCGAGGCCCACGTGCGGCCCGATCGCTTCCGTCTGCAGCCCCCGTTCCTGCAGAAGCCGAGCCGCCAGAGCAGCCTGCCGTTCGCCGACCTCAACCCGTCGAAGCGGAGTCTGGGGCTGAACTTGGGTTCGCCGGAGGGAGTGGAGGTCGCGAGGCGGCTCGCCGCGTGGGCAGACGTCGTCGTGGAGAACTTTAGTCCGGGCCAGATGGAGTCGTGGGGGTTGGGGTACGAGCGCCTGCGCGAGGCCAACCGCGGCCTCGTGATGCTCAGTTCCAGCCAGTTGGGACAGAAGGGGCCCCAGGCGTCGCACCCCGGCATCGGGAACCTGCTCCAGGCGCTCGCCGGGGTCAACCACGTCACCGGCTGGCCCGACCGCGACCCGCGCGGCCCCGCCATCCCCTACCCCGACATGATCGCGCCCTGGTTCTCGGTCATCTCCATCATCGCCGCGCTCGACTACCGCGACCGCACCGGCAAGGGCCAGCACCTCGACCTCTCCCAGATCGAGGCCACGCTCCAGTTCTTCAGTCCCGGCATCCTCGACTACACCGTCAACGGTCAGGAGGGCGGCCGACAGGGCAACCGCGGTCTCGAGGCCGCCCCCCACGGGGTCTACCCCTGCCGCGGCGAGGACGCCTGGTGCGCCATCTCGGTCCGCACCGACGCCGGGTGGGACGCGCTAGTGGCCGTCATGGGCGCGCCGGGGTGGGCCGCCGAGCCGCGCTTCGCCACGTTCCTCGAACGCCGCCGCAACGCCGACGCCCTCGACGCGCTGATCGGCGCGTGGACCGCGCCGCGGGACGCCTTCGAGCTGCAGGAGGCGCTGCAGGCGGCGGGCGTGCCCGCGTCCAAGGTCAACGACGCCCGCGATCTCCACGAGGACCCCCAGCTCGCGCACCGCGGCCACTTCGTCACCCTCGACCACCCCCGCATGGGTGAATACCCCACCACCACCCCGGCCTTCGACATCGAGGGCGCTCCGCCGCGCTTCACCCGCGCCCCGCTCCTCGGCGAGCACACCGTCGAGGTCTGCCGCGACCTGCTCGGGATGGCCGAAGACGAAGTCGAGGCGCTGCGCGAGTGTGGCGTGCTGACCTAGGTTTTGCGCCGCCGCAAGCGCGCCGGGGAATCGCGTGATGATCGTACAGATGCCACATTGATAGAATCGACGTGCGATTCAGACAGTCACACGCGAAGGGAGCAGGCGGATTTGCTAGACGTCGTAACGCTTGAGGGTCGACACGTCACCCTTGAGCCCCTATCGCTGAACCACATTCCAGATCTGGTGCGGGCGGCTACTCATTCAAGGGCGACGTATCACCTGACCGGGGTCCCCGATGACGAGCCTGGCATGCAGCGGTACGTCGAAACGGCGTTGTCCGGGAAAGACTCGGGAGCCTGCGTCCCGTTCGCGACTATCGATCGCGCAAGCGGAAGGGTGGTCGGATCAACTCGGTTTGGCAACATCGAGTTCTGGGACTGGCCGGAGGGAAACCCTCATCAACGCGGCGAGCACTTGCCGGACGTGGTTGAGATCGGCTGGACCTGGCTCGCCCCCGATGCTCAGCGGACCGGCATAAACACCGAAGCCAAGTTGCTCATGCTGACGCATGCCTTCGAGTCCTGGACGGTCCATCGCGTCTGCCTGAGGACGGACCGGCGGAACGAGCGCTCGCGCGCGGCGATCGAACGGCTGGGAGCACAACTCGATGGAGTTGTTAGGGCCGTACAGATAGCTTACGACGGCACCATCCGGGACATGGCGGTATATTCGATCCTGGATGCAGAGTGGTCAGGAATTAAGCAGCGCCTCGCGGGCCTTCTGCGTCATCCCTAGTGAGTGGAATGGAGCCGAAGTGCACGACCTCAACATTAATGGAATCGACGCTGAATTGAGCGCCGCCATCCGTCGGCTGGCATAGCGCGAGGGTATTTCCTTGAACGAAGCAGCGCTCCGGGTTCTTCGGAAGGGGGCTGCCCTCGCCGATGGGCAGCGAGGCGTCGGCACCGTCGGCTCTTCGCTGGACCACCTGATAGGGATATGGACAACCGAGGGGGCGGACGGGATGGACGCCGCATTGCAAGATTTCGAGACCGCCGGCGAGACGGGCTGAAGGAGAGCGAAAGGCCCCCAATGGCACTGCTCCCGGCGCGTTGACATGCTCGCAAGCGCCCGCCTAGTATGCCTCCGTCCCTTCTGAGCCGCGTCCGGCGGCCCCGCCCAACTCCGTCACGCCTGATATGAACTTCGCCTTCACCGAAGAAGAAGAGGCGTTCCGCGCCGAGGTCCGCGACTTCCTGCGCGAGGCGCTGCCCTCCGATTGGGGCGTTCGCAACGTCGGCGACGACGAGGAGGGCGGCGGCGACGGTGACGCCTACGACTTCCAGCGGGAGTTCAACCGCAAGCTCGCCGACAAGGGCTGGCTCGTGGTCGCCTGGCCCAAGGAGTACGGCGGACAGGAGTGGTCGTACTTCAAGCAGGTCGTCTACGCCGAGGAGGTCGTCAAGCACCAGGCCCCGCGCGGCGACAGCATCGGCCCGCGCATGGTCGGCTCCCTGCTCATCGGCCACGGCACCGAGGCGCAGAAGGAGCGCTTCCTGCCTCCCATCGCGAAGGCCGACGTCCGCTGGTGCCAGCTTTTCAGCGAGCCCAACGCCGGCTCCGACCTCGCCGGCCTCGAGACCGTGGCCGAAGACCACGGCGACTACTTCCTGGTCAACGGCGGCAAGATATGGTCGTCCTTCGCCCACGTCGCCGACTGGGGCTTCCTGCTGGCGCGCACTAACAAGGACGCCCCCAAGCACCAGGGACTCAGCTACTTCTTCCTCGACATGAACACACCTGGCGTCACCGTCAAGCCGCTCATCAGCATGGTCGGCGTGCACCGCTTCAACCAGGTCTTCTTCGACGACGTCCGCATCCCCCGCAACTGCCTCATCGGCCCCAAGGACCAGGGGTGGATGCTCAGCCGGAACGTGCTCAACGTCGAGCGGTCGGGCATCTCCGCCGCCGCGGGCTCGAAGCGGATGCTCCTCGACCTCATCGCCTTCGCGGCCTCGCCGGAGAGCCGCGTCCGGTGGACCGACTCGCTCCGTAGCCAGGCCGCCGACCTGCTCGTCCGTGCCGAGGTCGCCCGCGCCCAGTGCTACCGCATCGCCTGGATGCAGACGGCGGAGGTACCCTTCAAACACGAGGCCTCGGTGAACAAGCTCTTCACCAGCGAGCTCTCCCAGCGCGTCGCCGCCTTCGGCATGGACCTTTTCGGCATGTACGGCACGGTGCAGCGCGGCGACCGCTGGGCGCCGCTGCGCGGCAAGGTCGAACGCAACTACAAGACAACAATCGCAAGCACCATCGCCGGCGGCACGTCGGAGATACAACGCAACATCATCGCCCGGCGCGGCCTGGGACTGGGCCGCTAGCCCCGGCGCGCGGACAAGGCAGGACGGCATGGCCGACGAGAAGACCCCCGACAAAGACCAGGCGAAGGAAAACCCCCACGGCTACGGCGGTGAGATGCCGTCGGAGAAGTCGGCGGAGGAGATGGTGCTCTACGAGGTCGTCGAGCCCCACATCGCCAAGATCACCCTCAACCGCCCCGAGAAGGGCAACTCGATCCTCACCCCCGACATGAACGACGAGATCGCCAGGAAGATGCGCATCGCCGAGGACGACGACCGCATCAAGTGCGTCGTCCTCGCCGGGAACGGGCGGCACTTCTGCTCCGGCGAGGACAACCGGCGCATGCCCGTCGAGACCTACGGTCTCAAGAAGGGCCAAAAGCTCCCCCAGTCGTTCCGGATGCGCGGCCAGGCGGCCAGTTCCCAGCGGATGCGAAACTGGTTCCTCTACAGCTCCAAGACCGTCGTTGCCGCGGTGCAGGGGGCCTGCCTCGGCGCCGGCTTCGGCATGATCATGACCGTGGACATGGTCGTCGCCTCGGAGGACGCTTTCTTCGCCCGTCCGCAGAGCCGTATCGGCTTCGCGGGCTTCGACGTCCAGCTTCCCCTCACCCTCATGCGCTGCGGCATCAACCGCGGATACGAGATGAACATCACCGGCCGGCGCGTCTCCGCGCAAGAGCTCCACAAGTGGGGCGTGGTGACGTCGGTCGTGCCGCGCGAGCAGCTCGAAGCCGAGGCGATGCGGTACGCCAAGGCCATCGCCGCCCACGGCACCGACACCCTGATGCTCGGCCGCCACTCGATGCAGATCTTCTGGGACCTGCTCGGCATGGCCTCCTACGCCGACTACGTCAAGGTGGCCCACCCCCTCTTCACCAACATGGTCTGGCGAGAGGACGAATACAACTGGTTCAAGATGAGGAACCAGTACGGCAACAAGGAAGGCATGCAACGGCTGAACGCCGTCTGGGAAGACCTCGGCTTCAAGTAGCCGTTAGGAGACGCGATGACCACCAAAAACGACAACCCCCACGGCTACGGTGCCGACCTCCAACGGGACAAGCCGCCGGAAGAGATGGTCCTCTACGAGATCATCGAGCCGCACATCTGCAAGATCACGCTGAACCGGCCCGAGCGCCGCAACGCGGTGCTGACGCCGGACATGAACTACGAGCTCCTCGCCAAGTTCCAGCAGGCCCAGGACGACGACTCGGTGAAGGTCATCATCCTGGCCGGCGAAGGGCAGGACTTCTGCGCCGGCGAGGACAATCGCCGCCTGCCCGTCGAGTCGTTCGGCCTCAAGAAGGGGCAGCGGCTGCCCCAATCGCTCCGCATGCAGGGCATCTCCAAGACCTTCAAGACCATGCACGACTCGATGACCTGGGGCACGAAGACCGTCATCGCCGCCTGCCAGGGCGGAGTGATCGGCCAGGGCTTCGGCATCGTGATGACCGTCGACCTCATCGTCGCTTCCGAAGACGCCTACTTCACTCGCCGCCAGAGCCGGATCGGCTTCGCCAGCTTCGAGGTGCAGCTACCCCTCACGCTCCTCCGCTGCGGCATCAACCGGGGGTACGAGCTCAACATCACCGGCCGCAGCGTCTCGGCGCAGGAGATGCATGAGTGGGGTGTCGTCTCCTCCGTCGTACCCCGCGACAAGCTCATGGACGAGGCCCTGCGCTACGCCCGCGCCGTCGCCGCCCACTCGACCGACAACCTCATGCTCGGCCGCAAGTCCATGAACATGTTCTTCCGCCTCCTCGGCGTCGACACCTACTTCAACTACGCCGAGGTCGCCCACCCGCTCTTCACCAACATGGTCTGGCGCGAGGACGAGCACAACTTCCTCCGCGAGCGAAACAAGTACGGCAACAAGGAGGGAATGCGCCGCCTCAACGCCGTCTGGGAAGACCTCGGCTTCAAGTAGCCGCCACCTCGAAAGAACACAACAAAGAGGGGCCGCTCTGGCGCGGCCCCTCTTCTTTGCGTATTGGATAGCGGGGACGAAGTGCCCCGCTCGCCGAAAGTCTAGTAACCGGTGAAAACGGGTGCCCGCTTCTCGGAGAAGGCCGTCGTAGCCTCCTTGTGGTCCTCCGTCGCCATGGCGAGCTGCTCGGAGATGAGGCAGAAGTCCATGACCCGATTGAGGCCGTCCCACAGGTGCTTGTTGATGGCGATCTTGGTGAACCGCACCGCGACCCGCGCTCCCGCCGCGATCTCCTCCGCGTAGGCGATGGCCCGGTCGAGCACTTCTTCCTTCGGATAGCAGTAGTTGGTCACGCCGAGATCGTGAGCCTCCCGCCCGGTGATCAGCCGTCCCGACATCAGCATGTCCTTGGCCTTGTGGACGCCGATCAGGTACGGCCAGATCAGCGCGCCGCCGTCGCCGGCGGTGATGCCCACCCGGACGTGGTTGTCGCCGATCTTCGCGTCCTCGGCGATGAACGTGACGTCGCACAGGAGGCCGATGGTGGCGCCGAGCCCCACCGCATGGCCGTTGATCGCCGCGATCAGGGGCACCTCGCAGTTCACGAAGCGCTGGACGATGTACTTCGCCCCGCGCAGCAGGTTGCCCGGATCGAGCTTCTCGGCGGCGCCGGTGGCCCGGTCGCCCATTGCTTTCACGTCGCCGCCCGCGCAGAAGGCCCGCCCCGCGCCGGTGAAGACCACTGCGTTGACGTCGCGGTCGTAGTTCACCATGTGCAGGAACTCCTCGATGGCCTCGTGCATGCCGTCGCCCATCGAGTTCAGCCGGTCCGGCCGGTTCAGCGTCGCGATTGCTACCTTGTTCGGCCGGACCTCGACACTGAGGTGGCCCTTCTCCACGCTGCTATAGTCCACGGTCGCCTCCTTGAACGTTTCCTCGTCAGCCGGCGCGGCAGCCCCGCGCCCGCGGCGGATTATAACCGGGGCGCCGCCCGCCGTCACCGCGCGGTGGTCAACCGAGCCCCTAGCCCTACACCCCCTCGACCAGGCGCCGGAGGTCGTGCTTGGCCTCGTGGATGCCGGCCCAGAGGTCGCCGAGGCGCTCGACTCGCTCCGGCACGACTTCGATGGTGAGGTCGGCGGGGTAGATGTCGTCAAGCTCGTCCCAGTGCAGCGGCGTCGACACCGGCGCGCCCGGCAGGGGGCGCAGCGAATAGACCGACGCCATGTTCTTCCCCCGCACGTTCTGGTTGTGGTCGAGGAAGATCTTTCCTTCGCGCTTGCTCACCGCCCACTCCATCGTCACGTCGAGTGGACGCTGCTCCATCAGGAACCGGCCGATCAACTCCGTCACCTTCCTGGTAACCCCGTAGGGATGCTCGCGCCGCACCGGGACGTAGACGTGCAGCCCCGTCTTCCCCGAGGTCTTCAGGAACGATGATAAGGAGAGCTGGTCGAGGATGCCCTTCAGTGCCCGTGCTGTCTCTACGGCCTTGCCGAACGCGCGGCGGTTGGGCTCGGGCTCGGCGCCGGCGCCTTCCTCGCCGGAATAGATGTAGGGGTCGAAGTCAAAGACCAGGAAGTCGGGATAGTTGAGGATACTGGCCTCGATGTTCTCCTTCGAGCCGGTGAATGCTGTGCTCAGGCCGGCGCCATCGGGGCCCGCGGCGCACCGCGACAGCCAGGGGTGCATCTCGATGTCCGCGAGCTGCGCCAGCCAGAGCAGCGTCAGCAGGTTGTTCACCATCACGTACTCGACGTCGCCCTCGTTGTGCGACGAGAAGAGGTTCACCGTCTCAACAAACTCGGGAAGCTCGTAGGTCCAGTTCTTCTGGTAGAAGCTCGGCGCGTCGACGCCGTTGGGATAGCGCGTCAGCGTCAGGGGACGGTCTTTGAGATGGGGCAGGATCGCCGGCGCGATCCGCGCGTAGTACGACAACATGTCACGCTTGGTGATGGCGGCCCGCTCCGACGTCTCCGGCCAGAGCGCCTTGTCGAGGTTGGTAACGCGGACGGTATACCCACCCGCGTCGACCGACATCGACCCGTCTCTCGCGGCCTCGCCCGCGAGCTGCTCGACGGCCGCCGACGCGTCCTCCGCGACCCCACGGCGCTCTGGCACCGCCGTCCTCTGTGGTGCAGAGCTGGCGACCGGGGCCGGCGCGGCCGACGGCCGTTCTCGGACGACCGAACTCGGCTCCCGGTCCGGCTCGATGCCCAGATAAACCGGCGCGCGCAAGTGGTCCCCCGCGCCCCACTCGGCGAACTTCACCCGCGCCACCAGCTCGGGCCGCAGCCAGACGTCGCCCGGCAGACCGAGCTCCGGATCGGGGGCAAAGGGCATCTCCTCTACCCGCAGCGGCTGCATCCGCTCGTACAGATCATCGAGCGCCGCCTGGTCGAATCCCGTCCCGACCCTGGCCGCGAACCGCAACGTGTCGCCCTCGTAGTAGCCGACGAGCAGCGAGCCGAACGTCGAGGCCCGCGCGCCGGTTCCGGCGCTGTAGCCTCCGACGACCATCTCCTGCGATTGTGTCGCCTTGATCTTCAGCCACGCATTGCCGCGGCGGCCCGGCTGGTAGGTGCTGTCCACGCGCTTCGCCACGACTCCTTCGAGTCCGAGCCCCGTCGCCGCTGCGAAGAACGCCTCCCCACCGCCCACGGTGTACTCGATGGGCCGGGCCACGTCGCCGGGCGCCAGCATGCGGGCGAGCAGGCCCTTTCGTTCCGAGAGCGGCGCCTCGCGGACGTTGTAGCCGTCGAGGTAGAGCAGGTCGAAGGGGTAGTACATCAGCGCGCCCTCGGCGCGGGGCGCACCGGCCACGCTCGGGCCGCCCATCCGCTGCTGCATCAGCCCGAAGCTCGGCAACCCCGCCTCGTCCAGAACCACCACCTCGCCGTCGAGGACGAACGACTCGTGCGGCTGGGCCCGCAGCTCCTCTACCACCTCCGGGTAGAGCGAGGTCATGTCGTTGCCGCTGCGGCTGCGCAGCCGGACCGCGCCCCGCTCGACGAACGCCAGCAGGCGGAAGCCGTCCATCTTCGGCTCGAAGAGCCAGCCTTCGCCATCGAAGGGCGCGTCGGTGAGCTTGGCCAACATCGGCTTGACCGAGCTAGGGAAGCGCGCCTCACTACCGCAGCGGGCGAGCAGGCGGTCCAACGGCGTCGGGTCGGGGAGCCGCCCCGCCTTCAGGTCGTCGATAGTCAGCTTCGACAGCACCGACGCGCCCTCGTCCAACACGTCGGGACTGGTCCGCACGTGCGCGTCCTTGTGCTTGATGAGCAGCCACTCGCGCTCTCCCCGCGCGGTCTTCACCAGCGTCCACGAGCCGCGCAGTTTCCGCCCGCGGAGGGTGAACGAGAGCTTGCCCACCGCCAGCCCTTCCTGCATCCGCCGGTCCGACGTCTCACGGTCGCCGAAGGAGAGAACGCCGTCCTCGTCCGGCGAGTAGACCCCGGTGTCCCACACGATCATCTGGCCAGCGCCGTAGTTGCCCGGCGCGATCACGGCCTCGAAGGTCAGGTAGTCCAGCGGGTGGTCCTCGACCATCACCGCCAGCCGCTTCTCGTTGGGATCGAACGACGGCCCCTTGGGCACGGGCCACGACTTCAGTGTCCCGCCGATCTCGAGCCTAACGTCGTAGTGCAGCCGACGCGCCGCGTGCTTCTGCACGACGAACCGCAGACTGCCCCAGGACGGGCCCTCGCCGCCGCGCGGCTCAGGCGTCCGGTCAAAGTCGCGCTTCGCCTCGTACCGGTCGAGCATCCGCCCCTCCGCCGCTCAGTATACCGGCGGCGACTCTATTCAGAGCCTCGTTGCATGAGGGCCGGAGGGCGCTGAAACGAAGTCTACCCCTTGGGTGGAACCTTGCACTGCACGTAGACTTGCGCGGGGTTTCGGTCGCAGTGCTCAAAGAGCTTGATGGCGCTGGCGACTGACCGTTTCGCGTCGCCGTGGGTTTGCAAATATACGCCTGATTGGGACAGTTGCACTGAAGACCTGAAATGATCGCCATTACCGTGAACAGGGATATTGTTCAGAAGATAGCGCTTGCCACCCGAGGAAATGGGCGACCCGGACCACACTAGGAAAGCCTTGCGATCCAACCACTTCGCACTCTCCACGAGCAGGGAATGCCAACTCTTGGTAGAGACTTCGTGCCCGTCCCCGAATCGGATGGCAGAGGGGGCCGGATTACGCGTCGGGTCGCCTAGCTCTGTGAGCGCAATCCAACCCTTCGACGGCGGAGCAACCACTGGATTCGGCTGCGATGGAGTCGGCGCGGGAGCCGGCGTCGAGGGCTTAGGCTCCACCGGAACGACGAGGACCTCCATTGTGGGCTGATCCGACGTAAAGTTCGATTGCCAGAGAGGAAGGAGCTTTGCTGCGCACTTAGTGGCTGGGTCGTTCGCGATGGACACCTGAAACAAACGGCGTTCTTCTAACTGCTTCGCTTTGCCAAAACAGACATAGAACTCCCATTGGTCCCCGTCGGTCAGGCCCGCGTAGCTGATGCCAGAGTCAACGGCATAAGTGCTCATTTTGAGGCGGTGCTTCGCTAACGACTCTCCAAGCCTCTTGGCTTCGATAAGTGCCAGCGGCGGCTTGCTAGGGCCACTCAGCAGGGCATAGTCAGGCCTGCCAATCTCCGACCTGTATTCGGGCAGCAGCAGTGCTGGATTCTCCGTGTCCCAGCCAAGCGCTCGAAGGAGTGGATCGATCAGGGCCATCCGTGTGCGTGTTTCATGAACCTTCAATGTCTCGCCATGCACTTCGATGCGCTTCTTCAACGCTTCGACTATACGGACTAGCTCGTCAAACGGTGCACCGTCAAGCGACATGACGTCCCTCCTCGGGGAAGTATACAGTGCGGAGACTTCTCCTCTAGACCCCTGAGGTAATGGGGGAGGGAAGGCGACATCAGGGCTTGCCCTGAGGGTGCCCGCGCCTTCGGCGCACCTCTTGTCACTTCAGAGCGTTCGGATCCGAAGCGATAGTGGGAATCGCATCGACCACGCTCATTCGGGGTGTTGTCCACGCACGCTTCGCTCTCGAAGCCCTTCGCAAGCAACGGGGCAGCCGGGCGAGAGCCAAGCCGTGCCGGCCGCATTACAGGCCTCTTAGTGCTTAGCCGGTGCGATATCCGGCGATCCCCGCCGAGAGTTGAGGAGGGCGACGCAGTCTAGCTGCCGTTGTTCAGCCCGTACAGCTCGACGCAGTTCTGGGCGACCATGCGGTGCCGGTCCTCATCGGACACGCCCGTCATCATCGAGTCGATCAGCTTCCGCGAGTACGGCCAGTCGTTCCCGTGGTGCGGGAAGTCGGTGGACCACATGATGTTCTTCACCCCGGCCAGGTGCCGCGCGAAGACACCGGAATGGTCGACCATGAACGTCGCCAGCCAGTTGTCGAACCAGTACTGGCTTGGCTTCTTCGTCAGGGGCGACCCGGTGCGGTGACGGTTCCGCCACCACCGGTCGTCGATGGCCTCGAGGAAGTACGGCACCCAGCCGGCCCCCGACTCCACGGTGAGGAACTTGAGGTTGGGGAAGCGCTGGTTCACGCCCGAGAAGATGATCTGCGCGATCAACTGCGAGACGTTGGCGAACCCCAGGGCTCCCAGGGCATCTTCCGCCCCCGCACCCTGCGGCTGAGGGCGGCGCGCCTGCCGCGTGACCAGGACAAGGTGCAGGTGCACCGGCATGTTCATCTCTTCGGCGGCGGCCCAGAAGGGGTCGTCCTCGGGCCGGATGTAGTCGCCGCCACTGGGCCACGAGGTGACGATGACGCCCTTGTGCCCCATCTCCTTCGCCCGCTTCATCTCGGCGATGTTGTTCTCGACCCCCGCGTTCGGCATCTCCGCCAGCGGCACCAGACGCTCGGGGTCGGCGGCACAGAAGTCTTCGGAAAGCCAATCGTTATAGGCGCGGATACCGGCGAGCTGCAGCTCGAGGTCTTCGAACTGCATGAAGTACATCATGGCCCGCTGCGGCGGGAACATGACCTCGGCGTCGACCCCGTCGATGTCGAGCAGGCCGAGCCGCTCCTTACCGTCGTAGCAGCCGGGGTGGATGGTGTAGTCGCCGCCGTCGCCGTAGCTGGCGCCATGCCAGTTCAGGTCTTCGGGGCGCGTCTGCAGGTTGGTCACCAGGCCCATGGGCTCCAGTGTCCCCGTCTGCGGGTACTCCCACTGGTCGCCGCCGCGGGGGTCCTTGATCAGCTTGGGAGCCTTGTCTTGGAACTTCTGCGGCAGCCACTTCTCCCACAAGTCCGGCGGCTGGATCGCATGGGAATCGGCGGAGATGAGCCTGTAGTCGTACGCCATGACGCGTCCTCCTCGCGATACGTTCCGGTGGAGCCCGGCGCCGCTATTCCTTCGACCCGAGGAAGCGCATGTCCCAGGAAAGGTCAGCAGCCTCGACGACGGCCCCGCCGGCGGTCAGCCGATGGTACTCCTGTGCCGACTTCCCTAGCAAGCCGGTGAAGACGGCCCGGTTGTGCTCGGCCGCGAAGGGCGCCCGCGCCGCCACCGAAGGCGGCGTTCCCTTCAGGTTCCACGCCCCGCGCGCGAAGCCCGCCTCCGGCAGGTGCGCATGTCCGCCGGCGGGGTAGACCCCGCGCGCCTGCAGGTGCGGGTCGGCGGGCAGGTCGAGCGTGTTGAGGGTGGGCAGCGCCGCGACGCCCGCCGCTTGCAGCACCGCCGTTACCTCATACTTGCTCCGCGACCGCGTCCACTCCCCGATCAGGCGTTCGAGCTCGTCCTCTTCCCGCTTGCGTCCGTCCAGCGTGGCGAACCGCGCCTCGGCGGTCCACGGCTCGCCGATAACGCCGGCCATTGCCCGCCACTCGTCGTCCGACCCCGCCGCGATGCTGACCCATTCATCCTTGCCCACGCAGGGATAGCAGCCGTGCGGCGCCATGCGGGGATGGCGGTTTCCTGCCCGCTCCGGCGGCACGCCAGCAACGCCGTATGCCAACACCTGATGCCCCATCGCCGCCACCGTCACCTCGATCTGCGACACGTCGATATGGACGCCTTGGCCGGTGCGCCGGCGACGGTGGAGGGCGGCGGCGATGGCGCTCGCCGTGAAGCTGGCGACGACGGGGTCGCCGTAGGTGATCTGCTGCGCGCCGAGGGGTGGTCCTCCGGGGTAGCCCACCAGTCCCTCGAAGCCGGCGAGCGCCCCCGTGCTCGGCCCGTAGCCGATCATGTTCGCGAGCGGGCCGGTGTGCCCCGCCGCCGTCATCGACGCCATGACGAGGTCGGGGCGCGCCTGCTTCAGCTCTTCGTAGCCCAGGCCGAACCCCGCCAAGACGCGGGGGCTCAGGTTCTCGATCACAACGTCGGCGACGGCGACTAGCTCGCGCACCGCCTCGACCCCAGCCTCCGTCCTCATGTCCACCGCCACGGCTCGCTTCCCCCGGTGCAGCGTGTTGAACGACACCGAGTTGTTCGGCGACGGCTCCCCCAGGAAGGGGAACATCGCCCGCTGGATGTCGGGCCGGTGGGGATGCTCGACCTTGATCACGTCGGCGCCAAGGTCGGCGAGCATCTGCCCCACCAGGGGCCCCGCCAGCACCCAGCAAAACTCGACGACCCGCACACCGTCTAGGGGCCGGGCTGCCAACCCTCCGGCCTCCCTCCCTTTGGGAGGGACTGAGAGAGGGCACGCCCCGCGAGCGGCGCGAGTGAAGACTTCATCGTTGTGCTCGCCGAGCGCTGGGCCGCGACGCAACGCCAGCCGGTCCAAGCCATCGAACAAGAACGGCGCACCGGGAAGACGCACCTCCAAGCCCGGCGCGATCTCGACCGGCTGGAAGAAGCGCCGCTCGGCGAGGTGCTCCATCTCCATCACGTCGGCGACGGTATTGAGCGGCATGCCCGGCGCGCGGCGCTCCCAGAAGAGGTCGAACCACTCCTCCTTCGACCGTTTGGCGAGCTCGGTAATGAGCAGTGACTCGAGGTCCTCGACGTAGCGGTAGCGCGACCGGGCGTCGGCGAAGAGCTCGGACTCGGCCCAGTCGGGCCGTCCCAGCACGTCCTTGAGCCGCTCCCAGTGCGGCGGCTGCGTGCCGATCACACAGAAGTGGCCGTCCTTGCAGGGGAAGTGGGTGTGCGGCGCCATGCCGGCTAGCCGGTGTCCGGTGCGCATGGTGCGCTCGTCGAGGTGGTGCGCCTTCACCACCGCGTGTCCCATGAGGACGGCGATGACGGTCTCGATTGTCGAGATGTCGACCAGCTGCCCTTCGCCGGTAACATCGCGGGCGTAAAGCGCCGTCACCGCCGCCCCCGCACCGTTGGATCCCGCCATGTACGACGACTGCGGGCCGGGCAGCCCGATCGGCTCCCGGTCCGGCGTGCCCAGCGCGTAGGCCGCCCCCGAGGCGTGCAGCTCGTTCATAGGGTAGGCCCGATAGTCGCGATACGGCCCGTCGAGCCCCCACGGCGTGATCGACAGCAGCACTGCCCGCGGGTTCACCGCGCGCACGTTGCTCCAGGTCAGACGCAGCGCCCGCGCCTCCTCCGGCAGCCGGTCGACGACGACCACGTCGGCGCGGGCGATAAGGTCGTCGAGTCGCCCCCGTCCCGAGCCAAGGTCGATCGTCACCCCCAGCTTGCCGCCGTTGAAGTAGTGGTAGACGCCGCTGTGGTCGGGGTCGCCTTCGAACCCAGGCGGGAAGGGCCCCTCGGCGCGGGTGGGATCGCCCTCTGGCGGCTCGACGCGGACCACCTCAGCACCGAAGTCGCCGAGCAGCCGCGCCGCCAAGGGCGCGGCGTACCAGCGCCCCAGGTCGAGGACGCTGACGCCTGCCAGGAAGTCGTCGTTCATACCGCGCCCACTTCAGATGCCATCATTGCTTGCGCGAGCAGACTGACATCACCATAATCGGGCCACCAGAAAAAGACGTAGCGGAGGCAATCCACCAAACGGGCTCAGGATCGAAAATGGCTAACTGGCAGGGATTCTACTCCGTCACTCAGGTCTCTCGAATAGCGAGAGTACCCCGCCGAACGCTCTACGAATGGAAGCGCAAGGGCATAATCAAGCCTTCGGTGCATGTTGTCGACAAGCATGGCAAGGTCGTTGACGAGGGTTATTCCTACGCCGACCTGGCCATCGTCAAGCTAATGCGAGGGCTGCGCACAAAAGAGCTGAACTTACGGTCGGTCGCCATAGCGCTCAGGCACCTCTTTGACAGAATCGGGCCCTTCAACGATCCCAAATGGGATAACGCACATCTCTACGTCGTCGGCAAGGAGGTTCTCGCACAGAAGCCTGACGATTGGGAGACCACGGTCGCAACGTCGTACGGCCAGAAGGTCGAGACTCGGGTCATCGGAGAACTAGTCGAAGAGGAGGGGCGGATTCTCGTTCCCAAGGACTTCGGCCAATACATCGAGATCAATCCCCGGATCATGGAGGGACAGCCAGTTATTCGAGATAGTCGGGTTCCGACCGCGGCGATCGCAATGATGCACGAGCAAGGGACCTCCATCTCTGACCTTGTTGAACTCTACAAGCCACTAACGCGGGTTCAGATCTTGAAGGCGATCGAATACGAACACGGGTTGGACGCGAGTCTTGCCGGGACGCCTTCCTAAACTTGAGCGTCTAGTACTCGACGCGGACGTCAACGCCTTCCTTGAGCGATACCTTTCGGCCGTGGGCTTCGACGTTGTCTTCGCAACGCGCGTTGACCTCGATATTCATGACGATACGAGTATCCTCCGATGGGCAAGGAGGCATCGACGCATCTACGTCTGCCACGACAAGTTTCGCGACGGACCGACCCGACACAAGATTTTTCAAGAGGTCTTTTCTAATGGAGGCAAGGTGCTTCGAATAGGGGGGTCCCCTAGTCAACCTCCAACACAGGCCCTTGGCAAGATTCTTGTGCACCGGCACACCTGGGTGGACTTCTTCGCCCAGAACGTTGGCATTTTCACCGTTTACGGACAGCGATTCGACAAGATGAATCGCGCAGACCTGATAGGTCACGTTCAGAAAGTCCTCGTGGATCCGACCCCACCACCACAAATACCGCGTCGGAGAAGAGGTTCGGGCAAACGACGTCCTAAGCAGCCCCCTGCGGAGCAACTACCCCTCGACCCGCCGACTGCCTAAATCGTCCTTTAGCGCTCGGGTCTTCTCCTTTTCTTGACACCCCGCCGCGCCCCACTAGAATTGGCCGCGGCAGGGAACGCTGGCGGCGTCCCTTGCCAACGACCCTCTCTTCACCTTTGCGGAGGCACCTATGGGCCTGCTGACCGGCAAGACCGCGATCGTCGGCGTTGGCGAGACCACCTACTACCGCGACGCCAAGCGGACGACCTACTCCCTGGGCATCGAGGCCATCAAGCGCGCCGTCATGGACGCCGGCCTCAAGCTCACCGACATCGACGCCATGACGAGTTACCAGGGCAACGACTCCCACAGCTCGAACGACATGGCGCAGGCGCTGGGGATGCGCCTGAACTACAGCCTCGACATCATGGGCGGCGGATCGAGCACCGAGGCCCTCGTCGCCCACGCCGCCGGCCTCCTCGCCGGTGGCTATTGCAACGCGATGGTGATCTTCCGCTCGATGCGGGGTCGAACCGGACGCCGCCCCGGCGGCCAGGCGCCCACCGGCCCCGCGCCGCCGATGACGGTCGTCGGCCACGCCGAGAACCAGTACATCGGCGTCACCACGCCGGCCCAGATGTTCGGCCTCGCCGCCATGCGCTACATGCACGACTTCGGCATGACCACCCGCCAGCTCGGCGCGGTCGCCATGACCCACCGCTACCACGCCACCCTGAACCCGAAGGCCTTCTTCTACAAGAGGCCGTTGACCATGGAGGACTACCTCCAGGCCCGCTGGGTCTCCAAGCCGTTCCGGCTTTTCGACTGCTGCTTGGAAATGGACGTTTCCTGCGCGCTGGTCATGACCCGCGCCGAGCGCTCCTACGACCTCAAGCACCCGCCCGTCTTCGTCATGGGCGGCACCGCCCGAACCATGGCGGAGAGCCCCGGCTACAACCCAGGCCGCCGCGACACGGCGGTCTACCACCACGCCAGCAACTGGGGGCGCAACCGCGTCTTCGCGCTGTCAGGCCGT
>DAOUKH010000005.1:0-41454 GCA_034421515.1 Dehalococcoidia bacterium
GGCTACATCAGCGGCCAGGTCCTCTACCTCGACGGCGGCGCCGAGTGGACGTAGCGTGGCGGAGGGAGTGCGTTCCGGCATGCATTTCTCGATGCCATTGAGCGCCAGCGCACAGCGCGACGCCGACACGGACAGGATGAGGAAGGGCTCCGGCGTTGTTGGACGATAGATGGAAGCGTGGCTTAGGCCGAGAGCGGCAAACATCTCCGGGCAGGATCGTGCCGAACGTGGCACCCAGTGGGGATTGAGGCTCGACCACTTAGGGCGCCCCGGTCGCCAGCGTCGCCAACTACCTGCACTTGTTCGGCCGGTGTGAGTGGTGGTACAAAGGACGCGTGCCAAGCCATGGTCCCTTGACTGTTGAATTCGCGCAGGGACGCGTGCTGCCACAGCGACCAAGGCACCTGCCGGCGCACTCCTTGCGGCATCACGTTTCTGACCCCTTCCGACTTACGGGCCACCGGCGAAGGATGATCGCGCCGTGCGACGGATGAACCTACGCCCACCCGGCGGGTTGTCGAGAAGGTCGGTGCGCCAAGCGGGCCTTCTTCTCGCGTTGGGGGCCTCACTTGCGGGTTTCTTCCTGCTCCTCAACCTGCTCGTACCTCTGGTCTCAACAGGGCCACAGGACATTCTGGCGGTCAAACCCTCCGATGAGGATGAGACAAGCCTACCCACTGGGGTCGCCCTCCTCACATTCGGTGTGATGGCGGTGTCGATCATCCTGGGGGTCGGCGGGCTGCTCGTACTCCGAGACTGGTCCCTGTGGCGCGAAGGCGGGGCCCCGTCGATGCGCTTGCTTCCGGGTTTGTTGGTGGCCGTTGGGCTGATTGGGGTAGGGGGATATCTGGCGTTCTCAGGGATATTGGGACAGGAGATCTTGTATGAGCAGCATCAAGTCCAGCGGGTGTTTCTCCAACCTGCCGGGCTGGTGGTGTTGGCAGGGTTTTTCCTCTCGGTCGCTATCGCGGGAATCCTCAACCCCCGGCTCTTGCTGCCGGTGCTCGCGGGCTGGCTGACCGTTGGCATCATTCTTGGCTTTCTCAACACGCAGCCGTTGGATGGATTGCGGCTGTTCGAGAGGCCGTCAAGGCTCGAGGAACCGGTCGAATACAGCGCCATCGTCGAGCGATATCTGCGGCCCGACGAAGTGGTGGGGGTGGACGCGGAGGGTCCCCTTTCCCCGAACCTCGATCCGGTCGGCACGGAGTTAGCCCCGGCGGCGGCGCCTCGCACTCCCGAAGGTCCCTACATGTCTCTAGATCCGGGGCTGACGACCGCACAGACCCCACGGCTAGCCCACGAGCCGGTATTCCTTGTGACGGGGGCCGCCAATACGTCGTATCTGCGCGCAGCCACCGGCGACCTCTATGCGAACGGCGCATGGGCGCAGGTGGACCCTGTTCACATTCCCACGCATGCGGAGGAAAGGGTCCCGGGCTTGGTGGCCTCATTCGTGAGCAGGATCGCCAGCATGCAGGAATCGGGAGAAAGCAGCTTTTCGCTGAACATGGCGCTGCTTAGACCGCCAACCTCCACGCCGCCGGCAGTCGCGGAGGACCTCATCGCCGTGTCGCCCGCCGGCGAAATCGTCGGATTCGTGGCCGGCCCCCTCGCCATATCGCAGAGCGTGCGGAGCATACAGGTGGATGTCACCTACCGCCCGTTCAGCGCCACCGTGAGCGTCGACCATGCCCTGACCAACTACCGATGGAAGTCATCCGTCCCGACGTATTCGCCGGATGCGTTGATCGGGGCTCCCCCAATTGACGATCCCACTTATCTGCAGCTACCTGAAGACCTGCCTCGGCGCATCCATGACCTCGCGGCAGAGATTGCTACGGAAGAGTCGGCGTACTTGCGGGCCAGGGCGATCGAGGAGTACCTGAAGGAGAACTACACTTTCGCGTTTGCCCTGCCGGGGTCGGCCCCGGTACGCCCGCCCGCCGGTCAAGACCCGGTGGACTGGTTCCTCTTCGACCACGGTGAGGGCAGTCACGGTAACTTCAGCACCGCGTTTGTCGTGCTTGCGCGGGCCGCTGGCGTCCCTGCCAGGGTGGTGTCGGGTTGGGCCATCAGTCCTGGCCAGGAACAGACCGTCCACTGGGACCAAGCCCACCAATGGGCGGAGGTGGCCTTGGAAGGCTTGGGTTGGATCACCTTTGACCCGTCCCCGCCACAGAGCCTCGGCGATGGGGCCCCGTTGGGCGACAAAGCGCCGTTGGAGGAAGACAAGGCGCCGTTGGAAGAAGACGAAGTCCCGTTGGAGGAAGAGGCGGAGGACGGCGCTCTACCGCAGGTGCAAGAGTCCGCTCCTAAGAAAGAGCCCGTGACGGAAGAAGCAATCGAGGCGGCGCTGGAAGATCTCGTGGCCAACGAGGATCCTGAAGTGCGCTTGTTCGTTCTCGAGGTGCTGGGTGATTCGACCGACCCCGAAGCCCTTCGAAAGTTGGTGGAGGTGCTGGTTGACGAGGGATACGTTGCGGACGAGTTGATCGGCATCGAAAAGCTGCAAGCGCTGGACGTCGGTCTCCTGATCTGGGTCCTTCTCAACTACGAACAGCCGGTGATTCGAGCCGCGGCGGCCGATGCGCTGGGCAAGCTGGGTGATATCGAAGCCCTTGACGCGTTGTCCCAAGCCTTGGCCTCGGACTTGGTCCCCGAGGTCCGTACCGTCGCGGCCGACGCTTTGGCGGAGCTTGGCGATCCGGCCGCTTTCGCGCCCTTGGTGCGGGCTCTGGCGTCGGACGGCGACGGCATGGTCCGAGCGGCCGCGGCCCAGGCTCTGGGAGAGCTCAAGGCGCCCGGCACCGCTGAGGTCCTCATCAAGGCTCTGGGCGCCGACCCCGACGAACGGGTGCGAGCGGCCGCGGCCTGGGGGCTGGGCCAGGTAAGGGACGAGGCGGCCTTGGCGCCTCTTCTGGAAGCCGAGAAGCATGATGACCTGCGGGCCGTCAGGGAGGCCGCGCGGGATGCGCTTTCGGAATGGCCCACATTCTCTTTGGTCGCTGCATTGCAGGGGTCTCCTCACCCCGAGGCACGGGCAGCCGCGGCCGAGATCATTGGGAGACTCGGATACGTATCGGCCATTCCCGCCTTGAGCGGGGCGCTCGGCGATCAGGAAGAGGCGATACGGAGCGCCGCGCTCGAGGCTCTGCGTCGGTTGGGCACCCTACTCCCTTTAGAGAACGGCGGCGCCCTCCTCATCCGCGGACAATCGGAATTGGCGTTCATCCCGGGAGCCACAGCCGACGCGGCGCCTGAGGGCCCAGTCAGGGCGGCTTTCAATGTTGCAGGCGCGGCTAGAACCACGCTGCTGCGCACGGCAACCGGCGATCACTATGTGGAAGGACGGTGGATCTCCGGGGAGACGGCTGGGGCTCCGCACAGAGGCCGCGAGGTTGATCACACCCCCGCTCTTGCAAGACCGGGTGAGGTCGCCTCTTCTTCAGAGGAGCTCCGGGTATCCGTGTCCGACTCGGTGTCTTCCGGACGGCTGCTGGCAGGGACCGTTCCTACATCGTCGTACCTGCGGACCGTGTCGCTGCCGGGGGCCTTCTGGCCCGAAAGCGGGGTCTTCAACACCAGTGTTTCCACTCGTCAGTACAGTTGGACGTCATGGATACACGACTACGCTGCCGAGGAACTGGAGGCCAGCCGGACCGTACCCTCCGAGCAGCACACGAGCCTGCCCGATGACCTTCCCCAGCGTGTTCGCGACCTTGCGGTTGAGATTACTGCCCGGCATTCGGGCCCCTACCGCAAGGCCGCAGCAATAGAAGAGTACTTGAGGGAGAACTACAGATATGAACAGCCCGACATTGATCGGGAGGGGCCACCCGAGGGGCACGATCCCGTCGACTGGTTCCTCTTCGAAAGCGGGGCGGGCACCAGCGGCAACTTCAGCAGCGCGTTCGTGGTGCTGGCGCGGTCCGTCGGCATCCCGGCCCGGGTGGTGTCAGGCTGGGCGATAGCGCCGATAGCCGGCAGCCAGGAAGTCTACTCCGACCAAGCCCACCAGTGGGCCGAGGTGCCGTTCGAAGACCGTGGATGGATTGGCTTCGACCCGACGCCCGGCGGAGCTCCGCTACGCGCATTTGAGCGGCTCGGGTCGTCACACCCAGGACTCAGGGCGGCTGCGATAAAGGGGCAGCTTGAGCA
The DNA here is from genome assembly GCA_034421515.1 of Dehalococcoidia bacterium. Classification (GTDB taxonomy): domain Bacteria; phylum Chloroflexota; class Dehalococcoidia; order SHYB01; family SHYB01; genus DAOUKH01. Next base: position 4,162 of record DAOUKH010000005.1, read on the forward strand.
GATCGCCGGCAGCGACGCGGCGGCGAAGGCGACCGCCCGTGAACTCCTGGATGCCCTGCTGGAGTCCGCGCATGGCCGGTACCCGTCTGTCCTCCAAGACCTATCAGCCGCCGCCCTCTCCGTTTCCCGAGAGGCTGAAGCCCTAGGACTCCTTGACGATTTGCTGAGGTCCCTCAGCAGGCAGAACGCCGGCCATACGCCCTTGACTTTAGCGAGCCTAGAGGCATTGTCGCGCGAGCTAGCAGGCCTCGAACGCGGGACGCGGGAACCGGCGCTCTCCGCGTTAGCCGAGCTGCTGGAAGCCCTGTCAAGCGACCGTCCCACCGCGCCTGCGGGCGCCCGGGAGGCATTCGTCGATCTGCTTGCACTGCTTTCGGAAAGCGGCTCCACGATTCGACTGGAGAATGGGGGACTACTAATCCGACAGGGCCGGGGCGGGAGGCAAGGCTTCACGTGGTCCTTCGTCGGAACGACAACCCTTCAATCAACTGGGCTGCCGCATATACCGGTCTTCGAGGTCCGGGGAGCAGCGAATACCGTACGCTTGCGCACTTCCGTAGGCGACGTGTACGAACATGGCCGGTGGGCCCAGCAAGACCCGGTGTCTGTTCCTTATCCTGCCGGAGGCAGCACCTATGACCTGCTCCGGGACATCTTCTATACCCCGGCGCGCGACACGCTATCGCTGCCCAGCGGGCCATTCGAGCCTGCCCTGCTTTTCGGCCCGCAAACGCCCGCTGCCCGTACGGTAGAGGACCGCATCGAGGTGCTTCCCACAGGGAATGCGGCACGGTTGCCCGCGGGAACCGTGCCGACCTCGCGCACGATGCAACGGGGAGATCGGACGGGAGTTCTCTACCCCTATAGCGCCACGTTTTACTCGGAGAGGGTTGTCGCTTCGTACTCCTGGGTCGCCAGCGTGTCAACGTATTCCGACCAGCAGTTGGCGAGCGCGAATGCCGTGCACGGACTTGCCTACACGGACCTGCCCGATGACCTGCCGGACCGGATTCGCACGCTGGCTCAAAGGATTACGGCCGGGCAGGCCACCGCCTACGGCAAGGCCAAGGCGCTCGAACGGTACGTAAGCACTCAGTACGTTTACAGACTTGCCCGCACTCCTGAGGAGGCTCGACCACCTCCTGGGCGAGACCCGGTTGACTGGTTCCTCTTCGATCATCGAGAGGGGACGTGCGGTGTGTTCAGCAGCGCCTTCGTCGTCTTGGCCCGTTCGATTGGGCTTCCCGCGAGGGTGGTAGCGGGCTGGGTAATCACACCGACTGACGATAGACAAGTCGTCTACGCGAACCAAGCCCACCAGTGGGCTGAGGTCGCCTTCGAGGGCCTGGGCTGGGTGAGCTTCGAACCTACGGGTTCAGGCGGCGCGCCATCCAGGGTGGAAGGCCGGTCCGACGATACGAGCAGCGAGGACACAACGCAAAGCGAGGACACCATCCGTTTGGAGAACGGAGGCGTGCTGACTGTCCGGGACGAAAGACAGGGCGGTGGCGACATCCGCTTCTCTGGCGGAACCTCCACACTTCAGGCCACAGAGCCACCACTCATACCCATATTCAAGGTCCGTGGAGCGGCTAACACGCCGTATCTGCGCGTTGCCGTTGGCGAGGTGTATGAGGATGGCCGGTGGCGGGAGCAAGAGTCCGCGACCATTCCCTATACGGCAGGGAGCAGCGTGCAAGACCGGCTTCAAGAGGCCTATTACTCGCCTGGAAGCGGCGGCCTGCAGCTGCCCAGCGGGCCATTCGATCCGGCCCTGCTCTTTGGGCCGCAAACGGCACCCATCAGTACGGCGCGAGACCGCATAGTGGTGCTGCCCCTGGAGAGCTCGTCACGTCTTCTGCCAGGGAGGGTCCCCACGTCCCGTACCGTGCAAAGCCTGGACCGCACCGCGGTTATGCACCCCCTTAGCGCCACATTCTCCTCGGAGACTACCGTCGCTTCCTACTCTTGGGTGTCCATGGTGCCGTCCTACTCGAACGAACAATTGACGAGAGCGAATGCCGTTTATGGACTCGCGCACACAGACCTCCCCAACGACCTACCGGACCGGATTCGAGCGCTCGCCGAAAGGATTACGGCCGGCCAGGCTACCGCCTATGGCAAAGCCAAGGCGCTCGAACGGTACCTGAGCACTCGGTACACCTACAGGTTTGCCCGCACTCCTGAGGAGGCTCGACCACCCCCGGGGCGAGACCCGGTGGACTGGTTCCTCTTCGATCATCGAGAGGGGACGTGCGGCGTGTTCAGCAGCGCCTTCGCCGTCTTGGCCCGCTCGATTGGGCTTCCGGCGAGAGTGGTGTCGGGGTGGCTCATTGCCCCGACTGCCGATACGCAGACTGTCTTTGTGGGCCAAGCGCACCAGTGGGCTGAGGTCGCCTTCGAGGGCGTGGGCTGGGTGCGCTTCGAGCCTACGGCGTCGGGGGGCGCGCCCTCCAGGGTGCAAGACCGGTTCTACAATACCAGGGACGGGGGCGAGTACATCGTCGAAGTACCGGAACCTCCCCGGGACACCGTAACCAACATCTCGCAATCGCCTGCCGAAATATCGCGAGGGAAGCAGTTCACCGTGCGCGGCACGGTGCATACCACCGCCGGCGTCCCCGTCAGCGGAGTGACCGTCGAGGTGTACGTCAATGAGACCAAAGACCATGGCGGCACCAAGATAGGAACGGCCGTAACCCGCTTCGGCGGCTTCCAAGCATCGGCCGAGATACCCACCGGCCTGAAGCTGGGCTCCTACCAACTCTTGGCCCGCGCCGTTGCCAACGAAGACTTCAATGGGTCGTGGAGCGACCCGGACATCACGGTCTTCTCCGCCAGCGGACTTGAGCTAACCGGCCCCGCCGAAGTGCCGGTGGATGTGGAAGCGGTATTTCATGGAAGAGTGACCGACGACACCGGTGCGGGTGTCGCGGACCGGCATGTCAGCGTGACCGTCGACGGGCAGGCCAGGCCACGGGTGACGACCGGCCCAACGGGGTCCTTCAGCCTTTCCATGAATTTCTCCGATCCCGGTCGGCACTGGGTGGCGGTGGAGTTGGAGGGGCAGGAGTATCTGCTGGACAACCAGGTGCGGTTGGATTTTCAGGTTACGCTGCCTACCTCCATAACCCTCCTCGTTCCGGCCCTCGTGTCGGTGAGCGAGGGCTTCACCGTGACCGGCGAGCTTCGCGACGCTCGAGGGACACCCCTTTCCGGGGAGTTCGTCTCTCTGACGGTGGGCGACAATGCTGCAATTCGCACGCTCACCGACAGATCGGGGGTATTCCAAGTCGATAGCCGCGTGAACACGGCGGGCGAGTTCGTGATCCATGCTGAGTTCTCAGGGCTGGCCCCGACCCTTCCTTCGGAGAAGACGACTCGCCTAACGGCCCGCCACACGGTGTCCTTGTCCCTTAGCGGGCCGAGCCAAATCGACACAGGCAGCAGCGCGCTCTTTACGGGCAGGCTTACTTCCGACACGCTCTCGCCTATCGGCGAACTAGAGATCTCTATAGAAGATGGCGATGGAAGCCATCTGGCGACGGTGATGACGGACGAGGACGGCCGGTTTGAATACAATCACGCGTCCTTCGACATCGCGGGGCCGCAGTCCCTGACGGCGCGCTTCGCTGGAGGAGAGTTCGTCGCGCCGCGTTCCGCTAGAGTCAATTTCGGGGTGGTCTCCCCAACCACGCTGAACGTCGAAGGGCCCTTGATACAACGGGACGGCGAATCGCTGGAGCCTGCCGGCCTCCTCATACAGGGGACCGGAGCGGTCTTCACCGGCAGGCTTACATCGGAAACCGTTTCGCCGATAGGGCGGCGGGAGCTGACGATACGAGACGGTGAGGGTCTTGAACTCGCCAAGGTGACCACCACCGAAGACGGATTCTTTGAATACCGGCATCCTTCCTTTGACGTCGCAGGCCTGCACTCCCTGACATTCAGGTTCCCCGGAACCGAATCCCTTGCGCCGCAGTCCTCGGGAATCAATTTTGGAGTACTCGCGCCCACCACATTGAGTATCGAGGAACCAACGATAGTCAGCCTTGGAGGACCCTCCCAGCTAGCGGGGTTCCTCCTCCAGGGCAGCGGAGCACTCCTCACCGGTAGGCTCGCATCGGAGACCGTGATGCCTATAGGCCGGCAAGAGCTGTCGATCGGGGACGCCGACGGTCGCAAGCTTGCGACCGTGACCACCACGAAGGACGGAGCATTTGAGTACAACCATCCGGCCTTTGAGACGACCGGACCCCATGCGTTCACCGTCGAGTTCTCCGGTGCGGAGTCCCTTGCGCCGCAGTCCGCGGGAATCACTTTCGAGGTGCTCGCGCCCACCACATTGACTATCGAGGAACCCACAATAGTCAGGTCGGGAGAACCCTCCCAGCTAGCCGGGTTCCTCCTCCAGGGCAGCGGAGCGGTGTTCACCGGCAGGCTCGCATCAGACACCGTTTCCCCAATAGGCCGGCAGGAGCTGTCGATCAGGGACGCCGACGGTCGCAAGCTTGCGACCGTGACCACCACGGAGGACGGAGCATTTGAGTACAGCCATCCGGCCTTTGAGACGACCGGACCCCATGCGTTCACCGTCGAGTTCTCCGGGGCGGAGTCTCTTGCGCCGCAGTCCGAAGGAATCACTTTCGGAGTACTCGCCCCCACGGTTTTGACCATCGCGGAACTGGGGGTAGTCCAGTCGGGACGACCCTTTGAGTTGACGGGCGTGCTCCTGCGAAGCGATGGGCGTCCCGTTCCCGAGGCCACCGTGCGGGTGAGGGGCCGCGAGTCGTCGGTGCTGGTGACCGACGCGAGTGGGGCGTTCACCTGGGAAGCGACGGAAACGCTGCGTGATTCCTCGTCGGGCGCGACTTTCGAATCTAAGCGAGACGTAGAGTTCGTGTTCGAGGGTACGGACCATCTGGCGCCCGCCACCGCCGGCACAAAGGTGACCGTCGGGGCGCCCCGGATCGTCATGGACCCCGCCGAAAGCGTGGCCCGCGGAGACTCCGTGCTGCTGCGTGGGACGGCGCTGGTAGGGACCTATCCAGTCCCTGGCGTGGAGGTCTCCATCGGCGGGGTTGCAACCGTTTCTACCAATCAAGCGGGCGGGTTTGGCTACTCCTATCCCGTTGCCGAGAACTCACCGCTGGGAACAACCCAGGTGGACATTGCAGCCGCCGGCATCGATGCGGCCACAACCGCTGCCGTTGAAGTCAGGTCTGCCCCGAGCCTGATCGTCACACCATTGGACAAGGTGCGGCCGGGCCGCATGGCCTTGCTTCGGGTGACCCTCGTGGACGACACAGGCGCGGGGATCGCGCGAGCGCCGCTGCGGTCGAGCCAGGGTGTGAAGGCCGTTACCGACGCCGAAGGTATGGCCCTTATGGATCTGACCGTGCCGGAAACTCATGAACTCCCCTCCGTCCCCGTCACTTTCGAGTACGACGGCGACGACCTCAACATGCCGCTCAGCTACTTCCTTGGGGTGCCCGTCACGCCCGGCGGGTTCAACTGGCTCCTGTGGGCGGGAGCGCCGGTGGCCATCCTGCTGGCGGTCGCCGCAGCCCTGGCGGCCCGGAGAGTTGAGTCTGTATCGCTGCCGGTGTCGGTCCGCCAGAGGCTTGCCGCTCTGGCTCCGGCGCGGGAACCGGTTGCGGCTCCAGTCGCTGATGCGGAGGAGACGACCGAGGAGGAGGAGATCGACGAGCGGCTGCCCGCGCAACTGGCGATCCGATTCATCAAGCCGGCGGACGATTTGCCCGATGTCCTGGGGATTGGCGAAGAGGTGGGAATCGAGATAGGGATCGCCGACCCTGAGGGCCAGAGTATGGGTAGGACAACCGTTGAGGTCTCGGTGCCGGGTGAGGAGGGCGCGACGCACTTGGTCACCGACAGCAAGGGTAAGTGCGCCCTTCGTTGGACCGCGAGGGATCTCGGTGAGTACGTCGTGAGCGCGACGTTCCCAGGCGACGACAAGTGTCTGGAGGCGTCCGAAACACGGCTCCTCCGCGTTGTCGACTTCCGAGAGGAAATCGTGCGCCTGTACAACGAGTTCCTAGATTGGGCCGAGAGCAGGACGACGGCCATATCCGAGCAGTCGACGCCCCGAGAGGTGGAGTTGACGCTGGTCGCGGAAGGACTAGGCGTCGACCAGAAGTCTTTGGATGAGCTGATCTCCAGATTCGAGGAGGCCGACTACAGCGAACATCCCATTGCGCGGGGCCACTACGAGAGGATGTACCGCGCGTGGCACACGGTGGTGAGGGGCTAAGCGAATGGCGATTGCTACGCGGTCCTATTCCCGGCTCTTGCTCACCTCCTTGGCGGCAGTGGTCCTGACGGTCACCGCTTCGGCCCTGCTGGGGTCGGGCGGCCCTCTGAACCAGTGGACCGGGCTGGACTTTCACTATCTGCAGCGTCCGCTGATGCTGTTCGGCATTCTTTTGCTGCTCAGCAAACTTCTCCTGTGGGTCTATCTGGCCCCGCGGCTACTCTGGAGGCCTCTCATTCCCCACCGGCCGCGGCGCGTTCCCGTGGTCACTATGACCCAAAGACTGCTGGCGGATTCCGGATGGATCGTTCTCATCGCAGGGCTACTAGGCTCCGTGTCTCGACTTCCTGCGACCATTTCGGCACATCCCCAATCGGCCGATCTCACCTCTGCGGCCGCATACCTCGAAGCATTCGACTCGCTATCCCTGTGGGCCATCGTGCTCCTAGCCCCCGTCGCCATTGTGCGTGCCTTGAGCGAAGCCGTTCCGCGCCTAGTCAGCATTGCCGGCTCTCCGTGGTCCAGGATTGCCGCTTTTGGCGTGGCCTACCTGCTCTTTGCGGATGGGGGTGTGTTGTCCGCCGCTTTCGATTTGGCCGGAACGAGCGTCCTGTTAACTCTAACGATCGCCCTGGGTCTCTCCTACCTAGCCTCCATCCTGCGCACCGTAGCGGGAGCGCAGCTGCCGCCGCGCCCGGCTATGCTGGCCCGAGTGCTGGCGGAAGCCGGATGGGTAGTGGCCCTGTTGCTGGCTGTGCCTGCCCTGACCGGCGCTCTCGAGACGATGGTCCCCCTGCGCTATCCCGACCTGGAGTCTATGGAGTCGTACCTGGCACTCTTGGATTCGCTGGCTCTCTGGTCTATGACGGTGCTCGCGATCTTTGGTCTTGTCAGAGTCATAGGAGTCTTCCTGCCGGCCGCCAGCCGAATCTTTGGGTTCCCGTTTTGGCACATGATATTGCTCGCTGGTGTCTACATCCTCTTCGCCGACAACGGCATCCTCTCCACCGCATTTGAGGTTCCCGTGCGTCAGTTCATGGTGGTGCTGACACTAGCGGTGGCCTTCTCCTACGGGTCCTCCGTGCTGATGAACGTTGCCAACATGCAACTGTCGGGCAGGCTGGGACGGTCGGTGGCTATGGCGGCGCCGGCGGTACGGGCGGTGGCCGTCGCGGTTGTCCCGGCCATGGTGGTGTGGGTTTTCCTCAACCATCTTCCCGTGGCCAGCGCGCGCCTGTTGGACTACTCCTCCACTGAAGCATATGCCCGGATTAGCCTACCCCAGTATGCGAGTCTGTTCGAGGCGCGGCACGCCATCGCAGGCTTGTGCTTGGCCTCAGCGCTTGCGCTGACTCTCCCGAGAGCGCTTCAGGTCACCCATCTCCGCTACCAGCCTTTTTTGGCCGCCTTAGGATATGTGGCTGCCGCGTGTCTGGCCTGGGTCGCCGGTGCGGTACTCTCGTCGTTGGGCCACGGATACCCCTTGGTCGGCGCCATCGTCGCGGGCGGCCTGTTCTCCTTGGCTCTGGTTCAGTTGACGGCCTACGCCTCCAATTCCCGTAGTCCCCTGCTTGCCGACCTTGCAGGGTGGCTCTACCGGTCAAGAATCAGGGCGTTCACCCTAGGGGCCTCCCTCGTGTTCTATGGCCTTCTCTTGCGCCCCTTGCTCTACGAAGTGCTGTGGTTCGCCGCCCTGTATGAGTATTTCGCCGTTTTGTTGCTCATGCTTCTGGCATTGCTGCGCATCGGCAATGCGGTCAGGTGGGGCGCGGATGCGCCCAACGCGCCGCCACCCTCGTGGCTTGACTGGGCGCATCACCGTCAGATGCTGGAGGTAAAGCCCGATCCACGATCGGATCTCATGTCGCGCTTTCAGCATCGCTTCGTGCAAGACGGGGACTGGAAACCGCTCTGGTCCTATCTGGTTGGACTGCTCTACCGCAACCGAGCCCCGTTGGAATCGGTGCGCGCGGTCGGCCGACCTCTCCGCACCGGCGCGTTCACGTCGATTCCCTGGACTCTGCCCGGCCAGCAGCACCGAGCGAAGGCCCGGAGGATGACCGCCCTCACGGAGTCGCTTCACGCCGCGGAACAGGCCCTGGCCGCGCAAGCGGAACCGTTGCCTTCTTTCGACGAGGAGGCCGTGCGCCGGGCCGCCGCTGCCTATGTCGAGACCGGGGCCGACCCAGAAACGCTGGCAGCAGTATTGATAGCCGCCCACTGCCAGAAGGGTGACGACCTGGAAGAGGTGGCGGACCGGCTGTTCCCCTTGGTCAACACACGTAGCCCTTCGCCTCAGTGGTTCCACCCCCCGTGGAAGCGCGCTGAAGCCCTGGCCGAAGACCGGCTCCGACGCCTTCATCTGGTCGATGAGGCCGTCGACCACTTTTTTGGCAACCCTAAGCGGCGCATGGAGCCTTCTCCGAGCACGACGGCCTGAGGCCGCGTGATGACAGCCCAAGCAGCGGGAAAGGTACGGCCCACCGGTGAACGAACAAGAACTCGAAGCAGCCCGGATCTCTTGCGAACAGATCATCGACCGCGTCAGCGAGGCCTTCGTCGGAAGTCGCCCGCTGCTGCGCAAGATGCTGGCGGCGGCCCTGGCCAATGGCCACGTCTTGTTCGAGGACTACCCAGGGCTGGGAAAGACGCTACTTGCCAAGGTGTTTGCTCGAAGCATTGGCAGCGAAATCAAGCGCGTGCAGTTCACACCCGACCTGTTGCCATCGGACATCCTGGGAGTCAACGTCTGGCGGCAGAACGAAGGGACTTTCCAACTCGTTAAGGGGCCCGTCTTCACGAACGTCCTGCTGGCGGACGAGATCAACCGGGCCCCTCCCAAGACCCAGTCAGCCCTCCTCGAGGCGATGGAGGAAAGGCAGGTGACCATTGATGGGACGACCCTGCCCTTGAATTTGCCATTCGTGGTTATCGCGACCCAGAACCCCATTGAACAAGAGGGTACCTACCCACTCCCCGAGGCCCAATTGGACCGCTTTCTGCTCAGGTTGAGCACGGGCTATCCCGCCAACCGGCAGCTGGAGAACAACATCCTCCAGCGGCGCATCCAGTGGCAGAAGGACGACCCGACATCCGACCTGAAGGCGGCGGTAACCCTGAAGCGGTTCGTGGAGTTGCAACGCCGGGTGGAAACCGAGATCTACACCGACCAGGTGATCATCGACTACATAACTCAGTTGGTCAGGCTGTCCCGCGAACACCCCAAAGTGGCGATTGGGGTCAGTCCGAGGGGGGGTCTCGCCCTGCTCAGGGCCTCGAGAAGCATGGCCCTGATCCACGGCAGGGACTTCGTCGTCCCCGACGACGTCAAGACGCTCGTGCCCGACGTGCTTTCCCATCGCATCATCCTCAACATCGAAGACACGTTAGAGGGAGTTCGCGGTGAGACGATTCTGGAGGAGGTAGTGCAACAGGTCCCGGTTCCAAGCGAGATAGGGCAAGCGGCCTCATAGCGTTGCTTCGTCCGTCTCTCATAAGTTGGATCGTCCTCTCCTCGGTCCTGCTCGTGCTTGGGTTGGGCTTGGGCAATGCGGTGCTCCTAATCGGGGCGGTGTTCGCCCTTCTTTCAGCATTGCTTGCCACGGCCCTGTCGCCGCCCTCCGGGGTCCTCATTGAGAGAAGCGTGCCCCGGGCCACCTGTTGGGCGGGGGATGTCCTGACCGTCAATCGCCAACTTACCGTCCGGGCCGGCATCGGTTCGGTCTTCGTTTACGACACCCTCCCTTCCGAGTTAAGGGTCGCCGAGGGCAACAATCTGCGCGTTGTATGGAAGTGGCCCGGCGAGAAGAAGGTCGACGTCTCGTACCAAGTCCAATTTCCCAGGCGGGGCCGCTTTGTCCTGGAACGGACGACATGGGAGTCGCGGGCTCCCTTCCAGATCAGGAGAGGGGCGTCCGGCCTCAGCGAACAGCGCTTGGAAATCTCGGTGGTCCCTAGGATGCGGAGTGTGACGCGCCTCAACGAAGTCCGCGCCGCCGTCAAGAACACCCGCTTCCTCGGCGACATTGCCATGAGAGGGACGTCCGCCAACGAGTTCCGCGAGCTCCGGCCCTACCAGCCGGGCGACTCCATGAAGCGGATCAACTGGAAGGCCAGCGCCCGCGGGACGCGGGGCGATAACCTCCCACTGGTCAATGAGCCGGAGCCGGAGGCGCGAAGGGCCGCCTGGATGTTCCTGGACATGGCGGCCTACATGGACGTGGGAGTACCGCTGTCGAGCCCATTGGAGAATACGGTCGAGGCTTCGGGCACGCTGGCGCAATACTATCTCTCCATGGGTTCCACCCTAGGGGCCTACGCCTACAACACCTCCGGCGACAGAGGCGAGTTGCTTTCGCCTGAAGCGGGCGGCAGACAGTTTGGCAGGCTCATGCGGATGCTGACCGGCCTCAAATCGGGCCAGCCGCGAGAAGACCTCGTGCGAGCGGTGGAGTGGTGCAAGGACTTCCTGCTCCAGTGGCGTCCGGACGTGTTCATCATTTCGCGCTTGGATGTCCACTATGCCAGGCCGGGGGAGGCCAGGGCATCCCTCGAGGGCTTCATGGCAGGGGTCAACCGCCTGATCTTCCTCAGGTCTCGCACGCGGAGAAGCGGCACGGTTCACGTCGTGCACGTGGGGCCGCAGGAGCCGCCGCACGACACTCCTGCGCCACTCCTCAGCAAGTGGGAGACCCGCGTCGTGGCCGGGATGCTGCGTCAGGCGGGAGCTTCCGTCATCGAATGGGAGCCCAGACGAGAGGAGTTCACCTCGGTACTGGTGCGGCATCTGAATGCCTATAGGTAGCGCCGGCGGGAGAGCAGACGAGTGAAGCAAGTCGCCGCGGAATCGCTGCTGCTGGCCGGGCTTCTGCTGCTGGCGGCCTACGGGCTGTGGAACTTCCTGTCCGTTGAGGAATTGCAGCAATACGCTTGGGTCGACGGTCTGGCGGAGCGTTTCCCCGGGTATGCGTCCAGAGAGTTGGCTTTGGCGGTGCCCATGTGCGTCGTCGTCTATTGGGGGCTACACCTTCTGGGCGTCAACAGCCTCGCCTTCTGGTTGATGGCGGTCTTGATCATCCTGCCCCAAGGCCCTGCCATATGGGCGTACAACCAAATAGAGTGGTTCAAGTTCTTCGGTGTGGAACCCGGCTTGGAGGTTGCCGACCCACAACTCCGGCAAGCTGCAATCTTCGTCGTATCGCTCGTTGGCCTGGTGGCCTTGTACCGGGCCATCGGCCTGAGGAGGCTGGACCGGCAACTAGCCTCACAGAACGCAGACGATGCCGATCGGCAGCACATCATGCTTGCCGAGGCATTGATGCTCGTCGGCCTGATCGCAGCCGGACTGTTGTTGACCTTCCTCATGGTGCTCGCCGCCACCGCGTTAGGCAGGCTAGACCCCTTGTTGGATTGGTCGCCGTGGGGCGTGCTGAGTATCGGCGCTGCCGCAACGCTCCTGCTCCTTCTCACGCTGGTTTTCTGGTTCCGGTCTCGGGAGAGCCCGGAGGCGTCTAGCCCGGATCTCGCCAAAAGACCCATCGCCCAGCGCCGGGCGCGGCGAGGTAGACTACGACGCCGGGCGAACTAGAGCGGCACCCCCGAAGCGACGGTTCCTACCTTCCCCGTAAACGGCCATGCCCCATCCGCGGCGGACATAGCGGCGACGCAAAAGACGCCGACAGACCGTGGTGGAAGATCGCGTGGCGGAGGAGTGGGATACCTGGTGGGCAATGTGCGAACGTGGTCGGTGTGAGGAGAGGTGGGCCGTTCCGTCACCTTGACTTGACCAGGCGGGCAAGCGGTCCCCTGTCCCATCGCACATTGACAGCGCCCGGCTCCAGCCTCAGATTGTTGTCCAAGGTGGCAAGAGGCTATGGCTCTATCGCTCGACACCGCTATGGCGATCGTCCGCGCGGCCGTAGCGGAGGCCGCGGCGGCGCAGGCTGCCGTTGACATCGCGGTGGTGGACGCCGGAGGGCGCCTCATCGCGTTCAACCGCATGGAGGGTGCCGAGCCTGCCGGTATCTTCGGTGCGCCCGGAAAGGCGAGCCTGTCCACGGCGTTCGCCGCCCCCAGTGGCGAGTTAAGAGAGGCGACAGAGCAGCCGTGGGCGCGGGGCCTGCTCGACGTATTGGGCGTCCAGGTCATGGTATGGTCTGGGGCCGAGCCCATCTTTGAGGGCGGAGAGCTCGTCGGCGCCATTGGGGTTGCGGGGGCCGCGGCGAAGGACCGGGAGATCGCACGGGCGGCTGTGGCATCGGCCGGGCTGTCGCACCAGGCGTGACTTCAAGGGAGTCTCCAGATGCACAACGGCGTACGGCTCAACAAGGTCATCGATCTCCTTGAGCAGCGCGAGGTTGTCTTCGGTCGCGTGGTGATGAACGGCAACCTCGACGAGCTCATGTATTGGAACGAGTCCGACTACGACTTCGTCCTCATCGAGATGGAGCACGAGGGTTTCAACTTCACGAAGCTCCGCCAATCGCTCTCGCAGATGTTGAACCGGCGTCAGATCGTTGACAAAGGAAGCCTTCAGCCGGAAACCATGCCGTTCGCATGGGTGGCCCCCGACGCCCGCGAGCTCCTCGTGAACCAGTGGGTGGTCCAGCAGACCCTCGACGCCGGTCCCTACGGCCTCATCGTGCCCGGCCTGACGACCGTGGAGGAGGCGAAGGGCGTCGTGGCCGCCGCGCGGTATCCGCAAGCGCCGGGCGCCAAGGACGCCGATCCCCCTGGCATCCGCGGGTGGTGGAGGCGGTATGCGCCGCGCTATTGGGGGCTGGCGCCGCAGGACTATTTCGACTCGGCGGACCTCTGGCCACTCGACCCCGATGGCGAGCTGCTGCTCATAGGCATCATCGAGGATGCGGAAGGAGTCAAGAACATCCGCGACATCCTCCGCGAGGTGAAGGGCATCGGCGCCATATGGATGGAACACTTCGACTTGGCGTTGTCGGCCGGCGTCAGGATGGGCGAGCCGTTTCCGGAGCAGGAGCAAGCCTTGCTGAAGGTGCTGGATGCCTGTAAGGAATTCGACGTCCCCTGCGGCGTCGGAGCGAACGATGCGGCCGAGGCTGAATTGCGGGTCGAGCAGGGCTTTCGCATCATCATCACCGGCATGTTCCGGCCCGACAACTCGATACTCGACGCCGGACGAAGAGCCGCGGGCCGAACGCCGGGCGATAAGCCGCCCTTGGGGTACACTTGATCGACCTATGGCAGACCATCGGATCATCTCCGCGGATACCCACATCGTCGAGCCGCCCGACATCTACGCGGCCCGTATCGACCCGAAGCTCCGCGATCAGGCTCCGGTCATGCGGAAGGCCAAGACGGAGGACGGACGGGACTATGACGGCTGGTTCTACAACGGAGAACAGGTCGCGACCGTAGGCGTGGCCGTCCAGACCGGCCGGCGCTTCGAGGATCCCAGCACCATCGATTGGGTCAGCCCCTGGGAGGAAGTGCCCAAGGCTGCCTACGATTCCCATGAAATGGTCAAGGCGCTTGCCGAGGACGGCGTGTGGGGCGCCCTGCTTCAGCCCAGCATCGGCCTTGTGTGGTGGAAGCTTCCCGATAGCGCCCTGCTCAGCAGTCTGTGCCGCGCCTACAACGATTGGATGGCCGACTTCGTCAAGCCCCACCCCGGCCGACTGAAGGGGTTCGCCTGCTTGAACCTCGACGACATCGACGAGGCGGTCGCCGAGCTCGACCGCTGCGCCAAGATGGGCCTTTCCGGCGCCATGATTCCGGTCAGTCCGCCGCCGGAGGAAACGTATATGGACGAACGGTATGAGCCGCTCTGGGCCGCGGCCCAGGACGCTGGGATGCCGCTCAACCTCCACCTCGGCACGAACCGTGCCGGTCCCGGCGCGGCGCTCAGCGTCACTGCCAACACCGCCATGGGACGAGCGACGAACGACTACTGGGTGCGGGTCTCCCTGGCGGCCATCATCTTCGCCGGCGTCCTCGACCGCTACCCGCGGCTCTGCGTCGGCTCGGTGGAGCACGAGATCGCTTGGGTTCCCCACTGGCTCAATCAGATGGACTTCGCCTACCGCGAGCGGCGCATGTACACTGGCGGCTGGACGTCGAAGTCGGGGCTGCTGCCGAGCGAGTTCTGGAAGCGCAACATGTTCGGCACCTTCATCGACGACTTCGTGGGCGTGAAGATGCGCGACTACATCGGCGTCGACAACATCATGTGGGGCACCGACTACCCCCACGCCGAGTCCTCGTGGCCGAAGTCACTCGAGCTCTTTGGCAAGATGTTCGAGGGCGCTTCTGAGGAAGAAAAGCGGAAGGCGAGCTTCGGCAACGCTTCGAAGGTGTTCGGCTTCGTCTAAGCCCGCCCGCGCTTACCCGGCGGCCTGCTCGCCAGCGAAGAAGAAGCGCCGCAGGGTTTCGGCCACCTCCCTGGCCCGTAGATCGCAGATCAACGAGCCCACCCCATGGAAGGCGGCCCGGTCAGCATTGGGCATGGCGTTGCACGCCGCGTCGAAGTGGGGCCAAAGCGTGTCCAAATCGCCGGCCATAAGGAGCAGCGGCATCTTGAGCTGGGGTAGTTGCCCGGCGAAGTCGTGGTTGAACACCGCCAGGTAGGCCTCGTGATAGCGTTCCCCGGCATGGAGATTCAAGACGGTCTCGCGATGGGCTAGCGCTGCCGGCATATCCGGCTGCTTGGCCCACGTCCTTTCCCACGTAGCCGTGAGATGTGAGCTGTCCCTTGCCACCACGATCGGCTGCACCGCAGCCCTCCGCTCGGCCTTCTCCTCTTCGGAGAGGAACGGTGGTCCCGAGAGCGCCATTTTCAGGGGCAAGTCCGGATGGTCGTAGGCCATCTGCACCGCGATCGATGCGCCGGTGTGGTGCCCGAAGAGCCAGCAGCGGTCGATGCCCATGGCTTTGAGGGACGCGTAGAGGACGTCGGCGTAATACTTGATGGAGGCCACTTCCGGGGGAGCCTCTGTGCCGCCGAACCCGGGAGTGTCGGGGGCGAAGAACCAGACCCCTTCACCAAGCTCGTTGCAAAGCGCTTCATACATGACCGACGAGCTGGCGGTCTGATGAAAGAGCACGAGCGGTATGCCCGTCGGGGGCCCCGGCGATGACCGGTAGTGGACCTGGCCGTAAGGCGTGTCCATGTAGCCCTTTACGATGTGCTGTTTACCGGTCATCGCGGAGGCGTCGTACGCTATGGTTGTGCGGCTCGCCGTGTCAAGCGCCCGCACCGTCCGGCGCCTATAATGGCGGCAGATCGGGAGGGGAGGGCGTCGTGACCGCAGAACGCGTCGTCATCGCGGGAGGCGGCCCGGTGGGTCTGACGGCCGCCGTGGCGCTCGCCCGCCAGGGCATACCCTCGCTCGTCCTCGAAGCTCACACGGAGCTTGTTGAGGAGCTGCGGGCATCGACCTTCCACCCGCCCACCGTCGAGATGCTCGACGACCTCGGAATTGCCCAGGAGTTGCTCGCGCAAGGACTC
The DNA here is from genome assembly GCA_034421515.1 of Dehalococcoidia bacterium. Taxonomy (GTDB): domain Bacteria; phylum Chloroflexota; class Dehalococcoidia; order SHYB01; family SHYB01; genus DAOUKH01. Next base: position 19,917 of record DAOUKH010000005.1, read on the forward strand.
AAGGCGGACAAGTACCAGTTCCGCGACCGCCACGAGGGTCTCGTGGCCGAATTCGATCTCGGCCTCCTCAAGGACGACACGAGATACCCCTTCCGCCTTCAACTGGAGCAGTACTCGCTGTGTGTCGAAGCCCTGAAGGCAATTGAAGAGAGCGACCTCACGGAGGTGCGGTTCAGTCATAGCGTGACTGGAGCCGAGCCTGCCGGCGATCACGCCGTCGTGACCGCCGAGACGCCGGAGGGAACGCAGCAATTCAAGGGAGCGTTCGCCATCGGGGCGGAGGGGCTCAGCTCGCCGACCCGGGTGTCGCTGGGCCTGAAGTTCCAGGGGATTGCCTACCCAGAACGCTACTTGTCCCAATTCGTGCCCTTCGATCTCCAGTCCTTGATCACCGGCCTCTCGCACGTGGCCTACGTCGGCGACTATCCCGACTGGCACGCCCTGATCCACACCCCCACCGAGTGGCGCGTCCTTTTCCCCACCCGGCCCGAGGAGACCTTCTTCGACGATCCCGACCTTGACGAAGAGACGCTGGAACGGGTTGGGCAGGAACGGCTTCAGCGAGTCTACCCGACAGGGAAGCCCTATCCGGTGAAGATGCGCCGCATCTATCGCGTGCATCAGCGCGTGGCGGAGGACTATCGCCGCGGACGTGTGGTCATAGCGGGAGATGCGGCGCACGTGAACAACCCCCTGGGAGGCATGGGCCTCAACGGCGGAGTCCACGATGCGGTGAACCTGGCCGAGAAGATCGGACGCATCTGGCGCGGCGAGGCGGACCTGGACCTTCTCGACCGGTACACCAAGGAGCGCCGCACCGTCGCCATCGAGGTGGTGCAGCGGCAGACCGAGCAGAACGCCCGCGACATCGGCGAAAAGGACCCCGAGACGAGGCGGCGCCGCAACGACGACATGCGCCGCCTCGCCGACGATCCTGAGAAGGCGCGCCAGTACTTGCTGCGCACGTCAATGATCGAAAGCCTCAGGCAAGTCGCCGCCATGGAATAGGGGGACGTATGAAAGCCGCGGTGCTCCTGGAGAACAACACGCCGCTGGTGGTGGAAGACCTGGACCTTGCCGAACCCAAGCAGGGTGAGGTCTTGGTCCGCTATGCCGCCAGCGGCGTCTGTCACACCGACCTCAGCATGATGCAGGCGCTGCGCCCCATTCCGCTCCCCATGGTCTTGGGCCACGAAGGCGCCGGCGTCGTCGAGAGGGTCGGGCCCGGCGTCACGCGCACCAAGCCGGGCGACCATTTCATCGCCAACCCCGAACCTTTCTGCGGCAGATGCAAGTTCTGTGCCTCCGGGCGGTCCAACATTTGCCTGATGCGGGGCACGCCCAAGAACCTCTTCAAGATGCTCGATAACACCTATCGAGTCCACCGCAACGGCGAGCCCGTGCATACCCTTCTCCAGATCGGCACCTTCTCCCATCAGGCGGTCGTGCCCGAGGAGTGCGTAATCCCGATAAGGAAGGACGCGCCGCTCGACAAGGTCTGCCTCGTCGGCTGCGGGGCGATGTCCGGCGTCGGCTCGGTCTTCAACCGGGCCAAGGTCGAACCGGGAAGCAGCGTCGCGGTGTTCGGCTGCGGCGGCGTTGGCCTCTGCGTCGTGCAGGGGGCGGCCATCGCGGGCGCCGGCAGGATCATCGCCGTCGACATTCTCAAGGAAAAGCTCGACATGGCCGAGCATTTCGGCGCCACCCACGTCATCGACGCCTCCCGTGAAGAACCCGTCAGCCGCATCCAGCAGCTCACCGACGATCTGGGCGTCGACTACGCGTTCGAGGCGGTCGGCACGGCAAAGACCGTAGAGGATGCATTCGCCAGCGTGCACCGCGGCGGGACCTGCGTCATGATCGGCCTTCCCCCGGTGGGAACGAAGATCACGTTGGATGTGGACGTGATTCGCCCCGAGCGTGTGCTCATGGCCAGCGGCTTCGGCGGGGCCAGGCAGTCGATCGATCTCCCGATGCTCGTGGACCTGTACATGTCGGGCAAGCTCAAGCTGGACGAGCTCATCAGCCGGACGCTGCCGTTGGAAGAGGTGAACACCGCCCTAGGCGAGTTGCAACATGGGCGCGTGGCCCGCAGCGTCTTGAAGTACGACGCCTGATCGGAGGTCCGCCGTGAGCGAATACAAGATCATCTCGGCCGATACTCATATCGTCGAGCCGCCGGACCTCTTCGAGGAGCGGATGGACCATCGCTTCCGCGACCGTGCCCCTCGGCTCAACGTTGCGAAGAACGAGGATGGAATCAATCACCACGCCTGGTTCGTCGACGGCAAGCTGATGGCGCCGCTCGGCGTCACCGTCCAGACCGGCCGCCGCTTCGACGACCCTGACACCATCGACTGGCTCGCCACCTGGCCGGAGATCCCCAAGGCGGGGTACGAGCCTGGAGAGTACCTGAAAGCCCTGGAGGAAGACGGTCTGTGGGGAGGCATCCTCCAGCCCAGCGTCGGCCTGGTGTGGTGGCGTATCGAAGACTCGGCGCTCTGCACCGCGATCCAACAGGCCTACAACGACTGGATCGCCGACTTCGCCAACACCTACCCCAAGCGCCTCAAGGGAATGGCGTGCATCAACGTGGACAACGTGATCGAGGCCTGCGAGGAGCTCGAACGTTGCCGCAAGATGGGGCTGACCGGGGCGATGATCCCCGTCTACCCCGGCCCGGACCGGCTCTACAGCCATCCCATACACGAGCGGCTGTGGTGGACGGCCCAAGACTTGGAGATCCCGCTGTGCCTCCACGTCGGCACCAACCGGGGGTCGGGCGGCGCGGTTTCGCTCTCAAGCGAAGTCACGAACCTGGCCCCGTCGAGCCGGGCCACAAACGACTACTGGGTCCGCTTCGCCATGTGCGACATGATCTTCGCCGGCGTGTTCGACCGCTTCCCCAAGCTGAAGGTCGGCTCCGTCGAGCATGAAATGGGCTGGATCCCCCACTGGCTGAACAACATGGACTTCACCTATCGAGAACGCCCCGTCTTCACCGATTGGTGGAAGTCCAAGTCGGGCCTCACCCCCAGCGAGTTCTGGCACCAGAACATGTTCGTGACCTTCACCGAGGACGACCTGGGAGTGGAGCTGCGAGACAAGATCGGCGTGGACAACATGCTCTGGGGCAACGACTACCCCCACGCCGAGTCCTCATGGCCGCGGTCGATGGAGTTCCTCGACCGCATCCTCGCCGACATGGATGAGATCGAGCGCCGCAAGGTGACGAGCGGCAACGTGGCCAAGCTCTTCGGCTTCGATCTCGACTAGCCTTCCGTCGCCGGTAGAGGACGCCGGTTATCGCGAGAGGCCAGTCAATTCAGTTGGTAGATCCTCGCCGCGTTGTCGCAGACGATCTTGGACTTCTCGTCCTCCGAGCAGCCTTCGAGGATCTCGCCGATGATCTCGCGGCTGCGGGGGAACGTCGACTCGATGTGGGGGTAGTCGGAGCCCCAGAGCAGGTTCTCGACGCCGATGTACGCGCGGTTCCGCACGCCGATGGCGTCTTGCTGGAAGCTGATGAAGCAGTTCCGGTGGAAGAAGTCGCTGGGCTTCATGTCGTCCTTGAACACGAATCGCCCCGGCTTCTTGGGCCGATAGAGATACGTGTAGTCGATGCGCTCAAGGAAATGCGGCGCCCAGGAGACCTCTTGCTCGATTGAACCGACAAGGAGCTTGGGATGCCGCTCGAACACGCCGGAGAAGATCATGTCGGCCAATGACACCCGCACCCAGTGGTCGATGTTGGCAACAAACGACGGGCGAAGCAGCAGGGGTTTGTCGAACTGCTGCCCGGGACCGGGCCGGTTGGTCCCGAAGTGCAAGCCCAGTGGCATGCCCAGGTCTTCCGCCTCCGCCCACAGCGGTTCGTAGTCGGGGAGGTGATAGCTGCGGCCTTCCGTGGGATAGGTCGTGATCATCGCGCCGATGAGGCCGAGCCTATGGATGCGCGTCAGCTCCTCCACAGCCGACGGAATGTCGTCGACATTAAGGAGTCCTACAGCCTTCAGCCGCTTGGGGTACGCGGCCGAGAACTCGGCGACCCAGTCGTTGTAGGCACGGAGCAGCACGGTAAGCAAGTCGGAATCTTGGAGGTTGTAAAGCGACAACCCGACGCTCGGATAGGAGATGCCTACCTCGATGCCGTCCTGGTCCATGTCCTTGATCCGCTCATCGGGGAGGTAGCCGCCCTTGCGGATGTTCTCGATTTGTCCGGTGAAGCGAATGCTCTCGGGGTCCTCAAACCGCAGCCCCGTTTGGGTGCCCGGCCCCAGGCTCATGAGCTTCTGCTCGCCGCACACCCACCAGTCCTCCTCCGGCTCCCGGACGATATGCGGCGCTCTGTCGCGATAGGCCTGTTCGGTGCGCGTAGTCCAGAGGTCGATAGGCTCAAAGACGTGGTCGTCGGATGATATGAGTCTCCCCTTGTACATCGATGACCTCCGAGCCGCCCCGGCACCCTAGAATCGCGCCAATTCTAGCATGGTGCTTTGCCTGCCGACGGTGGAGGCGGGCAAGTTTGGTTGACCGGCTTGGGTCTGCTACCATTGGGCCGCTCCGAACGCCGGTTAGGGGGCCGAAAAATGCTCACCCTCGACGACGCCAACCGCGTAATGCAAGCGGCCATCAAAAAGGCTGCAGAGCTTGACTTCGCGATCAGTGTGGCCGTGGTGGATAGCGGCGGCCGCCTCGTCGCGTTCGCACGGATGGACGAAGGGGCATGGGCGGCGAATTATGGCGCAATCGGTAAGGCGGTCCTGTCGTCCGCGTTTGCGGGGCGAACGGAGTCGCTCGAGAAGATCGCCGAGACGCCGATCATGAAAGGTATCATGGAAGCGGCGGGAGGCGGGATGGTACCTGCCGCCGGCGCTGTTCCGCTCAAGCGGGACGGCATCGTCATCGGCGCCGTGGGCGTAGGCGGCGCAAGAGGCGGCGCCGACGTCGACATCGCCGACGCCGCTGCCGAGGCCCTCTAGACCTACCCTCTGATCTCGTAGACCACGTCCACCGCGTCTTCCCAGAGACGGCGCACCCGCTGCAAGCCGGCGGCCGAACAGAGCTCGCGCACCTTTCCCTCGTGCAGCCCAAGCCTGCCCAGCCCGTCCCCTCCGCTGCGCAGGTTCTCGCTCAGGCAGTACAGCACACTGACCGAGTAGAACATGGCGCCCCTGGGGGAGATGTTGTCTTCGAGCCTATCGCCGACGTTCACCTCGTGGAGCAAGAACACCCCATCGGCCCCAATCGCCTCCCGAACACTCGTTAGCGTCGCCGGAATGTCGGGGAATTCGTGCAGCGCGTCGGCGCACAGCACGAGATCGTAGGAACCGTCGAGCGCTTCAGCCGCATCCTTTCGCTGAAAGCCGACGCGGTCGGCGACGGCGGCCTCGGCGGCGTTGGCCTCGGCCCGGCCGATGGACGGCTCGAAGACGTCGAAGCCCTCGAACCGGGAGTTGGGAAAGGCGTGCGCTAGCTTGATGAGCGCTTGGCCCCGGCCGCACCCAAGATCGGCGACACGCCCCCCGCGCGCAAGTTTCGCCTTGACGTCGGGCACCAGGTCGATCCAGTCCGGCAGGTGATGTTCGTACCAGCGGCTGGTGCAGCGCTCCATTCCCGTCCAGTAGTTGTCGTCGAAGTGCTCCTTCGGGATGCCTCCGCCTTGCTTGAACGCTTCCATCACCCGTGGCACCCCGGTCTGCAGTGCCGGCAACATCTGGAAGATGCCGCTCATGAACTTGGCGCCGCGCTCCTCCACCAGCACGGGGGCATGCTCCTCAGGCATGCGAAAGGCGCCGGTGGCGGGGTCGTAGTCCAGGTATTGGGCCGCGGCCATGGCGCTCAACCACTCCAAGGCGTAGCGCGGAACGATGCCATTCCTATCGGCGAATTCTTCGCTCGTGGCCGGGCCCCGCTCCGCCAAGTCCTTGAAGAGCCCCAGCCGGTCGCCGATGAAGCACATTTGCATCACCAACGTGCCACTGAGGTCTTCGCTCACCCGGCTCATCATGCGGGTGAACTTCTCTTGGTTGAAGCCGGCTTGGGTCATACCCCCGGGTCCGTCAGAAAATCGACGATGGTCTTGGCGGCGAATTCGGCGTCCAGGTGGGCCGTGAAATACGTGCCGCCCTGTCCTTCAACAGACTTAACGCGCTTGACCCGTTCGACGGCTCGGTGGTGGTTTGGGAAGAGGGGATCCTTGACCCCGGTCCAAATGAGGGTCGGGACGGTGATGTCCTCCAGACGCTGCAGGATGTCCATCGAGAAGACCATGTGGTAGGCGTCCTTACCGGCGTCCCGCGACATCAATTTGGCAAGCACCTCGTGATGGACGAGCTCCTTGGCCTGATCGTCGTAGGGCCGCTCGAAGGCCTGCCCAGCCGTCGCCATGTCGTTGATGGTGTTCCATGCCTCGACTAAGTGGCTGCCGTCCTCTTCCAACGGGAGCCTCGCGAACCACCGGCGCAGCCGCGGCGACTTGTTCAGGATGTCTTCCTGGGTCACGCCGTCCTCGTTGTACACCGGCACGCCATTGACGACCAGCTTGTCGACCCGTTCGGGGAATGCCGCGGCGATTTCTACGGCGATGGAGGCGCCGGTGTGGTGCCCCACCACGTTGGTTTTCTCAAGGCCGACGGTGTCCATAAACGCGACGATGATCCGCGCGTAGTCATTCGCTAGCGGCTTGTCCATGGGGGGCGGGTCCGACATGCCGAAGCCCGGCGTATCCGGCGCGAAACACTCGAACCTTTCTCCCACCTTGGGAAGGAGCCACTCCCAAGTCGCCGACCACGCCGCCGATTGGTGAAGAAACACCACCGGCTCTCCCTGCCCGCCGTGACGGTAATGGATCTGGCCAAAAGGCGTGTCCGCATAGGCCCGCACGATCCCCGCCGCACCGTCCGTAGCTGTACTCATGACTACGCCTCCTCAATCCGTGGGGTCGGCACATTCTACATGAGTGATCGGCCCGATAAAGCAACGCGCAACCATGCCCGAACAACGACGAAAGAAAGCGCCCTGTGGCTGCGGACGGGCATGGTACTATCGCAGTCCCCAGGGTTCCCCGCCGAACAAGTGCGAGGACGATACGTTGGGCGGAGGAGGCGTGCCATGACGGACGCGCTAGGCTGGCGAAAAAAGTTTGGCGTGTTGGCGCCCAGCACCAACACGATCGTCGCACCGGATTACTACCGGATGGCCGTTCCTGGCGTCACGGCCCATTTCACGCGTATCTTCACGCCGACGGCCGACCTGAGCAGCAGCGACGCCGCCGAACAGTTCCTCAAAGGCATACGCGCTGAAATGCGCAGCGCTTTCGAGCGCGTCCTGACCTGCGAACCGGACTACCTGATCATGGGCATGAGCGCCGAGACGTTCTGGGGCGGCGCGGCAGGGAACCGGCGGTTGGTGGAGCGCATGGAGGACTGGGCGGGCGGCTTGCGTGTCGCCACGGGCGCGGAGGCCTGTGAGCGATCGCTGAAGACCTACGGCGTCAACAGGGTCGGCGTCGTCACCCCGTACCAGCCCAACGGGGATGAGAACGTCGTCCGGTTCTTCAACGACGTCGGCGTTGAGGTCGTAGCGATCAAGGGGCTCCGCTGCCCATCCCCCGTCTCGATTGCCTATGTTGAGGAAGAGACCCTGCGCAATGCGCTCCAAGAAGTCAATGTCGATGGCGTAGAGGCGCTGGTGCAGGTCGGGACGAACGTCAGCATGGTTGGACTGGCCGATGAGGCGGAGCGCTGGCTGGGTAAGCCCGTCATCGCCATCAACGCCGCCACCTGGTGGATGGCCCTGCGCGATAACGGTATCGAGGACAAGGTCTACGGCTGCGGCCGCTTGTTGCGGGAGTTCTAGAATCCGCATTTGACGGTCTACAGGGGCGGGGCTAGACTCCGCCCAGAGTAGAGGCCCCTTCCAAGAAGCACCTTCAGGAAGGGCGTCGGTCCTGCGTTGAGGGTGTCGTGAACACGTACCGGCTTATCTCGTCCGATTCGCACGTGGTCGAGCCGCGCAACCTCTGGGAGGAATGGATCGAGCCCGCGTTTCGGGAGCGGGCGCCCCGCGTCGTACCCGAAGAAGAACGCGACCAATGGATCGCCGATTCCGACGTGCCTATCGGCACCTTCGGCTCCGTCGGCCAAGCCGGGATGCGGTTCGAAGACCGAACGCAAATCACGCACTACGGGCGGGCCGACGACATCCCGCCGGGCGGCCGCGACCCCCATGCCCACGCGAGAGACCTCGATCACGACGGCATCCACGCCGACGTCATCTACCCTTCGGTGACGTTGACGGCGTACATGCTTCCGGCCGGCGATTTGCTGTCCGCAATACTCCGCGCCTACAACAACTGGCTCGGCGATTTCTGTAGCGCGTACCCTGGGCGGCTCAATGGCGTCGCGGTGCTCAACGTGGACAACGTCGACGAGGCAATCGGGGAGCTCGACCGCACGGCCAAAATGGGTCTGGTGGGCGCCTGCATCCCCAGCGCCGCCGGCGAGGTCCGCTACAGCGATCCCAGCTACGAACCCCTATGGGCCGCCGCCCAGGACGCCGGTGTGCCGCTCAGCCTGCACCTCTTCAGCAACCGCTGGAAACCGGGAATGCCCGCCGGCGTCATGATGAAGAAGGAGACCGCCGACCCCTCCATCACGGTCAACATGGAGCTCTCGGTCCGTCAGTCCCTCGCCGACATGATCTTCTCGGGCGTCTTCGACCGCTATCCTAAACTCAGGGTGGGAGCCATCGAGTTCGAGGCCTGCTGGGCCGCCTACTTCGCGCACACGATGGACCGGGCCTACAAGACTGCCGCCTCCCTGAACCGGGTACGCTTCCAGGGAGGCGCCTTGCCCAGCGACCACTTCCGCCGCAACTGCTTCGTCAGCTTCCAGGAGGACGAAGCGGCAATACGCCTTCGCGACCACATCGGTGTCAAGAATCTGATGTGGGGCAACGACTACCCGCACGCGGAGAGTACCTTCCCCAAGTCGCGGGAGTTCGTCGATCGCATCCTTGCGGGCATTCCCGAGGATGAACAGCGAAAGATCGCCGGGGAGAACGCCGCGGAGCTCTATCACATCACGTGAACTGGGCATCGCGGCCCGCGTGAACAAGGGCGACTTGCGGCGACCGCCGGCCTAGGGCCTGATGTCGAAGACCACGTTCACCTTGTCTTCCCAAAGGCGGCCGACCCGGCTGAAGCCTGCGTCGGCGCAGAGCTCCCGCACCTTCCGGTCGTGCAGGCCGAGCCTCCCAAGACCTTCGCCTCCGCCGTGGAGGTTGTCCGGCAGGCAAAAGAGCACGCTCGCTGAGTAGAACATGGCCCCCCAAGGGTTGATGTTCTCCCCCAGACTCTCCGCCATGTTGACCTCTTGCAAGAGAAAGACACCGGCCGGATCGAGGGACGAGCGGACGGCCTTCAGGGTTCCCGGAACGTCGGTGAACTCGTGGAGCGCGTCCGCGCAGAGGATCAGGTCATACGTCTCGGATGCAAGCCCGCCGGCGGCCTCCACGAGCCTGAACTCTGTCCTGTCAGCGACGCCCGCCTCCTCCGCGCTTTCCCGGGCGGCGTCGAGGTTGGGACCATAGATGTCGACCCCGATGAATCGTGATTTCGGGAAGGCCTGCGCCAGCTTGATCACAGCCTGACCTCGGGAGCAACCGATGTCGGCGCCTAGTCCCCCCGCGTTGAGCTTCGCCTCGACTGACGGCAGCCGGTGGACCCACTCACGGAGCATCTGGTGGTTGTACCACCTGATGCTGCAGCGCTCCATGCCCGACCAGTAGTACTCATCGTAGTGGCTCTTGGGGACGCCGCCGCCTGTCCTGAAGGCCGTGGTGATCTGCTCGATGGCCGAGGAGAGGGCGGGCATCATCTCGAAGATGCCGCTCATGAACATTGGACCGCCCTCGTCGGCGAGGACCGCGGCATGCTCCGGCGGGAGGGTGAACGCGCCCGTGGAAGGATCGTAGTCGACGTACTCGGCGGCGGCCATGGCGCTCAGCCATTCCAGGGCATAGCGCTCATGGATCCGGTTGCGGGCCGCGAACTCGGCGTGGGTGGCGCTCCCCTGCTCGGCAAGGTCCTTGAAGAGAGACAGCCGGTCGCCGATGATGCACAATTGCATGACCATCGTGGCGCTCAGACCCTCACTGACCTTGATCATGAACCCAGCGAGCTTCTCGTTGTCGATGCCAGGTGCGAACGTCATTACCGGCCCCCTTGGAAGCGGTTTCGTACCGGCTGGAATGCCCGCATTCTATACGGATGGAACGGGAACGTGGCCGCCCGAGGCCGAGCAGACATGTCCGGCACGAAGGAGTCGAGCTTGCAGGGAATGAACCCAAGCGGGTCTGCCGTCATACGCAGGGCCTACGCGCCGACGCGCCGCGGTCAGATGCACTACGCCTACGCGGGCGAAGGCGAAGCCCTCATCCTCCTCCACCATTCCGCAGGCTGGTTCGCGAGCTGGAGTTGGATGATGCCGGACTTGGCCGGGCATTGCCGCTGCCTCGCCGTTGACACGCCCGGGTTCGGCATGTCCGACCCGCCCCCCGAGACCTCGCCCACGGTCGCCGACTACGCGCGCTGCTTCGTATCGCTAATGGACGCCTTGGACATCGAACGTGCGCACCTCTACGGCCACCACACCGGCGCCTCGATCGCCGTCGAGCTGGCCGCCGCCTATCCGGACCGGGTCGCCAAGCTCATGCTCAACGGCATCCCGCACTTCGACATGTCGCAAGAGGAGCTGGTGCGGGCCGTCCCCCGGTTGCGCAACTACTTCAGCTCGGAACCGCTCAGGGAGGACGGCGCCCACCTCCGCGAGACTTGGGACACCATCAGCGACATGGGTAAGGCCATGGGGGCCTTCTCCAGTCCCCTGGACGCGCAGGCCCTCTGGCTCGTGCAACAGGAGGTGCTGGCGAAACTCCTCGCGGGCAAGAACACCAAGGCGCTCTATAGCGCCATCTGGGAGTATGACATCTTCGGCCGTCTCGGCGACGTCCGGGCGCCCACTATGGTCTGGAGCGGCGAGCTCGATCCCCTTCGCGTCAATCACGACCGGGCCGTGGCGCAGGTCCCCGGCGCCCGCAGCGTTACCGGCCCCGGAGGCACGGAGTTTGCCACCCATCTCGACGCAACGGAGCTGGTCCGGAGTATCGTCGATTTCCTGAACGAGCCGCTGGCGTGAAGGTCCAACCAGGGTGAGCCCTGCACGCCGCTACCGCGACCTAGGCTGCCTTAATCGCTCGCTGCGGCTGCCCTGTGGTTCGGGCGGGTACACCCTCACAGCGTTTGACAAAGCCCAGGTGGTAAATCAGGATACGCATTGACCGGGCGGTGAACGCCTCGGTTGCCAAGGCAGGGTGCAGGGCGGCGAACGCGGCCGCCGACGAGACGGCCGGTTGTGGAAGATGGGACTGCACCAACATCCCGGGGAGCGTGATAGGCGCGGAGGGGACGGATGGCCGACTACAAGATCATTTCCGCGGACACGCACATCGTGGAGCCGCCGGACCTCTGGGAGGACCGCATCGACCACCGGTTCCGGCACCGGGCGCCGGAACTGAAAATCACCAAGAATGAGGACGGAATCCTCCATCACGCGTGGTTTGTCGAGGGCAACCTCAGCGCTCCGCTCGGCGCCACCGTCCAGAACGGCGTGCGATTCGACGACCCCACCAAGATCGACTGGATGACGCGCTGGCCCGAGATCGACCGGTCGACCTACGAACCGAACCTGTACGTCGACGCTCTGGCTGAAGACGGCATCTGGGGAGCCGTCTTGCTCCCCAGCGTCGGGCTCGGATGGTGGCGCATCGCCGATAGCGCGCTCTTGTCCGCCGTTGGCGAGACCTACAACGATTGGATCGCCGAATTCGTCAGCGCGCAGCCCGAGCGCCTCAAAGGACTCGCAATCATCAACGTCGACAACGTGATCGAGGCATGCGAGGAGCTCGAGCGCTGCAAGAAGCTGGGCTTGGCCGGCGCCTTGATCCCAGTCCATCCCGGAGACGACAGGCCGTATCGCGACCCCATTCACGAGCGCTTCTGGTGGACCGCCCAGGACCTGGAAATGCCTCTCTGTCTGCATGTCGGTACGAATCGTGTGCGGGTACCCGCGGACGGGCTCACCTCGAACCAGGTGGAGTTGCCCCCTTCGATGCGAGCGACCTTCGACTACTGGGTGCGCCTCTCCCTGAGCGACATCGTCTTCGCCGGCGTCTTCGACCGCTACCCAGAGCTGAAGATGGGCTCCGTCGAGCACGAAATGGCGTGGGTCCCCTTCTGGCTCGACAACATGGACTTCACCTACCGGGAGCGGGACGTGTTCACCAAGGGGTGGCGGTCGAAATCGGGCCTGATCCCAAGCGACTTCTGGCGCCGCAACATGTTCACCACGTTCACGGAGGACAAGACCGGAGTCGAGTTCCGCGACAAGATCGGCATGGACAACATGATGTGGGGCAGCGACTTCCCCCATGCCGAATCGGTCTGGCCCAAGTCCATGGAGTTTCTCGACAGGATGTTCGCCGACGCCTCGGAAGACGAAAGGAAGAGGGCCACTGCCGTCAACGCGGCCAGAATCTTCGGCTTCGACCTCGAGCAAGTGGCGCCGTCCAACGGGAGCCAACCGGACGCGGCCGCCCAAGAGGCGTTGCGTCAGCCCGGAAGCAAGGCGAAGCTCGCGCCGGCATAGCCCACGCCTGCCGAGGAAACTCCGGTTAGACCGGATCGCATGGCACGGCCGGGCGGGGCCGACCTTCCCGGACCGTGCCTGGCGACCGTGCGGCGGAGGCGTACAGATCGGGAGCGCATGACTTGCGGCTAGGCGTACAGATCGACGCCCCTCTCCCTCTGGCCACGACCGTGGATATCGCGAGAGAGGCGCTCGGCCACGGGTTCTACGGGCTCTGGCTGCACGAAGACCGCGACTGGAACGCCCTCGCCTACCTCGCGGCGGTTGCGGCTCAAACTGAACGAATCCAGCTCGGCACCGCGGTCGCCAACGTCTACACCCGCTCGCCCGCCGTGCTGGCAATGGGCGCCCTGACGCTGCACCACGTGAGCGGAGGCCGATTCATCCTCGGCCTCGGAAGCAGTCACAAGCGCCTGATCGAAGGCTTCCACTCGGTGCCGATGGAGAAGCCCATGAATCGCGTGCGTGACTACGCCACGATCATTCGCCGGGCGCTCGCCGGCGAGACCGTGCAGTACGAGGGCAGGACCTACTCCTCGGACGGCCTTCGGCTGCGGGGAGAGGGGGCCCCGTGGCGAGTCCCGGTCTACCTCGGCGTGCGGGGGCTGCAGATGGCCCGCATCGCCGGCGAGGTGGCCGACGGCGTCGTGCTGCACATGGCAACCCTCGAACACGTTCCTCGCGTGAGGCAGGCCATTGCCGAAGGCGCCGCCTCCGCAGGCCGCGACCCGGCCGAGATCGAGCTGGCATGCTTCATCATCTGCAACTCCCACCGAGACCAGGACCGTGCCCGGCGCGAAATGATGGACACCATCGCCTTCCACGGAAGCGTGGACGACTACCGGGCACACATGACGAAGCTCGGCTTTCGCGAGGAGACCGAGGGGTTCGAGCGGGAGTGGGGCCGTGGCGACGCGGCCGCGGCGAGCGAACACGTCTCCGACGCCATGATCGACACCCTCTCGGTGGCCTCCGGCTTCGACGAGATCCCTCGGAGAGTGGCGGCGTTCCGGGAAGCCGGCGTGGACTATCCAATCCTCTACCCCTTCCCCACCGGCCTGCATAACTGGGCGCCGGGGATTACGCCCTTCACCGAGGCAGGGTACGTTCAGACCGTGCTCGGCGCCATAGAGGCAGCAGCCTAACCCATCGAGGGTAAACACCTCAGCCAGCGAGTCGTATGAAGATAGGCTTGCACATCGGCCAGCAGGACTGCAGCTTCGAAGAGTTGGTGCGCCTCTGGACGATGGCCGAGGACCTCGGCTTCGACTGGGTCTCCGTCTGGGACCACTTCCTCGAGGTGCCCTCCCGCGATGGTCGAGGGCCGGTCTATGAGTCCGTCGCAACGATGGCCGCCCTGGCGGCCAAGACCAGCAAGGTCCGCGTGGGGTGCCTCGTCTTTTGCGCCGGCTACCGGCCCCCAGGCGTGCTGGCGAAGATGGCGGCGACCATCGACCACATCAGTGGGGGCCGAGCCACCCTCGGCCTGGGCGCCGGATGGAACGCGGAGGAGTACGCGGCCTACGGCTTCGACTTCCCCCGAGCGGGCGTCAGACTCGACATCCTCGAGGAGAGCATCCAGATAGTCAGGGGGATGCTGACGCAGGACCAAACAACCTTCCTCGGCAAGCACTTCCGGGTCGAGGCCGCTCGATGCGAACCGAAGCCGGTCCAGGCCGCGCTACCGGTCTGGACCGGCGGCATGGGCGAACGCCGCACCCTGCCGATGGCGGCACGGCTGGCGGACGGCTGGAACGCGTCCTTCATTTCGGCAGCGGCCTTCCGGCGGAAGAATCGCATCGTCGACGTGGCCTGCGAGGCGGCGCAACGGGACCCAAGCCAAGTGGAGCGCAGCATCAACGCCGGCTTCTACATGGGGGCGGACGAGCGGGGCGCTCAGCAGGCCAGGCAAGCCTACCGCGACCTGATCGACGCCGCTCCCTACCTCGAGGGCGGGGCAATCATCGGGTCGGCCAGTGAGGCGGTCGAACAGGTTGCCGCGTTTGCCGAGGCCGGGGCGGACCTGCTGACCCTGGGAATCCGGGCGCCGTTCGACTGGGACGCAATCCAGGCCTTCGCCGAGGAGGTCAAGCCGGCCTTCGATTAGGAACGGAGGAGACAATGCGCGCGAGACGAATCTATACGGGCCCCGACGGTCGTTCCCACTTGGACGATATTCCCCTCGACTTCCAACTGGGCGACGATGGCTTTGAGAGTCTGCCGCCCATTCCGGCGAAGACCGTGATGCTGCGGAGGTCAACCTCGGCCAACCGGGCTCATATCTCCGAGCAGTTTCACACGGCTCCCGAGCGCACCTACGTCGTGCTTCTGCAGGGCCAGGTCGAGATCGAGGTTGGGCACGGCGTCAAGGAACAGTTCGGCCCCGGCGACATCATTTTCGGAGAGGACCTCGAGGGTGAAGGGCACGTGACGAGAGGCATCGGCGACGAGCCTCGCATCGCCCTGTTCATTACGGTGTAACCATAGCCGGTCGCCGGACTATCTGCGCAGCCTGGGATCGAGCGTGTCGCGCAAGGCGTCGCCGAGTAGGTTGAAGCCGAACACGGTCAACGTCAACGCAATCCCGGGGAAGACCGCGTTCCAGGGCGCCCGCTCAACGTTTTGGATCGTGGGCCCCGACAGCATCGCCCCCCAGGAAGGGTTGGGCGGAGGTATGCCTAACCCCAGATAGGAAAGCGACGCTTCGATGATGATGGCCAACCCCAAGAATGACGTGAAGACGATCATCACCGGAGCGAAGGTCTGGGGCGCGACGTGCCGAAACAGGAGGCGCGCGTCGGCAGCTCCGAGCGCCCGGCTCGCGGTTACGAACTCCATCGTTCTGACGGAAAGCGCTACCGATCGGACCACCCTGGCCGTGATTGGCACCTGGATGAGCGCGATGGCGATGATGACGTTCTGCTGGGACCGTCCTAACACCGCAACGATCGCCAAGGCGAGGACCAGAATCGGAAAGGAGAGCAGCACGTCGACGAAGCGCTGGAGGATCGCGTCACGCCAATCGGCATAGAAACCGCTGATCAGCCCCACGATGACGCCGACCAGCGTTCCGGAAAGCACGGAAATCACGGCGATGCTGATCGACGATCTTGATCCGATGATGATCCGGCTCAGGTTGTCGCGCCCGAGATGGTCGGATCCGAGGATGAAGCCCTTGTACCACTGCGGCCCCTGAAAGGTGCTCCCGGCGTTGATGTCCAGAGGGTCCTTGGGGACGATCAGGGGACCGAAGATGGCGAGAACGGCGATGAAGGCAATCAAGAAGAGGCCGACCGCCCCCATGGGCTGGGCCTTGCAAAAGGAGGCGAACCGCCTCCACGCCCGGCCAAGCGGGGAAGTGCCGGCAGACAGGGCACTTCGCAGTGCCGGACCTGATGTGTCGCCGTGCGAAGTCATCTACTCGTGGGCTATGGGATGTGACGCTGTCGTGGGCTCCAGGGCGGCCTAGCCGTAGCGAACTCTCGGGTCCAGCCATGCATACATGATGTCGACGATGAGGTTGACTACTAGAACGACGCCGGCGAACACGAGCACGATGTTCTGCACGACGACGATGTCTCTCGAGTCCACGGCGTCCACGAGGCTTGAGCCGAGGCCGGGAAGGTTCCAGATGCGCTCCATGATGACGGTGCCGCCGAGGAGCGTCGCGTACTGCACGCCCACGATGGTCACGATGGGCAGGAGGGAGTTCTTCAGCGCGTGGCGCACCACGACCGTGCGTTCGGACAGCCCCTTCGACCACGCCGTCCGCACGTAGTCTTGCCGCAGCACTTCGAGCAAGGTCGAACGCGTCATCCTGGCGAACATTGCGGCGAACAGATAGCCCATGGCGATAGCGCCCCAGATGACCTGCTGGATGTTCTTCCACGGATCGTTCCAGAAATGCTCGTAGTCCAGCGGGGGACTCCATCCGAACCAGACCACCATGATCAGCAGCATCAGTATCGCCACCCAAAACGTCGGCATGGCGAGGCCCCCGATGCTTACTATCCTGGCCAGATAGTCGATCCACGTGTTCTGCCGGACCGCCATGATGATGCCTGCGGGAAGCGCGATGAGGAGCGAGATGATGACGGTGAGCGTCGCCATCTCGAACGTCAGCGGGAACCGCGTTCGAATCTCGGTGAGGATGGAGGTGTTGTGGCGGTAGGAATCCCCCCACTCTCCCCGAACGAATCCCCAGATCCAATCGCCGTATTGCGCGGGCAGCGACCGGTTGAGCCCGAGCTCCTCTCGCAGCTCCTCCAAGGCGACGGGGTCGACCGAACCTGAGCCGTCAGGGCCGGCCAGAATGGTGATCGCTACGTCCCCCGGGACGATCCGCATGAGGACGAATATGACAATGGAGACACCGATCAAGACCGGTATGAACTGAAGGAGGCGCCTGAAAATATAGGTTCGCATCAGGCCCGGTCCTCATCGCGGGGTCAACCAAGACGCGGCCGCTGCGGACGGGTCAGCCCCACTCCGCCGGCATACTTCGCCCCCCGCGAGCCCCAGAGCTCGCGGGGGGCGGCTGAATCACGCTTTATCTAACGCTCGATCCAGAGGTGTTCGTGCTTCGTGTTCTGGAACAGCGTCGAAGGCGCATGGAAGTTCTGCACACTGTTGTCGATGATGTTGGCGCTAACTTCCCAGAGGAGGCCGGCCCAATGCGTATCGGCGCCGATCAAGAGGGCTTCGGCCTGCTTGACGACGGCCGCCCGCTCCTCATTGGTCCCGGACAACTGCTGGTGGTAGAGCTCCTCAATGGCATCGCTCTGCCATTTCGTGTAGTTGCGCGTGCCGCTTTCCCGGTAGATCCCGTCGAACACCACGACGGGATCAATGATGAGCATCGACTCCGAACTGATTCCGATCTGGAACGAGCCTTGGGCGTAGATCGTAAGGATTTCGCCGAAGCCGCCGGCCTGGACACCCACGTTCCAACCGAACGCATCATTGAGCTGGGATGCGACGACCTCGGCGGTCTGTTGGTTGTCGTTGGCCGAGTAGCAGTAGAGCGTGATATCCAGTTCTCCGACCCCGGCCTCTTGCATCAGGCGCTTCGCTTCATCGATGTCGCGCTGGTCCTTCACCCCCGGGGCACTCTCCCGGTAGCCGGGCTGCTGGGAAAGTTCTTCCGTGCTGCTTGAGAAGAAGAAGTCAGGCGGGAAGGGGCCGCCCAGATGGTACTCGCCGCCGAGGATTTGAATCACCTCTTGGCGGTGCAGCACGAGGTTCAGGGCAGTGCGCACACGAGGATCGTCGAAGGGAGGAGAATTCACGTTCATCGCCAGGGCTCTCGAGCCGGTGGGACCGGCAAAGAAGACCTGGTGCGAGTCGCCGAGGGTTCCGATCAGCTCCTTGGCCTGCAGGTTGGGAATGTTGCAGAACGGGCTCGAGCAGGCAAGCACCTGGCCCGTCCTGAACGCCGCTACGGTGGCGGTGGAAGTCGGAATGGTGAAGACCTCTAGGGCGTCCACGTACGGCCGGTTCTCCTTGAAGTAGGCAGGGTTTCGGCTGTACTTGAGGGATACCCCCTGCTCAATGCTGTCGAAGACGAAGGGGCCGGACCCCACGCCGTTCACGGCCACGTTGACGTCCGTCCCTGCTTCCACGACGTGCTTGGGCAGGACCTTCACGTACTCGTTCGCAAGCATGCTGATGAAGAGTGGCGTCGCGAATTGCAGCGTCACCTCCACCGTGCTGCTGTCAACAACTCTGGCGCTCTCGAAGTACGACTTGAATTGTCCGGCACGCTTGCCCTCGGCAACCATGCGGTCGATGCTGAAGACGACGTCCTCGGCATCCAAGACTTCGCCGTCGATGAATCTCACGTTGTCGACGAGATTGAACGTATAGGTCACACCGTCGTCGCTCGTCCAGTCGCTGGCGAGCTCACCTCGAATGTCGAGCGCGTCGTCCGTCTCGGGGTTGTATTCGATGATCGAGCTGTAGATCGGCGCGAAGTTGACGAGGTCGAAGAGCCCGGTGGCGATGTGCGGGTCCCACCTGCCCCCGGCTGCCAGCGTAGGCATGGGCAACGTGCCGCCGCGCACACCCTCGGGCATGGCCGGCGCCGGCGTTGCCGTTGGGGCCGGAACCGGGGTGGCCGTCGGCGCGGGCATGGCGGTCGGGGCCATCGCGTCGCCCCCCGCCGGGCCTTCCGGCCCTGCCGGTCCTTGAGGCCCCGCCGGCCCTTGAGGGCCTGCCGGTCCCGCGGGCCCCGCCGGTCCTGCGGGCCCTGGCGGTCCTTGCCCTCCGCTGCACGCAGCCACAACAAGGGCAACGAGCACTACAAACCCGGCTAGAGCTGCGAACTGTCTACGGAGCTTCATCAAGGGCCTCCCCTCGAATGTCGAATGCCGACACTCGGGCATAAGGGCGCTGCTAATCAGGTCAATACCGCGCCACCGTACTGTCGCCGCGCGTCATTGTCAAACCAAGATTCATTCAGGACCATGGTGCTGAGGCGCCGGTGCCTGGTCCCGCATGGTTGCCCCTGCTCCCAAAGCACGTAGCAGCACTTGGCGGAGGGAGTGGGATTCGAACCCACGATGCCGTCGCCGGCATAACGGTTTTCAAGACCGCCGCATTCGTCCGCTCTGCCATCCCTCCCCGGCCCTCTGGTCATTATAGACGGGGCGTTGGGCCCGGCCTCCGTTAAACGACGCGGCCCCGGCGGGGAGGCCGGGGCCGCGGATGGCTGCGTTTTTGCTTGGGACTAGTTCTTGCCGAGGAAGCGGGCGAGGTTGTCCCGCATGATCGCCTTGACCACGTCGTCGGGCTGGTTCTTCAACTGCGTGACGTACTGGATCGGGTCGGGGATGCCCTCGGAGTGAGGGAAGTCGGACCCGAAGACGAGGCAGTCGGTGCCGATCACGTCGATGGCGCGCTGCACGTTCTCCTCGGGGAAGGGTGCGACCACGAAGCGGCTCTTGAAGAGATCGCTGGGACGCATCGTCAGGTCGCCGCCCCACTTGGGCTTGCGCCCGGCGAGGTGGGCGTGGTCGAGCTTGCGAACCCAGTAGGGCACCCACGGTACGCCGAACTCGGCGATCAGGACGTCGAGGTTGGGGAAGCGGTTGAGCAGCCCGTGGAAGACCAGCATGGCCGTGGTCTCCATGATCGGGAAGTCGCTCCACTGTGTCAGCCACTGGAAGGCGTTGAAACCGGCGTACTGGCCGTTCGGGTCTTCGCTCCACTCGGCGCCGCGGTGGTTGAGGGTGGCCCCGAGATGGACGACGATGTTCAGGTCGGCCTCGTTGGCGCGCGCCCAGAACGGGTCGAAGTAAGGGTCGGCGGGGGAGCGGCCGTACGAGCCCTTGGCGTTGAGGCCGACGAGCCGCGCGCCCTGCTTGATGCAGCGGTCGAGCTCCTCGACGGCGAGGTCGACGTCGTATAAGGGGATGTAGCAGGGAGTGAAGATGCGTTCCTGGTAGGCGTAGCCCCAGTCCTCTTCGAGATAGCGGTTCCACGCGCGGGCCGCGGCATAGCCGGCGGTGGCGTCGTGGTTCTGGAACGGCGCCTCGGCGCTGCTGCCCGCATGGATCACCGCGGCCTGGACTCCCTGAGAGTCCATGAGCGCGAGCCGGAGATCGTGATCCTCGAAGGCTGGCTCCATCTCGCGGTAAGTCTCCACGAGCTTCGCGAGGCCTTCCTTGTCGAGGCCCTTGCCGGCGTTCATCTTGTTGAGCATGGCGCCCGGGACGGGGATGTCGCCCTTCATCTCGGGAAGCTCGAGGGGATTGGTGCCGCCGTGCAGGCCGACAGTGTGGAAGCCGAGCGTCTTCGCCTTGTGCTCGTCTCCGACGAAGTCCGTGGTGGTTAGGTGCGTCTTGCCGCCGGGGAAGACGCGGTCGATGTACTTCTTCTCGAGGAAGCGGACCTCGGCATCCTCCGGTGGGTAGATGTGGTTGTCGGCGTCGAAGGCCAAGTAGGGCAGCTTCGCCTCGACCCCGGCCTGGTAGACGCCCCGTTCTCCGGTGGTAGTCATGTCAACCCCCTCTGCGTGTGTCGCGCGCTCATTATATCTGCGCACACATGGCAAATATACATGAGGAGGAATGCAAGCGCGACACCATAGGGCTTATCTGAACTCCGTCTATAATCTCCGCGCCACGATTGACCCCGGAAACCAAACGAAGCCATGCCCCAACAAGCCCTTCCCGGCCTCCGTATCCTCGACCTCAGCGACAGCATCGCCGGCGCCTACTGCACCCGGCTCCTGGCCGACCTCGGCGCGGAGGTGATCTTGGTCGAGCCGCCCGACGGGCATCCCTTGCGGCGCACCGGCCCCTTCCCAGACGACGAGCCCCACCTGGAAAAGAGCGGCCTCTTCCTCCACTTCTGTGCCCACAAGCGGAGCGTCGTCCTCGACCTCGCCGCGCCCGAGGGCCGCGCCCGCGTCCGCGCCCTGGCCGCCGAGGCCGACCTCGTGGTCGAGAGCCGCCCGCTGGCGGCGCCTGCGCCGGAGGGGCTGGATCCCGCGTCGCTCATGGCGCTGAATGAGCGGCTGGTGGTGACGTCGGTCACCGAGTTCGGTCTCACCGGCCCGTACAGGGACTGGCAGGGGGAGGAGATCGTCCATTGGGCCATGGGCGGCTACATGCACTTCGTGGGCAGCGCCGAACGGGAGCCGCTGCTCACCCCCAACCACCAAGCGCAGCAGCACGCCGGAGGCCAGGCCGCCATCGCGTCGCTCGTCGCCCTGCGCCGCGCCCGCACCGACGGCCTGGGCCAGCACATCGATCAGTCGGTCATGGAGGCGATGCTGGCGGCGCACAACTGGACGACGACCCACTGGGTCTTTCTCGGGGAGGAGC
>DAOUKH010000006.1:0-45444 GCA_034421515.1 Dehalococcoidia bacterium
GTCAAGCGCCGCTTGAGAGAGATTGCGCGGCGCGCGCCGGTCGCCAAGGGATGGGATCTCGTCTTCATCGCGCGTCCGGCCGCCGCCGAGGCGACCTTTCAGGCGATTGATGCCGCCGCGCGCCAGCTCCTGAAGCGCGGGAAGCTCTACGACCCGGACACCACATGAAATCGATTGCGCTCTGGGGCATCAAGTTCTACCGCGCCGCCCTCTCGCCCTACTACCCTGGCGTGTGCCGCTACACCCCCACGTGCTCGCACTATGGGGAGGAGGCGATCACACGGCATGGCTTCATGCGAGGGGGCTGGCTGGCGGTGCGCCGCCTCGCCCGCTGCGCTCCCTGGGGCGGCGCCGGGCCGGACCCCGTGCCCTGAGCCTCGAATGATTGCTATCGTGACTGCGTTGCTACGCTGATGACAAAACTGCACGCCGCCGCGCGGGCGGCGCTCCAAGGCCCGCGCGATGGGGGACGCCGGACGCGAGCCATGGGGTTCGCGGCCTTGGCGCTGGCTACCCTGCTGCTCGTCTCCGCCTGCGCGGGGGGCGGCATCGCCAGGGAGAAGGGCTGGTCGGCCCCCGTCGTGCTGGACGGGATGCTCTACGTCGGCAACCGCGACGGGCAGGTCCTCGCCTTCGAGGCGGCCCGGCTGGACAACAGCTTCAGAACCGGAGCGCTGCCGGTCAACTTGGACGAGCCGGACTCGGCGGATCATCAGTCGGCGTTCAAGGGACGCTTCCAGGCGACCGACGACGAGAACGAGGACAGCCTCGGCTTCTACGCTTCGCCTCTGATCGTCGGCGACAGCGTGATCATCGGGGGCCTGGACGGCAGGCTCTACGCGCTCTCCCGCGCGGACATCTCCGAACAGATCTGGCTTCCTGCATTCCGTACGAGGCCCGCGGGCGCCGACTTCGAGCCCGACCAGGGCCGCATCTTCGGCACGGCCGTCGAGGCGGGCGACCGGGTCTTCGTGGCCGACGAGGAGGGCTACGTCTACGCGGTAGGCCTGGAGGACGGCGCCGAACTCTGGAAGCGCCTCACGGACGCCGAGCGCTTCTGGTCGGGGCCCGCCGCGGCCGACGGCGTGGTTTATGTCGGCGGTATGGACAAGTCGGTCTACGCGCTCAACGCCGGGAGCGGCGAGCTTATCTGGAAGTTCGACGACGCGGACGGGGCCTTCGTCTCGACGCCGCTGATCGTCGGGGACACGGTCTACATCGGCTCGCTGGACAACACGTTCTACGCGATAGACCGCGGCACGGGAGAGATGCGGCACCGCTTCGAGGGGACCGGCTGGTTCTGGAACGACGCGGTCCACGTGGACGGGACGATCTTCGTGGGTGACTTGGGCGGGGTGTTCTACGCGCTCGACGCCGATGACCTCTCGATGAAGTGGCGGGCTGAGCTCGCCGGCCCGGTGCGGTCGAAGGCGGCGGTCTACCAAGACAAGCTCTTCGTCGCGGCCCGGAATGGGAGGATTGCCACCCTGGACATCGATACCGGGAACTCCGTCTCGCCACGGATTCCAGCAGAGGTGATCGAGAAGCGTGTGCTCGCCGACCTCGTGGTGGCGGATGGCGCGCTCTACGTCCGCGACGATGATCAGCGTCTCCACCGCTTCGACCTGGACCGGGAATCGTAGCCGATATGGAAGTCATCAGCTTCATATGGAACGAAGGCCTGGTCAGGCCGTTGATGAACGGTCTGGTCCTGTTCTACGGGCTGCTCTTCAGCAACCTCGGGCTTTCTATCCTGGCGCTCACCCTGGTGACGCGGATCATCCTCTATCCGCTCACGGTCAAGCAGCTGCGCTCGACGCGGAGGATGCAGGAGCTTCAGCCGCGGATGAAGGAGCTCCAGGAGAAGTACAAGAACGACAAGACGCGTCTGCAGCGCGAGCAGATGAAGATGTTCAAGGAAGCCGGCGTCAATCCGCTCGGTTGCCTGGGCCCCATCTTTCTGCAGCTTCCAATCTTCATCGCGCTGTTCTACGCCCTGCGCGACGTCTTGGCCGATACCCCTGAGAGTCTGGTGGGCCTGTCGCAGAAGCTCTACGACGGCCTCCCCTTCGCCGACGCGGCGGTGCCGCTCAACCACAGCTTCCTCGGCATGGAGCTCGGCGCGCTGGTCTCCGCGAATCCGGCGGGCTATGCCTTCATCCTGCCCCTGGTGGTGGGCGGGAGCACGTGGCTGGTGCAGAAGGCCACCATGACGCCCACCGCCGACCCGCAGCAGCAGTCCACGCAACGGATGCTGCAGTGGATGATGCCGATCATGCTCGGCTTCTTCACCCTGAGCTTCCCCGCCGGCCTGGCGGTCTACTGGATTGCCTCGAACCTCGTCAGCCTGGTGCTGCAGCTCCGCATGGCCGGCGGCCTTGGCGGCCTAGCACCGTCCAGTTCGCCCGCGCCTGCCCCGGCCGCGGTCGAAGGAAAGGTCGTGAGCGACGGCGCGGCATCGGACGGCGGGGAGGGCGTCGGCGGATTCTTGAAGAAGGTCTTCCTAGGAACTCAACCCGCTGCCGAACCGCAGGCGAAGGTCAGCGCCCCCGAGCCCGAGGATGGGCCCGAGGAGAGCGCGCCGCCCGCGAGTCCGGCGGCGGCGGAAAGGAGTGTGCGAGATGGCGGGAGTCGAAACGACGGGCAAAACCGTCGAGGAGGCCGTCCAAAAAGCACTCGACCAACTCGGCGTGGACCTCGACGACGTCGAGGTCGACGTTCTCGATGAGGGCCGCGGCGGCATTCTCGGAATCGGTTCCGCCGAAGCGAGGGTCCGGGTCGAGCTTCTCCACGGCGACGTCCTCGATCTCTCCAAGGAAACGCTAGAGACGCTGCTCTCCGGTATGGGCGTGGACGCAACGGTCGATCTGCCGCAGACGCCGCCGAAGACCGTGGAGGGGGAGACGCCGGGCCCCGCGTTTGACATTGACGGCGAAGACGCGGGACTCCTCATTGGGCGGCGCGGGGAGACGCTGAACGCCCTCCAGTTCATGCTCAACTTCCTGATGAGCCGGAAGGTCAAGACGCGGGTCAACGCCACCATCGACATCGAGGGCTACCGGGAACGGCGCTACGAGACGCTGCGGGCCATGGGAGCCCGGCTCGCCGAGCGGGCCGCCTCGACGGGGCGCACCTTCTCGATGGAGCCGATGCCCGCGCGCGAGCGCCGCATCGTGCATCTGGCGCTGTCCAAGCACCCTCGTGTGACGACCGAGAGCGTCGGCGAGGGGGACGCCCGCAAGGTGACCATCGTGCCGAAGCGGGGAGGAGGCGGGGGGCGCCGCCGCCCCCCGCGCGATCGGGTCCTCGACCCGATGGACTAGCCCGCAAGGCCGAAGGTTGCGGAGTCAGGCATGACACAACGAACGGCCGGCACGGCCCGGTTCAGTCCGGTGTCGAGCCGGGTCAGCTTTCCCGAAATCGAGGGGCGCATCCTCGAGTTCTGGAAGCGTGAGGACGTCTTCCGCAAGAGCGTCGAGCAGCGGGAGGGACGCCCTCGCTTCATCCTGTTCGAGGGGCCGCCGACCGCGAACGGGCGGCCCGGGATTCATCACGCGCTCTCCCGCGCGTTCAAGGACATCTTCCCGCGCTACAAGGCGATGCGCGGCTACCACGCGCCCCGCAAAGGCGGCTGGGACACCCACGGCCTGCCCGTCGAGCTCGAAGTCGAGAAGGAGCTCGGCATCAGCTCGAAGCAGGAGATCGAAGCCTTCGGGGTCGAGGAGTTCAATCGGCGCTGCCGCGAGAGCGTCTTCCGCTACGTCAAGGACTGGGAGGAGCTCACCGAGCGCCTCGGCTTCTGGATCGACCTCGACACGGCCTACGTGCCCTATGAGAACGACTACATCGAGACGGCGTGGTGGGTGGTCAAACGGCTGTGGGATAGCGGCCTGGTCTATCAGGGCCGGCGGGTGGCCCCGCACTGCCCGCGCTGCGGCACGACCTTGAGCTCGCACGAAGTCGCGCTGGGATACAAGGACGACACCCCCGACCCGTCGATCTACGTGAAGTTCGAGCTGTTGACCGAGACGGCCCCGGCGGCCCTGCGCGAACGCCTCGGCGGCGGCCCCGCCTATCTGTTGGCGTGGACGACGACGCCGTGGACGCTGCCGGGCAACTCCGGCCTCTGCGTCGCGCCCGGCGAGGACTACGTGCTGGTGCGGCTCGAAGAGTCGGGCGACCGGCTCATTCTGGCCGCGCCGCTGGCAGAGTCGGCCTTGACGGAGCCATTCGTCGAGGAGGCGCGTCTGTCCGGCGCCGAGCTTGCCGGCACTCGCTACCGTCCCCTGTTCGACCCCGTGAGCCGGGGCGTCGACGTCTTCGAGTTCGAGGGCGGTGGCTCCGCCGCCGTGCGTCCCGCCGCTGCGCCGGACGACCTCAGCTACCCCGTCATCACCGCCGACTTCGTCTCGATGGACGACGGGGCGGGCATCGTCCACACCGCGCCGCCGTTCGGCGAGGACGACTACCAGGCGGGGATGAAGAACGGGCTCCTCTTCGTCCAGCCGGTGACCTTGGGCGGCGAGTTCGTCGAGGGCTATCCGTGGTCGGGCAAGTTCGTCAAGAACGCCGACAACGCCATCATCGAGGACCTGAAGGCGCGCGGTCTGCTGTACCGGCGCGAGACGCTCAAGCACACCTATCCTTTCTGTTGGCGGTGCGATTCGCCGCTGCTCTACTACGCCAAAAGCTCGTGGTATCTGAGGACGACGAGCGTCCGCGAACGCCTGCTCGACGCCAACGAGGAGATCAACTGGCGGCCTGAGCACATCAAGCACGGCCGCTTCGGCGAGTGGCTGCGAGGAAACGTCGACTGGGCGATCTCCCGCGAGCGCTTTTGGGGCACGCCGTGGCCGGTGTGGACCTGCGACTGCTGCGGCGAGGCCGAGGCTGTCGGCGGCCTGGACGACGTGCGCTCGAAGCCGGGCGTGCAGGGCGCCGGCGAGGGGCTCGACCTGCACCGGCCCTACGTCGACCGCATCACGTTCGATTGCGGGGCCTGTGACGGTGAGATGCGCCGCGTCCCCGACGTGATGGACGTCTGGTTCGATTCGGGGATCATGCCCTTCGCCCAGTGGCACTATCCCTTCGAGAACAAAGAGCTCATCGACGGCGGCTCGTGGTATCCCGCCGACTATATCTGCGAGGGCGTCGACCAGACGCGGGGCTGGTTCTACAGCCTCCACGCCGCCGCCACGCTGCTCGAAGCCGCGACCGAGCGCGACATCGAAGCGCCGAGCTTCCGCAACGTCATCTCGTTGGGGCACATTCTCGACGGGAAGGGCGAGAAGATGAGCAAGAGCAAGGGCAACGTCGTGGTGCCCGCCGACGTCATCGACGCCCACGGCGCCGACGCGCTTCGGTGGTATCTCTATGCCTCGGCTCCCGCAGGCAACAGCCGCCGCTTCTCCACCGACCTCGTCGCGGAGTCGGTGCGCACCTTCCTGCTGACGCTGTGGAACACCTACTCCTTCTTCGTCACCTACGCGAACATCGACGGCTTCGACCCCGCGAGTCCCCCGCCGCCGGTGAACGAGCGGCCCGAGCTCGACCGGTGGGCGCTGTCGAAACTCCAAACGCTCATCGACGACGTCACGCGGGCGCTGGACGACTTCGACGCGACGGGCGGCGCCCGCACGATTCAGGCGTTCGTGGACGACCTGTCGAACTGGTACGTGCGACGGAGCCGCCGCCGCTTCTGGAAGAGTGAGAACGACGCCGACAAGGACGCCGCCTACCACACGCTGTACCAGTGCTTGGAGACGGTGACGCGGCTGCTGGCGCCGTTCACGCCGTTCGTCGCCGAGGAGATGTACCAGAACCTGGTATGCCGGGGGCGGCCGGATGCGCCGCCGAGCGTGCATCTCACGGACTACCCGGCGGCCGACCCCTCCCTCGTCGACGAGGACCTAGCCGCGGCCAACGACCTTGTGATCCGCATCGTGAGCCTGGGCCGGGCGGCCCGGGCCAAGAGCCAGACGAAGGTGCGGCAGCCCCTGCAGGCCGCCGTCGTGGCGGCGCGCGGAAATGAGGCGCGGGCGGCGCTCGACCGTCTCGGCCATCACGCGCGGGAAGAGCTCAACGTCAAAGAGGTCCGCTTCGCCGAGGAGTCCGACCTGGTGTCCTACGAGGTCAAGGGCAATCCCGCCTCGCTCGGCCCGAAGCTGGGTAAGGAGATGGGCAAGGTCATGGGCGCCATCGCCCAGGCCGACGCCGCCGACCTGACGCAGCGGGCCCGCGCGGGCGCCACAATCGAGGTCGCGGGCCACGCCCTGGAGCGCGACGACCTCGACCTCCGGGTCAACGACCGCGAAGGCTACGCGACGGCCGGCGACCACGGCCTGATGGTGGCGGTGACGACGGAGATCACCCCGGCGCTCGCTGAGGAAGGCCTGGCGCGAGAGTTCGTGCACCGCATCCAAAACCTGCGCCGCGACGCCGGTTTCGACATCGCCGACCGCATCGTCACCTACTACCAGGGCTCCGACGACACCGCCACGGTCTTCGAGTCCCAGGGCGCGTACATCGCAACGGAGACGCTCTCGCAGCGCATCGAGCGGGCCGAGCCGCCTCCCGACGCCCACGCCGAGACCCAGCAGGTCGAGGGCCGCGACGTCACCCTCGGCGTCATGAGGGTGTAGGCCGCGCCGCTGCTATAATCCGCGCAATTCCCCCCTTGGTTTGCGCGGAAGCGCCGTGACGCAAGAGCAGTCCGCCCTCATCCCCAACCGGCCGGTGTTCATGGCCATCGACGGACACTCGGTGGTCTACCGCGCTTATTTCGCCCTCGCCGGCGCGCAGTTGAACCTGAGCCTGCGTTCGACGGGCGAGCCGACGGGCGCAGTCTTCAACTTCGTCAACATGTTCATCAAGGCGTGGCGCGACGTGGGTCCCGACTACTGGGCGATCGCGTTCGACACGTCGAAGCCCACCTTCCGCGACGAGATGTACGACGCCTACAAGGCGGGGCGCGCCAAGATGCCCGACGAGCTGCGGAGCCAGATCGGCCGGGTGCGGCAGGTCGTCGAGGCGCTGAGCGTGCCGGTGCTGGAGCGGGACGGCTTCGAGGCCGACGACATCATCGGTACCCTGGCCCGGCGGGCGACCGAGCGGGGCATGGACACGGTCATCGTGACCGGCGACACCGACCTCACGCAGCTGGTCAACCCCCACGTCCGCCTGCGCTACCAGTCGTTTCGCGGGCGGTCGGACACCTCGGTCTACGACGTGGCGAAGGTCCGCGAGCGGTACGGCTTGGAGCCGCCGCAGATCGTCGACTTCAAGGCCTTAACCGGCGACACCTCGGACAACATCCCCGGCGTGCCCGGCGTCGGCGACAAGACGGCCACGGCGCTGCTGCAGAAGCACGGCAGCGTGGCGGGGATCTTCGACCGCATCGACGAGGTCGAGGTGCCCCGCATCAAGAAGATCCGCGAGCTGCTGCTGGAGAACCGGAAGCAGGTCGAGATGAGCCGCACCCTCGTCGAGATCGACGTCAACACGCCCGTCGAGTTCGACTTCGAGGCCGCCAAGACCGGCGACTTCGACCGGGGCACGGTGATCGAGACCTTCCGCGAGCTCGAGTTCAACAGCCTCATTGCGCGCCTGCCGGGCCTGCCCCAGAACGCGATGGGCGAGGCTATGCAGAGCGCCGCGGACGACGATACCGATTACGTCGTCGTGGACGACCAGGCGGCGCTCGACGCGCTCGTCGCCGGCATCAGGACGGCGGGACGCTTCGCTCTCGACGTCCGCGGCACGAGTCAGGCGGCCATGTTCGCCGATCTAGTGGGGCTGGCGGTCTCCACCGAGGCGAGCAAAGCGGCATACATCCCCTTGGGCCACGCCACAGGGAAGCAGCTCGACGCCGCGGAGGTGCTGGAGCGCCTGCGACCGGTGTTCGAGAACGAAGACGTCGACAAGATCACCCACAACGGCAAGTACGACTCCATTCTGCTGGCGCGCCATGGTATCGACCTGCGGGGGCTCAAGTCGGACGTCACCATCGCGGCGTACCTGCTGGGCTCGAAGTCGCTGACGGTGAAGGCGCAGGCCTTCGAGCGGCTCAGCGCCGAGATTCCCGGCGAGGGGGACGTGCTCGGCACCGGCGCCAAGGCCACGCCGATACGGGACGCCCCGATCGAGGACGCGGCCCGTCTCGCCTGCTCCGCGGCCGACTTCGCGGGCCGGCTGTGGCCCGTCTACGAGCGGGAGCTCGACGCGCAGGGCATGGTGGGCCTTCTGACCGACCTGGAGCTCAAGCTCCTGCCCGTGCTCGCCCGGATGGAGCGCATCGGCGTGGCCATCGACACCGGCCTGCTGCACGGCATGTCGCGCGAGATGGCCGGGTGGATCGAGGGCATCGAGCGCGAGGCCTACGACAGCGTCGGGCACACCTTCAAGATCAACTCGCCGAAGGAGCTGTCCAAGCTGCTCTTCGATGAGATCGGGCTGAAGGGGCTGAAGCGGACGACGCAGGGCTACTCCACCGATGCCGCGACGCTGGAGTGGCTGCGCGGGCAGCACCCCGTCATCGAGCAGATCCTCGAATACCGGCAGATCAGCAAGCTGAAGTCGACCTACGTGGACGCCCTGCCCGAGATGGTCGCGCCGTCGACAGGGCGCGTGCATACGACCTATAGCCAGACGGTAGCAGCCACGGGGCGGCTCTCATCCAGCGACCCCAACCTCCAGAACATCCCGGTGCGCACCGATCTCGGCAAGCGGGTGCGCGACGCCTTCATCGCCGAGCCCGGGTCGGGCTGGCTGCTGCTCTCGGCGGACTACTCGCAGATCGAGCTGCGCATCCTGGCCCACGTGACGGAAGACGCCGGCCTGATCGAGGCCTTCCGGCGCGACGAGGACATCCACGCCTCGACCGCCTCCCGCGTCTTCGACACCCCCCTGAACGAGGTGACGGAGGACCAACGGCGCTTCGCCAAGGTGGTCAACTTCGGCCTCGCCTACGGCATGGGCGAGTTCGGCCTGGCCAGCCGCGCCGACATCAGCCGCGAGGAAGCGGACGCGATCATGGGCGAGTACTTCAAGAAGTACCCCGGCATCGCCAAGTACCTCGACGACATCCGCGCCAAGGTGCGCGAGCAGGGCTACGTCGAGACGCTGCTCGGTCGCCGCCGCTACATTCCCGAGATCAGCGCGCCCAACCACCAGCTTCGCCAAGCCGGCGAGCGAATGGCGATCAACCACCCCATCCAGGGCGCCGCCGCCGACGTCATCAAGATCGGCATGATCAACCTCCAGGACCGCATGGACGAGGCTCGGCTGGAGGCCCGCATGCTCCTCCAGGTCCACGACGAGCTCATCTTCGAGTCGCCCCCCGACGAAATGGAGACGCTGATCGGCCTCGTGCTCGAGGTCATGCCCAAGGCAATGGACCTGCTCGTCCCCCTCAAGGTCGACTTAAAGCAGGGCCGCTCCTGGGGCGAGATGGCGTAGGCCCGGTCGCTGTCTCTGCGCGCCGGGTCGGTCGCCCTCAATCACCTTTGGCGGTTGTGAGGGGGCCCCTCATGTCAATCTTCTCCCGTGGGGAGAAGAGGCAAGACCCCCGGCCCTGTCTCAGTCTCTCCCAGAGGGAGAGAGGGAAGACCACCCCGCTCAATCTCCCCCAGAGGGGGAGAAATGGACTACTCGCCGAGGTGGTAGAGGGTGCGGGCGTTGCCGACGAGGACCTTGTAGCGGTCTTCCTCGCTCCAGCCGGCGGTGGCGCGCTCGATGTACATCTGGGAGTTGGGGTAGGTGCAGGTGGGGTGGGGGAAGTCGGACTCCCACATGATGTTCTCGACGCCGATGATGTCGCGCTGCGCCGGGCCGTTCTCCTCGAACCAGAAGTTGACGTAGCACTGGCGGTGGAAATACTCGCTCGGCTTCAGGGGCATGCCGAGGCGGGCCAGGGCCTGCTGCTGGTGCTGGTGGTCGGACACCTCGAGGAGGTAGGGCACCCAGCCGATGCCGCTCTCCGACGAGACGAACTTGACCCCTGGGAAGCGCTCCAGAATGTTCGAGAAGAGGATGGTGCTCATCACCTGGATGTTGGCCGAGATGGTCTTGACCGAGCCCTCGGCGCTGCCGAACAGCCGGTGCTGGCCCTCCCAGCGGCCGGTGTCGGTGATGCCCATGCTGCCGCCGGAGCCGATGTGCAGGTTCACCGACATCTCGGTCTCTTGGGCTGCCGCCCAGAGCGGGTCCCAGTAGGGGTCGGCGATGTGGGGGTAGCCAAACTGCTGGGGGAAGGCGAAGGTGAGGCCGTTCATGCCCATCGCCTTGCCGCGGTAGGCCTCCTCGACGGCGAGGCCGACGTCCCACATCGGCACCTGGGTGAGGGTGATGAAGCGGCCGGGGTAGGGCGTGCTCCACTCCTCGACCTGGTAGTTGTTGTAGGCGCGGATGGCCTCGATGCGGTACTCCTCCTCGAACTCGGGGTTGCTGAAGGTGTTGCCCGCCACGCCGCTGATGTTCGAGAAGAAGGTGTGCACGTCGACGCCGTCGGCCTCCATGGCCTTGATGCGCTCCGAGGGGACGTAGGTGCAGACGGGGACTTCGTCCCAGGTCTTGGGGTGGACGGTGCGGTCAGGCATGGCGCCGTTGACGGTGCCGATGCCGTTGGGCTTTCGGAGGTGTCCGTGGATGTACCAGTTGTCGGTGCCGTCGTCGTCGCGACGGAGGTGGGGGATGTCGTCGCCCCACTTCTTCGACATGCGGGAGGTCCAGGCGTCGGGGGCCTCCTGCAGGTGGTCGTCGGTGGAGATGACGCGGTACTCCATGCCAGTGCCTCCGGTCTTGTCGGCGGGCCGGCGCCGCGGGTCGGTTAGTAGGGCGGGCCGGGGCCGATTTCCTTCGCCTTGGGCATGACTTCCTTGGCGAAGCGCTCCATGTTCTCGCGCTGCTCGGGCCAGGTCGTTCCGTCGAAGCCGAGCGTGCAGAAGGTGATGCCGTGGTCGGCGTACTTCTCGATGTCGAGGAGTATCTGGTCGGGCGTGCCGTGGAAGTAGGCGCGGCCGCTCTCGGGGACCTTGCCGTCGGTGATCTTGGCGAGGCCGCCGTAGACGACCTGGAAGTTGTCGGGCCGCTCGCGCGTGTCCTTTTGCGCCCAGTAGTTCTCGAGGTAGCCGATGGCGTCGCGCATGCCGTCGAGGTCAAACATGAAGGGGTTCCAGCCGTCGCCGAGACGCGCCGCCCGGTAGAGCGAAAGCTTGGTCTGCCCGCCGATCCACACCGGCGGGTGCGGCTTGCGAACCGGCTTGGGCCAAAAGCGCATCTCCTTGAACTTGACGAACTCGCCGTCGTAGGCGGCCTCGTCTTCTGTCCAGAGCACCTTCATGGCGCGGATGTAGTCGTCGGTGATCTTGCCGCGGGTCTCCCAGGGCACGCCGAGCTGCTCGAACTCGGGCTTCAGGTAGCCGACGCCGGCGGACATGATGGCGCGGCCGCCGGAGACGACGTCGAGCGTCGAGACCAGCTTGGCGGTGTGGAAGGGCGAGCGGTAGGGGAGCACGTAGACGTTGATGATCGGCGCCATCTTCGTCTCGGTGGTGAGCCAGGCGAGAAAGGTGGCGGGGTCGAACCAGTAGGGGGTGGGGATGGCGTCGTGCTGCTTGGGGACGGCGAGGTGGTCGCCGACGTGGAAGGCCCAGTAGCCGAGCTCGCCGACGCGGCGGGCGTAGTCCATGATCCACTTCGGCCCGGTGTATTCCGGCCAGCCGGTCACGATGCGATGCGGGTACCCCACCATGAATTCCACGGGCGACTCCTTATCGGGGCGGCAAAATCCGAGGGATTGTAGCACGGCGCCGGGGGCCGAACGCCGCCGATATAATGGGCGCGCTCCGGGACTCGCCAAGGAGGCGCCGCATGGAATTCGAGGGCAAGGTCGTGGTCATCACCGGCGCCGGCAAGGGCATCGGCAAGGATGCGGCGCTGAAGTTCGCCGCGGAGGGAGCGTCGCTGGCCGTGGCGTCGAGGACCGCCGGTGAGATCGAGCGCACCGCGGAGGAGATCCGCGCCGGCGGCGGCAAGGCCATCGCCATCCCCACCGACATCTCGGACCCTGCGTCGGTGCAGGCGATGATCGACGGCGTGATCGCGGAGTTCGGCCAGATCGACGTGCTGATCAACAACGCCGCGATGCCGGGCCGTCCGGGCCGCAGCGAGCTGCACCTCTGGGAGCTGGAGCTCGAAGACTGGGACTTCGTCTACGGCATCAACGTCCGCGGCACGATGATGTGCAGCAAGTACGCCCTGCCGCACATGATCGAGCGCGGCAAGGGCGGCAGCATCATCGTCGTCTCCTCGACGGCGGGCCGGCGGGGCATGGCCAAGCGCACCCACTACTGCTCGTCGAAGGCGGCCCTGTTCGGCTTCACGCAGGCCCTGGCGTGGGACTGCGGCCCGCACAACATCCGAGTCAACTGCGTCGTCCCCGGCGCGACGATGACGGAGCTCATCGTCAACATGTTCAACCGCCACGCCAAGGAGCAGGGACTGCCCTACGACGAGATCGTGCGGCAGAGCGCGGTGGGCTCGCCGCAGGGCAAGATCGCCGAGCCCGGCGAGGTGGCCGACCTGATGCTTTACTTGGCGTCGGAGCGGGCGAGCGCGATCAACGGCCAGACCATCGATCCTAACTACGGCACGTTCATGGCCTAGCGCCGCGGCGCGCCCGAAGACGATAGAGGAGGAAGGAATGAGCAACGGAGAACTCGCGGGCAAGGTGGCGGTGGTGACCGGCGGGGGCCGGGGAATCGGCCGCGCGACGGCACTGAAGCTGGCCGGGGCCGGGGCGTCGGTGACGCTGGCGGCGCGGACGCAGTCGCAGGTCGACGCGGTGGCGGAGGAGGCGCGGGCGCTCTGCGTCGAGGCCCTCGCCGTCTCGGCCGACGTCTCGAACGAGGCGCAGGTACAGGCCATGGCGAGCGCGGTCATGGAGCGCTTCGGGCGCGTCGATATCCTGGTCAACAACGCGGGCGGAGGCGGCGGATACCGCGGGCCGATTCTGGGCCTGTCGGTCGAGGAGTGGGACGCCGTCTTCGCGCTGAACTGCCGGGGCACCTTCCTCTGCGTGCGGGAGCTGGCGCCGCACATGATCGAGGGCGGCGGGGGCGTGATCGTCAACGTCTCGTCGGAGACGGGGCGGCGGGCGACGCCGGGGCTGGCGCACTACGGGGCCTCGAAGTTCGCTCTGTGGGGCTTCACGCAGTCGCTGGCGACGGAGCTCGGGCCGCAGAACATCCGGGTGAACGCGGTGAACCCCGGCGCGATTCTCACCTCGGCCTTAGAGAACTACTTCGAACGGGTCGCGGTGCAGGAGAGCATCACCGTCGAGGCGGCGCGTCAGCGGATGGCGGGGAAGTCGCCGATGAACCGGATGATCGAGGCGGAGGAGATCGCGAGCGTGATCTTCTTCCTGGCGACCGACGCCTCGAAGCCCCTGGTGGGCGCCATCGTCGACGCCAACGCCGGCGCCCTCATGCGGTAGCCGTGACGCGGCTGGCGGGCAAAGTGGCGGTCGTGGCCGGGGTCGGGCCCGGCATCGGCCGGTCGGCGGCGTTGACGTTCGCCCGCGAGGGGGCGTCGGTAATCCTGGTATCGCGGACTGCGGCGCGCCTCGAGGCCGTGGCGGCCGAGATCGAGGCCGACGGCGGGTCGGCGCTGGCCGTCCCTGCCGACCTGACCGACGAGGCGCAGGTGGAGTCGATGACCCGCGCCGCGCTCGACGCCTTCGGCCGCATCGACGTGCTGCTGAACAACGGCTCGTTCACCGGCGGGGTGAGCCCGTTCGTGGAGTCGGATGCCGATCTATGGCGGCGGGTGATGGACGGCGCCCTCGTCGGGGTCGTGAACGCGGCGAGGTCGGTGGCGCGGACGATGATCGAGCAGGGCGACGGCGGGAGCATCATCAACACGTCGTCGCTGGCAAGCAAGGAGCGCTTCGAGGGGCGGGCGCACTACGCCGCGGCCAAGGCGGCGCTGAACAACCTGAGCCACACGCTTTCGTGGGAGCTCGGGGCGCACGGAATCCGTGTCAACGCGATCGTCGTGGGCGGCGTGGAGACGGATCCGCCGGTGGCGGGCGCGGTGGAGCGCGCGGCCAAGCTGGGCGTCACCGTCGACGACCTCAACGAGGCGTGGCGGGCCCGGTCGCCGCTGCGCCGTATGGTGACGCCGCAGGACGTGGCGAACCTCGCGCTGTTTCTGGCCTCGGACGAATCGGCGGCGATGACGGGCCAGGCGATCAACCTCACCGCCGGCGTCGTGCAGCACTGACGGCGGGGGAAGGGCTAGCCGGGCCAGGCGCCGGTGTCTTGGAGCCAGGTCTTGACGGTGGCGTAGAAGGCCGGGGGGTTGTCGCCGGCGACGGTGTGGCCGGCGTTCTCGACGGTGACGAGGGTGCTACCGGGGATGGCGTCGCGGACGCGCTCGGCGGCCGGCGCCGACCAGATGTCGCTCTTTGCCCCGCGTACCAGGAGGGTCGGGGTGCGGATACGGTTGATGTAGCGCCAGAGGTCTTTGGGAGCTCGGGGGCCCATCTGTTTGCCGAAGCGGCGGTGGTCCCACTTCCAGCCCCAGTTGCCGTCGGGATACTCGCGGAGGTGGTGGGAGAGCCGGTCGCGGATCTGCTCCTCGGTGCGCAGCGGGTTGTACTTGAGCGAGCGCTCGACGAAGGCCTCGAAACTGGGGAGGCGCTGCACCTTGGTGAATCGGCGGATCGCGTCGCTGCCCTTTTTCGTCGTCTCGGGGCCGATGTCGACGATGACGAGGCCGCTGACCTCTTGGGGATGTATCGCGGTGTAAGCGTAGGAGTTCATGCCGCCCATGGAGAGGCCGACGAGGACGAACTTCTTCAGGCCCACGATCTTGACGAAGGAGGTGATGTCGCGGAGGTGTGCCCGGAGGGTGTAGGTGCAGCGGGGCGACCAGTCGGTGTCGCCGTGGCCGCGCTGGTCGAGGGCGATGACATGGAAGTCGCTCCGCATGTTGCGGGAGAACTCGTCCCAGCTGTGCGCCGACTGCGAGCCGCCGTGGAGGAGGAGCATCTGGGGCGCGCCGTGATTGCCCCAGTCGAGGTAGTGCATCTTCAGCGAGCCGACCTGCACGTAGTGGTCGGTGTAGTCCTGCGTAGTCGAGGTCATTTCATG
The DNA here is from genome assembly GCA_034421515.1 of Dehalococcoidia bacterium. Taxonomy (GTDB): domain Bacteria; phylum Chloroflexota; class Dehalococcoidia; order SHYB01; family SHYB01; genus DAOUKH01. Next base: position 15,153 of record DAOUKH010000006.1, read on the forward strand.
CCTCCCACCCTGGGCTGTCCCTTCGGCCCGCCGGGGGCGGACACGATAGCCTAGTCGCGCCGTCTTCCGATAGCGCTAAATTCGTCTCAGCAGCTTGTCGTATTCGTGGTGCGGTCCGATCCAAAACCATACGATTTCTTCCTCGTCCACGACCCCAAGGGCGCGGTAGTCGATGCTTACTCGCACCGAGTACACAGGACGCCGCCGACTCACTTGCTTGAAGTCCAGACTAGGGTGATTAGGGTTCGACGCAAAGAAACGGTAGGCGTCGCGCGCCTGTTGTCTTACGTGGCTGGGGAGGAGTCGATAGGCATCCCAGAAGCTCTCCTGGGCAAACGAACGCATTGCCTAAAGCTTTTCTGGATCGAGAGGTCGAGTCAGTCCTGCGCGGTGTGCTGCCAAGGCCTTATCGGCCAGCCGCTTCAGCAGGTCCTCAGATTCGGGACGGCTGAACAATTCTGCCCACTGCTGCTCCGATTCCAGTTCAGCCAGCAGGAAGCGGGCAAACCGGTCCTGCTCCTCCTGCGGAAGTTCGGAGGCTCTCTCGAAGGCTTGCTGAAGAAGCTTGGTCATCTGCTTCCTCCTTCTCGATCTATGAAATCATTCTTGCCTAGCGGGCGGGGGTTGCCAACTCGCCTTCGAGGCGGCGGAAGACGAGGCCGGTGGCGAGCTTGGGGAAGAAGCAGGTCGACTTGGGGGGAAGCCGATCGCCGAGGTCGGAGACCTCCCGGAAGGCGTCCATGGGGACGGCCTTGGGCAGGAAGGCGATCTGCGCCTCGCCGCGGGAGACGCGCTCGACGGCCCTGATGGCGCTCGTCTCGAACGACAGGAGCCCTTCCCGTTCCGCTTCCTCCTCGTCCATGCCGAGCAGGGGGGCGAGGAGTGTCTCGCGGAAGAGCGCGGGCGCGAGTCCGGCACACACGCGCGACAGACCGGCTTGGGCCGCGACCTTGCCGACGAGCGCGTCGTCCCGGAGGCGCAACGTGATCAGCGCGCCCGGCTCGAGGCCCCAAACTGAGAACACCGCGTCGTCGGCTTCGAGGTCGGCCAGTGCCGCCTTGGCGATGGCGGCGGGGTCGGCGTCCATCGAGCGGGGTTCTTCGCCGTAGGAGTCGGCGATGCGGGCGCGAAGCCGTTCGAGCTGTTCGGGGCCGAGTCCGCGAAGGAGGCGGTGGTAGGGCAGGTTGAGCAGGCCGGGGTCGTCCATGGCGATGACGGCGGTCATGAGGAAGTTGTGGGCGTCGTCGCCGGTCTCGCCGTTGGGCGCGCGGCCGTTCAGCGATTCAGCGTAGTGGAGCGCCGTCTCGTAGCGGTGATGGCCGTCGGCCATGTAGAGCGGAGCGCCCGCGAGGGCTTCGTAGACGGCGTCGATGTCCGCCGGGGCGGTCAGGGCGGCCAGCTCGAACGAGCCCCCGCCGTCCATCTCGGCCTGTGTGGCGGGGGCTTCGAGGGCGCGGTCGAGGAGGTCGGCGAGGCCGGGGGAGCCGGCGTGGAGCGTCATGACCGGGCTGAAGTTTGCGCTGGTGGCCTGCATCAACTTCAAGCGGTCTTCCTTGGGCCCGCTCCGGGTGTCTTCGTGGGGGCGCACGGGACCGTCGGCGGCCAGCGGGGTGAGGCGCACGGCGCCGAGAAGCTCGGTCCGCGTATAGGGGCGCCCCTCGTGGACGAACCGGTGGCGCACCGCGTAGTAGGAGGGGTTCTCGTCCTGGCGCAGCACCCCGTCGGCCACCCATGCGTCGAGGGTTTTGGCGGCGTTGGTGTAGGGATCGGGCAGGGCCGCGGGGTCGGGGGCTTCGAGGCGGACGGCGTTGGGGCCGCCGGCACCGAGCAGGCGGCGCCGGTCGTCCGGGAAGATCATGTCGAACGGGCCGCAGAGCGCCGCGCCGAGAGAGACGCGCGCCGGGTCGAACCGCAGACCGGCGAAGGGCCGTACGTCGGCCATGAAGGGCTCCTGGGGTGGGGTGAGGCTTCGCGAAGAGTCGCCCGTCGATTATACGCGCGGGGCCGGGGGGCAGCGCCTATACTGTGGTCTCTTTCAGAGGGGTAGATGAGCCGATTCCTCGCAGCCGTCACGTCGCCGCTGGTGCTGATCTGGAGGCGCGCGCGGTCCGATGCGCCTTTCCTCGCGGCCCTGTTCGCGGGGGTGCTCCTTGCGACGGCGGTCTTGGCGGGCTCGCCGTTGTACCTCAACGCGCTGAGTGAGTTGGGGCTGCGTCACGCCCTCCAGCACGAGCGCACCGGCGTCCTCGACGCCGCCGTGCTCGTCCCCGCCCGCCCGCCGACCCGAGGCGTCTTCACGGCCACGCAGACGGAGGTCCGCGAGCGCGTCGGCGACGCGGCGGGGCCGTACATCGAGGCCGAAGGCTCGCATCTCGCGTCGGCGGCGATGTGGACCGTGCTCCCCGAAGAGTCGATCTTCGCGGGCTCGATACGCGGACGCATTCAGTCGTTCGACGCCTATGAACCGCGGGTGCGCGTGTTGGAGGGACGGCTGCCGCGCCCGGGAGCCGCCGCGGACGGCGGCGCGGCGGAGGTGGTTCTGGGGGCGAACTCGGCGCGCTCGCTGCAGGCCGGCCTCGGCGGGCGCTTCACGCTCTCAACGGGAAGGGACGGCGCCGGCGTGAGGATGGAAGCGGTGGTCGTGGGCATCGTCGAGCCGCTCGACCGGCGCGACCGCTACTGGCAATTCGTCGGCGACCCGTTCTCAATGCAGTCCGATTTCACCACCGGCGAAGAGCTGCCGATGGTCCCGCTGGTGGCGCCGCACGAGACATTCTTCACCGACCTCACCAGGGAGCGGAGCACGCTCCGAGCCGACTACTGGTTCTACTTCTTCGTCGACGGCAGCGCCATCGAGGCGACCGAAGCCGGCGCCGTCCGGGAGGCGATGGTGGCGCTCGAAGACGAGCTCCCCATCAGGTTCCCTGGGGCGACGGTGCTTTCGGGCCTGACGCGCACCCTGGAGCGTTACGAAGAGAAGCTCTTCTTTAGCCGCATCCCCGTGCTCATCATGGCGATCACGGTGTCGGGCGTGGCGCTCTTCTACCTTGTCGTGATCGGCAACGCGGCGGTGGAGCGGCAACTCTCCGAGATCGCGCTGTTCCGGTCGCGCGGGGCCAACGGCCTTCAGGCGGTCGGCATCTATTTGTGGCAGGCGCTGGTACTGAGCGCGGCGGCGGTGGCGGCGGGGCCGCTCCTGGCCTGGGCCTTGGTCCCGCAGCTTGGGCGGGCGCCGCCGTTCGAGAACGTGACCGGAGGCGCACCCCTGCCCGCCGAGATGACGGCGTCGGTGTGGGTCTTCGCGCTCATCGGCGGGGTGCTGGCGTTCGCGGCGCTGGCGGCTCCGGCCCTGAAGGGAGCGCGGTTCAACGTGCTCGACGCCCGCTCCGCGGCGGGACGGCCCGGCAGGTTCCTCGGCTTCCACCGCTACTACCTCGACGTGTTCCTGCTGGCGGTCACCGGGTTGCTCTACTGGGAGCTCACCCAGCGGGGCTCGCTGGTGACGCAGCGCCTCTTCGGGGAGGACTCGATCGACGGGCTGCTGCTGGCGGCGCCCGTCCTGCTCATGGCGTCGCTGGCCCTGCTGATCTTGCGGGCCGCGCCGTACCTGCTCGAGGCCGCCTCGTTCGTCGTTTCACGGTTCTCGACAAAGGCGTGGCCCGCCATCGGGCTCTGGACGTTGGCGCGGAGCCCCGCGGCCTTCCTGCGCCCCGTGCTGATCGTCTCGCTGACCGCGGGCATGGGCATGTTCGCCGCGAGCTACCACGACACCATCGAGCGCAGCTTCGCCGACCGCGGCCTCTACTTCGCGGGGAGCGACGCGCGCCTCGTCGGCTTGCCCCGCACACTTACGGCAGACGCCGACATCGCCGCCGCGTTCGAGTCCTACGCCGCCGTGGACGTTGCGGGAGCGGTCTACCGCAGCGGCCCCGGCGCCCTCGCCTCCCCATATGGGTACCAGCTTCTCGCCGTCGATACGCTCAAGTTCCACCGCGTGAGTTGGTACCGCGAGGACTTCTCCGATACCGACCTCTTCACGCTGTTGCGGAAGGTCGAGGCGGGGCGCTCGATCCTGCGGGGGCTCGACCTTCCCGAAGGGACGACGCGGCTGGGCGTCTGGGTCCGCCCCGACCAGGAGTACCAGAACAGGTCGTTGTGGGCGCGCGTCCGGGACGGGGCGGGCGTCGACTGGCGCTTCCGGCTGGGCCGCCTCGACTACACCGATTGGGGCTACCTTGAAGCAGAGATCGGCACGCGGGGCGGCCCGCTCGAAGGGCCGCTGACGCTGCAATCGCTCTTCATCTTCGAGCTCGATTTCCCCGAGGAACCGTTGCCGATCGACGTACTGGTGGACGGGTTCAGCAGCTCGGGCCGGTTCAATTTTTCGGACCTCACCGCCACGGCCGGCGGCCGGCGCGTCGTCGTCGATGCGCTGGACTCCACGGCCCGGTGGGGCGCGATGGCGACGAGCCAGCTTGTCGGCGAAGTCATTGAGACCGACAGGGAGGTCACGCGTGGCGGGTCGCCGACGCTCGAGCTCTCGTGGCAGGCGGTCTCCGGCGTGGGCAGGCGGGGGATCTATCCCACCGACTATCACGAACCGCTCCCCGTGATCGGGAGCGAGGGCTTCCTGGCGCAGACGGGCCGCCTTGTCGGCGACACCGTGGACGTCCGCGTCGCCGGTGTGCCGATGCCGGTGACGATCGTGGACTCGATCGAGTTCTTTCCGACCCTGGACCCGTCGAGCCCGTTCGTGCTCGGCAGCCTCGATACGCTGCTGCACTACGCGAACCTGTTTCGCGGGGCGCAGGCCCGGCCCAACGAGGTGTGGCTGTCGCTCAGCGACGACGAGGTGGAACGGGCGGCGTTCCTGGACGAAGTCGGGTCGTCTCCGTTCCGCGACTACGTCGTGATCGAGGGCGACGCGGAGCTACTCGACTTGGTCTCCGACCCCCTCGTGGGCGTGGGAAGCCGGGGCGTGTCTTTCTCGGTGCTGCTCGTGCTCTCGGTACTGACCGGCGGCGGCTATCTGGGCTACACCTACGCGGCGTCGTTCCGGTGGCGGCGCGAGTTCGCCGTGCTGCGGGCGCTGGGGCTGTCGGGCCGGGGGAACCTGCTGGCGCATAGCTGCGTCCACGCCGCCATCATCGGCGCGGGAGCGCTGATCGGCGCGCTGGTGGGCAGCCGCGCCCATGCGATGATGATCACGTTCCTTGAGCACACCGAGCGAGGGCGGAACGTGCTGCCTCCGTTCGCGCCCCAGACGGACTGGAGCGGCGTGGGCTGGATCGCGCTCGCCGCCGCCGGTGCGGCGCTCGCGCTGCTGGTCTGGGCGGCGCTACGCTACGCGCAGACCCAGGCATGGCGGACGCTGCGCGAGGGGAGCGACATCTGATGGGCGGGCTCATCGGCATCGCGTGGTTCGCCCTCCGGCGCTCCCGGCACCGCTGGCGGCTGTTGGCGCCGTTGCTGGCGGGAGCCGTCATCGCCTCGGCGATCCTCTCGAGCGCGTCGATCTACGGCGACGCGGTGCGCCAACTCGGGCTCGACCGGTCGCTCGAAGCAGAGGCGCCGGACGAGCTTGACGTGGACCTGATTTCGAGTTTCGCGCCGTCGCGCGAGTCGTCTTACCGCACGATCCAGAACGAGGTCGACATCGCGGTGACGCGGAACGTCGAGTGGTTCGTCGAGGGCACGACCCGAAGCATGGAGGGGTCGACGTTCTTCGTGAACGACGTGGGGCGCGGCGGCGCGCCGATAGACCCGTCGCCGGAGAACATCATCGGCGACGAGCAGGACCGCATCGATCCCCGGCTGCGCTCCTTCTTCTTCTACCAGACCCTGTTCGACGAGCACGTTTCGCTGATCGAGGGCGACTGGCCGGAGACCGTCACCGTGCGAGTCGACGCCGACGAGAAGCCGCTCGACTTCCCCGAGATACCGGTCGTCGTGCTGGAGCAGACGGCGGACCTGCAAAAGCTGTCCGTCGGCGACCGGCTGATGGCGGTGCCGTACTGGGAAGACGTCAATACCTACGCGGTGGCGCGCATCACCGGGATCGTTCGGCCCGTCGACCCCGAGGCCCGGTTCTGGCAGCGGGACCTCCAGCGCTACGTGGAGTCCACGCGGGAGGACAACTTCATTGCCATGTACGTCCCGGAGGAGACCTTCTTCCAGGGCGTGGGGCGCCTCTTCCCCAACATGAAGTCGGACTACGCGTGGGGGCTGTTCGTCGACCCTTCCAGCATCGACGCCGACGGCGCCGGCCTGGCGCAGTACGGCCTCGACCGGATCGACGACCATCTGCGCGCCAGGCTTTCGAGCTACCGCTCGGTAACGGGACTCGACGAAGCGCTGGCCGAGTTCGAGACGCGCGATCTGTTCGGGCGCATCCCGCTCTCGGTGATGCTGGTGATGATGCTGGGCGTGGTCCTCTACTACCTCGTCATGGCGTCGAACGTCGTGGTCGAGCGGAACGCGGCGGAGGTGGCGCTCCTGCGTTCCCGGGGGGCCGACGGCGGGCAGGTCTTCCTGCTGTATCTGAGCGAGGCGGGGCTGATCGCGGCGGCGGCGTTCTTCGCCGGGCCGCCCATCGCCTTCGCCGTGACCGGGCTGATGGGGTTCACGCCGGCGTTCTCCGCCTTCACCGAGGGCGCGCTGCCGGTGAGCCTGACTCCGGCAAGTTACGGCCTCTCGCTGGGCGGGGCGGCGCTCGCCCTCGCCGCGATGCTGCTGCCCGCGATCCGCTCGTCGGGGCTGAACCCGTTGACGCATCACACGGAGCTTTCCCGGCCCCGGGGGGCGCCGTTCCTTACCCGCTACTACCTCGACATCTTCCTGGGCGTCATTGCCGGCCTGCTGTTCTGGGAGCTGAGCTCGCGGGGCACGGTGGTGACGGAAGCGCTCTTCGCCGGAGAGGCGGTGGACGAGGTGCTGCTGGCCGCGCCCGGCCTCTTCCTGCTCGCCGCCGCGCTGCTCCTCTTGCGCTTCTTCCCGATCGTGACGGCCGTCCTTGGTTGGGGGGCCTCACTGCTGCGCCGCGCGGCCGCGCCGTTGGCGCTGTGGCGGATGTCGCGGGAGCCGGCGCCGTTCACGAGGCCGCTCCTGCTGTTGATGCTCGCCGGGGCCGTCGCCATGTTCGCCATCAACTTCGGCGCGACGCTCGACCGCAGCTACGCCGACCGGGCCCGCTATGCCTCCGGCGGGGATGTCTTGTTCAGGGGCGCGGAACTCGCCCGCAGCGGTCCTTCCACCGGGTTCGACGAGCAGTTCGGCGGGCTCGGCGTAGCGTCGACGCCCGCGTTCCGGACCACGGGCCGGCCGCTGCTGGGGCTGTTCTCGCGGGGCCGGTTGAACATCCTGGCCGTCGACCCCGACAGCTTTGCCGACGTGGCCTGGTGGCGGGACGACTTCGCGGACAAGCCGCTCGACGGGTTGCTGAGCGCCGTGCGCGAGGAGGCCGTGACGGGTGGGGTGGCGCTCCCCGCCGACGCGACGGGCCTGGGCGTGTGGCTGCTGGCGGAGACGCCGCGGATGGACGTCATGCTCCGGGCCCGCGTGCGGGACGCGAACGGGCGCTATAGCGACTTCGACATGGGGCGCCTTGTGCCGGGGGCATGGCAGCTGCACGAGACGTCGTTCGATACAAGCGGACGCCTGCGGACCCGCTCGGTGGTGCCCGAACCGCCTGTCGCCCTGGTGTCGCTCACCCTCGAGCAGGTGGGCGGGGCGGCACTCGAGCCGGGGGCGATCTATCTGGACGAGGCGCATGCGGTGACGCCACGGGGCCGGGTACCGGTCGAGGGGTTTGGGGCGACGGCGGAGGTGTCGGTGATCGAGGACGCGCTCATCGCGGTGGTGGACGCGCTGCACCTTGGCACCGGCCCGGCGCGGACGAGTGACGGAGGCGCCACGGCGGCGTTCACCTGGGGGACGACGGGTATCGGCGCGACGCACGGCGTCACGTTTGGCGCGACACGTTCCGTCGCGACGCCCATGCCCGCGCTCGCGAGCGCCACCGCGCTCGAACAGGAGGGCCTGGAACGCGGCGACCGGATCGCCCTCTCCATCGGGAGCCACCGGATTCCTATCGAGATCGTGGAGGTCACCGAGTTCTTCCCCACGCTCGACCCGTTCGAGGACGGGTTTCTCGTGCTGGACCTCCAAGGCCTGCTCGGCCGCCTGAACCGCGCCGAACGGGCTCGGGACTGGCAGCCGAACGAGGTCTGGGTGACGACCGGCCTGGACGGCCCAGAACGGGAACGCTTCGTCGCCGCCGCCGAGCAGTCGCTAGGCTTGGGGGCGGTCGACCGTGACGCCATCGAGCAGGAGCTCCAGGCCGACCCGCTGACGGCGGCCGGTTGGAAGGGCATACTCTTCATCTCGCTGGCGGCGGTGCTGTTCGCGGCGCTGCTCGGGGTCGGGGTCTACGGCTACGTGCAGGCGCAGCGCCGCAGGGTGGAGTTCGGCCTGCTTCGCGGCATCGGCCTGTCGACGGGAGGGCTGACGGCGATCGTCTTGATTGAACAGGTGTTGCTGCTGGTGACCGGTCTGGGCCTCGGCGGCCTGATCGGGTACCACTTGATCGGCGTGGTGATGCCGTTCTTGGGCCTGACCGAGGAGGGGGCGAGGGTGCTGCCGCCCTTCGCGGCGGAGGTGGACCCCTTGGCCGTCGCGATAACCTATGGGGCCATGGCCCTGGCATTCTTGGCGGCGGGCGCCGGTATGATCGCGGCACTGATCCGGTTCGGCATGCACCGGGCCCTGCGGCTCGGGGAGGTGGGGTGATGACGCAGCGCTACGGGGAGGCGCTTCGGCGCCGCGACTCGCGGGGCGGCGAGCCCTACGTGATCTGCGAGGACTTGTTCAAGATCCACAAGGTGGCGGACCTGGAGGTCGTCGCGCTGCGGGGGCTCGACCTCAAGATACGGACCGGTGAGATCATGGCCGTCGTGGGGCCGAGCGGCAGCGGCAAGAGCACGCTGCTGCACATTCTGGCGGGCTACGAGACGCCCTCGGCGGGCCGCGTGACGGTGGACCGCCGCAATTTGCTGAAGATCTCGGAGGGCGAGCTGGTGGAGTACCGGCGCACGGGGATCGGCTTCGTGTGGCAACAGGTGAGCCGCAATCTGGTGGCGTACCTCACCGCCCGTCAGAACGTCGAGCTTCCGTTGCTGCTGACCGGACGCGGCAGGAAAGAGCGGACGGAGCGGGCGCTCGAGCTGCTGGAGTTCACCGGGCTGGGCGACAGGGCCGAGCACACGGTGGACCGGCTATCGGGCGGGGAGCAACAGCGCGTGGCCATCGCCACGGCGCTCGCCAACAACCCGCCGTTGCTCCTGGCCGACGAACCCACCGGCGAGCTGGACACGGCGACGAGCCTGGAGATACTCGACCTCTTCCGCTCGGTGAACCGGGCCTACGGCACGACGATCGTCATCGTGACGCACGACGAGAACGTTGCCGAGCGGGCCGACCGCGTGGTCGCCATCGCCGACGGCAAGACGTCGACGGAGACGGTGCGGTACCACAGTTTCCGCTCAGACGACCCCCGCGAGGGCGAGCGCGACGAGGCGTCCATCGTCGATAGCAGCGGGCGGGTGCAGATCCCACGCGAAGCGCTGGACCGCGCGGGCATCGGCGAACGCGCCCACGTCGAGGTGGAGGGCGGCCGCGTGGTGCTGCGGCCGGGCGAGGAATGAGCGAGGTCGATGTGAACGAAACTGGACACGGCCTGCCGGAGGACGCGCTCGCGTCGGCGCGGGGAGTCGCGCGCCGGTTCGAGGTAGCGGGGAGGGACGTCACGGCGCTGGACGACGTCAGCGTCGACATCTTTCCCGGCGAGATGGTGCTGCTGCTGGGGCGATCGGGCTCGGGCAAGACGACGCTGCTGAACCTGTTGGGCGGGCTCGATCAGCCGGACGACGGTGCGGTCTACCTGGAAGGGCGCGACGCCGCCGGCATGACGCCGGGGGAACTGACGCGCTTTCGAGGAGAGCGGATCGGCTTCGTCTTCCAGAGCTTTGGACTGCTGCCGCTCCTTTCGGCCCAGGAGAACGTCGAGCTGCCCCTTCGGATCGCCGGCGCCTCGCGGGAGGTTCGGGAGTCGCGCGCCCTGGAGGCGCTCGACACCGTCGGCCTCAGCCACCGCCTCCGACACCGGCCCTACGAGCTTTCCGGCGGCGAACAGCAGCGGGTCGCCATCGCGCGGGCGCTGGCCCACGAGCCGCCGCTCGTGCTCGCCGACGAGCCGACCGCCGAGCTGGACTCACGCACGGCGCGGGCCATCTTCGAGCTGCTGGCCGAGATCGCCGACCGGGACCGCGTCGCCGTCGTCGTGGCGACGCATGATCGCGCCGCCCTGGAGTTCGCGCACCGCGTCCTCGAGTTGGAGGACGGCGCGTTGGTGCGCGAGGGGCGCGGAGGCTAGGAGCGCCCCCACCGCCTGGGGTCGATGCGCCGGACGAGGGCGGCGATGAGCGCCGTCCGGAGTGCGTCCCACCGTTCCTGGAGCTGCTGCCGTTCCTCGTCGGAGAGGTCGCGGGCGCCGTAACGCACCTTTGCGAACCCGTGGGCGACCGCGGCGGCGTCCTCCGGCTCGACCGCCAAGCCGCCGGCGAGCCGCGCCGCGTACTCGACCGGCGTCTGGTCGCGCGTCAGGCGGATGCCGGCGTAGGCCCCCAGGCGCGCCATCCGGGCGTAGAGGCCGTGGGCGTAGGGAAGTCCAAGGAAGCCGGCCTGCCAGGCTAGGAAGACCAGCAGGAGCAGGGCGGCGGTCGCGCCCGCCAACGCGGCAATGGCAAGACCGATCCGAATGAAGACGGAGAGGAAGACGCCGGCGACGCTGGTCTCCTCGGGGGGTTGGAGGACGTCCCGCAGGTTGAGGAGCTCGGGGTCGCCGTAGAGGTCGAGGAACTCGTCTAACGGCTCGAAGAACTCGGGCTGCGACTGGCCCAGGCCCAACTCGGGGGGCGGCGGCGGGCCGTGCACGATGGGTTCGAGGCCGGGAGAGGGCTCGAAGGGAATCCAACCGAAGCCGGGGAAGAAGACCTCGGGCCAACTGTGGGCGTCGGCGAAGGTTACGAGATAGGAGGAGGACCCCTGGTTGAAGTGGCCGACGGCGTAGCCGCTGGCGAGGCGGGCGGGGACGTCGGAGGCGCGCAGGAGCACGGCCATGGCGGAGGCGAAGTAGTCGCTGTAACCCGCCTGCTGCGTGAACAGGAAGTGGTCCATCGCGTCGACGTTGAGCGGCGGGTTGGGGATGGCGTAGGTCTGGTTGTAGCCGCGTAGGTGATCCGCGATGGCGAGGCCCTTGTCGTAGGGGTTTTCGAGTCCGTCGGTCAGCGTCTTCGCGAGATCGATGACGCGGGCCGGAAGCTCGTCGGGAAGCTGCAGGTAGTTGTCGGTGACCCACTTGGGATAGTCGGCGCCGGCCCCGCGCAGGTCTTCCGGCGTGGCGATCGATATGGCGGAAAGGGCCTCGTACGACTCGCCCGCCTTCAGGCGCCCCCTCGGCTCCGCCGCGAGCACGTCGGGGACCGCGGGCGGCTCCCTGCTGACCTCGATGGCGCCGTCGCTCTCTCCGATGACGCGCGTCTCCTCGGGCATCAGGGCCTGCGTTTCGGCACGCCCGCCGCGGACTTCGGCCACCTCGCCGACGACGGCGGCGATGTCATCAGGGAGGTTGGGCGACGACTCGCGGCCGCGAAGGTCGATTTCGTAGACCCGGGGTGAGGCGAGCTCGACCTTTGCGTCCACGCTGAACTCAACGGGCCTGCCCGCGGCGAACAGCACGGCCGTCTCTTCATACAGGATGAACCGCTGCGCGATGATCTCCTGCTTGCGGTATGCGTCCGTCCTTGGGGCGAGGTCGACGTCGCGCAGGTCTTCCTCGTCGCGGAGCTCTTCGAGGGCGATCCAGCCGCGGCCCTGGTAGAAGTCGTAGCTCTGGCCTCGCCAATAGGCGGGCACGTCGGTGACGACCTCGAACACCGGGGAGTAGCCGGTGCTGATTCCGCCGCGCAAAGGCAAGGCCCCGCCGAAGCTGTGCAGGGGCGAGCCCCGCTTCGAGGGGATGCCGGCGAAGACGCGCTCGAACTCGTCTTCCAGGCCGCGCCACGGGCCCCGGGCGTCCTGATAGACGGCGCGGAGCTCGGGGATGGTGACGTCGGTGTTGGGGATCGACCAGCCGGCGGCAAAGACGACCGCGGTGAGGACGGCGACGTTCATCACGAAGCTGTAGCGCCCCGCGACTCGTCTAATCCCTTGCTGCTGCCAATGTTCGAGACGGCTCAGGTAGTAGACGCGGCCCAGGAAGAGGATCGAGAGCAGGAGAAAGAAGAACGTCGGGATGACGTAGTGGGAGTTGGGCAGATAGGTCTGGTTGGTGAGAAGTGCGAGGGCGGGGACGATCACCGCGGGCCAGCCCCAGTGGTAGCGGAAGTAGAGCACCGTGGAGACGAAGGGCATGGCGAAGGAGAGGACCGCCAGCCCGAAGGCGAAGGGGAGACGGTCGTTGCTGATGCCTCCGGCGTCGCCGATGGCGCCGACCCAAGCGTCGACGCGGTTGAAGATCTCGCCGAAGCGGCCGCCGAGGGGGCCCGAGAGCGTGCCGGCCGTCTCCCATATGGCGAGGCCCACGCCCAGGGCGGCGCCGAGCAGCACCGCGGTGACGAAGCCGCGCCTTCCGCCGACCTTGGTGGCCGAGATCCCGATGATGAACCCGGCAATGGCGATGAGCCAGAGGCGCGGAGACGGATCGACCCAGTTTGAGGTGTGGACGGCGAGCACGGCGGTGATCTGCACGCCGAACAGCAGGATGACGGTGATCCATCCTTCGGACGGCGTGAGGAGGGAGCGCACCTCTCCCGACTTGGTGCTGGCACGCGTCTCGCGAAGCCAGCGGGCCATCAGCCGGCCGTCCTTTCGGGCGCGAAGGCGCCGAAGGGCCGCGCCCGCCCGCCGAGGGCGACGGCGACGAGGTCCTCGGGGTCGCCTGCGCCGGCCTTGATGACGTAGGTGGGCGTGTTCGTGGCGGCGGTGCGGTAGGCCGCGTCGGGGTAGCCGCCGCGCTCGGGGTCGCCATCGACGATCACGGCGGTCACCCTGGCGTTCCGCTGCAGGAGGTGGCGGACGCCGTCGAGCCACTCGTCGTCGGGCGAGGCGGTGATGAGCGCCACGGAGGTGTAGCGGCCTACCCGCGTATGGAGGTCGGCGATCATCTCCAGCAGGGGGCGGTTGCCCAGGGCGCGAATCGCGGCGAGCGCGTCCAGGATGTGCATGAGGTGGTCGGAGCCGCGCTCCGCGTCGAGGACGAAGCGCTCGCCGCCGTGTGCCATGAGGCCGACGGGGTAGCCGCCCTCGGAGTAACGGCGGCAGATCGAGGCGGCCACGCGAACGACGCTCTCCTCGATGTCGCGGCCGGCGGGGCCGGCGTTGGCCCGGCGCTCCATGTCGGCGAGCACCCAGATGTTGTTGGCCGGCTCGACCTCGAACTCCTTGACCATGAGCCGCCTATGCCGCGCCGTCGCCTTCCACGAGATGCGGTTGAGGCTGTCGCCCCAGTAGTAGTCGCGGATGCCGTAGGCGTTGGTGGTGGAGTGCTGGCTGCGGCGGCGGACGGAGCCTTCGGCAGGCAGGTCGGCGGGCAGGAGGACGAAGTTGGGCAGCTCCATCGTCTCGGGGTGGACGATAACCTGGTTCCGGCGTCCCGCGCCCCGCTCCATCTTGTAGAGGCCGAGGGGGTCGGAGGCGGTGACCTGCATGGGGCCGAGGCGGTAGAGGCCGCGCATGGGGCAGGGAACGTCGAGGCCGATCCGCATGTCCGCCGGACCACCCAGGCCGATGACCGCCCCCGGCGGCTCGATGGGCATGTCGGTCGACTCCCGCACTTCGATGAAGCCCTGGAGCAGCCGCCCGCTGCGGCGCACTTGGACGTGCTCGGCAATCGACTGGCCGGCGACGGTTCGGAGGTTGGCGCGGGTGACGTCGACGCGCATCCCCCGCACCAGGAACGCCGTCCAGGCCAGCCCGATGACGAGCAGCAGGCCGAAGACGTAGAACATGCGGAAGAAGACGGGGAATCCGGTCGCGAGCCCGAACCCCAATACGAGCAGCGTCAGAACGATCAACACTTTCGCCCGCTGCATCGCCACCCCCGGAGAAGGCGCAATTGTAGCACCGCGCCGAGGCTGAAGCCGCAGGGGGTTATGGGCCGGGGCCGAGGGCTGCTATCCTGAGGCCATGGCCCGCCCGTTGATCGGCGTCACCGAGTCCCGCGAGGAGCCCGCCGCGCTCTACGCGGAAGCCGTGGAGGATGCGGGCGGCGCCCCCATCGTCATCGACCTCGCGGCGGACCGGCCGCCTCTGGACGCGCTCGGGGAGGTGAGCGGGCTCCTGCTCACCGGCGGCGGCGACGTGGACCCCGGACTCTACGGCCAGGAGCGGCATCCCGAGACGCGCGTGAAGCGGGGCCGCGACGCGACCGAGTTCGCGTTGATTCGCGCGGCCATCGAGCGGGACATGCCGGTGTTCGGCATCTGCCGCGGGATGCAGGCGATCAACGTGGTGCTGGGTGGCTCGTTGGACCAGCACGTCCCCGACCACCGCCACCCCGACGGGCCGGGGCGGGAGCCGGTCCACCATGAGGTCTTCGTGCCGCCGGGGAGCCGTGTCACCAGTATCGTCGGCGTCGGCGGGTTCATGAAGGTGAACAGCCTGCACCACCAAGCCGTTACCCACAAGGGAAAGGCACCGGGGCTTTTGGTATCGGCTTATTCTGTAGGAGATGGTATAATAGAGGCCCTCGATAGCCCCCGAAGCAGCCACCGGTGGGTGGTGGGAGTGCAGTGGCATCCCGAACGTCGTGAGGAAGTCCCCCGGCATCACCGAAAACTCTTCATCGGCCTCGTCGAGGCAGCCCGCGAATTTGGCGAGAATCCATAGCCGTCGGCGCGGGCGTTCTTGAGGTGAGCGTATGGTCCTAGAGAGCATCGGCAACGTCCGCCCCATCAAGCTCGAAGAGGAGATGCGCAGCTCGTATCTCGATTACGCCATGAGCGTGATCGTGGCGCGGGCGCTGCCCGACGTCCGGGACGGCCTGAAGCCCGTCCACCGGCGCATCCTCTACGCGATGGACGAGCTGGGCGTCCGGCCCAACAGCCCGTACAAGAAGAGCGCCCGCATCGTGGGCGAGGTTCTGGGCAAGTACCACCCGCACGGCGACGCCCCGGTCTACGACGCGCTGGTGCGAATGGCCCAGGATTTCTCGATGCGCTACCCGCTCATCGACGGGCAGGGCAACTTCGGCAGCATCGACAACGACCCGCCGGCCGCCATGCGCTACACCGAGGCGCGGCTGGCCCGCATCGCCGAGGAGATGCTGCTCGACATCGACCGAGAGACGGTCGACTTCACCACGAACTTCGACGACTCGTTGCGGGAGCCGACGGTCCTCCCGGCGCTGCTGCCCAACCTGCTGGTGAACGGCGCGTCGGGCATCGCGGTGGGCATGGCGACGAACATCCCGCCGCATAATCTGACCGAGGTGTGCGACGCGGTCGTCCACCTGGTCGAGCACCCCGACGCGACGATCGACGACCTGATGGAGCACGTGCGGGGGCCGGACTTCCCCACGGGCGGCATCATCATGGGCCGCGAGGGGATCCACTCCGCCTACCACACCGGCCGCGGCAAGGTCGTGGTGCGGGCGCGGGCCGAGTTCGAAGAGCTGGGGAAGGGCGGCTCGCGGCGGCAGATCGTCGTCAACGAGCTGCCGTACCAGATCAACAAAGCGGGCCTCGTCGAGAAGATCGCCGACCTCATCAAAGAGAAGCGCGTCGAGGGAATCAGCGAGGTCCGGGACGAGTCGGACCGGCAGGGGATGCGCATCGTGGTCGAGTGCCGCCGGGACGCGATGCCCGAGCAGGTGCTCAACAATCTGTACAAGATGACGCCGCTGCAGTCGGCGTTCCACATCAACATGATCGCGCTGGTCGACGGCCAGCCGCGCGTGCTCAACATCCGCCAGGCCCTCCGCGAGTACGTCGACTACCGGCGCATCGTCGTCACGCGGCGCTCGGAGTTCGACCTGCGGAAGGCCCGCGAGCGGGCGCACGTCTTGGAGGGCCTGATCACGGCCCTGGACAACCTCGACGAGGTGATCCAGACGATCCGGGAGTCGGACGACGCCGAGTCGGCGCGCACCGCCCTCATGACCGGCTTCGACCTGACGCAGGTCCAGGCGCAGGCGATCCTCGACATGCAGCTGCGCCGCCTGGCGGCGTTGGAGCGGCAGCGCATCCTCGACGAGTTCGAGGAGCTGCGCGAGCGCATCGAGTACCTCGAAGACCTGCTCGGCGATGCCGCCAAGATCCTCGGCGTCGTCAAGGACGAGACGGTCAAACTGAAAGAGGACTTCGGCGACGAGCGCCGCAGCGAGCTGAGCGACCAAGAGGCCCGCGAGTTCACCAACGAAGACCTGATACCCCACCAGAACGTGGTGGTCTCGGTCAGCAACCGCAACTACGCCAAGCGCCTCACCGTCGACGCCTACCGTGTGCAGCGGCGGGGTGGTCAGGGCGTCAAGGGCATGGTGACGCGAGAGCAGGACGTCGTCGACCACCTGCTCATCGCGGACACGCACGACCACCTGCTCTTCTTCACCAACCGGGGGCGCGTCCTCCACACCAAGTGCTACCGCGTCCCGCAGGAGTCGACGCGCGCCGCGAAGGGGACGCCGCTGGTCAACATCATCCCCGTGCAGGACGACGAGCGGGTGACCGCGATCGTGGCGACGAGCGACTTCGAGCACGACAACTACCTCTTCATGTGCACCCGCGGTGGCAAGGTGAAGCGGACCCAGATCAAGGAGTTCGCCTACGTCGTAGCGCGGACGCCGGGCATCATCGCGATGAACCTGGCCGAGGGCGACGAGCTGGTCGGCGCGGTGATCGTCGAGGAAGGCGACGACGTGATCGGCATCACGGAACAGGGGCAGGCGATTCGCTTCCATGCCTCCGATGTTCGTGCACAGCTGCGCAACGCGAGTGGGATGCGGGGCATCCGGCTGAGCGACGGCGACCGAGTCGTAGACTTCGAGCGCGTGGTCGAGGACGGCTACCTGCTCGCCATCGGCGAGAAGGGTCTCGGCAAGCTGACCCGCTTGGAGCACTACCCCACCTACCGGCGCGGCGCGAAGGGCGTCATCACGCTGAAGATCACGAAGCGCACGGGGCCGGTTGCCGCTGCCCGCGTGGTGCATCCCAACGAGGAGCTGGTGATTATCTCCAGCAAGGGCATCATGCTGCGCACCAGGCTGGACCAGGTCCGCAAGACGGGACGGTCGGCGCAGGGCGTGCGCATCATGGAGATCAAGGACAACGACACCGTCGCGTCGGTGGCTTCCTTCGACAGCAGCAAGGTCAGCGAGCCAACGCAGTCGTCTGAATAAACCTGTTCGGCAGCAAAGAAGAAGAGGGCCCCGCGGGGCCCTCTTCCCTTTGGCTGGGTGGTGGGGTGCCGCTAGCCGGCGGGCGTGACGACCTTGGTGTACTTCCCCTGGATGTAGGCCAGCGGCTCGGCGCCCTCGCGGACGCTCATCTCGTCGACCCGCCCCACGAAGATCGTGTGGTCGCCCGCCTCGTGCTTGGCGTGGACGGAGCAGTCCATGAAGCCGACGGCGCCTTCGAGCGTCGGGAGGCCCGAGGCCGTCTTGCCCCACTCGAAGGGGCCGGCGCCCTCAGTCTTGCTGCTCGCGAAGAAGTTGGAATGCTCCTCCTGCCCCTGGGC
This sequence comes from Dehalococcoidia bacterium, assembly GCA_034421515.1. GTDB lineage: Bacteria > Chloroflexota > Dehalococcoidia > SHYB01 > SHYB01 > DAOUKH01. The sequence goes on from DAOUKH010000006.1 coordinate 32,940, forward strand.
GAGGAAGTTCATGACGAACCGGTCGCTGGCGTCGAGCATGGGGAAGCTGCGGGCGTTGTGAGCGACGCAGACGAGGATGAGCAGGGGGTCGAGGGAGACGGAGCAGACGGAGTTGGCGGTGATGCCGTGGATGCCCCCGTCGGGGGTGTAGAAGCTGATGACGCTGACGCCGGTGGGGAAATTGCTCCACAGGGCGCGGAAGCGGTACTTGTCGGCGTCCTCGGTCATGGCGCAGGGCAGTGTAGCGTAAAGGGGTTCCTGAAGGAAGCGGCGGGCCTACTCTTTGGCGCCGCCGGACCGCGAGCGGTGCCGGTCGGCGCTGTCGATCATGATGGTGACGGGGCCGTCGTTGTGGATCTCGACGCTCATGTAGGCCCGGAAGCGGCCCGTTGCGACGGTGAGGCCGGTCTCGCGGAGGAGGTCGGCGACCTTGTCGAACAGGGCCTCGGCCTGCTCCGGCGGGGCCGCCTCGGTGAACGACGGGCGGCGGCCCTTGCGGGTGCCCGCGTGCAGCGTGAACTGGCTCACCAGGAGAATCTCGGCCCCGCAATCGAGGGCCGAGACGTCGAAGCCGCCCTCGCTCCGGCTCCCTTCGCCGGGGAAGATGCGGAGGTTGGCCGTCTTTTCGACGAGGTAGCGGGCGTCGTCCTCGTCGTCGTCCCTTGCAACGCCGATCAGGACGGCGAGGCCGCGTCCGATGCGGCCGACGACGGCGGAGTCAACGGAAACGGAGGCCGAGGTAACGCGTTGGATGAGGGCGCGCACGCGCGGGCCGCGCCGGTCTAGTCGGCGTCCTTGGTGGCGGTCGCCGTTGTGCTCTCCGAGCCGCTCGACGCGGCGGAGTCCTTGCCGCCGGAGTCCCCGGAGTCGGATTTCGCGCCGTCGCCGGACTCGCTCTTGGAGTCGGACTTGTAGGAGCCGGAGCGTCCGTAGTCGGTGGTGTAGAAGCCGCTGCCCTTGTAGTGAACGGTGGGAGCGTGGAGCACGCGCTCCGAGCGGCCTTCGCAGACGGGGCAGACGGCGATGGGGGCGGCGTCGAACCCTTGACGGCGCTCGAAGCGGTGGCCGTCGGCGCAGGCGTACTCGTAGATTGGCATGGGGTTCCTCGGGGAGGGGGTTGGCGCTCATTCGCGCCAAGTGCTAACAAATTGATAGTAGCAAGGGCGGCGGAACGTGGCAAGCGCGCCGGTTACGGCGGCGAAGAGCCGGGCGGCACGACGAGGCCCGAAGCGCGCACCGATGCGCCGCGCCCGCCGGCGCGCTCCGCCCGCTGCAGCGTCTCGGAGAACCAGAGGAAGAAGTCGGCCATGTCGACGTGCACATGGCAGAGGCCGTACTTGTTGGGGTCGCGGACGACCCGGTCGCACTTGGGGTATTGGCAACGGTTCATGGGGCCTCCGGAGCGGGGCGCGCGTCAGATCGCGGGCCAGGGATAGGGGCGCCAGGCGTCGGCGAAGTCGCGCATGGGGAGGGTGGCGCTCTCGACGACGCACCGGCAGCGGTGATAGAAGGAATCGACCTCGCTGGGCGAGAGGTAGCGCTCGAGCGTGGCGTGCAGCGACTCGTCTTCGGCGGCGGCGACAATGTCGCCCTTGACGTCGTCGCCGATCGGCTCGTCCTCGATGTCCCACATCACGGTGCGCAGCTTGTTCTCGGACAGGAAAGAGAGTCCGTGGTCGATGCCGCGGATGCCGCCCGCGTTGTCCTTCAGGACGTGCCCGCCCTTCCGGTCGGCGTTGTTGATGAGAATATCGAGCACAGCCATCCGGACCATATCGGGCTTGTGCTCCTCGACGAGGTTGAAGTAGTGGCGCCCCTGCTCGGCATAGACGAAGAGCTGCACCGATCCGACACCGTAGGGCCCCTCGCGGATGATGGTCGGCGGCACGAGGTCCCAGTCCAGGGCCGCGCTCACTGCCCAGGCGAGGTGCTCCCTGATGTAGAGGGTGTTGGACGGGAAGTCCCACAGCGGGGTCTCGCCGCGGCGGGGCTTGTAGACGCCCAGGTGCGCCGCCTCGCCGTTGGCGATCTCGACGAGGAACGTCGAGTTATAGCCCGCCATGATCGGCCGGTGCCCCGTGATCTCGCCGCTCTGCATGGCTTCGACGGCGCGTTCAGAGGAGAGTCGGTTCACCCAAGCCGCCTGCATCGGGGCGCCGGAAGCGGCGCCCGCGTGGTCGCGGGCATTGTAGCACCGGCGCCGTTTCGCTCGCCGCTAGAGGCGGCGGCCCAGGATGACGATGTCGCGCTCGATGCCGTCCATGTCGGCGACGGCGGGGAGGCACCCCCATTCCTTGAAGCCCACACCTTCGAAGAGCTGGATGCTGGGAGTGTTGTGCTTGAAAACGGTCGCGACCAGGTTGCGAAGACCGAACCCGGGGCCGCGGTGGACGGCTTCCCACAGCAGGCTGCGCCCGACGCCGCGCTGGCGGTGCTCAGGGGCGACGTAGACGCTGATCTCGGCGGTGATGTAGTAGGCGGGCCGCTCGTGGAACGGCTGGAAGCTGAGCCAGCCGCAGACCACGCCACCATACTCCATGACCCAGATGGGACGGGTCTCGCGGTTGCGCTCGCGGAACCAAGAGAGACGGCTCTCCACCGTGACCGGCTCGGTGTCGGCGGTGGACATCCGCGTGGCGACGGCCACGTTGTAGATCTCGACGATCCGGGGCAGATCGGCCTCGGTGGCGTCGCGCGTCTTCACGCGTCCACCTCCTCTGCGAACCGCTGGTAGGTCTCGAAGGTGGGCCTGTCGAAGCAGACGAACCGCACCGACGTCAGGACGGGGTTGCGCGCCAGATGGGATGCCGTCACCGCGAGGGCGATGCGGGTGGCCCGCTCGCGGGGAAAGCGGTAGACGCCGGTGCTGATGGCGGGGAAAGCGATGCTCGTGAGGCCGCGCTCCTCGGCAAGGGCGAAGCAGGATCGATAGCACGAGGCAAGGGCGTCATCCTCGCCCCGGTTTCCGCCGCCCCAGACGGGGCCGGGGGTGTGGATCACCCACGCCGCGGGCAGCCTGTAGCCCTTGGTGATGCGCGCCTCCCCGGTGGGGCAGCCGCCAATGGCGCGGCACGCTTCGAGCAGTTCCGGGCCGGCGGCGCGGTGGATGGCGCCGTCGACTCCGCCGCCGCCGAGCAGCGTCGTATTCGCCGCGTTGACGATGGCGTCGACGCGCTCTTGTGTGATGTCGCCCTCGACGATGGCGATACGGTCGCGGATGGTCATCGAGCCGCTTCTCCTGAAGAGCCCCGGGTTCTTCCCCTCTGTAGCATTATATGGGGGCGGCGCGACGCTCAACGTCCGCGCCGCCCAAGAACAGGCCGGAGGAACGCGCCATGACGACGCCGAAGGTGACACGAGAAGCGCTGCGGGAATTGGGAGAGGAGGTCCGCCGGAGCATGGGGCATGCCATCGCCCCCGACGGTTCAATTCCGACCTCACCGGAGTTGGGAACGTACTCAACCGAGGCGATCTTCGGCTCAGTGTGGGCCCGGCCCGGGCTCGACCGCCGCTACCGGATGCTCGCGACCCTCGCGGCCCTGACGGCGACCCGCGAGCTTGTCGAGCTCCGCATCTACATCGGCACGGCGCTGAACGGCCTGCTCACGCCGCTGGAGATTCAGGAGGCCTTGCTGCAGTGCTCGCCTTTCGCGGGGCTGCCGGCGGCGTTGAACGCGGTGGCGGCGATGCGGCAGGTCTTCGAGGAGCGGGGCGTCACGTTGGAGCCGCCCGAGCGTCCCTACGTCAGCCTCGAGGAGCTCGAACGCCGGGGCCGGGCGACGCGGGAACGCCTGCTCGGCTCCGCTGGAGCGCGGAACCCCGTCTTCGAGATGGCGCCCGGCCTGCAGGAGCTGCTATGGCGCTACCCCTTCGGCGAGATCTTTCACCGGCCCGGCCTCGACACCAAGTCGCGGGTGGTGTGCGCCGTGGCGGCGCTCACCGCGCTGCGGGCGAACACGCAGCTCGGGATGTACGCCAGGGAGCACGCCCGCTCCGGAGTCACCCGCGAAGAGTTGGCGGAGGTGATGGTGCAGGTGGGGCCCTACGCCGGCTTCCCCCAGATGCTGAACGCGCTCGCCATCCTGGCCAACGCCGCCGGGTAGCGCCTAGCTCAGCTTGTTCCGCACCGTCACCGCGGCCTTCCCGGAGTCGCAGCCGATGGTCTTGACGGCGAGGGCGACCTTGTTGTCGGCGTCGAGCGCGTCCCAATAGGCGCCGGCGATCTCGTCGATACCGCCGGACAGGGGGAGGGGATAGGGGTCGCCGCCGAACGGCGGGACGGGGTCGCCGTCGCCAGCGTAGGTGTGGATGCAGGCGCCGAAGCCGTTGACGAAGCCGGCGTAGCGGTAGAAGCAGTGGACGGAGTGCTCCACGTCGCCGGGGTCACGGACGATCTTGGCGAGCTTGAGCTCGGTCTCCTCGCCGTTGAGGCGGACGAGGCCCGCGATCCGCGGTGTGTAGTTCGGCGCGTCGGGCTCGTGGCGGCAGCCCTCCAGCGCCGTCTCGAACGTCGACCCCGCCGCCACGTGCTGCACGACGTTGTCGGTGTGGTCGCCGTTGGTGACGACGTGCCAGCCCCGGAACGACGACATGGCGCGGTAGATGATGAGGCCGGGGTCTTCCATCTTCGACGGGTCGTGGGGAGCGGTGGACACCTCCGCGCCGTCGACCTCAAGCACCCGGTTGCGCGAGTTCGGGCTCCGTCCCATCACCCAGTAGACCTGCACCCAGTGGGCGCCCTCTTCGTCAAGCCCGAGCACGATGCCGCGCCCCGGGTAGGGGTTGGCGCGCAGCCGCGCCAGGTTCGCCTCGGCGATGTTGGGGAGGGCCATGCCGCTAGATCACGTCGTCGTTGCGGAGGCGGGCGATTTCGGAGTTGGGGAGGTTGAGGAGCTCGCCGTATACGTAGTCGTTGTCCTCGGCGTAGACCGGGAAGTGGCGGTTGAGGGTGCCGCCGACGAAGGCCGGGCTCTCGCTGAGCTTGATCGGGAAGTCCTTGACGGGCCACGTCCCGACGAAGGAGTTGGTGAGGTCGACCTGGAAGCCCCGGTGCTGGAGTTGGGGGTCCTTGAACATGCGGTCCTCGGCGGTCTGGCAGAGGCCGGCGCGGACGCCCGCCGCCTGCAGGCGCTCCATGAGATCGAAGCCGTCGTGCTGCTTGGTCTCGCCGGCGAGGCGCTCGTCGAGCTCCTTCACGTGGCGGAGGCGGGAGGCGAGGGTGGCGAAGCGCTCGTCGTCGGCCCAGGCGGGATTCCCCAGCACGCCGGTGAGGGCGCGCCATTCGTCGTCGTCGAAGACGGCGATGGCGATCCAGCGGTCCTCTCCCTGGACGGGGTAGACGTCGTGGGGCGCGGCGGGAATGTAGGGCGAGGTGTTGCCGGTGCGCTGCGACTCGCGGCCGTTGGCGACGAAGTCGAGGATCGCGGTGCCGGTCATGTAGATGGCGGGCTCGGCCTGGGAGCAGTCCATGTACTGCCCCTCGCCGGTGCGCGAGCGGTAGTAGAGGGCGCTGAGCATCGCCATGGCGCAGTAGTAGGCGCCGCTCCAGTCCATGTAGGAATAGCCCCAGCCGGCGGGGGGCCACGGCCCGGGCAGCCCCGACTGCTCGGTGAGGCCGCTGATCGCCTGGGCGGCGGGGCCCGTGGAGACGAAGTCGGAGTACTCGCCGCGCTTGCCGAAGCCGGGCTGCTGGATGTAGATGATCGAGGGGTTGACCTTGCGGAGCTCGTCGTAGCCGAGGCCGAGACGCTCCATGGTGTTCGCGGTGAAGCACTCGACGACGATGTCGCTGATGCGGACGATCTCCTTGAAGATCTCCTTGCCCTCGGGGTGGCGCAGGTTGAGGCTGACGCCGCGCTTGCCGGCGTTGATCCCCGCGAAGTGGCCGCCCTGGTTGATGCCGCTGCCGACGCGCTTACCGGGGCCGGGCTCGCCGCCGAGGATGCGGTCGCGGTCCTCGCCCACGGGGATGATCGGGGCGCCGGCCCGGATCATGTCGAGGTGGCCCTTCCACTCGATGCGGAGGTCCTCGGCGCCGAGGCTGGTGAGCATGCGCGGCCCGCCCGCCCCGGCGAGCAGCCAGGTGAGGTCGGCGATGCGGACGTTGTCGAGCGCGAACGGCATGGCGGAGCTTCGTCGGCGCTAGTGTAGCGCGGCGAGCGGGCCGCGTCTCACGTAGAGGGCGGCTACTTCTGGATTTCCTTGGCCCAGGCGTCGGCCTCGGTCGGGGTCTCGTACTCGTCGGGGGAGTAGACGCAGCCGGGGCGCGGGGTCATGAGCTCCTCGCGGCTGCGGGTGGTGTAGTCGCGGGCGCGGCGCTCCCACGCGGAGAGGCGCTCGTCCCCCTCGTGCTCGTCGCTGTAGCCCCGCGCCGCCGCCCAAGCGCCCCACATTCGAGCGCGGGAATCGACGTCGGTGGCCCAGATGGTGACGACCTCGGTGTCGTTCATCAGGACCTCGTAGAGGCCGGTGGCGGTGTGGCCGTACTCGGCGAGCAGCGGCACGCGCTCCTCACGGACGGCGGCGAGGTACTCCGGGCCGGCGCCGGGCCGCACTTGGGTGAGCTCGTTGACGAAGAGGGAGCCCTTAATGCCGCGCTCGCGAATCTCCTCGGTGGTGGGGCTGCCCTCGACGCCGACGCAGACGCGGTCGAAGCCGCCGGTGCGCCACTTGTAGGCCTCGTCCCACCAGCCTTCGTAGAAGGCCTTGCGGCGCTTGAGGTTGAGCCGGTCGATGTTGAGACGGAGGCCCTCCCAGCCGCCGGGGATGTCCCAGATGTTGATGACCTGCGGCCAGCGGCCCGTCATACCGATGGTGTAGAAGGTGCCCTGGAGCTTGGTCATGCCCGGCATGGCCTCGGTGGGGTCGACCTTCAGGTGCTCCATGTACTCGTAGGCCCCTTGGCCGACGATGTCGACGTGCTCGTACAGGTGAAGGGGGCGTTCCATCCGGGTCTCCTTATCGCAGAGCGCCGCGGGCCGCTAGCCGAGCTGGGAGATGATCTTGTCGCCGAACTTCTCCGCGGTCTCGACGTGCTCGCCGGTGGTCTCGCCGGGGAGGCCGACGGTCATGTAGGTGATGCCGACCTCGGCGAGGGCGTGGATGTTGTCGATCAGGCGGCCGTAGTCGAAGGTCGGGTTGTTGAACATGCGGGTGCCGCGCGCGCCGTAGGAGATCTCGAGGGGAGCGGTGCGTCCGACCTTGGCGGCGTGGTCGCGGGCGTAGGCGATCCGGTCCTTCAGGTCGTCGGCGTCGTTGATGGCGGGCGAGCGGCGGATGCCGGCGAACTGGCTGGGGTTGTGCATGGGGATCCAGCCGTCGCAGAGCTCGACGGCGCGCCGGATGGCCCGCTTGGCGTTCCCGCCGACCCACAGAGGCGGGTGCGGCTTCTGGATGGGCTGGGGCAGCATGGTGTGGCCCTGCGCCGAGTAGCCGGGCCCCTCCATGGTCACCCCGGCGGTCGTCCACGCCGCCTTCATGGCGAGGATGGCGTCGTCGCAGAGGTCGTTGCGGTTGTCGAAGTCTGCGCCGAGGGCGTGGAACTCCTTTTCGAGGTAGCCGGAGGCGAGGCCGAGGATGAGCCGCCCGCCGGAGAGCACGTCGAGGCTGGTGACGGACTTGGCGGCGAGGAAGGGGTTGCGGTAGGGGAGGACGTAGATGTTGGTCATGAGGCGCAGGGTGGTGGTGGCCGCCGCCGCCGCGGAGAGGGGGACGAAGGGGTCGAGGGCGTGGTGGCCGCCCTGGGCCATCCAGTCGTCGGCGGGGAAGGGATGGTCGGTGACGTGGACGGCGTCGAAGCCGGCCTTCTCGGCGGCGCGCGCCACGGCGGCGATGCTCTCGGCCTTAATGAACTCGTCGCCCAGATCGACCCTGTCGGTGTGAAGCCCTAGCGAGAACCGCATGCTGTCTCCTTGCGCCGGCCCGCGGGCCGAAGGTGGCGCCTAGTGTAGCGGCTGGGCGGGGGGGGTGGGAGGCGGGGTCGTGGGGGCGCGGGGAAAAGCACCCCGGCTGGAAACGGCTTAGCGGAAGAGGTCAGCGTGGGTTCAGGCGCATGGATTAGTCCAGCGCGGTCTTGAGGTCTTCCAAGCTGGCGTACTCGGTCAGGCCCCGCTTGTCGCGGGCCTGTTGCAGTGCTGCGATCGTCTCGGCGTTGGGGGCACGAACGTCTTCGGGCTTGGTCATTCTCTTGTCCCACAGGTCAGCGAGCCACGGGCGGCGCTGGGCTGACAAGGGTTGAGTGGCAACGTTCCCCGCCCGTCACCCGTGGCGGATTTTGAGGATGACCAGGGAGACGACCATGATGCCGGCGAGGGTGTTTGCCGTGATGACCGAGGGCGATCCGATGACGACGCCGTAGGCGATGAAGAGGGCGACTGATAGCGTAATGGCCAGGAACGTCCTGAGGTTGAGGTCGCCCGTGGACTTCGTGCGCCAGCACTGCCGCACTTGCGGGAAGAGCGCGGCCGTACCTAGGGCGGCAGCGGTAAAGCCAAGGATTTCGACGGGTTCCACGTATCGTTCCGTGTCAGGCGCGACTGGTAGGGTAGGGCAAAGTGTGCGCCGTGTCGCCCCACGCCTATCCCCTCTCAGCCAAGGGCGGGGTGACGGGTGGCACCCGCTCACCCGTGGCGGATTTTGAGGATCACCAGGGAGACGATCATGATGAAGGCAACGGTGTTGGCGGTGATGACGGAGGGGGATCCGATGATCGCTCCGTAGGAGAGGAAGAGGGTTATGGAGAACGTTAGGACGAGGTAGGTCCTGAGGTTGAGGTCGCCGGTGGAGCGGGTGCGCCAGCTCTGCCGCACCTGCGGGAAGAGCGCTGCCGAAGTGAGGGCGGCAGCGGTGAAGCCAAGGATTTCGGCGTAGTCCAAAGTTCTTCCAGACTTCTACAGGGGGAGGGCGGCGGTGGCGTGCTCGATGAGGCGGACGAGGGGGCCGGGGTAGACGCCGAAGAGGACGACGGCGGCAAGCAGGCCGAGGAGCGCGCCGCGCATGGGCAAGTCGAGGGGGAGGGGCTCGGGTTCGTCGGGGTCGCTGAGGTACATGCGCTTGATGACCATCAGGTAGTAGTACAGGGAGACGAGGCTGGCGGTGGCGGCGATGATGACGAGCCAGAGCATCCCTTCCTGAGCGACGGCGGTAAAGAGGTAGAACTTGGTGGCGAAGCCGGAGAAGATGGGCAGTCCGGCGAGGGAGAAGAAGGCGGCGCTGATGGCGAGGGCGAGGAAGGGCTGGCGCTTGCCGAGGCCGGCGTAGCCGTCGATCGAGACGCGGCCGGTGAGATTCTGGTAGGCGATGATGGCGGTGAAGGCCGCGAAGTTGGTGGCCGAGTAGCCGACCAAGTGGAAGATCAGGCCGTTGGAGGCCTCGGCCGAGAGGGCGGCGATGCCCATCAGCAGGTAGCCGGCCTGGCCGATGCTGGAGTAGGCAAGCATCCGCTTGATGTTGGTCTGGACGATGGCGACGAGGTTGCCGACCACCATGCTGAGCACGGCCATCGCGGCGAGGACGTTCCGCCAGTCGTCGATGGCGGGGGCGAGGGCGGCGGCGAAGAGCCGGAGCATGAGGGCGAAGGCGACGGCCTTGGAGGCGACGGCGAGGTAGGCGGTGACCGGCGTCGGCGCGCCCTCGTAGACGTCGGGGGCCCACATGTGAAAGGGCGCGGCGGTGATCTTGAAACCGAACCCCACGATGACGAGCGCCAGCCCAGCGACGAAGGCCGGGGATGCGCCGTCGGTGAGGGCGGCCGCGATCTCGGCGAAGACCGTCGTCCCCGTCGCGCCGTAGACCAAGCTCAGGCCGTAGAGGAGCAGGGCGGAGGAGAAGGCGCCGATGAGGATGTACTTGACGCCGGCCTCGATGGAGCGGCGCCGGTGGACGGCGTAGCCGGCGAGCACGTAGAGGCTGAAGCTGAAGAGCTCGAGGGCGATGTAGGCGGTCAGCAGCTCGCCCGCCGAGACCATCGTCATCATGCCAAGGACGGAGAAGAGGAAGATGCCGTAGAACTCGCCGTGGCCGTTCAGGTACCGCTTCACGTAGTCGGCGGAGGCCAAGACCATGAAGGCGGCGACGGCCAAGAGGAAGAACTTGAAGAAGGTCGAGAAGCCGTCGACATGGAAGAGGCCGTCGTAGAGGACCTCGGACTCGCCGATCAGGGTGAAGGTCGAGCCTGCGGCGGCGGCGATGCCGGCCAGCGTCAGCAGGGGGAGCCAGTGCTTGCGGTCGTCAGGCAGGAAGAGGTCGACGGCGATCACCAGGAGGGCTGCGCCCGCCAGGATGAACTCGGGGAGGAAGAGGGAGAAGTCGACGTTCATAGGACTTGCGTGATGCGCTCGACGAGCGGGTTGGCGGCGCTATTGATGACGTCGAGGAAGGGCTTGGGGAAGACGCCGGCGAGCACGAGCATGACGGCGAGGATGCCGCCGGCGAAGCGGTCGCCGAAGGAGGCGTCCTTGAGGCCGGCCCAGCGGTCGTCGGCGGGCCCGAAGAAGCTGCGCGCGGCGAGCCGGAGGATGTAGACGGCGGTGAGCATGGCGGCAATCACGCCAAGGACGCCAACGACGGGGAAGGTACGGAATGCGCCAATGAAGACGAGCACCTCGGCGACGAAGCCGCTGAGTCCGGGGAGTCCCAGTGAGGCGAGCCCGGCGAGGACGAAGAGGAAGACCGTGATGGGCATCCGCTTGGCGAGGCCGTTGAGCTCGCCGATGTCGCGAGTGTGGGCCTGCTCGTAGATCACGCCGACCATGGCGAAGAAGAGGGCCGTCATCAGGCCGTGGGAGAACATCTGGAGGACGGCGCCGCTGACGCCGACGCTGTCGATGGTGGCGAGGCCGATGAGGACCAGCCCCATGTGTCCGACGCTGGAGTAGCCGATGACGAATTTTAAATCTCTCTGCGCCATGGCCGACATCGCCCCGTAGACGACGTTGATGGTGGCGAGGGTGATGAACGGGATCTGCCACCAGTCGAGCCCCTCGGGGAGCAGGGTCATCCCGAGGCGGATGATGCCGTACGCCCCCAGCTTCATGAGGACGCCGGCGTGGAGCATGCTGACGGCGGTGGGGGCGGCGACGTGGCCGTCGGGCGACCAGGTGTGGAAGGGCCAGAGTCCGGCGAGCACGCCGAAGCCGATCATGATGAGCGGGAAGAAGATGCGTTGGAAGTCGCGGGCGAAGTCGGCCTCCTGCAGCGCGAGCAGGTCGAAGGAGCCGACGCCGGCCTCGACGTAGATCGCGATGATGGCGACCCAGACCAGCACGCTCCCCGCCACGAGGTAGAGCACCAGCTTCAGCGCGCCGTATTCCTTGTTGGTGCTGCCCCAGACGGCGATGAGCAGGTACATGGGAAGCACGGCGAGCTCGTAGAAGAAGAAGAGGAAGAAGATATCGAGGGATACGAAGGTGCCGTAGACGCCGGTGAGCAGCGTCATGAAGAGGACGAAGTATTCCTTGGGGCGGTCGTCGATGCGCCAGGAGACGATGACGCCGGTGAAGGCGACGATGCCGGTGAGCAGCACCATGAGCGCGGAGATGCCGTCGGCGCCCCAGTGGACGGTGATGCCGAGCGTCTCGATCCACGCCCACTGCTGCTGGAACTGATAGCCGCCGGCGCCGTGGTCGTAGGCGATGAAGGCGTAGACCGAGAAGCCGAGCATGGCCGTCGCGGCGAGCAGGGCGGCGGTCCTGATCGCCATCGGCCGCGACGCGGGAAGGAGCAGGAGCAGCGCGGCGGCTCCGCCGGGGAGGGCGACGAGGATAGTGAGCAGCGCGTCGTCCAGGACGGCCTCCTTAGCTCACCGCGACCATGATGATGATGGCCGCCGCGGCGGTGACGGCGATGGTGAGGATGTAGGTCCCGATCAGGCCGGTCTCGTGGTAGCGGAGCGCCCGGCCGGCGAGGACGGTGGCCTTGCCGGGGCCGTCGACGCCGGTGTCGTTGACGACGCGGCGGTCGAAGACGGCGATGAAGCGCGAGGCGGCGAGCACGACGTTGTCGACCGCCCACTGGTAGAGCTCGTCGAGGTAGAACTTGTTGGCCACCCACGCGTAGAGGCGGGGATAGCGGCGCTCGACAATGGAGGGGGCGGGCTTGGCGCCGCGCGGGGCGTAGATGAAACGCCCCACGGCGAACAGTCCGAAGCCCACGGCCAGCGACGGCCAGAAGACGGCGTGGTTGATCCCGTATTCGTGCGCGCCGCCGGGGAGGTGGAGGAACGAGCCGATGCCGCCGAAGTCGCCCCAGCTGAGGGCGAGCAGGCCGAGGCCGGCGGCGGGAATCGCCAGGGCCGCCATTGGGACGAGGATGAGCGGGCCGGCCTCGTGGGCGTGGCGTGCGGCTTCGGAGCGGGGCTCGCCGGCGAAGACCATGAACAGCATGCGGGCGGCGTAGAGGGCGGTGAGGCCGGAGGCGGCGAGGCCGGCGGCCAGAAGCCAGCCGTTCCGCCCGTCGAGGACGCCGAGGAGAATCTCGTCCTTGCTGAAGAAGCCGCTCAGGGGGAAGA
>DAOUKH010000007.1:0-1684 GCA_034421515.1 Dehalococcoidia bacterium
GACTGTACAAGCTGGACGGCTAGCGCCCTCTTCCCTCTTCTCCCCTGGGGAGAAGATTGAGATGAGGGGCCCCGCGCCTACCACCGGCGGTCGAAGCGCGCCGGCCTTCAACTCCCAGGGCGGGGCTTCCACGTGAACGTCTCCCCGCAGGGGAGACACCTTAAGCCTCTCCCCCTCTGGGGGAGACTGAGAGAGGGCCGGTGGGGTGGTCTTTCCTCTTCTCCCCACGGGAGAAGATTGAGATGAGGGGCCCCGCTCCAACCACCGACGGCTATCGAAGCCTGTCAGCCCGAACTCCCAGGGTGGGGCTTCCACGTGAACCTCTCCCCGCAGGGGAGCACCTTAAGCCTCTCCCCCTCTGGGGGAGACTGAGAGAGGGCCGGTGGGGTGGTCTTCCCTCCGCTAACGCCGCCGCTACCCCCGCGCCTTCACGCTTCCCCACGAGTCCCAGTAGGTGACCGTCTCGGCGGGCTTGCGGGTGGTGGGGCCGAAGCGCTGTCCCTGCGGGTAGCCCATGGGGATCACGCAGGTCGCGAGGGCGTCGGACGGAATGCCGAGCTCCTTCGCCAGGGTCGGGGTGATGAACTGCTGGAACGTCGTGAGGACTGAGCCGACGCCGAGCGCGCGTCCCGCCAGCATGAGGTTCTGCACCGCGCCGTAGATCGACGACCCCGCGAGCAGGCTGTTGATGTCCGCGTTCGGCGAGGTCACGTTGTAGAGGCAGGGGATGATCAGCACCGGCGCCGCCGCGATGTCGCGGAAGAGCGCCACCGCGTTGCCGAGGCTCCGCACGCGCACCGGGTCGTCCTGGACGTCCTTCAGCCGCGACGCCATGTCCTCGGGGCGTCCCGTGTCCCGCAGCGCCTGCGCGATGGCTTCCCGCTTCGCCGCGTCCTTGACCACGACGAAGATCCACGGCTGCGTGTTCGACCCGCTCGGCGCGCGGATCGCCGCGTCCAGCATCTGCCACAGCACGTCGTCGGGCACGTCGTCGGGCTTGTACTTGCGAATCGAGCGCTGCGAGTGAACGACCTCGAAGAAATCCACGGCTTGTTGCTCCTCCTGAGACGCGGTGAGATGGCCGGACGCGGGGCTGGCGAGAGCGCCGCCCGCGTTTAGAATGACGGCGCGGCCATCTTACACCACGGGCCGCGCTTCCCTGGAGGACACCATGAGCGAAGCGCTACAGGACATCCGCATCCTCGACCTCACCCAGTTCGAGGCCGGCACCTCCGCCACCCAGGTCCTCGCCCACCTGGGCGCCGACGTCATCAAGGTCGAACAGCCGAAGGGCGGCGACCCCGGCCGCCGCGCCGGAAAGGACGGGACCGGCGTCGACTCCTACTACTTCCTCCTCCTCAACGCCAACAAGCGCTCGATCACCCTCAACCTGAAGGACCCGCAGGGCAAGGCCATCTTCTTCGACCTGCTCAAGCACGCCGACGTCGTCGCCGAGAACCTGGCCCCCGGTGCGCTGGAGCGGCTCGGACTCGGCTACGACGAGCTCGCCAAGGTCAACCCACGCATCGTGCTCGCCCGCGTCAAGGGCTTCGGCACCTACGGCCCCTACAAGGACTACAAGTCCTTCGACACCATCGGGCAGGCCACCGGCGGCTCCTTCTGCGCCACCGGCTTCCCCGGCCACCCGCCGACGCGCCCCGGCCCGACCCTCGGCGACACCGGC
>DAOUKH010000008.1:0-14550 GCA_034421515.1 Dehalococcoidia bacterium
GAATCGTCGGGTCATGACAGCCATGAGCCGGCGTTGACGTGGAGGGTCTGACCGGTGATGTGGCGCGCCTCGTCTGAGACGAGGAAGAGGACGGCGTTGGCCTGGTCGCCGGGTTCGAGGTAGACGCCCATCGCGGTCTGCAGGATGGAGTCGGTGGCCGCCTTGTGCATCGCCTCGTCGGTCTTGAAGCTGGCGCGGGTCATCGGTGTATCGGTGAGCCCCGGGGCGATGGTGTTGACCCTGATGTTCTCGGCGCCGAGGTCGTGGGCCAGGCTGCGGGAGACGTGGGCGACGGCGGCCTTGGACGCGCCGTAGGCGAGGCTGCGTCCCGAGGGGCGAAAGCCCGAGCCGGAGGAGAAGTTGACGATGACACCGCCGCCCCGCTCGCGCAGGTGGGGAAGGACGGCCTGGCAGAAGAACATGACACCCTTGAGGTTGACGGCGAGGACGCGGTCCCACTGCTCCTCGGTTACCTGGTCGATAGAGCCGCCGGCGGCGATCGCGGCGCAGTTCACCAGGACGTCGAGGCCGCCGAAGCGCTCGACGGCGCGGGCCACGGCACGCTCGACGGAGGCTTTATCGGCGGCGTCGGCCTCCAGCCCTATGGCCTCGCCCCCGGCGGCGGCAACCTCATCGGCGGCCCGCTGGACGCCGTCGGCGTCGAGGTCGGCGAGGGCGACGGCGGCGCCCTCGCGGGCCAGGGTGAGCGCGGTGGCGCGTCCGATACCGGACGCGGCGCCGGTGATGATCGCGATCTTGCCCTCTACGCGCCCCGCCATGCCGTGAGGATACCACGGGGCTTGTCGTTGCCCCGGTTCCTGCACAAA
This sequence comes from Dehalococcoidia bacterium, assembly GCA_034421515.1. Classification (GTDB taxonomy): domain Bacteria; phylum Chloroflexota; class Dehalococcoidia; order SHYB01; family SHYB01; genus DAOUKH01. Next base: position 828 of record DAOUKH010000008.1, read on the forward strand.
CGAAAGCCCCCGTCGGGGGCGGGGGCTCGTGTACTTGGCTTCGAGCGCGGGCTAACTGTTGTCGTCGAGCGTCTTGGGCCAGGGGGCCTTGCCGGCGAGGACTTCCATCGGGATCTCGCGGGTCTTCTGGCCGTCGTTGGCCCGCTTGCGAGAGATGCCGCCGCGCTTGCCGCCGCGGACCTTCTTGACGCCCTTCATCTGTGCTTTGTGTGACATAGCTGGTCTTGCTTTCTCTGAAGTCGCGTCTGTAAGTGTACCGCACCGGCCCAGGAGGCGGCAACGGGGACGGAGCAGAGGCCCTACCCCATCTGGCCGCTGAGTTGGCGGCCGCCGAGGACGTGCATGTGGAGGTGGGCGACGCTCTGGCCGCCTTCAGCGCCGGTGTTCATGACAAGGCGGTAACCGGAGTCGGCGACGCCGGCGGCTTGCGCGGCGCGGTTCGCCATCAAGGTCATGTTCCGCATGAGGTCGGCGTTGTGCTCGCCAACCTCGGCGACGGAGGCAAGGTGCTCAAAGGGAATGACGAGGAGGTGTACCGGCGCCTGCGGGGAGATGTCGGCGATGACGAAGACGGCCTCGTCTTGGTGCAGCTTCTCGCTGGGTATCTCGCCCGATGCGATCTTGCAGAAGATGCAGTCGCCGGCCATGGCGCTCCTCCCCGGTAAAGAAGAAGCCCGGCGCGCGCCGGGCTTCTTGGCGGTCCGTCGTTCCGGTTAGATGCCGAGGTGCTGCGCCACCAGCTCGCGATGGTAGTCGCCGTCTCCGAAGGCGAGCTCAGCTGCCTTGGCCCGGCGGAAGTAGAGCTGCATGTCGTGCTCTTTGGTGAAGCCGATGCCGCCGTGGATCTGGTGCCCGAGGGCGCAGACCCGGCGGTAGGCGTCGCTGACCCACGCCTTGGCCATCGAGACTTCCTTGGAGGCCTCCATGCCTTCGCTGACCCGCCAGATCGCCTCGTAGGCGATGTAGCGGGAGCCGTCGACGTCGGTGACCATGTTGGCGCAGTGGTGCTGGATGGCCTGGAAGCTGCCGATGGGGCGGCCGAACTGGACGCGCTGCTTGGCGTACTCGACGCTCATCTCGAGCACCTGCTGCGCTCCGCCGACCATCTCGGCGCATTTGCCGGCGGCGCCCCACTCGGCGATCTTCTCCACGATGGCCCAGCCGCCGTTCTCCTCGCCCAGGACGTTGGCGGCGGAGACCTTGACGTTGTCAAACGCGATCTCGACTTGGTGGTCGGAGGCGATGGTCTTCAGCGACTCGTAGGAGATGCCGGGGCTCTTGGCCTCGACCAAGAAGAGGGTGATGCCATCGTCGCCCTTGCCTTCCTTCGTGCGGGCGACGACCAAGAGCTGGTCGGCTGCGCCGCCATAGGAGATGAAGAGCTTGGTGCCGTTCAGGGTGTACTCGTCGCCGTCCTTGGACGCGGTGAGCTCGACGCCGGAGGCCTCCCAGGTTGCGGAAGGTTCGGTCTGGGCGTAGACCCAGATTTCGTCGCCGGCGGCAATCTTGCTGAGGTGGGCTTCCTTCTGGGCGTCGGTGCCGAACTCGAGGATCGGCATGCCGCAGAGGACGACCGTGTTGAAGAAGGGCGAGGGGGTGAGGTTGCGGCCCATCTCCTCGATGAGCACGGCGAGGTCGAGGAAGCTGAAGCCGTCGCCGCCGTACTGCTCGGGGAAGACCATGCCCATCCAACCCTGGCCGGCCATTTCCTTCCACAGCTCGGGTGGATAGCCGAGGTCGTCTTCCTCCATGGCGCGCACGACCTCTTTGGACGATTTCTCGGCGAGGAACTCCCGCGCCGAAGTCTGGATCATTTGTTGCTCTTCGCTAAGACCGAGGTCCATCCATCTCCTCCTTAGGCATCGTGAAGGCCTGCCGCCGCGCGGCGAGGCCGAGGGTCTTTGTCGTCGCGTTTAGGGGCGCCTCAGAAAAGGCCCCGTACAGTATATGCGGTTGTTTCGTCCAGGCAAGAGTAGGCAAACGAGCGGCGCGAAAGAGGCGGGAATGGGGGCGGCGTCGTGGTCAGATCGACACCGAGAGGCAACTGACGGTGCGCACGATGCCGGGCACGGTGTGGACTTGGCTCGTAACGGCCTCGCCGATGCCTTCGAGGTTGTCGGCCTCGACGACGGCGATGATGTCGTAGGGGCCGGTTACGGCGTCGACGCGGACGACCTGGCTCATTCCACCGAGGGCCTGGACCACTTGCTTGGTCTTTCCGACCGAGGTCTCTATCAGGACAAATGCTTGGGTCGCCATGGGTATCTTCCTGCAGCGTGAGGGCCGAGTTCGACCGCCTCGCGCGCCTGGATTCTAGGACGCGCTCGCCAGGGTGTCAAACCTGTTGCGCATCTGTGAGGAATAGCTAGCCGGCGCGGAGGGGCCGGAAGAAGTCGCGGATGTCTTCGACGAGCAGGTCCGGTTCTTCCATCGAGGCGAAGTGGCCGCCGCGCTCGAAGACGGTATAGCGCCGGAGGCCTGGGAACTTGCGCTCGACGGCAACCCTCGGCGGCCGGCCGATGTCGGCGGGGAAGAGGGCGGCAGCAGTTGGCACGTCGATGGCCTCCGGGCGGACGGCGATCGGAGGCCGCCACCGGTGCTCGTAGTAGAAGTGCGCCGAGGAGCGGATCGTGCCGGTCACCCAGTAGATCATCACGTTGGTGAGCAGCTCGTCCTTGGTGAAGCGGCGCTCGACGTCGCCGCCACAGTCGCTCCAGGCGCGCCACTTCTCGACGATCCAGGCGGCCAGGCCTGCTGGGGAGTCGTTGAGGCCATAGCCCAGGGTCTGGGGCTTGGTGCTCTGGATGCCCATGTAGCCGCCCTCGGCGGCGCGCCAAGCTGCTTGACCCTCGAGCCAGGCGCGCTCCTCGGGGCCGCGCTCGGCCTCGGGGCTTGGGGTGGCGAGACCCATGTTGAGGTGGATGCCGGCGACGTGGTCGGGGTGACGGCTGCCGAGACCCGCGGAGACGAATGCGCCCCGGTCTCCGCCCTGCGCGCCGAATCTTGAGTAGCCCAGGACATCGACCATGAGGTCGCGGAGGACGTCGGCGGCGCGGTCGGCGTTGAAGCCGGGCTCGCGGGGCGCGTCGGAGAAGCCGTGGCCGGGGATTGAGGGGACGACGACGTGGAAGGCGTCGGCGGGGTCGCCGCCGTGGGCGGCGGGGTCGGCGAGCGGCCCGGCGACTTTGTACATCTCGAAGTAGGAGCCGGGCCAGCCGTGGATGAGCAGCAGTGGGAAGGGGTCGGGGCCGACGCCGGGAAGGTGGGAGAAGTGGACGCCGAGGCCGCCCATATCGGCGCGGAAGCTGGGGAGGCGCTCGTTGAGGAGGCGTTCTTGGGCCCGCCAGTCGTAGGCCGTGCGCCAGTACTCGACAAGCTCTCGGATGTAGGGGAGCGGCGTGCCGTCGTCCCAGCCGATGTCGTCGAGCTCGTCGGGGAAGCGGGCACGGTCGAGGCGGCGGCGCAGGTCGTCGAGGACGTCGTCGGTGACGTGGATGGGCCAGCGGGAGACGGACATGGGCGGCTCCGGGCGAGCGACTGCGGCGGATTCTATGCGCCGGGGCGCCGACGGGCAATGCGCGTCTTGCTAGGACTGCGGGGGTGGCCGTAGACTGGCCGCGTCGGGGAGGTCTGGATTGGCGGAAGAGGGACGGTTCGTCAAGGCGGCCCGAGAGGGCGAGATTCCCGTGGGCCAGGGCAAGCTGGTCTTCGGCCCACATGACAAGCCCATCGCGCTTTTCCACCACGAGGACGGCGGCTACTACGCGGTGAACTACGTCTGCCCGCACATGGGCGGCCCGATCGGCGAGGGCAAGCTGCGGGGCTACGTCGTCGACTGCCCCTGGCACGGCTGGAGCTATGACATTCGCGACGGCAAGGACCCGACGCCGCCGGGCCACGACATCACCGCCTACGAAGTGAAGGTCGAGGACGGCGTGGTCTTGGTCGGGTGGGTGAAGCCGCCCGCATAGCGCGCCGGGACTGATGGGATGAACAGAGCCTCCGCACCCGCCGAAACGACGCTCACGAAGACCTTCGAGTTTTCGTCGTCGCACCGGTACTTCCGGGACGAGTGGACGCAGGAGGAGAACGAGCGGGTCTTCGGCGCCTGCGCCCGGCCCAACGGTCATGGGCACAACTACCTGCTCGATGTCACGGTCAAGGGCCCGGTCGATCCGGTCACGGGCATGGTGGTCAACATCGTGGACGTGAAGGCGGTGGTGGAAGACGTTCTGGATGAGTTCGACCACCACCACCTGAACCACGACATGCCGTACTTCAAGGACCGCGTTCCCACGACGGAGAACCTCGCGGCCACGCTGTGGGACCTTATCGCGCCGCGCCTGCCCGCGGGGTCGGCGCTCGACAGCGTCCTACTGCGAGAAGACGAGGACCTCGCGGTCGAGTACCGGGGCGGCGCATGACTGCCGAGCGGACAGCGGGGGAAGGTGTGGGGAGCGTTTACCTGACGCGACGGTACCGTTTCTCCGCGACGCACCGGCTGTACAGCGACGCGCTGTCCGACGCGGCGAACCGCGAGATCTACGGCAAGTGCGCCAACGACAATGGGCACGGCCACAACTATCAGGTGTTCATCACGATGGCAGGGCCGATCGACCCGGTGACGGGCATGTGCTGCGACCTCGACGCGCTCGACGCGCTGGTGCGAGAGCGGGTGATCGACCGCTACGACCACCGGCACCTGAACCTCGACGTCGAGGACTACATCGATCTCGTGCCGACGGGCGAGAACATCGTGCGGCGCATCTGGGACCTGCTCGCCGACGCCGGGCCCAGGACCGCGGCGAGCGGCGGCCAAGCTGCGGGGCCCCGGCTGCACAAGGTCCGGCTGGTGGAGACGCGCGACAACGCGTTCGAGTTCACCGGCGGCCCGTCCGAGCCGTAACGCGGGGGCACCTGGAATCCAAGGAAGCGAGGAACGGCGCATGGCGTCCATGAGCGGCCGAGCATGTCTGGTTACCGGTGGGTCGAGCGGCATCGGACTGGCGATCGCGCGGCGCTTCGTCGAGGACGGAGCGTCGGTGTGCATCGCGGCGCGCTCGCAGGACCGGCTCGACGCCGCGGCCAAGTCGCTGGGCGGCGCGGCGGCGATTGCGGCGGACGTGTCGACGGCGGCGGGAGCATCGGCGGCGGCCGAGTACGCGCTGGAGCGACTGGGCGGCGTCGACGTGCTGGTCAATGCTGCCGGCGCGGCCTACTTCACGCCGCTCGCCGAGACCACGGAGGAACTTTGGGACGCCACCATCGACGGCAACCTGAAGTCGGTCTTCCTAGTGTGCAAGGCGGTGACACCGCTGATGCTCGAGGCGGGGCGCGGCGACATCGTGAACATCGCCTCGATCGCGGGACATCAGGGGTTCGACGCGAGCACGGCCTACTGCGCCTCGAAGCACGGCGTGATCGGTTTTTCCAAGGCACTGGCAATGGAGGTACGACGGCAGGGGCTGCGGGTGATCATCGTCACGCCGGGCGCCGTCGACACGCCGCTGTGGGATGCCGCCGGCGCCGACTTCGACCGCTCGCGCATGCTGACGGCGGGCGACGTGGCGGAAGCGGTGTACGGCGCGCTGACCTTCTCGTCGTCGGCAGTGCAGGACGAGGTGCTGGTGATGCCTCCAGACGGGGTGTTGTAGGCGCCGCTGACGTCCGCTAGAGGCCGTGGTGGTGGAGCCACTCGTCGCCGAAGCCGAAGTAGTGGCCGACTTCGTGGATGACGGTGCGGCGTATTTCCTCGACGAGCGACTCTTCGGAGGCGTGGGCCTCGATGGGGCGGCGGAAGATCGTGATGCGGTCGGGGAGGACGTTGCCGTAGCCGTAGGTCCGGTCGGGAAGCGGGACGCCCTCGTAGAGGCCGAGCAGGCCGTAGCGGTTGCGGATGCCGTTCTCGCGCATCTGTCGGCGCGAGGGGAAGTCCTCGACCAGAATGTCGACGTTGTCGATGAGCTCGGCGACGTCCTCGGGCAGCGACTCGAGGGCCGCGGCCACGGCGTCCTCGAACTCTTCCAGCGTCATCGAGGGGTCCGCCTGCCGCCCTCGTCGACCCACCAGCTTCTCGACTCGGGGCCGAAGCCCCACGGGGGGCCGCTTGCCTGGCCGAGGCGCGTAGGGAACCAGAGGAGGCGGTGGTTGGGGTTCTTGTCGAGGCGGTGCACCATCTCGAGCTCGCGGAAGCCGCGCCGTTCGAAGAGTTTCAGCGCGGGATAGTTCTTCAGGTCTTTGACGAAGAGGCGGGTGGCAATGGACTCTCGGGAGCGTTCGATCGCAGCGTCGAGCAGGGCGCGGCCAATACCCCGTTCCCGGTAGTCGGGGGCGACGAATATCTCGCGGACGGTGGCGTAGGGGCCGTGCTGGTCTTGCAGGAAGCGCATGCGCACGACGCCGGCGGCGTCGCCGTCCACAGTGGCTACCAGCCAGTTTTCCGGGTCGTTGGCGAGGCTGAGCCGGTGGAGGCGCATCTCGTGCTCGACGTAGCCGTCGTCCTCCGGTGGATCGACCTGTGCGGCGAAAACCGCCTTCTCGGCGAGCCCGGCGCGGAGCAGGGCGTCGACGGTCTCTTCGTCGGCGGCTTCGTAGGGGCGGATGCGGGCGGGTTTAGACAAGGATTCGCTCGGGTGTCATAGGAGGTCGAGGACGAGGGTTGACCAGCCGAAGTTCTTGGCGCCGTAGCCCTCGCCGGTATGGGGATTATAAAACTCCCGGAAGCCCGACTTGAGGGTGAGGTCGATGGTGCGCCGGGCGAGGTCGTTGGCTTCGTCGTCGAAGCCGTGCTTCCGGAGGCCGCGGACGAGCATCCAGTTGGTGTTGATCCAGGTCGGCCCGCGCCAGATGAGGAAGCGTTCGTTGGGCCGGAAGCTGGGCTCGGTCATCGCCACCGACGGCACTGGGTAGTCGGGCCAGAACCGCCGCGGATCGCGCAGTTGGCCAACGATGGCCTCGGCGCGCTCCGGCGGGAGGGATTCAAGGAGTAGCGGCGCGAGGCTGGAGACGGTGAGCGTCCGCAGGGGATGGCCGCCGGGGTCGTTCAGCGGCCAGAATACGCCGTCGTCCTCATGGAAGCACTGGTCGAGGATGGCGCGTTCGACGCGTTCGGCGAGGCGGCGGAAGGAGTCGCGCTCAGGCTCGTCGCCGGCCATGTCGCAAAGGCGGGCCACGCAGCGCAGCCCCTCGGCGTAGAGGCAGTTGAAAAGCACGTCCTCGACATTGAAGCGGCCCCGTTCGAAGATCGCGGGGAGACGGTAGTTGCGTCCCAGGACGAGGTTGGCGGCGTCGAGGAGGCGGAGCCTGATCTGCAGGCCGAGGCGGGAAGGGTTGGACGCGCCGAGCGCCTCGTCGTAGGCGGGGAGGTGGTCCATGCCGGTCTCGTAGGGCGTGATGCAGGAGACGAGGCCGTCGGCGTCGGGATCGCGGTGGTCGCGGAGCCAGAGGTAGTAGCGCTTGCAGCGGTCGAGTGCCTCGGCGAGGAAGTCGCCGCCGCCGCCGCGCTCGGTGACCGTGAGCGCGGCCTGGGCCAGCACCGGCGGCTGGACGAGCGCGCTGTGGCGCGGCCTCCAGGCGAGGCGGCACTGGAGGTGCGCCGGTGGGAGCAAGAGACCGGCGCCCCAGTGGATGACGTGGGGGATGAAGCCGTCGGGGGCCTGAGCGGACCACAGCGTGCGGAGCTCGCGCCGGGCGGCGGCGAGGTCGAGGTGGCTGAGGGCGATGGCGTGGAAGCAGGAGTCCCAGAACCACTGCCAGGGATAGCCGCCCGACGCCGAGGGGCAGACGTAGGCGTATTCGACGCCGGCGTCGTCGTCGCGGCCAGTCTTGAGGTTGGCGGCGAGCACGTCGGCAGCGCCGTGGCGGACGGCGTCGGCCTCGGAAGCGGTGATGCGCGGAAGCAAAGCGCCTCCGTTCGAGCCTGTCCCGCGGGCTACCGCCAGCCGGCGTCGGTGGGGTAGAGGTTGGTGCAGCGGACGACGGACGCCGAGGCGCGGATGTCCTTCGTGGCCTCGGCCCAGCGGGCGTAGTGGGGCGTCTGGGTGTGGGCCTTGAACGCGTCCTCGTCGCGGTAGACCTCGACGAAGACGAAGCGCTTAGGATCGGTCTGGTCCTGATAGGCGTCGAAGCGGACGCAGCCGGGCTCCTGGACGGAGTTCGCGGCGTCGTCGAGGGCGGCTTCGCGGAAGGCGTCCTCGGCGCCCGGAGTGCATTCGAGGGTCACGACGATGGCGTACATGGGCTTCTCCCGTTCTCGGTTGTTTTGTTGCTCCCGCGCTAGCGAGAGGATTTGGATGAGGTGGCGCCGCGTTCGCGGTGGAGGACCTTGTTAAGGCGGCGGACGTGACGCTCTTCCTTGGAAAAGGAGGCGCTCATGAACGCGATGATCAGCTCGCGTACGAGCTCGGCGCCGACGATGCGCCCGCCGATGCAGAGGACGTTCATGTCGTCGTGCTCGACGCCCTGGTGGGCGGAGTAGGTGTCGTGGCAGGTGGCGGCGCGCACGCCGGCGACCTTGTTGGCGGCGACGGTGGCGCCGACCCCGCTGCCGCAGGCGAGGACGCCGCGCTCGACCTCGCCCGAGGCGACGGCGTCGGCGAGAGGGAAGACGAAGTCGGGATAGTCGTCCGACGCGTCGTACGATGCGGGGCCGTAGTCGACGACGTCATGCCCGAGACTTCGCAGGATTTCGGCGGCGAGGTTCTTGGACTCGAAGCCGGCGTGGTCGCCGGCCACTCCAACGCGCATGTCGGCTCCTTAGTGGCGCGGTGTTGCGCACCGCCTGAAATGGTAGCCCGGCGGCTGCGCTCCCGGCAAGCGGGAGGCGCTGGGGGAGGTAGCGTATACTCTCTCCCCGGTCGCTTCGCTTGCGGTGGCCAAGGCGGGGCGAAAGGGTATCGTTGGCGCGCGTCCAGGAATCCGACTCCCCAGCTCCCGCCGCCGAGCGGCGTATGCTTCGCTTCATCCTCCTCGGCGTTGCGCTGGGGACGATGCTCGCGCCGCTGAACACCACGCTGGTGGCCTTGGCGCTGCCCGAAATCAGCGGCGATTTCGACGCGAGCCTCGACGCCGTCACGTGGACTATTACCGCGTACGTGATCGCGATGGCGGTGGTCCAGCCGATTGGCGGGAAGCTGGGCGACCTCTACGGGCGGCGCAGAGTCTTTCTGGTCTCCTTGCTGGGATTCGGGGTGGCGAGCGTCCTTGCGGCGGTCTCGGTCGACCTCGCGATGCTGATCGAGACGCGCATCGTTCAAGCCGTGACCGCTGCGATGATGCTGCCCACCGGGGCGGCGCTGGTGCGGCAGGTCTTCCCGGTCGAGCGCCGCGCGGCGGCTTTCGGCGTGGTGGGGGCGGCGGCCGGGCTTGCGGCGGGAGTGGGGCCCGCCTTAGGCGGCGGGATCATGGCCCTTGGCGGCTGGCGCGCCATGTTTTGGATGAACGTCCCGCTCGTCGTGCTGGGTCTTACCATCGCCTTCCGGTACTTCCCGTCCGCCGCCGAGCGGGGCGAGCGCCCGCCCTTCGACCTGGCGGGCGCGGTGCTGCTGGGCGCGGCGATGATCGTCTTCGCGACGCTGCTTACCGTTGCCGGCGGCGCGTCGCCAGGGGTGACGGCGGGCCTCGGCGCGGCGACCGCCGTGCTGGTCTTCGTGTTCGCGGTCAACGAGCGCCGCGTGGTTGAGCCGCTCACCGATCCGCGGCTGTTCGGCAACCGCTTCTTCCTTGGGGCGACGGGCACGATTTTGTTTTCCACAATCGGGCTGTACGGGATCATTCTCGTCGTGCCGCTGTTGCTCAAGGTGGTACAGGAGCGAGGTTCGGCTGAGACCGGCCTCATCATGGCGGCGATTTCGGCGCCGGTATTTCTTCTCGCCCGTGCCGGGGGCCGCTTGGCAGACCGCCTTGGCCGCCGGCGCCCGGCGATAGCAGGCGGCGTGCTGCAGACGGCGGGCGCCGCGTTGCTGCTGATCTTGGACCTTGATACGAGCGCGTGGCCGGTCGTGGGCGCGCTGCTGCTCATGGGCGCGGGGCTGGCGCTGCAGATTCCGGCGTCGCAGACCGCCGCCGTGGAGGCCGTCGAGGAGCCAGACTCGGGAATGGCGAGCGGGGTGTACTCGATGGGGCGCTACGTCGGCAGCCTGGTCGGAGCGGCCGCGCTCGCCGCGCTCGTCGGTACGGCCGCGGTCGACGACATCGGAAGCGGCGATCTGACGCCGGTCTTCATTCTGATCACGGCCGCCGTCGCGGCGTCGATGGTGACGGCGTGGTTCATCAGGCCGCGCCGCCTGTTTGCTAGCGGGGGAGTCCCAGGCCCCGTTGGGCGATGATGTTGCGCTGAATCTCCTGACTGCCGCCGCCGACCTTGCAGGCGGAGCGGAGGTAGGCGCGCTCGACCGCGCCGTCCATGGGAATGGCGCGTCCGCCGGCGGGGTCGAGCTGGCCAAAGAGCCCCATGATCTCCATGGACGCCAGCGAGACGTTGCTGCGCACCTCGACGGAGTAGACCTTGGCGAGGGATGCTTCCATGTTGGGGATCTCGCCCTTGGCCTGCATGCCGATGACGCGGTAGGAGAGCATGCGGGAGACCTGGATCTGGACGGCCATGTCGGCGAGCTTGTGGCGCACAGTGCTGCCCCCGAGCAGGGTGCGGCCGAAGGGGTCGCCGGTGAGGTAGGCCATGAGGTCGTCGAAGTCGCGGCGGGAGCCCGCCAGGGCGGCGACGTTGGAGCGCTCGAAGTCGAGGGTGGTGGTGGCGACGTACCAGCCGCGGTGCAGCTCGCCGAAGAGGCCGTCGGGGGGAACGCGGACGTTGTCGAAGTAGACCTCGTTGAACCCTTGGCCGTTGTCCATCTGGCGGATGGGCTTGACGGTGACACCCGGCGATTTCATCGAGAAGAGGAAGTAGGAGATGCCGCGGTGCTTGGGGGCGTCGGGGTCGGTGCGGGCGAGGAGGTGGATGTGGTCGGCGTTGTGGGCGCTGGAGGTCCAGATCTTCTGGCCGTTGATGACGAAGTCGTCGCCGTCCTGGTCGGCGCGGGTCTGGAGGGAGGCGAGGTCGGAGCCGGCGTTGGGCTCGGAGAAGCCCTGGCACCAGCGGCTCTCGCCGCTGGCGATGCGGCCGATGTGCTCGCGCTTCTGGGCTTCGGTGCCGTGGACGATGAGGGCGGGGCCGAGCTGGTAGGCCTGGGGGTCGATGCCGGGGCAGCGGGCGTAGGACATCTCCTCGCGGAGAATGGCCTGATAGGTGAGGGGGCGGTCTTGCCCGCCGTACTCCTTGGGCCACGACATGGCGATCCACCCGCGGGCGCCGATCTTCATGCGCAGGGCGCGCACCTGATCGGCTAGGCCAGGGTCGGCGGCCTCGCCCTGGGCTCCGGCAAGGGCCAATTGCTCGGGCATCTCGTCGTCGATGAAGCGGCGAACCTCGTCGCGGTAGGCCTCTTCTTCTGGGGTGAAGCGAAAGTCCATGGCGTCCTCGTCGGCCCGCGGCGGGCGGATGGAGGGAGCATAGCAAACGACCGATGCGCGGCAAACCGCCCGCGGGTTGACCCTTCGGAGCGGCCCGGTTATAAGATGGGGCCGCCTTTCGGGGAGGGAGCATGAGCTACGCGTCGCCGCGGTTCGAGGAAGTGGAGGCCGGTCAGGAACTGGCTCCGGTGGTGAAAACACCGAACGAGGTGCAGGTCTTCATGTTCAGCGCGATCACGTGGGACACGCACCGCACGCACTTCGACACGCCGTATTCGGTCGACGAGGAGTCGCTGCCCGGCGTGCTAGTGCATGGGCACCTGCAGGGGGCATTCCTCACCCAGTACGCGACGAAATGGGCCGGGGCGGCGGGACGGCTGCGCTCGATCGACTACCAGAACCGAGGCATGGTGATTCCCGGGGAGCGGTTGACGGTCCGGGCGAAGGTCACCGGGAAGTCCGAAGAGGATGGCGTAGGCGTGGTGACCTTGGACATGTGGCTGGAGAAGGACGGCGGCGACATTCCCACGACGGGCGCCGTCGTGGTCGAGATTCCGCTGGGGTAGGCGGGCCGCTTCTTTTTCCGTTGACACCGCCGAAAGGGCGGTGCTACCTTCGCATCCCGAAGCGTTCTTTCCCGGAGGCGTCCCGTGGCCGAGTTGACCTGCATCTCCGCCGATTCGCACGTCGTGGAGCCCGGCAATCTGTTTCTCGACTACATCGCTCCGGCGTACCGCGACCGGGCGCCGCGGGTCGTCCAGGAGGACGACCGCGACATCTACATGTGCGAGGGGGTGCGGCTGATCTCGATGCGGGGCGCAGCGAGCGCGGGACGGCCCAGCGAGGAGCTCGGCTTCAAGGGCCGCGAGGATGAAGTCCCCCGAGGGGCGTGGGACCCGAAGGCGCGCCTGGCCGAGATCGAGCCGGACGGCGTGCAGGCCGAGGTGCTCTATCCCACGATGACGCTGCGGCTGTTCGCGGTCGAGGACACCGGGCTGCAGGATGCTTGCTTCCAGGCGTACAACGACTGGCTCGCCGACTTCTGCAAGGAGGTCCCCGGCCGGTTCAAGGGGATCGGCGTGCTCAACCTCGACGACGTCCCAAGCGCCATCGCGGAGATGGAACGCTGCCTGGAGATCGGTTTGCCGGGGGTGAGCATCGCGCTGTACCAGGACCAGGAGCGCCACTACGGGCACTCCGACTTCGACCCGTTCTGGGCGGCCGCCGAGGCGGTGGGCGTACCGGTGAGCCTGCACATCCTGACGGAGCGCCGGCGGGCGTCGACCATCTACCGGAGCCCCGCCGATGGGGTCTGCGAGGCGGACACGATCCAGCGCTCGCTGGCGCACATGACGTTCAACGGCGTCTTCGAGCGGTTCCCCAAGCTCCGCGTGGTCTCCGCCGAGAACGACATCGGCTGGATGCCCTACTACCTGGAGCGCATGGACTACGTCTTCGACCGGCGGCGGAACCTCTACCGGATGACCCTGTCGCGGGAGATGCTGCCCAGCGAACTGGTGAAGCGCAACGTCTTCCTCACATTCATGCGGGACAAGGCCGGCGTGATGAACCGCGGGCTGATCGGCGTCGACCGGATCATGTGGTCGAGCGACTACCCGCACGGGGACAGCACGTGGCCCCGCTCGCAGGAGATGATCGACTACCTGATGGAAGACGTCCCCGGCGACGAGCGCGCCCGCATCGTCGCCGACAACGCCCGGGCGCTGTACGGCTTCTAGCGCCGGCTAGCTGCCGTTGAGGTTGAAGACCTTGACGGCGTTGTCGACGAGTACCTGGCGGCGCTCCGCTTCCGGCCAGTCGCCCACGGCGCGTTCGATGTACCACTGCGACTTGGGGAAGGTGCTCGTGGGGTGGGGGAAGTCGGACGACCACATGATGTTGTCCATGCCGATGACGTCGCGCATGCGGAGGCCGACGGACTCGAACCAGAAGTTGATGTAGCACTGGCGGTGGAAGTAATCGCTGGGCTTGATCTTCAGGCTGCCCCGCTCCTTGAGGTTCTGCGCCTGCCATTGGTGGTCGGCGACTTCGAGCAGGTAGGGCGCCCAGCCCAACCCACTCTCCGACGAAACGACCTTGAGCGTGGGGAAGCGCTCGAGGATGCCCGAGAAGAGGATGGTGCTCATCACCATGATGTTGGCCGAGATGGTGCGGGTGGAGCCGTCGGAGAGCTTGGTGACGGTGTTGTGGCCGTCCCAAGGGGCGGGGAAGGAGATGCCCTGCGCCCCGCCGGAGC
>DAOUKH010000009.1:0-74105 GCA_034421515.1 Dehalococcoidia bacterium
TCTCGTCGTCGACAAAGTTCTCCAGCCCCAGCCGGTCGAACCCGATGTAGGCCCCGCGCCGGAGCATGCTCACGTGATAGTCGAGGTCGGCGGAGTCGCTGCAATGCCCCACCGTGACGCGCCGCAGGTCGAGCCCCTCGTCCTCGAAGATGTCGAGCTGCTGCGGCCCCATGCTGCCGTCGGTCGTATGCGTGGTGATCGGGGTGCCGGTCTTCTTCGCGGCGCGGGCCGAGGCGCGCAGGGCCTTCTCCTCGTTCTCGCTGACGTTGTGGGGGCCGGTCGCGCACTTGATGACGCCGGGCCTGATCTTGCGGGGGCCGATCCCCTCGGTGATCTCGGTGACGTAGATCTCCTCGATCTCGTCGACGGTCTTGCTCACGAAGTACTGCGGGTAGCCGCGGAACGGGCCTTGGTCGGTGTAGAGGCCGGTGGCGCAGACGACGTTGACGCCGGAGGCGCGGGAGACGTCCTGCATGAAGTCGACCTTGCGGCCAAGCTCCATGGGGATGGGGTCGATGATGGAGGAGACGCCCGCCTCCTTGAGGCGCCTCATGTCCTCGGTGAGCTTGATCAGCTGCCCCTCGTAGTCGAAGTGGAGGGTGCTGTCGTAGTCGGCGCCGGTCGCGGAGGCAACCAGGTGCTCGTGGGTCAGAGTGGCGCCGAGGTCGGCCGAGCTCACCGGGCCCAGGACGGTCATCACGTCGACCGGAGGCATGGCGTCCCTCCTCGGGAGTCGCGGCCCGGAGAGGGACGCGGAGATGCGCGCGGGGGCTATTTCTTGGACGGGGTCTCGTCTTCGCCGAGGACGGCGAGGGGGTCGAAAGCGTCGCGGCCGGCGTACTTGGTGCGAGCGCCGACCTCCCCCTCGATGCGAAGCAGACGGTTGTACTTGGCGGTGCGCTCCGAACGGGCCGGCGCACCGGTCTTGATCTGCCCCGACCCCGTCGCGACGGCCAGATCGGCGATCGTAGTGTCCTCGGTCTCACCCGACCGATGACTGATCACGGTGGTGTACCCGGCTTCCTTCGCCCGCTTGATTGTGTCCAGGGTCTCCGTCAGCGAGCCAATCTGGTTGACCTTGACCAAGATCGAGTTGGCGACGCCTTCCTCGACGCCTCGTTCGAGCCGCTCCGCGTTGGTGACGAAGAGGTCGTCGCCGACCAGCTGCACCTTCTCGCCGAGGCGCTCGGTGAGCTCCCTCCATCCTTCCCAGTCGTCCTCGTGCAGGCCGTCCTCGATGCTGACGATGGGGTATTGCTTCACCCAACCTTCCAGGAAGTCGATCATCTTCGTGGAGGTCAGGCTCAGCTTCTCTTTCCGCAGGGCGTATTTGCCGTTCCGGTAGAACTCGCTGGCGGCTACGTCGAGGGCAAGGAATATGTCCTCGCCGGCGGTGTACCCTGCCTCCAGGATCGCCTCCAGGACCAGCTCGACCGCAGCGGCGTTGGATTTCAGGCGCGGAGCGAAGCCGCCCTCGTCGCCGACGTTGGTGCCCAAGCGGCGCTTCTTCAGCACACTCCTCAGCGCTTGGTATGTCTCCGCGGCCATCTGTATGGCTTCGCCGAAGCTCGGCGCGCCGACCGGCATGACCATGAACTCCTGGAAGTCGGTGGAGCCGTCGGCGTGGGCCCCGCCGTTGAGCACGTTGAACATGGGAACGGGGAGGCGCGTTGCCGAGTCGCCGCCGAGGTAGCGGTAGAGGCCGAGGCCCTTGCTCTGGGCCGCGGCGTGAGCGACCGCCAGCGAGACGCCGAGGACGGTGTTGGCCCCCATCTTGCTTTTGTCGGGCGTGCCATCGACTTCAAGCAGCCGCCTGTCGAGCGCCTCTTGGTCCAACGCCGAGAGGCTGCGAATGGCCCCTGCCATGGGGCCGTTGACGTTGGCGATGGCCTTGAGGACGCCCTTGCCGCCGTAGCGCTCCGGGTCGCCGTCGCGCAGCTCAAGCGCCTCGTGGGTGCCGGTGCTGGCCCCCGACGGAACGGCGGCGATACCGACGGAGCCGTCGGTCAGCGAGACCTGGACTTCGATCGTGGGGTTCCCCCGCGAATCCAGGATCTCCCGGCCGATGACGCGCTCGATGATGCTCATCGGCCCAGCTCCCGGCCCAAGGCTTCCGCCCGGGCTACGGCTTCGGCGGGATCGGTGGCGACGTTCAAGCGGGGCTCGGTCTCGCCGTCGCCCCTGATGAGCGTCCAGCTCTTGAGCCCCACCAGCGGCTTGTTGTAGGCGAGGGCGAAGCCGATCTCAGAAAGGGTGCCGTACTCGCCCTCGACGGCGATGCAGACGTCGCCGTTCATGGCGACCAGGGAGTTCCGGGCGTAACCGATGCCGGTGACGATGGGGTAGTCGACGTAGGGGTTGGCGCCGGCGCGGTCGGGGCCGGGAAGGATGCCGATGGTGGTGCCGCCGGTGGCCTTGGCCCCCTTGCAGGCGGCCTCCATGACGCCATTGCCGCCGCCGCAGACGAGGGTGTGGCCTCGGGCTCCGATCTCGCGCCCCACTGCCTCCGCCAGGGCGTAGACCTCAGGTGTGCACCCGTCGGATCTTCCGAGAACCGCGATGTGCATCCCGAGCCGCCCCTTCCCAGACCAATACCATCGGCCATTATAGCATCGAGACCTTCTCTGTTGGACGGCTGGATTTGGCCCATTCGGTGAGAGTTTTTGCTATCTTATGCGGCGGCTCCGCGGGGTCGCCGAGGAACACTCAAATGGGCGTACGTTCCAGCGATAGCTTCGCTCAGGGGCCGTGCGTGGGGACGCTCCCCGGCACGGAGGAGCGCCGGTAGGGATGGCCCGCGAGCCTAGGCGGCACCGCGACCCGCAGCCCCGGCGGCCTTTGCCGCCGGCGCCTTCCCGGTTCGGCGCCTTGCGCCACCCCGACTTCCGGTTCCTGCTGACGGGAAACCTCTTCACGCAGATGGGGCAGTGGTCCCAGCAGTTGGGCAAGGGCTGGCTGGTCTACAACGACCTCGATGGCACGGCCTTCCAACTTGGCGTCGTGGCCTTTGCCCAAGGCGCCGGCATGTTCTTTATGTCCCCGGTCGGCGGGGCGCTTGCCGACCGCCTCAACCGCCGGAACCTGATGCTGTTCAGCCAGGTGTCGCTGGCGCTGGTCGCCTTGGTCTTGGCCCTGATCGTTATGACCGGAGTGGTCGTGATCTGGCACGTCTACATCCTGGCCTTCCTCAGCGGGTCGTTCTTCGCACTCAACAACCCCGCCCGGATGGCCGCGATCCATGACATCGTGGGCGGGCAAGACCTCCCGAGTGCGGTCTCCATCAACGCCGTGGTGATGAACTCGATGCGGGTGATCGGCCCATCGATCGGCGGCGTGCTGCTCATCGTCGTCGGCACCGAGGGGACCTTCTTCCTGCAGTCGGCCGGCTACGTCGGCGGGGTTGTGTCGGTGCTGCTCATACGGCGCCGGTTCATGGCTGGAGGGGCAACGGCGCCCTTCTTCCAGAGCATCGCCGACGGGGTCCGCTACGCCCGCGGCGACCGCACCATTCGGGCACTGCTGACCGTGTCGTTCCTCGCGGCGATTCTGGGGATGTCGATGACGCAGCTGATGGCGGCCTTCGCCAAGGACGTGCTTGGACAAGGGGAAGGCGGCTTCTCGGCCCTGTTCATCACGCTCGGCGTGGGCGGCCTGGTCGGGGCGCTGATCTTGGTCACGAAGGGAGACATCCGCAACAAAGGCCTTGTCTACTTCTGTGCCGCGATCGGGACCGGGCTGTTCATCGCCGCGATGGGCGCGGCGGGGAACCTCGTGTTCTCCTTCGCTGCGATGGTGGTCCTCGGGGCCACTTCGGCGTCCACGCTCGCCCTCGGTAACACCCTCGTCCAGACGAACGTGGCGGACGAGTTCCGGGGGCGGGCGATGTCGCTCTACTTCCTCTCGTTCAGCCTCTCGCCGCTCGGCGCGATGGCCGCCGGCGCGCTCGGCGATTGGACCAACCTGCGCATCGCCTTCGTCGTCGTCGGGCTCGCCCTCGCCCTTCCCGTCGCCTGGCTCACCATCACTCGCCGCGACATGTGGCGGCTCTAACGGCGGGCTACTCGATGTACTCGACCGTGAGCCAGTAGGCCGCGGGCACGCCCGTCACTGGGGCGGTAGGCGCGATGAGGACGACGCCACCGGGGCCGTTGGCCGGCAGGGGGACCTCCCCCCGAAGGGTTTCGTCGAGCGGGACCTCGACAACCCGGGGTTCAGCGCCGAACTCAACGAGGCGCACGCCGTAGGTCTGTGGAACCCGGTTGTCGGTGCGGAAGAACCCCTCGGCCTGCCACCCGGCGTCTGATTCGGCGGCGTCGAAGAAGTCCGTGGCTTCAAGGCGCAGGTCGTCGAGGAGCAGGCCTTCAGCGTGCACCGCTTGATCGGTGACGTACTCGAACCGGATCAACACTTCGCCGCCGGCGTAGTCGCTCAGGTCGATCTCCTCCTGTACCCAGCGGGCGCTGCGGCCCCCGCCGCTCTTGCCGGTGTAGGCGGGGCCGAAGCTCTGCCCGAGCGGGTCGTCGACGGTCGAGTGGGAGCCTTCCAACACGTTCCAGGAGAGACCACCGTCGCGGGAGGCCATGACGTAGGCGAAGTCGAAGCTCTCTTCGATGTCGAACCAGAGGTCGAAATTGAGTGAGGCATCGCTCACGCCGGTCAGGTCGAAGGCGCGGGTGAGCGTCGCGTCGATGCCGTCACCCCGGTTGCTCCACCACATCATTTTCCCCGACGGCGGCGAGGTGGGAAGGAGCCGGACCTCAGGGCTGCCCTCGAAGAGGAGCCGGCGCGCGCGGTCGTCCGAATCGACAAGGACATAATCCGCGGCGTATTGGCTCGCCTCCCGCTCCACTTCGCCGGTGCCGGAGATCCGGCTGCGGAGGCCAGCGCCGAAGGAGTTGCCGGCTAGGGCGAGGGCGCGCTTCAGGTTGTCCACCGTCCACTTGAGGAAGAATGCGTCGAAGTCGTCGTCGATCCCCTGCGCGGCAAGGAACGACTCGACGCCCTCGGCCCCGGTGAGCGGACTGGTCAACAGCGAGACGAGAGCGTCTTCGCCGACGCGTTGGGCTAGGTAGGTCATGAAGCTGTAGGCGGCCGCATAGTGCGGGCCGACGGCATCATGCTCGTCGGGCCACAAGGTCAGCTGTATGCCGGGCGGAACGAAGAAGAAGCCCTCAGGTCCACCGCGATAGCCGGCCGCGGCGGCGGCGTACTCCGCGGCTCCCTCGTGCACCCAAGCCGTCTCGAAGGGGTCGGCGTCGGCTTGGGCGGCGTGCTGGAGCTCGTGGGTCAGGACACCGTGGTACCGGTCGCCGCCCGGCTGCACCGCGAGGAGGCTGAGGTAGACCATCGGCCGCTCGTTGCTGAGCCGGTTCACCGCGCGAGGCAGTGTGTCGAGCAGGTTGTAGTAACCCGCGATGTTGGGGATGCGGGCGTTCAGGATGGTGAGCCTCGAGTCGATGCCGGCCCCGGGCTCCCATTCGGGGTTCACCAGGCGCCGGATCGTGGGGATGATTTGTTCCTCGAGCTCGCGGGCCGACGCTTCGAGTTGACTGTCGCGCACGCGGGCCCCGCGTTCGACGTAGAAGTAGGCGTGCTCGCTGACCAACCGGAGCTCCGCTTCGACGGTGAAGGGCCGCAGGTCCCCAATATCGAGGACGTGAAACTCCTCGACGTGGCCAACGGCAAGTTCCGTCTCGATAAGCGTCAGCGGCGCGAGCTTCGTGCCGCCCCCGTACTTCAGGCGCTCCGCCAACTCGATGGGGTCGCCCCGGGGTGGCTCGGGGATGGGGAGGAAGGAGCGCGCCGGCACGGAGGTGGCGGTCGGAGCCGATGGCGCCGTGGGGGTGGTGGCGGCCGCGGTCGGCGTGGCGGTCGACCTGAGAGCGGAGACCGTAGTTTCGGGCGTTGGCGTGGCAGTGGCCGCGGGGGTCGGCGTGTGCGGCTGGAGGGCGGGGACGGCGGTCGATGTCGCCGTAGGAGCGGCGGTGGGCTCCGGAGTCGGGGTCGGGGTGCCGCCGTCGCATGCCGCGAGGAGGAGCGCCGCGGCGAGCAGAGCGCTCAGGAGGGTCACGCATCGAGGTCTTGGACGTGGTGGAGGCGAGCCTATAATGCGCTGCATGAATATGGCGTTGTTTGCTTTCAGACCGGACCGGTCGGGCTTCGGCCGTCGGGCCGCCGCGGGGCTTCTTTCAGTTCTTACGTTGCTGCTTGTGCTCGCGGCTTGCGGAGGGGATGAAGAGCCGACCTCGACGCCGCCGGCAACACCCACGCCGGCGCCGCGTTCCGAAGATGTCATCGCTGCATCTATCGACGCTATGGCACAGGTTAACTCCTTTCGGTACATCCTGGAAAACGAGGGCGGGGAGACGCCGATCTCGAACGGACTGGGGCTGCGCCGCGCCGAGGGCTTCATGATTAGGCCAGACGGCCTCTATGCCGAAATCGACGCCGTCTTCGCCGGTCTCGTCCTCCGCCTCGAGGTCATCGGCGCGGGCGGCAAGACCTACATGACCAACCCGATCAGCGGCGAGTGGCAGGTATTCGAGACGGCGCTAAACCCGCTCGCGTTCTTTGATCCCGCCGAAGGCGTGCCGCGCGTACTCCGGGGCATGGAGGACCTACTCCTTGGGGAGCCCACTGAGTTCGGCGGGCGTCCGGTGCACGCCATCACCGGACGCGCCCCCGCCGAGGCGGCCCAGTTTATGGCGGGCAGCTTCGCCGAGGGCTCCATTCTGGACATCGAGGTGCTGATCGACACGGAGACCCACGAGCTGCTCAAGGCCTTCCTCGATGGACGGCTCACCGTCGACGAACCCGAAGGCGTGTCGCGGACGCTCCAGTTCTCCGACTTCGGCGCGACGTTCGAGATAGAGCCGCCCATCTAGCCGATGCACGGGCCCATCTAGCTCATGCCGGGAAAGCAAGAGGCCGGGCCCGCAGCCAAGACCTCGGCCTACGCGCTGCTGCTGCTTACGGGCTCGGGCGTCTTCGTCGCCTCGCTCGACCAGACGGTTGTGGTCACCGCTCTCCCCGGCATCTTCCTCGACGTCGGCCTGCCGGTCAGTGACTTGGACAAGGGCGCGTGGATCGTCACCGGCTACCTGATCGGCTTCACGGCGGCGATGCCACTCGTGGGGCGCATCTCCGACATCTACGGCCACGGCCGGGTCTACACGGCGGCGATGCTCGTCTTCATGGGCGGTTCGGCGCTGGTCGCCATCGCCGACGGCCTGACCTATATCGTCTTGGCCCGGGTGGTGCAGGCCGTGGGCGGCGGCGCCCTCGTGCCGGCGGCCATCGCGATCGTCTACGACGCTTTCCCGGAGAACCGGCGCGGCGTCGCCATCGGGGCCATCGCCGCCATCGCCGAAGGAGGCGCGGTGCTCGGCCCCCTCTACGGCGGCCTCTTCATCCACTTCCTCGACTGGCGCTGGATCTTCTGGGTCAACATCCCCATCGGCGCGGCGGTTATCGCGGTCGTCCTCCCCGCCGTCGCCAACAAGCGGCGCTTCGGGCTGCGCGTGGACTACCTGGGCGGGTTGCTGCTCGGCGCGAGTATCACCGCGCTGGCGCTCGGCCTCTCCGACGACGCGGTGCTTCCCGCCGCGAGGGGATGGCGCGTGGGGCTGCTCGCCGCAGCGGCCCTGTTCTTCGCCGCCTTCGTCTGGCGCGAGGCCGTGGCCCGCGACCCGATGCTGCCGCTGCGCCTGTGGAGCAGGGCGCCGCTGGTGGCGGCGAACATGACCAACCTGTTCGTCGGCGCGGCCCTGGTCCTTGCCCTAGTCAACATCCCGCTCATGACCGATACGATCCTCGGCGGTGAGCCGCTCGACGGCGGCCTGCGGCTCCTCCGCCTGACGGTGATGATCCCAATTGGCGCGGTGCTCGGTGGCTACCTCTACCAGCGCTTCGGGTACCGTCCGCCGGCGTTCCTCGGCATTGCCCTCATGGCGCTCGGATTCGGCCTGCTGGGGCGGTGGACGTTGGAAATCCCCGAGCCGCGGGGCACCATCGATCTGATGGTCGGCGGCTTGGGATTCGGGCTGGTCATCGCGCCGGTCACCGTCGCCGTTCTCGACAATACGACGGATGATCAGAAGGCCACGGGGTCGGGGCTGGTGACGGTGATGCGGATGCTGGGGATGATCGTGGGGCTGTCCGTGCTCAGCTCGTGGGGGCAGAACCACTTCGAGACCTTGGTGGGCACATTCGACCTCCCGCTGCGGCTGGCAGGCGAGAGCCTCGAAGCCTTCGAAGCCCGCGCCGCGGCCTACGAGGACACTATCCTCGCCGCGACGCTGGAGTGGTTCCAAGACGTCTTCTTCGTGGCGATGGTGGTCGCCGCCGCGGCCGTCGTTCCCGCACTCTGGCTGGGCCGCCGCCGCTCCATCGGGAAGGAGGAGCCGGCACCGCCGCCAGGTACGGTATAGTGACCGTCGCGGTTCCGCCGGACGCGGCCCGGGACCCTGGAATGGCATGAGCTTCTACATCGTCGACGACGTCTGCATCAGCTGCGGGGCCTGCGAATACATCTGCCCCACCCTTGCCATTGAGCGCCGCGCCGACAACTTCCGCGGCACCTTCATCATCGACCCGATGCTCTGCTTCGATTGCGACGCCTGCCCCAGCGTCTGCCCCGTCGACTGCATTCACCAGGACCCGGAGTCGATCATCTGTCACGGTCGGGGCTGCCCGCTCAACGCTAAGTCGAGCCTGCGCGACTGGGAATGCACCGAGCTCGACGAGCGGCGCTGTGCCGGGTGCGGGAACGTACTGTGGCGCCGTCCCGAGGGCGGGGACTGGTTCTGCTTCCGCTGCGACGAGGGAAAGGGCATCTGCCCCAAGGTCCGCGCCGCCCAGAAGCCGGACTACGCCGTCGTGCCCCGGTACTCTTCCGAAACACTAGCCGAGACTGAACCGTAGGAGGACTCCCCGATGAGCACACAGACCAAGGTTGCCTTCCCCAGCCTCCAATGGTTCGAGGCGCTGCAGGCGCTGATGAACGAGAACGAGGAGCAGTACAAGGCGTTGGGCTACGCCGACTCGCGGGCCGTGTTCAGGGTTGGCGACCGGGCCTACGGCCTGGTGTTCGAGATCTACAGCTGCACCGAAGCGCGCGAACTGGCGGCGGACGAGATTGAGGCCTACAACCCCGACTGGATTCTCGAAGGCGACCTCGACACCTGGCGGGAGATGATCGAAAACATCAAGGCCAACGGACGCGCCGACAGCGACCACACCCTCAACCGGCTGAGCCTTCTCCAGCACCCCTTCCGCATCTACGGCGCCGACCAGACCCGCGTCGACCAGTTCCACCGCCAAGCGCTCTCGTTCCAAGAGTTCGTTGAGGCCTCGGTGGTCCTGGATACAACCTTCTAGAGAGCGCGCTGCGGCGGGATTTGCCCACCAAACGGGGCCGATGTAAGGTAGCGCGCGGACTCTGAACCGGGAGGGCGGCATGGAGATCAAGGGCGCGGTGCTGGCATTCGTCGACGTTGCTCCGGAGCTGACCGAGGACTATAACCGGTGGTACGACCTCGACCACCTGCCGACGCACATCTCGCGGCCGGAAGTGATCGCGGGCCGGCGGTACGTTGCCGATAAGGAGTTGAAGGCGCTCCGCCGCAACGTGGGCATGGAGGCCCTCCGCAATGGCGAAGGGGCCTACTTCACCACCTACCTGACGAACACGACCGCGTTCGACGACTACCGCGTTTCTGGCCGCGAGCTGGACCGCGGCCTGAACCGTGCGGGACGGATGTGGCGCCAAGGGTTCGTGCCCTACGCGGGCTATTACCGGGTAACGGGGACCTACGCCGCCGAGGACATCCCCGTCGTCCCCGAGGCTATTCCTCACCTGGGGCACCGGGGCATAGTGGTGGTCATCGGCGACGCGAAGGACGTCGATGCGGCGAAGTCATGGTGGGAAGGCGCCGGCCTACCGGGAGCGCTGGCCGTTGAAGGCGTCCACGGCGCGATCGCGTTCGAGGCGGACGCGGCGGAGGAGGCGGGCCGGC
The DNA here is from genome assembly GCA_034421515.1 of Dehalococcoidia bacterium. GTDB lineage: Bacteria > Chloroflexota > Dehalococcoidia > SHYB01 > SHYB01 > DAOUKH01. Next base: position 10,017 of record DAOUKH010000009.1, read on the forward strand.
TTGCCTACATGCTCCTGGTCGAGACCGACCCCGCCGACGCGGCGCTGAACGCGGCCCTCGACGCCGCCCTCGGCCCACCCGCAGACATCTGGACGCCGCTGGTGACTGCCCCGGTCCGGGCCGTCCGCCCCTTCGAGTACGACTTCGAGTTCTAGCCTGGGGCAGTTCGATTCCCGCGCAGGTGCGCCCCAAGGGCCAGGGGCCGTCGCCCGAAGAAGGGGAATGCTATACTTCCGCAGCCCTTTCCGGGGAGGCGAGCCTGAAGGCGGAGCGTGCTTACCCGAGGGTGCTGACCAGACCATGAAATTCCACGGATTCATCTATTGCACTGTCGGCGACCGCGCCCAGATCGAACAGGGCATGGCCGGCAAGCGGCCCGAGCTCTACCAGAACATGCTCGCCGAGGTGGGCGAGTACGTCCGCTTCTGCGACGAGATCGGCTTCGAGGGCTTCGGCCACCCCGAGCACCATCTCCAGATCGAAGGGCTCGAGGTCTCCAACGAGCCGGGCCTGCTCAGCCTCTTCATCGGCATGCAGACGAAGCGCCTGCGCGTCGATCTCTTCGGCTACGCGTTACCGGCGCACAACCCGCTCCGCGTCGCCGAGCACGTCGCGACCCTCGACCACATGCTCAAGGGGCGGCTGAACGTGGCCTTCGTCCGAGGCTATCAGGAGCGGTGGCTCCAGAGCCTGGCGGTGAAGCCGGGACTCACCGGTGCTGGGCCGTGGAACCGGAAGCAGCCGTCGGACATCATGAACCGCGAATTCTACGAAGAGAGCATCGCGGTGATTCGCAAGGCATGGGCCAACGACACCTTCTCGCATGAGGGCAAGTACTGGACCTTCCCGCCCAAGGACCTCGTCAATCCGCACGAGCAGCCGACGTACCTGAAGTTCGGGCAGGGCGTCGACGACGACTACCGGATTCGCGAGATCGGGATCGCGCCGAAGCCCTACCAGCAGCCGCACCCGCCGCTCTACAGCGGCTTCACCCAGAGCATGACGACGGCCCTCTACTGGGCGCGCGAGGGCGGCAAGCCCGTGATTCTCGGAGAGAACCTGGAGTTCTGCAAGACGCTCTGGGGCGCCTACCGCGAGGAGGCGGAGCGGCACGGACGCGAGGTCCCCTACGGCGAGGAGGCGGCCTGGGGCGGCTATCTGATCCTCGCCGACACTGATGAGGAGGCCCAGGAGTGGGCCAAGGACGCCTACTGGATGTGGGACAACTGGGGCTGGGGCTTCGGCATGCCCTACCCTGCCATGATCATCGGCGGACCGGAGACGGTGAAGCGCCGCATCCAGGAGGCCCGCGACGCGGTGCCCTTCAACGAATGCTTCTTCCTGCTTGGCCAAGGCGTCTTGGGTCGCGACAAGGTCATGAAGACCCTCGACCTCTTCGCGAACAAGGTGATGCCCGAGTTCGCGGACATGTAGCCGCGGGCGGCGCTGGCCCCCGGCCTGGCGGAAGGCGTGGGGGCGGCAACTGAGGCGCCGCTAAAGCCCGAGGGCGTCGGCCATCTCGTCTTTGAGGGACTGGCTGTCGCCGAGGTAGACCTCCAAGGCCTTGTGGCGGCGCCAGTAGAGTTGGATGTCGGTCTCCTTGGCGACGCCGTAGCCGCCGTGCATCTGGACGGCCTCGTTGGCGGCGAGGCGGTAGAGAGCGCTCGCGCCGACCTTGGCCGCGGCGGTGTCGAGAGAGGCGTCTTCGCCCTCGCCGAGGCGCCAGGCAGCGCGGCGGGCGAGCAGGCGGATGCGGTCGAGGTCCATCTTGATCCGGGCGAGGCGGTGCTGGAGGGCCTGGTTGGCGCCGATGGGCCTGCCGAAGGTGTGACGCTGCTTGCAATGCTCGACGGTGCGTTCCAGGAGCGCCTCGGCGCCGCCAACCATCTCGCAGGCGAGCAAGGCCCGGCCGTAGTCGAGGACCCGGGCCAGCGGGGGCAATGCGCCGCGCCAATCGCCCAGGAGGGCCTCCTCCGGCAGGCGCACGCCGTCGAGGGTGAGGTCGGTGAGGCGCTCGCCGCTCACGATGCGGTAGGTCTCGAGGGTCAGGCCCTCCACGCCGGCGGGGACGATGAACAGGGAGACGCCGTCCTCGCCCGCAGTGTCTTCGGCCCGGACCGCGACGATGAAGAAGTCGGCGGCGGCCCCGTCTCGAACGAAGCGCTTGACGCCGTTCAGCACGATCGCGTCGTCATCCAGTGACGCGGTCGCGGCGATGTCCGTCAGGCCGCCCCCGGCGGCGGTCTCAGTCAGGGCGAGCGCGCCGATGAGGTCGCCTGCGCCGATGGCAGGCAGGTAGCCGAGGCGCTGCTCCTCGCGCCCGGCCTCGGCGATGAGCATCCCGCAGAGCACCACGGCAGAGAGGTGGGGCGTGGGCGCGAGCGCGCGGCCCATCTCCTCGTAAAGGAGGCCAAGGTGGAAGAGGTGGCCGTCCTGGCCGCCGTAGGTCTGGTGGAAGGGAAGGGAGAGCATGCCGAGCCCGGCCATCGCGGCGTAGAGCTCGCGCGAATAGTCGAGGTCGCCGTCTTCGACCTCGCGGACCAGGTCGGTGGGGCACTCGTTGATGAAGAAGTCGCGGAACGAGCCGCGCAGCATTTGGTCGTCTTCGCCGAGCACGATGTCCATGGTCAGGCCTCGGAGGGTCAGCCTCGGGGGAGGCCGAGGCCGCGGCGGTCGGTGGCGATCCGGTTGAGCATGACCTCGGCCGAGCCGCCCGCCGTGGTGCCCTGCCGGCTCCCCATCGCGAACCAGAGGACGGTGTCGGCGAAGGGGAGGTCGCGGCCGGCCTCCCTGAAGTTCAGCAGACCCAGGTGGCCGAGCAGCTTCATGCCGGCCTCGCTCATGCGCTGGTAGAGCTCGGCCGCGGCGATCTTCGCCCCGCCCAAGGCCACCCCGTCCATCCCGATGCCGCGGTTGGCGTGAGCCGCGGCCTCGTAGGACATGCACCGTACGCTCTCCAGTTCGACGTAGAGGTCGGCGAGCAGATGCCGCATCCATTGCGCCCCGCCATCGGTTGCCTTGAGCGACCGGACGTAGGCGGCGAGGTCGTCGTGCATCCGTGCGGCGCGGCCGGTGTTGGCTGTGAGGAGAGTCGCGCGCTCGTCGTTCAGCACGCGCGTCATCTGATACCAGCCGTTGTTGACTCGCCCGCCGAGAACGGCGTCGGCGGGCACGCGTACGTCGTCGTAGTAAGTGGCGGCGACGGAGGCGACGTAGGGCTCGCCGCGCATGATGTGGACCGGCGCCATGGAGATGCCGGGGGTGGTCAGGGGGACGAGGAAGATGGAGAGGCCACGGTGGCGCTCGGCTTCGGGGTCGGTGCGAGCCACGCAGATGTGCAGGTTGTTGTCGTGGAACTCCGGCATCCCGTGGCCGCCCCAGAGCTTCTGGCCGTTGAGCACCCATTCGTCGCCGTCGCGCCGGGCGCGCATCTCGATGTTTGCCGCGTCGGAGCCCGCGTTGGGCTCGGAAATGCCGATGGTGACCAGCCATTTGCCCGAGGCGAATCGCGGCAGGTACGTGGCCTTCTGCGCCTCGTCGCCGGCGGCGCGCACCACGTCGCAGGCATGATGGGAGCCGCACTGGATGAGGGCGTAGGCCAGCTCCTCGGTGAGGATGGCGTGTTGCATGGGGCCGAGCGCGGCGCCGCCCTCGGCCTCGGTCCAGTGAGGGAAGAGCCAACGCTTGGAGCGAAGCAATTCCCAGATTTCCCGCGAGAAGTAGCCGCCCCCAGGGTGACGGTAGGCCCGCCGCAGGACTTCAGGGGTGAAATGCTCGGCGCAGAAGGCGCGGACCTCGCGGCGCAGGGCCTCCTCTTCAGGAGTGAACGCGAAGTCGATCATCGCCGCGCCGCCGGCCGCCTAGAGCCCCATGCGGTAGAGCTCGTTGCAGTTGGCGAAGATGATCTTGTCCCGCACGGCGGGGTCGACTCCCTCGAACTGCTCCTCCATCAGCTGTAGCGACTCGGGCCAGGTGCTGTCGTCGTGGGGGTAGTCGGTGGACCACATCAGCATATCGGGGGACATGGCGTCGAGGTTGGCCAAGCCGAAGCGGTCGGTCATGAAGGTGAAGCGCACGTTGCGGTGGAAGATGTCGCGTGGGGTGAGGCCGGAGGGGAACTCGCCGCCGTGCCGCCCCGTCTTCCGGCCGTAGCCGTACTCCATGCGCTGGATGAGGTAGGGGACCCAGCCGATGTCGTTCTCGACGGAGATGACCTTGAGCCCGGGGAAGCGCTCGAAGACGTGGGAGAAGGTCATGGTGACGAGGGTGTCGGGGATCATATGCACAAAGTTGGTGTAGCTGATGAGGAAGAAGTTGGAGATGGAACGCTCGGGGCCGGTGAAGGCGTGGAGGCTGATGGGGATTTCCAGGTCTTGTGCCTTGGCCCACAGGGGGTCGTAGTGGTCGCTCTCGAAGGAGAGCCGGTCGGGCGGGGTTCCCCAGATGGCGGCGGCGCGGTAGCCCATCTGGGCGGCGCGGCGCAGCTCCTTGACGGCGATGTCGATGTCGTAGGTCGATAGGAGAGCGACGCCGTAGAGGCGCCGGGGGTCGGTGGCGCAGAAGTCGGCGAGCCAGTCGTTGTAGGCGCGGAAGCATGCTGCCTGGAGCTCGGCGTCGGGGATGCTGTAGACACGTGACCCCATGCTGGGGTAGAGGACCTCGGCCTCCACGCCGTCAACGTCCATGTCCGCGATACGGGCGACGGGGTCGTAGCCGCCGCGGCGACCTTCTTCGGCCTGGTCTTTCTGGATGGCGTAGGGGGTGCCCAGGGCGCGGATCGCCCCCTTCGAGCGGCCCTCGCAGACGAAGACGTGGCCGTTGCCATCGGGGCTGGGCTCGACGCGCGGGGCGCGCTCCCGGAATTCGGGGTCGATGCGCTCGGCCCACATCTCCCAAGGCTCCAGGATGTGCGAATCGGCTGAGATGGCCCGTACCGTCATGCCCCGCTCCCGTTGGCCGCGCCGCGCGGCCGCTTGGACGGGCGTATGGTGGCACAACGCCGGGGCGGTTTCAAACGGCGCCGGTGCTATACTCGCCGCCCCCGGCGGCGGCCCTTCGTCACCGAGCACCGGAAGCGGGACACCGACATGAGCGGCCTGTTGATTTCGTCCGACTCCCACGTCGTCGAGCCCGGCGATCTCTGGACCGAGCGCATGCCGGCGGGAGGCGCCGTCCCCCGCGAGCTCATCCCCCGTCTTGTCGAAGGGCCGGAGTCGGACGAGGTCTACGTGGGGGACATTGCCATCGGGGCGACCTTCCGCGGGGGCTCGGCGGCCGGGAAGCGATTCGAGAGCCTGGAGGGGATGCGCCTGCACGGGCGCGCCGGCGACGTCCGGCCGGGGGCATACGATCCTCACGCACGAGTCGGCGATATGGACGCGGACGGGATCGAGGCCGAGGTCGTCTATCCGACGATCGCCCTTCACATGTACCACAAGATCCAGGACACGCTGCTGCTCGGTGCGATTCTCAGCTCCTATAACGACTGGATTGCCGACTTTTGCGCGGCCTATCCCCACAGGCTCCGGGGCATGGCCATGATCGTGCTCGACGACGAGGTTGCGGCGGCCGCCGCCGAGTTGCGGCGCTGCGCGAAGCTGGGTCTAGCCGGCGCGGTCGTACCCGTCTACCCAACGCCCGGCGAGTTCTACGACGGCCCCAAGTATGACCCGTTCTGGGAAGAGGCGGAAGCGCTGGGGATGCCGCTGAGTCTGCACCGCGCCACGAACCGCCCGGGCACCTTCACTGCGCCCAAGGTGACGTACGACCGCGCCGTGCTCACCGCTCCCGACCGTGTGAACGCCGAGAACTGGGTGCGTCAGACCCTGTGCCACCTTATTTTCTCCGGGGTACTGGAACGCTTCCCGGGCCTGCGCTTCGTGCAGCTCGAGCACGAGCTGGGGTGGGTCCCATTCTTCATGGACCGCATCGACTACGTCTACCGCGAGCGGCCCATGATGATCACGCACCGCTTCGCCGACGGGTCGGTCCCGACGGACTATCTGCGGCGAAACGTGTATCACAGCTTCCAGGAGGACGCGCTCGGGATGCGCGACCGGGGGGTCATCGGCGTGGACAACCTCCTGTGGGGCTCGGACTACCCCCATCTGGAGTCGACGTTCCCGCGGTCGCGGCAGATTCTCGACCGGGTGATGGCCGACGTCGCCGAGGACGAGCGGGACCGGATGACGCGGAGCAACACGGCACGACTGTACGGCTTCTAGGGGCTCCTTGCCGGCCTCCGCCTGAAGGGGAGCGACAGCGGAGCCTTGTCAAATGCCCGTGACGGGAGTACCCTATGCGAAGTTTGAGAAAAATTTCGCAAACTTGCCTGCCGCCACGCTTGACGTTCATAGATCCCGATCCCTATAATCCCCCGAACGCGGCCCGAGCTGGTGGGATCGGCCATGCAATGGAACGTCGCCCAGCTTCTGCAATCTGCGGTCGGCTCGGAGCGCGAGTACGCGATAGATGAGGCGGAGGACCGATACGAGGAGCTAGCCGGCAATGTCAAAGGGGCCGTGCGGCTGATGCGGACGGACCGGGGGATCCTGGTCAGAGCGGAACTCGACACCCGCGTCCGCGCCGAATGCAGCCGGTGCCTGAGCCCATTCACGGAGCCGGTAAGTTTTGCGATCGACGAGGTCTTTTACCCAAGCATCGATATCGTCCACGGCGGCAAGCTCGACCCCACGGGAGAGGACGGCGCCTTCAAGATCGACGCGCGCCATACCCTTGACCTCGGGGAACCCGCCCGCCAATACGCCCTGCTGAGCCTTCCCATGAAACCCCTCTGCGCCCAAGCGTGCTCCGGCCTATGCTCCACATGCGGCGTCAATCTCAACGTCGAGACCTGTGGCTGCCCCCAAGGCGCCGCCGACCCGCGATGGGCATCGCTTGAGGCTCTGCTCCCTTAAACGAGCACACTCCTAAACGAGCACACTTCATAAGAGATCGATGGCACCACTACCAAAACGTAAACGCTCCAAGTCCCGGCAAGGGACTCATCGAGCGCACCGGGGGCTCCGGCTGCACAGCCTGAGCAAGTGCGCGCAATGCGGCGAGCCGAAGCTTCCACACCGTGCTTGCCGTTCCTGCGGGACCTACGACGGACGCCAGGTCCTGCCGGAGACGACCGAGTAGACGTCCTCGGTCGCGCCCTTTTCGAAGGGCTCCGAACCTCCAGGGGGTGAATCGTGAGCAGCGCACAGCAAGAAGCCGGAAACGGCGGCGAGGACGTTGCGTTTATTTTCCCGGGCCAAGGCTCGCAATATGTGGGCATGGGCGCGGACCTCTATGAAGAATCACCGGCGGCGCGGTCCGTGTTCGACACGGCCGACGCGATCCTCGGATTCTCGCTATCGAAGCTCTGCTTTGGTGGGAACGAGGACGATCTGCGCCAGACGCACAACGCCCAGCCCGCGATCCTGACCACGAGCATCGCGGCGATGGAGGCGGTGGCTGAGGCCCGCAGCGGTATGCCCATCGCCGAGCCGCGTTACGTGGCCGGCCACAGCCTGGGTGAATACACCGCCCTAGTAGCGGCCGGCTCCCTCGGGTTCGACGACGCCTTGCGCCTCGTGCGCGAACGCGGCCGCCTCATGCAGGAGGCCGGGCAGGTCCGCGAGGGCGGCATGGCCGCGATTCTTGGCCTCGACGAGTCGCTCGTCGAGCAGCTCTGCCAGCAGACCGGCGCCGAGATCGGCAACGTGAACAGCGAGGGGCAGATCGTCATCAGCGGCGCCAAGAGCGCGTTGGTGCAAGCCCTCGACTTGGCCCGGGCCATGGGTGCCCGGAAGGCGGTGCCGCTCGTAGTGAGCGGCGCCTTCCACTCCAGCCTCATGCGGCCCGTCGTCCCCGGTATGATGACCGCGCTCAACGACGCTCGCATCGCGAGCGCCCGCGTCCCCGTCGTCTGCAACACCACCGCCGAGCCCATCGACGAACAGCGGGCCATTCACGGCGAGCTCGTCGAGCAGATCTGCCGCCCCGTTCAGTGGTCCCGCTCAGTGGACTTCATGGCGGGCAACGGCGTGCGCCGCTTCGTTGAGATGGGTCCCGGCAAGGTGCTCACCGGCCTCGTCAGGCGGATCGCCAAGAGCGCCGAGGCCATCAGCGTCAACGACATCTCGACGGTGCGCAGCTACGCTCTGGCGTCCTAGCACCGCCCGACACGCTCCGGCGTAGAGGCGCTTCCTCCTTGGACCTTTCCGGCAAAGTCGCGCTCGTCACCGGAAGCAGCCGAGGCATCGGCCGCGCTGCGGCCCTACGACTCGCCGCCGCGGGCGCCGCGGTGGCCCTCAACGCCACGAAGAACGCCGCCGAGACCCAAGCCGCTATCGAGTCCGCGGGCGGGGTATGCTCGGTGCACATCGCCGACGTTGCCGACCCAGAAGAGGCAACGGCGATGGTGCAAGCAGTCATCGAGCGGCACGGGGGACTCGACTTCCTGATCAACAACGCCGGCGTCACCCGCGACACGCTGGCGCTTCGGATGTCCGACGACGACTGGCGGCGCGTCATCGACGTCAACCTGACCGGCGCGTTCAACTGTGCCCGCGCGGCGCTCAAACACATGGTGCGGCGGCGGGCGGGGCGCATCGTCAACATCGGCAGCGTCGTCGGGTACCGAGGGAATCCCGGACAGACGAACTACACGGCGTCGAAGTCGGGGCTCATCGGCATGACACGGAGCCTTGCGCTAGAGGTCGGTTCGCGGGGGGTGACCGCCAACGTCATCACCCCCGGCTACATCGAAACGGACATGACCCTCGAGGTTGCCGAGACCAGTCTGAACGCCGTCCGCGAAATGATCCCCGCGGGCCGGTTGGGTACGCCGGAGGACGTGGCTGAGGCGGTCCTGTTCCTCTGCAGCGACGAGGCTGCCTACATCACCGGTCAAACGCTCCCCGTGGACGGCGGCCTGGCGCTGGTCTAGGGTAAGAGGCACGAGAAGACGATGCCCGACGCGCGAAGAAAGGCCCGTATCCTCGCCCTGCAGGTCCTCTATGAGGTCGACTGCTCGTCACACGCGTGGGAGCCAACGCTGGAGCGCGCACTCGATGAGGCGCCGGTGAATAAGGAAGGGGAGGCCTTGGCACGGACGCTCGTCGCCTGCGTCATGGAGCACCGGGAGGCGGCGGATGAGCAGATCGCCAAGTATGCGCCGCAATATCCGGTGGGCCAGCTTTCGGCGGTCGACCGAAACATCCTGCGTATTGCGGTCTGCGAGATTTCGTTCAATAATACGCCGCCGAAGGTAGCGATCAACGAAGCTGTCGAGATCGCCAAGTCCTTTGGAGGCGACAACCTGCATCGGTTCGTCAACGGAGTCCTTGGATCGGTGATGGCGGCGGCGAACCCCTAATTACGTCTACCGGAGGCTGTGTTGTCTACCGTTTTCGAGCGCGTTACCAAAGTCACCGTCGAGCAGCTTGGTGTTGAAGACGACCAGGTCGTCCCAAACGCGTCATTCGTCGAAGACCTGAACGCCGATTCGCTGGACCTCGTCGAGCTGATCATGGCTCTCGAGGAAGAGTTCAGTGAGGGAGATGACAAGCTCGAGATCTCCGACGAAGACGCCGAGAAGATCGTCACCGTTCAGGACGCGGTGGACTTCATCACCGACCACACCGGCGCCGAGTAGCGCGCCGCCCGTCTAGCCTAACTCGCGCTTCGCCTGCTGCCAGAGCGCCTCTTGCTCGGCGAGGGGCAGGTCGCTCAGCCTTCCGCCCGACGCCGCGGCAGCCTGTTCCATGTGCCGGAAGCGCTTCTGAAAGCGCTCGTTGGCGCGGCGCATCGCCGTCTCTGCGTCGACCTCGACCCACCGCGCCACGTTCACCATTGAAGCGAGGATGTCGCCGAGCTCGTGCTCGCGCTCCTTCGCCGACCGTGCCGTCTTGAACTCGTCGATTTCCTCGCGCAGCTTGTCGAGCACGCCGTCGATGTCTTCCCACTCGAACCCCAACTTGCCAGCGCGGCGCTGCAATTCTTGGCTCCGCGCCAGGGCGGACAGCGAGTTCGGCGCGCCGTCGAGGACCGACTCCGCCGCCGCGCCGCGTTCTTGCTCCTTGAGGCTTTGCCAGTTGGCCGCCACCTCGTCGGCGTCCGAGGCATGGCCTTCGGCGAAGACGTGCGGATGGCGGCGCAGGAGCTTGGCGTTGATCGATCGGAGCACGTCGGCGATGGTGAAGGTACCCTCGTCGGCGCCGATCTGGGCATGCAGCCCTACCTGGAGCAAGACATCGCCGAGCTCCTCCGCCAGGTGCGCGCGGTCGCCCTCGTCGATGGCGTCGACGGCTTCATGGCATTCCTCGATGATGTAGCGCCGTAGCGTTTCGTGGGACTGGGCCTTGTCCCAAGGGCAGCCGTCGGGGCCGCGCAGCTTGGCGACGATGGCGAGGAAGGTGTCGAAGCTGTCGAGGTCCTTGAATTCGCTCATAACGGAGCGCCCCAGAGGTGCGGGGCGCCCAATTATGGACATCCCGGCCCCGGCCTGACAACCGGAGTGCGCCCGCGGCCGCCTTGACACCCGGACGTCGCCCCGCGAATGATGCACTGATGGAGACCCTGCTCGCCCTGGCGCGCCGCCGTTTCCCGCTGATCGCGGTCCTCGTCATCGCTGTCGCCATGCCGCTCTTCCTCATCGCGGCCAATGTGCGCATCGTGACAGAGAGCGGCTGGTTCTATACCTATGCCTTCGACCGCTACGACATCTCGGTGCGCACCGGCATCGAGCCGGACGAGCTGCAACACGTCGCCCGCGAGTTCAAGGCGTACTTCCGAAGCGGCGAGGAACGTATCCAAGTGCGGGCGACGGTCTACGGCGAGGAGCGGGACCTGTTCCGCGAGCGGGAAATCCTGCACATGATTGACGTGAAGCGCCTGATGACGGGCGTGGGGCTGATCGAGCAGGTGAGCTTCTACACGATGGCGGGGCTGGCGTTGGCGCTGCTCGCTCTCCTGGGACGGCGGGCGGCGCTGCTCGCCTTGGGGCGCGGGCTATTCTCTGGGGCCGTGCTGTGCTTCGTCATCCTCATCGCCCTGGGGATCGGGTTCGCGGCCGGCTTCGATGCGCTCTTCACCCAATTCCATCTGATCAGCTTTGCCAACGACCTCTGGCTCCTCGACCCCAGGCGCGACTTCCTGGTGATGATCTTCCCTGAGGCCTTCTTCCGCGACGCGACGCTGGCGATCGCGGGCCTGACGCTGGGGCAAGCGGCGCTGACCGGGGCGGTGGTCTATTGGCTGCGGCGAAGGGCCCTCTCTCAATCTCCCCCAGAGGGGGAGAGGTTAGAGGGTTAGTTGAAGGCGCAGGCGCCGGGCTCGGGAGCGCCGCAGCGGCCGCAGCCCGCGTCGTCCATGGGCATGGAGCTGCCGCCGCTGGTGACGGTGGCGAAGAGCGAGAGGGCGCGCTTGGCGCCGGCGTGGCCCTCAGGGCACGCGCGCGGGGCGTCGGCCTCGCTCATGGAGGTGCGGAGTTCAAAACCGCTCCGGCAGGTCTCGCAGTAGTACTCGTAGACTGGCATAGGGGAACCGCCTTCGCCCTCTATTCTAGCTCAACCGCGCCGCTGGGGTAGCGCTCCTCGGCGGGCCTCGCTTCGACCATCCTGCGCATGCCGTCGCGCCAATCGACCTTAGTCTCGCCAATGAGCTCGTGCATGCGGGTGGTGTCGCAGTAGTTGCTCCCTGCGTGCCAGGCGACTCGCTCGAACTCGGCCTTCACGCCGATGAGCCCGGCCATGTACTCGCACCACTCCTCGGCGGCGACGGGCTGGCTCCCGCACCAGTTCACCACCACGGGGGGAACGCTCGCGATCTCAAGTAGCTTGACCGCCTGCCACACGTAGTCGTCCTCGTGCAGCGGGCTGTACAAGTTCGGGGCGTCGGCCGAGAGCGGGATTGGCTTCCCCGCCCGCAGGAGGGCGAGGTGCATCGCGGGCAGGCCGCCGGCGTCGCCGTAGGCCGCGTTCAGCCTGGCGATGCTGGCGGGGACGCCGAACTGCTGCGAGAGGAACTTGACGACGGCCTCACCCGCCAGCTTCGAGGGCCCGTAGGTCGGCGAGACGGGAAGGCCTTCTCCGAGGGGATCGTCCTCGGCGCGGGGGATGCGGCCCCGGGGCTTGTAGACGGAGCACGTCGAGCAATAGAGGAACGACTTGGTGTTGCGGGTGTGGTACATGAGCTTGCCGGTGGCCACGGCGTTGACCTGGATTGCGTACTCGAAGTCGGCCTTGCCCGCCTCCTGGTAGACGGCGAAGTGGAGGACGCGGTCGTAGTCGGCGTCGATCAGCGAGCCGAGGTCGTCGTTGACGAAGTCGCCGGCGACGCAGTGCATACCCTGGCTTTCGAGACGCTCGCGGCTGCCCGGCTTGCCGAACCGCGCCAGGGCATGGACGTCGTTGTTTTTCGCCAGCTCCACCGCGATGGCGTAGGCGACCTGCCCCGTCGGGCCAGTAATTAGGATCTTCTCGCCTTCGATCATGCCGCTCCCTTCCGGTCTTGGCCTCCGCCACGGGCACCGGCGAGTCTACCGCCGCGGGGTGCGCTGTCAACCGACCGCTTCAGGCGGCGACGAGCAGAATCGCCGCCGACGCCGCGAGCCAGAAGACGAAGTTCAACAGCAGTGGACGGTCCTTCATGAAGATCTCTTCGGGGCTGCCTCCCATATTGCGGGTGTGGACCAGGAAGAGGTAGCGCAGCACGCCGTAGAGGACGAAGGGGATGGTGAGCATCATCGAGTTATCGTCGGGGAGGTTCCCGGCGGTGAAGGTGTAGAGGGTGTAGGCGAGTACGGTCGCCGGCGCGACCACCGAGAGCAGGTGGTCGAGGAGTCCCACAGAGTAGTGTTCCAGGGCGGGACGGTGACTCGACCCGTCGGCCCCGAGCGTGGCCATCTCGCCGCGCCGCTTGCCCAGGGCAATGAGCAGCGCGCCCAGACTCGTCATCACGTAGAGCCAGGGTGAGATGGGGACGTCGATGATCTGCGCTCCGGCTGCGGCGCGGATGACGAAGCCCGCCGCGATGGCGAAGATGTCGAGGATCACCTCGTCCTTGAGACGGACGTTGTAGGCCGCGGTGATGCCCACGTAGAGCGCGAGCAGGGCCCCGAAGCCGAGGTCGACGACGAAGGCCGCGGCCAGGCCGCCGGCCGCGAGGATGACGGCGGCGGGGAGGGCGAAGCCTTGGGCGAGGCGGCCCGATGCCAAGGGCCGGTCCCGCTTGGTGGGGTGGAGGCGGTCGGCGGCGAGGTCGCGCCAGTCGTTGAAGACGTAGGTCGCACCGGCGACTACGGAGAAGAGGGCGAAGCCGATGGTGGCCTCGCCGAAGAGTCGCAGGTGGTCGGTGACGCCCTCGGCGCCTCCTTCGCCCAGCGTGAAGAAGAATGCCAGATAGACCAGCGAGTTCTTGGCAAGCTGCTGAGGACGCATGGCCGCGCCAAGCAGCCAAAGCTGGGAGAGCCAGCGGCGGGGTGGTGCGGCCCCGGAATGTGTAGGATGGGCGTCGGACGAGGACATGCGAGCAACCGGCGGGGCATCATGGTAACAGAAGCGGTGAGCGTCGGCGGCGGAGCGGAGCGGTGACCCCGCGCCGCCCCAGGCCGCGCCTCGACGTGCTGCTCGTCGAGCGGGGCCTCGCCGAGAGCCGTGCCCAGGCCCGGGGGCTCATTATGGCGGGGCGCGTGCGGGTCGGCGGCGAGCGAGTCGACAAGGCGGGAACGCTCGTCGCGCCCGACGCCGAGATCGGTCTCGACCGACCGCCCCGGTTCGTGAGCCGCGGCGGCTTCAAGCTCGAAGGCGCGCTCGACCATTTTGGCGTCGATCCCGGCGGCCTCGTCTGCCTCGACGTGGGGGCATCCACCGGCGGCTTCACCGACTGCCTGCTCCAGCGCGGCGCGGCGAAGGTCTACTCGGTCGACGTGGGGCGGGGGCAGCTTCACGACCGCATCGCGCGCGACGAGCGGGTGACGGTTCTCGACCGCACCAACGCCCACCACCCCTTCGACCTCCCCGGCCCCGTCGGCCTCGCCACGGTCGACGTTTCCTTCATCTCCCTCACCCAGGTGCTGCCCAACGTCCTGCCCCACCTCGGCCCCGGGGGCCGCGCCCTCTGCCTGGTGAAGCCGCAGTTCGAGGCGGGCCGGGAACAGGTCGGGCGCGGCGGCATCGTGCGCGACCCCGCCATCCGCGCCGCCGCCCTCGCCAAGATCGGCCTCTGGGCCATTGAGCGGGGCCTCCGCGTTCGCGGCCTCGCCACGTCGGTCCTCGCCGGCGCGTCGGGCAACGTGGAGTATTTCGCGCTCCTGGAGCCGCAGCGCTTCCGGGCCGCCGGGCCGCCGGTGGTATCCTAGTCGTAGCCTGTACGAGGTCCGACGTGTACCGAGCCCCCCGCGGCGCCAAAGACATCCTCCCCGACGAGCAGCCTTGGTGGGAGTACGTCGACCACACCGCCGCCGAGCTGCTCGCGCTGTACGGGTTCCGGCGCATCGACACGCCCATCTTCGAGGAGGCGGACCTCTTCGTTCGCTCCGTCGGCGAGGCGACCGATGTGGCGGAAAAGGAGACGTATACCTTCGAGGACCGGGGCGGCGACCTGCTCTCGCTGCGCCCAGAAGGCACCGCCGGCGTGGCCCGCGCCTACGTCGAGCACGGGATGCACGTGCTGCCGCAGCCGGTCCGCCTCTATTCGACGCGTGTCCCTATGTTCCGCTACGACCGTCCACAGGCGGGACGCCAGCGCCAGTTTCACCAGCTCAACGTCGAGACGGTGGGGTCGGCCGATCCCGAGGCGGACGTGGAAATCATCGAGGTCGCTTGGCGGTTCTTCGGCAATCTGGGGCTGCGTGACCTCACACTATTCGTGAACAGCATGGGCGACGCCGCGTCCCGGCCCCGCTACATCGAGGCACTGCGCAGCTACTACGGCCCGCTGCTTTCCGATATGGGAGCGGACGCACGGCGGCGCTTCGACGTGAACCCGCTGCGGCTGCTCGACGGCAAGGACGAGGTTTCGGTTCGGCTGGCCGCGGAGGCCCCGCGCTCGACGGACTTCCTGGAAGAGGCCGCCGCGGACCACTGGGGCGCGGTGCTCGGCGGCCTGGACGCGCTGGGCATCTCCTACACCATCGACCACACGCTGGTGCGCGGCCTCGACTACTACACCCACACGGTCTTCGAGATCGCGCCGCCGGAGGAGGGGCAGCAAAGCACCCTCGGCGGCGGCGGGCGCTACGACGGGCTCATCGAGCAGATCGGCGGGAGACCGACGCCCGGCGTCGGCTTCGCGTCGGGCATCGAGCGCATCATCATCAATCTCAATCGGCAGGGCGTGGAGACGCCCGGCGCGGCGCGCGTGAACGCGCTAGTGGCCTTTCTGGGCGACGACGGGCGTCGCGCCGCGCTCGCGCTGACATCCGCCCTCCGCGGCGCTTTCGTTTCGGCGGTCATGGCCCCGAGCGGCAGAAGCCTCAAGGCGCAGCTACGGTATGCCGGAGCCATTGGTGCGGAGCACGCCCTCATCCTCGGCGATGACGAGGTCCGCGACGGCACGGTCACCGTGAAGCGCCTCTCCGACGGCGAGCAGCACACGCTGCCCACCGCCGAAGCCATCGCCCGTCTCGGGGGTTAACGGGGCCGGTCAGAAGCGGTTGCTATAATCGAGGCACCGCCTCTTCTTTGCGGTAAGGGCGCGGGCTCCGACCGATGATCGACCATCTCAGCGAACGGCTTGCCGGGCTCGACGAGCGCTATGAAGCGCTGACTCAGCGCATGGCGGAACCCGAGGTCGCCGCCGACTACGAGAAGCTCCAGGCATTGGCCAAAGAACGGGCCTCGCTGGAGCGCGTCGTTGAGTTGTACCGCGGCTACAAGCGGGCCGCGCAGGAGTTGGCGGAGGCGAAGGCGCTCGCGGGGGGCGACGGGGATGAGGAGATGGCGGCCCTGGCCCGCGAGGAGCAGGACGCGCTAGAAGGCCGGATCGAAAGCCTGATTGACGACATTCAGCTGGCCCTGCTCCCCAAGGATCCCAACGACGAGAAGTCGGTCATCGTCGAGATCCGCGCAGGGGCCGGCGGTGATGAGGCCGGACTCTTCGCCGCCGACCTCTTCCGCATGTACACCCGCTACGCCGACCGACGCCGCTGGCGAGTCGACGTTATTCACAAGAACGAGTCGGGCATTGGCAGCCTGAAGGAAATCACCTTCGAGGTGCACGGCCACGGGGCCTTCAGTCGGCTGAAGCACGAGAGCGGCGTTCATCGGGTGCAGCGGGTGCCAACGACAGAATCGAGCGGGCGCATTCACACGTCGACGGCTACGGTCGCGGTGCTTCCCGAGGTGGACGAGGTGGAGGTCGAGATCAATCAGGAGGACCTTCGCATCGACATCTTCCACTCCGGCGGGCATGGCGGGCAGAACGTCCAGAAAGTCGCCACGGCGGTGCGGATCGTGCACCTGCCGACGGGCGTCACTGCGGTCTGCCAAGACGAGCGGTCGCAGCTCAAGAACAAGACCAAGGCGATGGCGGTGATCCGCGCACGACTGTACGACGCGGAGCGGCGGCGGCAGGAGGCGGAGATCACCGAAGCCCGGCGGGCGCAGGTGGGGACGGCGGACCGGTCGGAGAAGATCCGGACGTATAACTTCCCCCAGAACCGCATCACCGACCACCGGCTCGAGGTGAGTACCCACAACCTGCCGCAGTTCATGGACGGCGACCTCGACGACATGGTCGACGCGCTGGTGGCCCACGACCGGGCGCGGCAGCTCGAAGCGGCGGCGGTGGCGTGACTTTCGGCGAGGCGCTCGCCGACGCGCGCACGCGGCTCCGAGCGGCGGGCGTGGACGAGGCGCCGCTCGAGGCCGAGGTGCTCGTGATGGCGGCGGCGGGGATCTCGCGGGCGTCGCTCTACGCGTCGCTGCGGGAAGCGCCACCCCCCGGCTTTCAAGGCAGGCTGGACTCGACGCTGGCCCGTCGCGGCAACCGCGAGCCATTGGCCTACATCCTGGGCCGCCGCGAGTTCTATGGCTTCGACTTCGAAGTCAACCCCGCCGTGCTCATCCCCCGTCAGGAGACAGAGGCGCTCGTCGACCTCGTCGTCGGCCTTGCCAAAGAGCACTTCTGCGGCGAGGCGGTGATTGTTGACGTAGGCACGGGCAGCGGCGCGATCGCGGTGAGTGCCGCTCTGGCGTTGCCGAAGTCTCGGGTGATTGCCACCGATACCTCGCGTGAGGCGCTTGCGGTCGCCGCATCGAACGCGGCGCGGCTGGGCGCGGGAGAGCGTATCGAGTTCCGGTGCGCCGACTTGTTCGATACAACACCGCTGACCGCTGAAGAAGCGGGCGTCGCCATCGTCGCGGCCAACCTCCCGTATGTGACTGACGAGGAAATGGAGCGGCTCGCGCCGGAGGTCAGGCGAGAGCCCCGGTTGGCGCTATCCGGTGGCGCCGACGGCCTCGACCTCGTGCGCCGCCTGCTGGCGCAAGTTGCCGGGATGGTCGTCCCGCCGCGTTTCGTCGCCCTCGAAGTGGGAGAGGGGCAGACCGACCGCCTGCTGCAGGCCGCGCGCGACCTCTCAACCATGATCCGCGGGAGCGCCTACGCGGATCTCTCCGGCGCCGAGCGCGGCGCGCTTCTCGAGTTCGCTTCCGCTCCCTTGCCCGCGGCGCTCGCACATGCCGCGCCTGGGGGCTAGGCCGTGGGCACGCTTTTCCTGATCGCGACGCCGATCGGGAACCTCGAAGACATTTCGTTACGCGCCATCCGCGTGCTCGGCGAGGTCGACCTTATCGCGGCGGAGGACACCCGGCGGGCCAAGATATTGCTGGGGCGGTACGGGATCAAGACCCCGGTGATCAGCTACCACGAGCAGGGAGGAAAGGGCCGAACGGCGGCACTGTTGGACCGCCTGCGGTCGGCTGACGTCGCTCTGATCACGGAGGCCGGGATGCCATCGATCAGCGACCCCGGCTACGGCATCGTCGCGGCGGCGAATGAGGCGGGCCTGCCGGTGGACGCGCTGCCCGGCGCGAGCGCCGTCGACACGGCCCTCGCTATCTCGGGCCTACCGTCGCACCAGTTCACATTCGTCGGATTCCCGCCACGGAAGTCCGGCGAGCGGCGGCGCTTCTTCCAGGCTCTGAGCCGGGAGCCTCGGACGATCATCCTCTTCGAGGCGCCACGCCGGCTTCGGGCCACGCTGCGGGAAGCTGCCGAGGTCTTCGGCCTGCGCCGCATCGCCGTCTGCCGGGAGCTCACCAAGGTCCATCAGGAGGTCTTTCGGGGGACCATCGACGAGGCGGCCGCGCACTTCGAGGCGCCCCGAGGAGAGTTCACCCTCGTCATCGAAGGCGTGCCGGAAGGAGCGGGGCCGGGGGAGGACACCGTTGAATCGGCCAAGCGGCTGCTGGCCTCGCTGGCCGCGGCGGGTGCAACGGGCAAGGACGCCACCGCCCAAGCTGCCGAGGCGTTCGGCCTGCCACGGCGGACGGCCTACCGGCTCTGGATCGAGGCGAAGGATGCCACCGAAAGAGGGGGCGGAGACTAACCCAGCGGCAGCCGCTTGCGCCGCCTTCCGCCGCGAGAGGCGGTCCGTTTCGAGCCCGCCCAGAGACCCTTGAAGTAGTCGCCGTCGAAGAAGTGGCGGTCGTCGGCGGCGTTGGCCAGGTCCATCGCCAGGTTGCTCGGGAAGCCGGCGACCTCGACGTGCTTGCCGAGACTCTTCACGGTGGAGACGGCGTAGATGAAGTCGGCGTCGCCGGAGACGAGGACCGCTACGTCGTACATGTTCTCCCACGCGTAGCGAAGGAGGTCCGTCGCCAGCATGATGTCGACGCCCTTCTCGACGAACTGGTCGCCGCGCATCTTCTGGGTGCCGAGGCGCAGGTCCATCCTTGGGACGGCGTAGAGGGACGCCAGGAACTTCTGCTGTTCTTTGTGCTGCTCCGGCCTGCGATCAGGGTCCTGCACGATGTTGTAGTAGTACGTCCGAAAGAGGGGCCGCCCACCGGCGAGTTTGTGGACGAACAGTTCGAAGTCGAGATCAGCCCGCCCGCAGTTCTCTTCCAGGCTGTGGTAGAGATTGCTCCCGTCGATGAATACGACAACTCTTGGCGCGTCCGGCGTGAGGCCGTTTTGATTATTCATGAATCACCTCTCATTTCATGATACCCGCTTACGGGGCGTCGCGCCCGCCACGGTGATTTTGGAGTGCCCGGCCTCTTCCTTGACGGCCCCCAAACCCCAGAATAGTATGAACTGTAGGGACGGAGCCGAGCAGGCGCCGCCCGGGAGGCAACGGAAGATGTTTCGGAGCTTTGGATGGCCGGAGATTCTCCTCATCCTCGGCGTGCTCGTGCTTGTCTTCGGCGCCTCCCGCCTTCCTCAGATGGGGCTGTCGCTCGGCAAGGGCCTTCGCGAGTTCAAGCGGGGCATCACCGGCGGCGGCGAGCAGGCGAAAGTCGCCGACGAGCCAAAGTCGCAGGGCGAGCCGTCCGAGCGGCCCCCGACGCAGCACTAGCCTTCTGCGCGCAGCTTCCACCTAGGGCGGCCTTCCGGGCCGCCTTTATCGTGGGGCGTTAGTTGCCGGTCTCGGCGGCCGCCGCCTGGCGGCGCTTCGATCGCACTGCGAGTTTGGAGAACACGATCCCCACCTCGTAGAGGACGACGAACGGGGCCGCCACCATCAACTGGTTCACCGGATCGAAGGTCGGTGTAATCACCGCGCCGAGGATCACGGCGATCACCAACCAGATGCGGCGCTGCCGCGCGTAGAAGTCGGGCGACACGATGCCGAACCGGGCCAAGAAGTACATCAGGAAAGGCGTCTCGAAGGCAACGCCCATCCAAAAGAGCAAGGCGACTACGGTATTGATGTAGCTTTCGAGTGTAATCAAGGGCGACGCGACATCGCCGCCGAAGGTGAGCAGGAAGTCGATGATCGGCGGGATCAAGATGAAGTAGGCGAAGGCGAGTCCACCCGTGAAGGCGAGGGCAACGCCCGGCAGCATGATGAGTAAATACCGGCGCTCGGCCCGCGTCATGCCTGGAGCGAGAAAGCGGGCGACTTGGTCGACGACGACGGGAAGCGCCGCGATGACGCCGCCTAGGAGCGCGACCTTCATCGTGGGGCCGATGGCGCCGGTGAGCGTGGTGTAGACCAACTGGAGCTCTTCGCCGTCACGTTCGCCGGGGCGGAGCAAGATGTCGAAGATAAAATCCCGGAAGATGAACGCGACGATGACGCCGGCGATCACGGCCCCCGCCACGATCATGAGACGCTTTCGCAGTTCGGCGAGGTGGCCGGTGATCGGCATCTCGCCGCCGCTGGACTGAGCCGGTCCGGCCACGGGCGGCGGTTACCTATCGCCGCCGGAGGCCGGCGCATCGGAGTCGGCCGTGGGAGCCTCGCCCGTTGTCTCTGGGGGACGCTCGCTGGACGACTCCGCGCTCTCCATGGGACGCGGCGCGGGCGGCGGCGCGTCGAGGTCGACGTTGACGTCGAACATCTGGCGCGCCTCGGCGGCCTGCCGGCGGGCCTGATGGAGCATCACGCCCAGCTTCTGGGCCGCTTGGGGCAGGCGCTTAGGGCCGAGCGCCACAAGGGCGACCAGCAGGATGACGAAGATCTCCAGCGCCCCAATGCCGAAGAAGTTCACGCGCTCGCTCCGCTCGGTGCGATTCCGTCAACGAGAATAGCATACGGCGCGGCGGCGAAATGGAAGAACGGGGCCCTGCAGGGCCCCGTTCGAGAGGTGCTCGCGCCGGTTGGTGGAGAGTGGGGATCAGAGTCCCAAGCGCCTCCAGAAGGGGCGGGCGCCCCTGCCTTCGGCGTCTTCGGATGCGGCCGGCGACGACGCGGTGGAGGGCGCGGTTCCCGCGCCATTCCCGGGATGCGGCGCGCCGTCGGACCAAGCCGCATCCCACTGCTCCATCGCGTTGATCACCCCCGCCAGGCCGCGCCCCTTTTCCGTCAACGTGTACTCGACACGCACCGGTA
Source organism: Dehalococcoidia bacterium (assembly GCA_034421515.1). Classification (GTDB taxonomy): domain Bacteria; phylum Chloroflexota; class Dehalococcoidia; order SHYB01; family SHYB01; genus DAOUKH01. The sequence goes on from DAOUKH010000009.1 coordinate 31,012, forward strand.
CTTCGGGGAACAGCCGCCGCTCGACGATCCCGCGCCCTTCCAGCTCCTTGAGCCGCTGAGAGAGCACCTTATCGTTGATCCTGCCCAGATCGCCGAGGATTTCGCGGAAGCGCCGCGGACCTCCTATCAGATCCTGCACGATCAACGCCGACCAGCGCTTCCCCAGAAGGTCAAAGGATGTTTGCTCAACCTGTGTGGCCATAGCCCCCCTCCTTTGCATGCCGCGCCTTCCAGAGCGCCGCCCTTGGTCAAGGCAAATGTTACTAGACTTTTGTCCAATGGGCAAGCAGTAAACGCAAGATGATGGGGTAGATGATGCTGACTCACGGATTATCTTGTGCTTTCAAATTGACGAACCCTAGTCGCTAGGAAGGCTCCTGAAGGGAATCCGGCAACCGCTTCGGAAGGGGCCCTGGCTGCCGAGGGGCAGTACGCTCGACGAACGGCGGCGGCACGAAAGGAAAGTGGACGGCCTGCCCGTCCGCTGGGCGAACCTGGAGGGGATCGGTCAGCCGGGCGTGCCGGCAGCGTTTCGGACGGCGGCATGCTCAAGGTGCGCCCATGGCAGTGCTTCTCCGTCCGTGGGGGCATCGAGCAGGCGTTGCCAATCGAAGCCGGCGGCTTCACAAGCCGACTCCCACGCCGACCGGTCGACAACGGCATCCCGCCCGTCGTACAGGCAGGTGTCCTCGGCGATCAGGACGCCGGCGGCGTCGCGCCCCGCCCACGATAGCACGGCCTCGATCACCGCCACGTCTGGGTCGGTGGCCGTGGAGTGTGCACCGAGTTTTCGAAGCTGCTTCTTCACCTTGGCCGCCGCTTCTCGCACCGCCTCCGGCCGGATTGCCGGCAGGCGCTCGACGGGGCCACCTGCGAGGGGCGTGAAGGGCGCCAACTCGACGCGGAGCCGGGGACGCCGTCCCAGCACGCGCTGCCCGGCTTCGAGCACGCGGCGGGCCGCGTCGACAAGCGTGGGTCCGTCGTAGGACGTGCCGTCCGCGCCGGGCGCCTCTGGATGACCGAGGACGGCGGCTAGCGTGAGACCCGGCCATCCGGCGCGAAAGGCCGTTTCCGCTGCGGCGGTGAGCTCGTCGAGCGTGGCCGGGTCGATGGCTTCGGTGAAGCCGGCGTCCAACGGCGGCAGCCCCAGGCGCAGGTCGTTGGAAGGGGCCGCTCGCAGCAGGGCGGCCGCGGTCTCGGCACAAAAGTCGTAGCTCGTCACAGGAGGGGCGAGGAGCCGAATCTGCCGGTAGCCGGACGTTTCGTTAAGTGTCAGCGCCGCCTGGGCGGCCTCATCGGGGGTGGCGCAGCGGGCGAGTTCGACGAGACCGCCGTCGCGGTCGATCTCCACGTGGGGAACGACCTGCCGCTCGGCAAACTGCGGGTACTCCGAGCGGAGGCGGCTCGGATCCGGCGGGTCGCCAGGCCCCGTGTAGCAGGCAGGGCCGCCCGCGTCGGGCACCGCGTAGAACGACGGCACATAGGCGCCCGGAATCCGAGCGATCCGGGCAAGCCGTTCGCTCCGGTCGCCGCCGGATGCGGCTTCGAGGAGAGCGGGGAGGGAGTCGTCGGGGTCGCCAAGCAGCGCGGCGTCCACGAACGCTGCGATGGGCTCCCAGTTCACGATGCCCGCGCCGGCGGCCACGATCAGGGGCGCGTCGCCGCGCGCCGACACGAGGGGGTCGATGTGGGCCAGCCGCAGGATCGCGGCGGCGTTCAACAGGTGGGCGGGGCGTTGGGCTAGGAGCACGACGACATCGAATTCGTGCAGGGGCCGCTTGCTTTCGACCGCGTAGAGCGCCTCCCCGGCGGTGCGCAACCGTTCGGCCATGTCCCGAGCAGGGAGGAAGGCGCGTTCGGCGCGCATTCCGGGAAGGTCGTTGAGCGCCCCGTAGATCCACTGCAACTCGCGGCTTCCCATGCCGGACTCGTAGCCGTCGAGGCAGCACAGGGCTACGTCGAAGTCGTCCGGGTCGTGCTGCGGGGGGATGGCGTTCCATTCGCCGCCGGCGTAGCGCGCCGGCTTCTGGACGCCTCTCAACAACAGATTGAGGTCGATTTGGGGCACGTTGGAGCCTTCGTAGAAGTCGAGGGCGGCCTATTATATGCGCTTGGATGCCGGCTAGGCGCCGGGACACCGATCTTTGATGCGGCGCACTCTGAACGGATCGACATGCTTACTCAGTACGGCGGGCCTCCTTGTCCTGGCGGCGGCGGTGGGGTCGTGCGGGAGCGGGAACGGCGAGGCGCCGGCGGTGTTGCCGTCGCCGACGCCGCCCGGAGTCCAGATCAGGACCGCGTCGACAGACATCACCGTTGGGCCGAACCGTCTGCTCTTTGGGATCTTCGACGAGGCAGGGGCACCGCTCGGCCCTGCCGAGGTGACCGTCCACGTCCGGCGAACGGAGGAAGAGGGGGGTGCGACGGTGACGGAGACGGCAGCCCTACACCTGGGCGCGGAGACGGCCGCCGCGGCGGGGCTGTATTCCGTCCGGCTCGACCTTACCGATACGGGCGGCTATCTGGTCGAGGCCGAGATCAGGCGGGAGGGGCGTGCTTCCGCGACGGCGGTGACCGGGTTCCGGGCGAAGACGCGCTACGATACGCCGGGATTCGGCGAGCCGGCCCCGGCGAGCATGCATCCGACGCTGGCCGACGCGCCCATCGAGCAGTTGACCTCGGCGCGGCCCCCCGGCGACCCCGCGCTCTACCGGCTGACCATCGCCGACGCCCTGGCTGAGGACAAGCCGCTCATGGTGGTCTTTTCCACTCCCGCCTTCTGTGGAACGCAGACGTGCGGGCCGCAACTGGAAGTTGCGGAGGCGCTGGCCGACATCTACGGAGAAGACATGAACTTCGTCCACATCGAAGTCATGGAGCGGCCGGATCTCGTGCTCGCGGGCGAGGTCGAACCGGTGGTGCGGGCGGTGGTGAGAGAGTGGCGGCTTCCCACCGAGCCGTGGGTCTTCCTGATCGACGGGGACGGACTGGTCTTCGATCGCTTCGAGGGGTTCTCGCCGAGGTTCGAGCTTGAGGAATCGGTGCGGCGCCTGCTGGGCGAGCCGCCGGCCTGAGACGACCGCCATGCCGCCGCTGCTAGAATGAGCGGGCAGCAAGAGGCATCGGGGAGGCCATCGTGATGGCGACCTACGACCGCACCACGGAAGACCTTGGGAACCTGGTGGCGATGGACCACCTGAACCTGACCGTCGACGACCAGTCGCGTGCGACGCTGTTCTACATCACGGGGATGGGGCTGACCCGTGACCCCTACATGTCGGTAGGGCTCGAGAACATGTGGGTGAACGCGGGACGGCAACAGTTCCACTTGCCGACCCGCCCGAACGCGCAGGTCGTGCGGGGGCGCATCGGCGTGGTGACTCCGGACCTGGAGCAGCTGCGGGAGCGACTCGAGCGGATCCGACCGCGGCTCGACGACACACACTTCGAGTGCGTGGCCGACAATGGGAACTTACTGGTGACCTGCCCGTGGGGGAACCGGTTCGCCTGCGTCGAGGCTGCCGATACGTTTAGGGCGCGGCTCGGCGTGCCATACGTGGAGTTCAACGTGCCCGCGGGTTCGGCGCCCGGCATTGCGGCCTTCTACGACCAAGTGATCGGCGCCAAGGCGGAGCTGCGCGGCGGCAGCCGCCCCACCGCGGTGGTCCGCGCCGGCTACGACCAGTCGCTGTTGTTCGTCGAGGACCCGGCGGAGCGGCGCCCGTATGACGGGCATCACGTTGCGGTCTACGTGACCGACTTCTCGGGGGCGCACGCGCAGCTGGAGGGCCGTGGCCTGGTGACTGAGGAGTCGGACGCGCATCAGTTCCGGTTCAAGGACATCGTTGACCCCGAAACGGGAGAGGTGCTCTACGAGCTGGAGCACGAAGTGCGGAGCCTCGGCCATCCGATGTTCGGGCGGGCGCTGGTGAACCGCGACCCCTCGATCACGCTCTTGAACTACGCGCCGGGGACGGAGCACCTGATCGTCGGCTAGGACGCTAGTCGGCGAGGGCGGTGGCGATGAGGACGCCGTCCACGGCTTCGTACTCGACGGTGACGGGCAGCCCTAAGGTCATGTGCTCTCGCAGATGAGAGGCCCGCCAGAGGCGGAGGTCTATCTCCGGCCCTCGCGAGAACTCGTAGTCGCGGCCGTCGCCGGTGCGGACGACGATGCTGTCCCACTCGATGATGTCGCCGGCGCGGACCTCAATGACCTGCCCGCGCACGGACGATTCTCCGCAAGCGGTCAAGGCGGCGGCGAGGATGAGGGCCGGCAAGGCCGCGAAAGCGGCGAACCTGAGGGCTGAACTCCTCACCGGCCCGCTGGGGCGCTAGGCGCCCTTGGCGCCGCCGGCGGCCGGGGCGGAGGCGCCGGCGCCGACCTGCACCATGGCGGGCCGGACCACCCGGTCGTGGAAGCGGTAGCCTTTCTGCAACTCGCCAACCACGACGCCTTCCTCGCCCTCGGCCTGCATCACAGCCTCGTGCATCGTTGGGTCGAAACGCTCGCCCACGGTAGCGATCACGCTCAAGCCCTGGCTCTCCAGGGTGGAAAGCAGCTTGCGGTAGACGAGATTGAGGCCCTCCACCCAGTCGAGGCCGGCCGTGTCGGCGTCCAGCGATTCGAAGGCCCGCTCCATGTCGTCGAGGATGGGCAGCAGCGACTTCACCAGCATCACGTTGGCGAAGACGCTAAGCTCCCGCCGGTCCTGTTCCGTCTTCTTCTTGAAGTTGTCGAGGTCGGCTAGGGCCCGCAACCACTTCTCGTGGTACTCGTCGGCCTTGGCGGCCCGGTCTTCAAGCGATTCCTCGACTGAGTCTTCGGATTCGGGCTCGGCGTCTTCCGGTCCGGGCTCTTTCTCGTCGTCCAGCATTAGGCGCACTCGTCTAGTCGCAGGGAGTTGGGCACCCTCATTGTACGACACGCCCCCGTGGCGTTTGGTCCGGGGGCGCCAGCGCGCCCTGCGGGCGCGCGCCCTCTCTCAATCTCCCCCAGAGGGGGACAGGTCTAAGGTGCTGCCTTCTGGAGGGTGGGCGTGTCGCGACGCGCCCCAGGGGGCGGCGGGTTTCGATCGCGGTCGGTGGTGATCAGGGAGTGGGCGACCACAAGGGTCGCCCCTACAGGGACGATTCCCTGCTGCTAGTCGAGGCCTGCGGCCATGTCGCCCATGATGGTGGAGACGAGGCGGACGGAGGCCATCGAGCGGCGGTAGTCCATGCGCTTGGGTCCGAGCGCGGCGACGACGCCGCCAATGCCCTCGGGGTCGCCGTAGCGGGAGAGGACGACGCCGCAGTCGTGCATCTCCTCGGCTTCGTTCTCGCCGCCGATCACGATCCGCCATTCGCTCCAATCGATTGCCGCGGAGAGCATCTCGCGCAGCAACTGGCGGTTCTCCAACAGGCCGATGACGGTACCGGCACGCGCGCCGTCCTCGGCGAACTCGGGCTGGCCCACGAGGTTGCGCAGGCCGGCGACGCAGGGTTCTTCGATGCGGTCGAGCTCTTCTTCGAGGAGGAGGTCTTTGACGACGCCAAGCACCCGACGTTCGACTGGGCCGAACCGCGGCGCGGCGTCGACGCCGTGGTAGGTCGCCCCGGAGTAGATCGCGCTCAAGCGGTTGGACAGCTCGTTGAGATCGTCCTGGGTCGTCATCTGGGTCATGGGGACAATCCGCTGCCGCGTCTTTGCGGCTTGGAGCACGAGGATGAGCATGACCGCGAACTCTTGCAAACGGACTAACTCTAGGCGGCGGATCTTGCCCTGGGCTGCCTTGGGCGGGGTGACGAGGGCCATGTTGCCGATGAGCCCGGCCAAGGTCTCAGCGGCCGCGTCCGCCCAGTGTTCGACATCGTCGCTCGCACCGCTCAGGCTGTGGCGGGCATTGGCGGCGTCGCCGGCGGGCAGCTCAGGATCGTCGGGCAACGCCTCGACGTAGGAGCGGTAGCCCTTGTCGAGGGGGACGCTTCCGGCCGAGATGTGGGGGCGGTGGATGAAGCCGTCGTCGGCGAGCTCGGCCATTTCGTTGCGCGCGGTGGCGGGGCTGACCCGGAGGGCGGAACTCTTGGCCACGGCCTGGCTCGACACGGGAACGGCCTGGACCACGTACTGGCCCACGATGAAATTGAGAATCTCGCGCTGACGAGTCGTTAGCATGGCCACCCCCACCGCCCAGAGGGCGGCGCCCCATGTGGGGGCGCTCATTATAGCGCCGTCAACGTACCTGTGCGCGGCGGCGAAGCTCCTACCGGCCGTAGGGTAGAACCAGCAGATTAAGATGGCAGGAATATGCTATATTGCGGCCCTCCCTTGAATGGGCGGGGGTGGGTCCGGCCAAGGGGCCACGCCCGTGCCCGACCCGCGCACTCATTGCGCAATGCCTGCCACCGCACTTCTCACCATTCTGGGGCTTGCCGTTGTCGCGGCGGCAACACTCAGCGCCGCCCTTGGCCAGAGTGCACCCTCGGTAGGACTGACCGGCGGCGCGGACGGCGCGTACTTCTCGGTCATGCCCGGCTTCAATGTGGCCGGGATCGAAGTAACCGCCGAGGCCGGATCACCGGTGCAGCGGTTCACGGCCCGGGCCGATGGCGACGGGACAACAACGGTCTTCGATCTCACCGACACGGAGACCGTCATCTTCGAGGGAGACGTTCAGGTCACCGACGAGACGCCTACGGGCGCCGTCGATGGGACGAACCGCTGGTTTGTCCCACTCCAGGCTCTGGGCGACAGCGGCATCGCCGATGATAATCAGCCGGACGGCTTCTGGTCTGCCGAGGATGTCGTGGTCAAGGTCGACGGTATGGCGTTGCCCTTGAACCAGTACGGCGTCGACGCGAACTACACGGCGGGCACGGTGCGGGTGCAGGTGCGGACTCCCTCACCGCCGGCGACGGGGTCGGCGATACGGTTCACGTACAAGACCCCGATCTTCGACAGCAGCGACCCCGGCGCGACGCCCATCTCGTCGCTCGTCTCCGCAACCGATGGCGTTAACACCTTCGCCGCGGAGAGCATCGATGCAGCCCAAGGCATCGTGACGCTCGATGGTGCGCCCGCTACGGGAGACCGTAACGTGGAGCTGACGTTCGAGACGGGGGAGTTGGGCCGCATCGCCGGCGTGGCGGTGAGCACCGAGACGGCGCGGAGCGCGGGTGAGATGCGCCGGTTCTCGGTCATCGAGAATCCGAGAGGGAGCGGCCGGTACCCGTTGAACGTTGGGATGGTGACAGCGGAGGGTTTGAGGGCGGCGCGTGCCCGCGTGACGACACCCGACCGGATGGTGGGAGAGGTCCTGGCCGACCTGTACGTCGCCGGCGAGGGGGGCCTCGCGGCACGTCTGGCGGAGCTGCGCGACGATCTCGGCCTAACCGATGAGGACGCGGCGCGCACGTTCATCGGCCAGCTCGTGCCCGTCTCGGACGGCGATACGCTCTTCGTTGGCTACGGGTCGGCCGGAGCATCTGCGGAGATCGACCTTACCCCACCAACCCTACAAGTGCTCAGCCCCGCAGAGGGGAGCTTTGTGACCAGCGCCACTGCCGACCTGCGGGTGCGGGCCGTCGACGAGGGCGCGGGGGTCGACCTGAGCGGCCTCGGCACGGCGGATAGCGCCGCGCGCATGACCGTGGACGGCGTCGTCCTGGGCGAGGCCGGCGGCGGGCTCGGCGCCGTATCCGAGAGCGGCGGCGCGGTTACCTTCGCCGCCTCCGTTCCGGCGTCGGACCGGGCGGTGTCGTGGTCTATGGACGTAGGCGACCGGGTGGGGAATCGCATTGCGGCGGGCGACCTGGGCGGAGCGGCGTCGCCGTTCACCTTCATCGTCGACCGGACGCCGCCGGTGATGGTCGGCGCGTCGACGGGGCTCTTCTACAACGGCGCGCTGCGCTCGGAGGTCGGCCCGGAGGCCGGCGCGGTGCGGATCGAGTTCGACGGCGGCGTGGTTGCGGGCCCGGATGGAAGCGCCCCCGGCGCTCCCCTAGACCCGGCAACGGTGAGTGCAAGCGATTTTTTGGTGGACGGCGCGGCGCCCTCGGCAGCGGCGGCGCGCGGTCCCTTTGTCTACCTGCGCACGGGGGACACCCGAACGGACGACACGCCCGTGGTCCGGATCGCAGGAACGGTCGCCGATATGGCGGGGAACACGATTCCGACCGGCGTATCGATCAGAGCGTCGGATGCCACGGGGCCGTCGGTGACCCTTGCCGTGGAGCGCGGCGGCGAGCGGACCAACCGAGCGGTGCGCGTGGTGGCACAGGCGTCGGAAGAGTTGGGCGCGGTACCACGGTTCTCGGTCGACAACGGATCAATCGTCGTTGGGCCCGTCCAAGAAGGTGACGAGATCTGGTCGGTTGTGGTCGCCGGTCACGAGGACGGCCGCGTCACTGTCGCCGTCGAGGTGCGGGATGCGGCGGGTAACGTCATGGAACGGACAGGCGAAGACGTGTCGGGGAGGGCGAACGAATCGCGCACCGCGTTCTCGGTGAGCCGGCGCCTGGCCGCCGGCGAGTCTGGGGGGTTGACCCTGACTGTCGATAGCGACCCCGGGCGAGCCCCCGCCGCGGGCCCGCTCGCGACGGCGCTTGCGGAGGATACCCCGGACCGGCGCCGGATCACGCTAGCGGAATCCGAAAGGCCGCCGGCGGAAGGCGATACCGTCACGGCGTCGTACGTGTTCGCCGAGGCGGTGTCGTTCACGTGGGACCTGACGCCGCCATCGGCGTCGCTCGATCCTCCGGTGGATGGTTTTCCACCCACAGCGCTCACCGTCGAGGGCCCGCTCTGGCTGCGGCTGGACTACGGCGAGCCAGTGACCCTGACCTACGCGTCGTTCGACGGCGCGGAGCGAACGCACGATGTCTACACGTCCGACGGCAGGGTGTTCATCTTGGCCGTCGATCAACTGACCTTGGGAGAGCACAGCCTGCAAATACGGGCTACCGACGCGGCGGGCAACGAGGGCGAGATGCAAGCGTTCATCATCGAAGCCGTGCCCGGCCCGACGTTCGATCTTGTCCTCCAACCCGGATGGAATCTCATCTCGCTGCCTGCCCGGCCGGTGTCGCCGGCGCCGTCGGCGCTGTTCGCCAACACGACGGTGGAGGCAGTGGTGCGCTTCGATTCCGACGAGGGGTTGACGGCCTCGACGGCCACGGGCGGCGTGTGGTCGGGGGAGGTGACCGAGCTGGTGGAAGGGGAAGCCTATTGGGTCTACGCGCGGCGTTTCGAGACTACGGCGGTGACGCTGACGGGGTCCCGTTCCCCGCTCATCTTCACATCGCAACGCCTCCGCGAAGGCGTGAACTACCTCGGCGTGGTGGTGGGGGACGTAGGGAACGCGGTGGTTGGTGTGAAGCCGTTGCCCGTCAGAGCGTCCCACTATCTGGACTCGGTGGCGGGAAAGTGGGAGCGGATCGTGCGCTTTGACCCCGATCCCTCCCGTGGCTTCGAGTCGCTGACGCCGTCGATGCGGGGATGGAATGGGATCGACCCAGCGGGCCCCGACGGCAGGATGGGCTTCGGGCCCGACGGCATCGCGGGCACGGACGACGACGTGGCGTCGGAGCAGGCCGACAACGTTCCCGGAGCCGAGCCGGTTCTTGAGCCCGGGCGCGGCTACATCGTGATCATGAAGGAGGCGGACGACCTCTTCCTGGTCTAGTCCTCTCCGCCGGTGGAGAGCGCCGCGATCTGCGGTTCCGCGGGCAGCGACGAGCGACTGAGGGAGAGCCTCCCTACGGGCGGCTGCATGGCGGCGCCGGTCTCCTTCGCCACCGCCGCGACCTCGTTCTCCGTGGGCGCGCCGATGGGCACGATGAGGCGGGGTTCGAGGACGCCGACGGTCTCCGCCACGGCGGCGATGTCCAGCCCCTCGTCGCCGACGGGGACGAGGAGGACGTCGACGTCGCCGAGCGCGGAGGCGTGGTCGGAGGTGGGGGTGTGGCCGATGCGCCCCAGGTAGCAGACCTGCACGTTGTCCATCGAGAGGGTGTAGGCGGTGTTGCGGCCGCGGGCGGCGCCTCTTTCGGCGTCACGGTAGGTGCGCACGCCGTGGATGGAGACGCCGGAGATTTCGTATTCGCCAGGGCCGCGAATCAGCCGTTTCGCGGCCTTGCCCGTGGCCTCCAGCGCTTCGTCGTACTCGACGCTCCACACGATGACGTCGGCGGCGGGCGCGTCGGCCGTCTGTCCGTCCTCGATGGGGTCGGTGAGCACGGTGAGGTCGGACGACTTCAGGTGGAAGCAGCGGGGGCCGTGGCGCGTGATTTCCAAAGGGCGGGGCCTCGGGGGCAGGTTGGGGGTCGTGGGGTGAGTATAGGGAGGGGTGCGAACGAGGGTCAAGGAGGCCGGTAACGGGTTCGCGGCGGCGGGCGCAGCCGCTATAGTAGGGCCCCTAGATGGCCGCTCGCCCGGTGGGGGCGCGGGCGGCTGGAGGAGGAGACGCCATGACGACGGAAGCGAAGATCAGGCTGAAGGTGGTCGACGCCGACGGGCACTACATGGAGCCGCAGGACCTGCGGCCGTACATCGAGGCGAAGTACCGGGACGTGGCGCCGCACCGCATCGTCAAGGAGGACGGCGCGGAGGACTGGGGCGGGCGCGATTGGATCAGCGAGGGCAGCGTCAACTTCGGGAACGTCGTCTTTACGCGGGAGAGCGAGGAGCACCAGCAGGGGCTGCTCGCGGTGAGCGGCACCCGCGAGGCCGACGGGGCGAAGCGCCAGAAGAGCATGTACGGCTCGCTGCCGCCCGGCGCGGTCGAGTCAGCGGCGCGGCTCGGGGTCATGGACGACGAAGGCATCGACGCCGCGGTCATGTACCCCACCGGCGCGCTCACCTGGATTCCCGACTCGGACTATCACATTGCGGTCAACCGCGCGCTGAACGATTGGCTGGCGGAGTGGTGCTCGGAGGACCCGCAGCGGATGATGGGAGCGACGAATATCGTGGCGATCCACGACGTCGAGGCGGCGTGCGAGGAGGTGCGGCGCTGCTACGACGAGCACAACTTCCGGGCCGTCTTTCTCCGCGACACGCTGCCCAACGCCGACGTGAAGTGGTGGCACGACACCTACGACCCCTTCTGGCGGACGTGCGAAGAGCTCGGTGTCGCCATCGGCTTCCACCCGTTCCCGGGAGACTCGATGTTCGGCTCGGCGAGCCTGTTCGACATCATCGGGCCCGACTCGGAACGAATGTACATGCGGACGCCGTTCAACCATCCCGTCGACGGGATGCACACCATCATGGGCATCATCACCGGCGGCATCTGCGAGCGCTTTCCCAAGCTGCACTTCGGGATGCTGGAGAGCGGCGGCGGCTGGCTCGTGCCTTTCCTCGAACGGCTCGACAGCCGGTTCGAGTACATGGGGCACACGCTGCCGCATCTGACGATGACGCCGAGCGAGTACTTCCGCCGGAACTGGTGGATATCGTTCGACCCCGAGGAAGCGATGCTGGTGCCCTCGTCGGAGTGGCTGGGGGCGGACCGCATCATTTGGGGCTCGGACTATCCGCACCCGGACGCCTTCTACCCCGGCTTCGTCCAGATGCTGGACGAGAACATCTCGCGGCTCTCGGAGGATGACCAGGCGAAGATCCGGGGCCGGAACGCGGTCGATTTCTACCGTTTGTAGAAGGGCGCCTGTAGCAGGGGAAGGCATGACGCAGCGGGTCCTGTTCGTCTGCGTGCATAACAGCGGGCGCAGCCAGATGGCGGAGGCGTTCGCGCGGGAGCTTTCCGAAGGGCGGCTCGACGCTGAGTCGGCGGGTACGGAGCCGACGGTGGGGCTCAACCCCGTCGTTGTCGAGGCGATGCGTGAGCGGGGGCTCGACATCACCGGGCAGCGGCCGAAGCTGCTCACGCCGGAGATGGCGCGGCGCGCCGACCGCGTCTTCACGATGGGCTGCTACGCGGACGGGGCGTGCCCCGCGTTCATGCTCGATGCCGAAGACTGGGCGCTGGACGACCCCCACGGCCAGCCCATCGAGCGCGTCCGGGCCATTAGGGACGACGTCGAGGCACGGGTGCGCGCCCTGATCGCGGAGTCGTAGTGGGGCGGGTAGCTAGCGGCGCTTGGCGCGGTACCAGTATCGGTAGGCCGTGGCGTAGCCGGAGTGCTCGTAAAGGGCGCGGGCGGCTACGTTGGTCTCCATGACGGCGAGGTAGGAGCGGGTGGCGCCGCGCTCGGCGGCCCATGCAAGGAGGGTGTGCAGCACGGCGCGGGCGGCGCCTCGGCGCTGGTAGGCCGGCGCGGTGGCCATGTTGTGGACGCCGGCCCAGCCGTCCTCGACGACGATAGAGCCCACGCCGGCGGCCTTGCTGCCTATGCGGGCAGTGGCGTAGCCGGCCTCGGCGCGTATCCGGCGGTGAATGCCGCGCCGTCCTTCGACCTCGCCGGGGGTTAGAGACTCCGCCGCAGCGTAGGCGGACAGCCATGCCTCGTCGAAGTCGCCGACCTCCACTTCGATGTCTTCCGCCACGGGCAGCGGACGAAGGGGAAGGCCGGTCATCTGCACCAGGGTCGCCGCCTCCGCCTCGTAGCCTCGCTCGGCAAGGATGGGGTCTAGGTCGGGCGGCGCCGCGGCGGGCGAGACGAGGAACCGAGGCTCGAGCCCTCGCTCGGCGTAGGCCGCTTCGACTTGCGCGACGGCCGCTTCAATGTCCGGCGGGGCGGGGTCGTGGGGCAGGACGGAGTTGGCGCGGCGGGTGACGCCTCCGGTGAAGCGCAGCCGCCAGCCGCCGAGTGCTTCCTCATGGGCGGCGGGCCACGCCCGGAGCTGGAGGCGGTCAAGCTCGGCGACGAGTGCAACGGAGGGCTCGCCGTCGGGCGGGCGCGGGTCATTCATGGCTCAGGCCGCAGGGGGCGCTAGAGGCTGGTGAGCCAGACGCCTTCGTGGTCGCGGACCCAGCCGCGGGCGGCCATGGCGCCGCCGTCGACGGGGATGTTGATGCCGGTGACCCACTCCGACATGTCGGAGGCGAGGAAGGCGGCGACGCCGGCCATGTCCTCAATGGTACCGAGGCGTTGCAGGGGGATGGAGCGCTCGTAGGGGTTGTCGTCGCCCTGGGCGTGCTCGAAGGGGATGCCGGGCGTGATGATGTGTCCCGGCGAGATGCAGCTCAGGCGTATGCGGTGCTTGGAGAGCTCGAGGGCCATGGTTTGGGTGAAGTTGATGATGCCGGCCTTGCAGGCCCCGTAGACGGCCCAGCCGGGGGCGGCGCGGAGACCTTCGATGCTGGCGACGGAGATGATCGAGCCGCCGCGGCCCTGTTCGATCATGCGCTCGGAGACGGCCTTGGTGCAGTAGAAGGTGGCCTTGAGGTTGATGCGGACGATGGCGTCCCAGCCGCGCTCGCTCATGTGGAGGAAGTCGGCCTGGAAGCCGCCACCGACGTTGTTCACCAGCACGTCGACGCCGCCGAAGGTCTCGACGGCCTTGTCCACGGCGGCCTTGACTTGATCGAACTCGCGCACGTCGGTGGGGGCGGCCAGCGACTTCGCGCCCATGGCGGCGATCTCGGCGGCGCTTTCCTCGGCGAGGTCGGGCTTGCGCTCGGCGATGACGACGTTGGCACCGAAGGCGGCAAGCCCCAGGGCGAGGCCCTTGCCGATGCCCCGGCCTCCGCCGGTGACGATGGCGGTCTTGCCGTCCAGATCAGCGATGGAGCGGTCGATCACGGCGCCCTCCTGGCCCCCGCAGGGCGGGGCTGGCGGCATTATAGCGGCTCACCGGCCCGGCGGCGCCTAAGCTTCGAGGGCTTGGGCGACGAGTTCTTCGTGGTAGGCGGCGTCGCCGAGGTTGAACTCCCAGTGCTTGGCGCGGCGGGTGTAGAGCTGGAGGTCGTGCTCGAGCATGAAGGCGGCGCCGGCGTGTACCTCGTGGGCCTGGTGGGCCATGTGCTGGGCGGCCTTGCTGGCGTGGGCCTTGGCCATGGCGACCTCTTTGGCGTAGGGCTCGCCCTCGTCGATGAGCCAAGCGGCCTGACGGGAGAGCAGGGAGGCGAGGTGCATGTCGATGGCGATGTCGGAGCAGAGGTACTGCACGGCCTGATATTGGCCGATGGGGCGGCCGAACTGGACGCGGTCCTTAGCGTAGCCGACGGTGAAGTCGAGCATCTTCTCGCCGGCGCCGACGATCTCGGCGCACTGGAGCACGCGGGCGCGGTCGACCACCACCGTGGCGGCGGCGTAGGCCTGGTTGAGTCCGCCCACCATGGCGCTCGCGGGGACGCTGACGTCCTCAAGGGTGACGGCGTAGAGGCGGTAGCCGGCGATGTTGTCCATGGGCTCGACGGTCACGCCGTCGGCCTGGGGGTCGACAAGGAAGAGCGTGCCGTCGAGCCGTCCCGGGCCGGTGCGCGCCCCGATCAGGATCTGCTCGGCCGCCTCGGCATAGGGGACGAGGCTCTTGGCGCCGCGGAGCCGGTAACCGTCACCGTCGGGCGTGGCGGTGGTGTGGACGCCCTCGGGGCCGTACTCGCCGGTCGGCTCGATGACGGCGAGGGGCAGGACGAGGTCACCCCTGACAATGCGGGGCAGGATGTCCTGCTTCTGCTCCTCGCTGCCGAGGGCGAGGATGGTCTCGCCGGCGAGGACGACGGTGGAGAGGTGGGGGCTGGGAAAGATGGAGCGGCCCATCTCGACGTAGATGGGGTAGAGGTCGAGGAGCCCGCCGCCGGCGCCGCCGTACTGCTCGGGGTAGGTGAGGCCGAGCCAGTCGAGGGCGGCCATCTCCTTCCAGAGCTCTTGGGAGTAGCCGGGGCCGCTCTCTTCGAGCTCCCGTATGACCTCGGCGGTGGCGTTGGCCGTGAAGAAGTCTCGGGCGGTCTGCTGGATGGCGCGCTGCTGTTCGTTGAAGGTGAGATCCATGGCCGTTCTCCTATCGCGGCAGCCCGAGGCCGCGGGTGGCCAGGACCATGCGTTTCACTTGCGACGTGCCGCCGGCGTGGTTGGCGAAGGAGCCGCGGTACCACTCCTCGGCGTGCCCGGCCATCGGCGCCCATTTGCCCTTCTTCACCTGGCTCATCGGCCCGACGATGCGGGTGATCGCCTGGGCGAAGAGCGGCTGGGCCTCCTTGGTTATGACCACGCCCAGGGCGCCGCCGAAGGCCGGTGGCTCGGTCGACTTGGAGGCCGACAGGCCCTCGTAGGTGAGCAGCTTGAGCGTCTCGACGGTGATCGCCATGTTGGCGAGCTCGTGGCGCACCATGGGGTCCTTGATCAAGGGCTTGCCGTAGCGGGTGGTCTCCTTGCAGTAGGCGACGACGTCGTCGAGCATGCGTTGGTACTTGGAGTGGCCGGCGTAGCCGCCGCCTCCGCCGTAGAAGGCGTTCATGATGTAGTACCAGCCCATGCCCTCCTCGCCGACCATCATGTCGTTGGGGATGCGGACGTTGTCCAGGTAGGTGTGGTTCTGCCGTCCGCCTCCGAGGTTGAAGAGTGGCGAGAAGCTGATGCCGGGGAGCGAGAGATCGAGGCAGAAGACGGTGATGCCCTTGTGCTTGGGGACGTCGGGGTTGGTGCGGGCGGCCAGGTAGAGGACGTCGGCGTGGGTGCCCCAGGTGGTGTAGGTCTTCTGGCCATTGACGACCCAATAGTCGCCGTCGCGGACGGCGGAGGTCTGGAGGGAGGCGAGGTCGGAGCCGGCGTCGGGCTCGGTGAGGCCCTCGGCCCAGAAGGTCTCCATCTTGGCGATGGCGGGGAGGAACTTGAGCTTCTGCTCGTGGGTGCCGCCGACGAGGAGGCTGCCCGCGGCGAGGCCCCAGCCGATCATGTTGATCATCGGCGCCTCGCGGTAGGTGAACTCCTCCATCATGATCGTCTTTTCGATCGAGGTACGTTCGAGGCCGCCGTATTCCTTGGGCCAGGTCAGGCCGATCCAGCCCTGCTCGCCGACCTTGCGGGTGAACTCGCGGGCGAAGTCCCAGAGATCGGGGTCTTCCTCGAACTCGTGGTTGAACTCCTTCTCGGGCGGGAGCTCTTTGTCGAGGAAGGCGCGGACCTCGTCACGCCACGCTTCCTGTTCGGCGGTAAAGCGAATCTCCATTGCCGGTTCCTCCAAGGAGTCCTGTTACGGGGCCGGCGGGGATTATACAACGGCGCTCCCCCGGCCCGCCCCTGCTACAATCGGCCTGCCCGCGGCACGGTGAGGAGAGAGCATGACCGAACGCGTAGTCGTTTCCGCCGACGACCACCTGCAGGAGCCGCCAACGCTGTGGCAGGAGCGGCTGCCCGCACACCTGCGCGACCAAGCGCCGCGGCTGGTGGAACTTCCCGACGGCGGCCAGGGCTTCGCGGTTGCCGATCAGGCGCCGCGTCCGTTGGGGATCCTGGTGATGGCGGGGCGCTCGGCGTCGGAGTTCACGGACAAGGGACTCACGTGGGACGACGTGCCGGTGGGGAGCTACGACCCCGCGGGGCGCCTCCGGGACATGGAGACGGACGGCGTCTCGGCATCGGTGCTGTACCCCAACATCTGCCTGGACATGATGATGGACCAGGTGCGGCTGAGCCCGGAGCTCGCCCGCGAGGTCTACCGGGTCTACAACGATCACATGTCGGAGTTTTGCTCGACGGCGCCGGAC
The DNA here is from genome assembly GCA_034421515.1 of Dehalococcoidia bacterium. GTDB lineage: Bacteria > Chloroflexota > Dehalococcoidia > SHYB01 > SHYB01 > DAOUKH01. The sequence goes on from DAOUKH010000009.1 coordinate 47,604, forward strand.
CGGCTCGTGGGCATCGGGCTGCTACCGATGGACACGACGGAGGAGGCCATCGAGGAGCTGGAGCGTCTGGGGACGCTGCCGGGAATCCGCGGGGCGCTGATCCCGTACATTCCGCCTGGCGGGCGCGACTGGAACGATCCCTACTTCGAGCCGTTCTGGGCGGCCGCGAACGAGGTCGGGATGCCGCTCAGCGTGCACTCGGGGCGGCCGCGGTCGCTGCCGGCGCGCGCCGAGACGATGGCGATGCCCGGCGGCGGGTCGATCTACATGCACATCGGCCCGATCGGCATGGCGGAGACGCTGGCGCGCATCATGTGGACGGGGGCGTTCGACCGGTATCCGAACCTCAGGCTCGTATCCGTCGAGGGCGGGATCGGGTGGCTCGGCTTCTTCATCGAGCGTGGCGAGCACGTGCGGAAGCGCCACAGCGCGTGGACGGGCGTGCACCTGGAATCGGGGCCGCGAGACTGGTTCGGGCGCAACCTCTTCGCCACGTTCGAGGAGGACGTCACGGGGCTGCACGACCTCGACCTGATTGGTGACGAATCGGTGATGTGGGCCTCGGACTACCCGCACTCGGACACGACGTGGCCGAACTCGATGGCCACGATCGACCGGGTCTTCGCCGGGGTCGGCGATGAAGCGCGGGACAAGATCACGCGCGGCAACGCGGCGAAGCTCTACGGCCTGGACTTCTAGAGGAGGCGAGCATCGGATGAAGTACCGGCTTCTCGGCCGCACCGGCGTGCAGGTGAGCCAGCTCTGTCTGGGCACGATGATGTTCGGCTCGTACGGGAACCCCGACCGCGTCGCCTGCATGCGCATCGTCCATGCCGCGCTGGACACGGGGATCAACTTCATCGACACGGCCGACGTCTACTCCGGCGGGGAGTCGGAGCAGATCGTGGGGGAGGCGCTGCGGGGGCGGCGTGACAATGTGGTCCTCGCCACCAAGGTCCATCACCCGATGGGGGGCGACATCAACGAGCACGGCAGCTCGCGGCGCTGGATCGTGCGTGCGGTCGACGACAGCCTGAGGCGTCTGAAGACGGACTGGATCGACCTCTACCAAGTGCATCGTCACGATCCACTGACGGACTTGGAAGAGACGATGAGCGCGCTGACCGACCTGGTGCGGGCGGGGAAGGTGCGCTATATCGGCAGCTGCACGTTCCCCGGGTCCCTGATCGCGGAGTCGCATTGGATCGCGGAGAAGCGGGGCTACGAGCGGTTCCGCTGCCAGCAGCCGCCCTACTCGATCTTGGCCCGCGGGGCTGAGAAGGACTCGCTGCCTACCAGCGCCCGCTACGGCATGGGCGTCATCACGTGGAGTCCACTGAGCCAAGGGTGGCTCAGTGGACGCTACCGCCGAGGCCAGCCCTTCCCCGACGCGCCGCGCAGCTCGATTCCGACGATGCGGCGGCGCGTCGAGGGGTGGGAGGACGCCCCGGCGAAGTCGCTGCTGGGCAAGCCGGTCTCGGGCGACCCCATTGCCGAGCGCAAGCTGGACATCATCGAGGCGTTGGTGCCGCTCGCCGAGCAGTCGGGCATCTCCCTGGTGCACCTCGCGGTGGCGTTCGTGCTCAACCATCCGGCGGTGACGTCGGCGATCATCGGGCCGCGGACGATGGAGCACCTGACGGGGCAGCTCGGCGCGGTGGACGTCGATCTGAGCCAGGAGGTCCTGGACCGCATCGACGAGCTGGTCACGCCGGGGTCGGACGTGAACCCGCTTGGGGCGGAGGTCGGGTACCAGCCGCCGGAGATTACTGACTCCTGGCGGAGGCGGCGCAACGCCACGCCGCCGCGGCTGTAGCGCGGCCGGCTATTCAACGTTGGCCGCTAGCGTTTCAACGCCGGCGTTGTTAAGTTCTTTGGCGTTGAGCTTAATAGCGGCGGCCTAGAACTTAATAGAGCGCTTGTTTATTAAGTTTTAGCGCCGTATTCTTGATAGAGTGACAGGCTATTAAGTTTTGCGACGTAGGCTTTGATTGCGGAGGAGCGCAGTTCCATGCAACGCGGCGAGACCGGGCGCTACTGGGTGAGCGCGGATGGAGGCGAGCAGGTGCGCGCCTTCATTCCCAATCCCCTGCCTCCGGAGCCGCCCCTAGTCATCGAGGGCGGCTTGCAGCAGGCCCTGTTCGACGCCGCTCTTTCCCTGGGGCGTCTTGACGGCGCCTCCGCCCAACTGCCGGACAGAGACCTGCTGATCTATGCCTCCATCCGCAAGGAGGCAGTGCTGTCCTCTCGCATCGAGGGGACGCAGTCGTCCATCTCCGACCTCATGCTGTTCGAGCTTGAAGAGGCGCCGGGCGTCCCCCTCGACGATGTCCGGGAGGTGTCGAACTACGTGACGGCGATGGACCACGGCCTGCGGCGCATGCGCGAGGGATTTCCGCTGTCGAACCGGCTGATTCGAGAAATTCACGAGATTCTGCTGTCGAGCGGGCGGGGGAGCAGCAAGGCGCCGGGGGAGTTCCGACGCTCGCAGAACTGGATCGGGGGCAGCCGCCCCGGCAACGCCGTCTTCGTCCCGCCGCCCCATACCGAGGTGGCGGCGTGCATGGGCGACCTGGAAGGCTTCCTGCATACCGAGGACGACGGCATGCCGGCGCTGGTGCGGGCCGCCCTTGCGCACGTGCAGTTCGAGACCATTCACCCATTCCTCGACGGGAATGGGCGCGTGGGGCGGTTACTGATCACGTTTCTGCTCTGCCATGCGGACGTGCTGCGCGACCCAATCCTTTACCTGAGCCTCTGCCTGAAGGAGCGGCGCTCCACCTACTATGCACTGCTCGACCACGTGCGCCGGACCGGCGACTGGGAGGCGTGGCTCGCCTTCTTCTTGGAGGGCGTCCGGGAGACGGCCGACGGGGTCGTCTCCACGGCCGAGCGTCTGTCGCGGATGTTCGCCGAGGACCGCGGCCGGATCGAGGCCACGCGGCGGGCCGGCTCGGCGCTGCGCGCACACCACGAGCTCATGGCGCGGCCGATTCTCACCATCGCCAACGTGAGCAAGCGCACGGGACTCTCGTTTCCCGCCGCCGCGTCGGCCATGGGGCTGCTCGTCGGCCTCGGCATCGCGCGGGAGATCACGGGACGGAAGCGCAACCGGATCTTCGTCTACGACCGGTATCTCGCTGTTTTGGAAGAAGGCACGGAGGGGTAGGCTTGCGGCGCCGCTTCCGGTCCGCGCGCAATCCCGTATAATCCCCGCCGAGACACGGCATCCTGGAGGCTCCCTTGGGCGACTACAGTAAGTACGAGGAAAACCATCTCGACGTGGAGATGAAGGACCGCGTCGCGGTAGTGACGATGAACCGGCCGGAGAAGCGCAACGCCATCGACTCGGCGCTGCATGAAGGGCTGGAGCTTATCCTCGAAGACCTGAGTACCGACCCCGACGTTGGGGCGATCGTGCTCACCGGCGCGGGCAAGGCGTTCTGCGCCGGGGGCGACATCAGCACGATGGGCGACACCATCCAGGACCGATCGCCACTGCACTACACACGAGGGCCGAAGTACCTCATCCAGGCCTTCGCTAACTGCGAAGCGCCGATCATCGCCGCGGTGAACGGGCCCGCGGCGGGCTTGGGCGCGACGATCGCGCTGATGTGCGACGTGATCTACATGAGCGACCAGGCGCGCATCGGCGACACGCACGTGCAGGTCGGGCTCGTGGCCGGCGACGGCGGGGCGGTGATCTGGCCGCTGCTGGTCGGGCCGCACCGCGCCAAGGAGTTCTTGATGGCGGGGGCCTACGTCGATGGCGCAAAGGCGGAGAAGATCGGCCTTGTGAATCACGTGATGCCGCACGACGAGCTGCTGGACGAGGCCTTGGCCTTCGCTGCGGAGCTGGCGAACGGGCCCGGGGCGGCAATCCGCTGGACCAAGATGGCGGTCAACCGGATGATCTGGCAGAACATCAACCTGGTGCTCGAGATGAGCCTCGCCACGGAAGGGCTGTCCTTCCAGACGAAGGACCACGTCGAGGCGGCGACTGCGTTCATGGAGAAGCGCCCGCCGAAGTTCACCGGCGAGTAGCCGGGCGCCGGGTGTCGGGCTTCGCTAACCGGTGGCGGTAGTGGGGCCCCTCATCTCAATCTTCTCCCGTGGGGAGAAGAGGGAAGACCCCCCGGCCCCGCCCCGGCCCTCTCAGTCAGTCTCAGAGGGAGAGAGGCTTAAGGGGGCGGCGCTTCTACAGGTCGAGGGGTTGGTGTTCGGGAGGGCCTAGGGGCCTGTAGGCGGGGTCGGTGCGGAGGATGACGCCGAGGCGCTCGTAGTCCTTGGCCTGTTGCTCGAAGGGGCGATTGGCCATTGCACGGCCGCTGGGGTGGTAGAGGGGCACGACCTTGGTCCCGCGCCAGGGGACGGCAGTCGCGACGGCATCCTTGAGCTTGATGCTGTGCGTCTCGATGAGGTGGAGGGCGTCGAGGGCCCTTACGCCGAGGGTGACGACGTAGGGGGGCTGCACGATGTCGATCATCTCGCGCAGGTAGTTCGAGCAGTTGCGCAACTCGGTGTTGGTGGGACGGTCGTTGCGGCCCTGGGCGTCCTTGGGGTTGCACTGGACGGCGTTCGCGATGAAGAGGTCGCCGCGCCGGAGCCCAGCGTGTTCGAGGAGGCGCTGGAAGTTCTCGCCGCTGCGGTCGCCCTGGAAGGGGACGCGGGTGACGGCGGAGCCGAACCGTCCGGGGGCCTCGCCGATGACGAAGACGCGGGCCTCGATGCGCCCATTGAGGGGGCCGAGGACGGCGGAGTTCCGCTCCATGCGTGGACAGAAGTCGCAGTCGTAGGCGCGCTGGGCGACGTCGGCGAACCAGATGTACTGCTCTTCGGTTGCGCCGCCGTTCATGGCCGGGGCTAGCGGGCCTCGTCGACCATGGCGAGGAAGCGGTCGAACATCTCGACGTTGTCGAGGGGGCCGGGCGCCGCCTCGGAGTGGTACTGGATGGTGAGGAGGGGCAGCGAGGTGTGGCGCAAGCCTTCGACGGTGCCGTCGTTGAGGTTGACGTGGCTCACCTCGGCCTCGCCGGGCAGCGAGTCGGGGTCGACCGCGTAGCCGTGGTTCTGGGCGGTGATGTAGACGCGGCCGGTGGCGTTGTCGCGGACGGGGTGGTTGCCGCCGCGGTGGCCGAACTTCAGCTTGTAGGTGGTGCCGCCCAGGGCATGGGCGATCACCTGGTGCCCCAGGCAGATGCCCATGATAGGCCGCCGCCCCAGGATGGCCTTGGTGCTGGCGATCATGTAGTCGAGGGGGGCGGGGTCGCCGGGGCCGGGTGAGAGGAGGATGCCGTCGGGGTTGGCGGCGAGGATCTCCTCGCCGGTGGTGGAGGCGGGGACGGTGGCGACGTCGCAGCCCCGCGCCCGGAGTAGGCGCAGGATGTTGTGCTTGACGCCCATATCGACGACGGTGATACGGCGCCGGGGCCGGTCGCCGCCGCTCCACGGCTCGCCTTGTTCGGCCATGACTGACCGGACGTAGTCCTGCTCGTCGTAGGACGGGCTGTCCCGCAGGACCTTCAGCGCCTCGTCGGGGGTTGCCTCGGAGGTAAGCACGCCCATCATGACACCGCGGTTGCGGAGCCGGCGGGTGAGCGCCCGGGTGTCGACGCCGGCGAGGCCGGGGATGCCCTCGGCTGCCAGATATTCGTGCACCGTCATCTCGTTGCGCTGGTGGCTGGGGCGGTCGCAGTGCTGGCGGACGACGAAGCCGCGGACCTGGATGCGGCGGGACTCGACGTCGGCGCGGTTGACGCCGTAGTTGCCGATCATCGGGTAGGTCGGAGTGACGATCTGGCCGGCGTAGGAGGGATCGGTAAGGATCTCCTGATATCCGGTCATGCTGGTGTTGAAGACGACCTCGCCGACGGAGGTCGCCTTCGCGCCGAAGGCGTCTCCTCGAAAAACCGCGCCGTCTTCCAGCGTCAGGAATGCTTCAGCCACGGGTCACTGCCTCCTGCCGTTCGTTGTGCACGATGACGCCCCCGCTGAGGGTCGCGACCACGCGTCCTTTCAGGCGTTGCCCGCCGAGCGGGGTGTTTTTGCCGAGCGACGCGAATGCCTGGGGGTCGACGGTCCACTCCTCGTCGAGGTCGGCGAGGGTCACGTCGGCGGGCGCACCCTTGGTGAGCCGTCCCAAGCGGGCGCTGGGGCCGCCGAGGACGCGGGCGGGGCCTGCGGTGAGCGCGGCGACCATCGTGGGCAGAGGGACGCGCCCGGAGTGCACCAGGGTCATGAGCGCGCCGAAGGCGGTCTCGAAGCCGCTGATGCCGTAGGCGGCGACGTCGTATTCACAGAGCTTGTCGACGGTGGCGTGCGGCGCATGGTCGGTGGCGATGGCGTCGATAGAGCCGTCGGCCAGGCCCTCGATCAGGGCCTCGATGTGAGGGCGGGGGCGTAGGGGGGGGTTGACCTTGGTGTTGGTGTCGTAGGCCGCCGCCGGGCCGGAGAGGCCGGTCGCCGGGGCACCGTGGAGGTCGCGGTCGCCTGCGACCCACTCGTCGGTAAGGGTGAGGTGGTGGGGGGCGACCTCGGCGGTGATGGGGATGCCGCGTTCTTTGGCCCGCCGCACGAGGTCGAGCCCGCCGAGGGTGCTCATATGGGCGGCGTGGAAGTGGCCGCCGGTGAGCTCGGCGAGTTGGATGCCTCGAGCGACCATGGCGTCCTCGGCGGCGGCGGGCTGTCCACGGAGCCCGAGGCGCGTCGAGACGTGTCCCTCGTGCATGGCGCAGCCGACGTAGGAAGGCTCCTCGCAGTGGTCCATGATGGGCGCGCCGAGGGTCTTGGCATAGGCGAGGGCGCTGCGGAGGAGGCCCGGCGTGAGCACGGGGCTGCCGTCGTCGGAGAAGGCGACCGCGCCGCCCTCGGCGAGCTCGGCCATCTCAACGAGCTCCGTGCCCTTCCGCCCCTTGGAGACGGCGGCGACGGGCAGGACGCGCACCGCCGCGGAGGCGGCGCGGCCCATGACGAAGTCGAGGGTGGCGCGGGAGTCGATGGCGGGATCGGTGTTGGGCATACAGCAGATGGTAGTGAAGCCGCCCCTGGCCGCAGCCCGCGCGCCGGTGGCGATGGTCTCTTTCTCCTCAAAGCCCGGCTCGCGGAGGTGGGCGTGGAGATCGATGAAGCCGGGCATGACGGCGAGGCCGGAGGCGTCGATCACTTCAGCGCCTTCCGGCAGCGCGTCGAGGCCGCCGAGGGTGGCCTCGACGACCACGCCGCCGGCGATGAGCAAATCGCCGGTCCCGTCGAGCCCGCTTGCCGGGTCGATGAGGCGTCCGCCGCGGAGGAGGAGTGGGGCGTTCACTCGCCGCGCTCCCCGGAGGCGAGCAGGTAGAGGAGGGCCATGCGGACGGCGACGCCGTTGGTGACCTGGGTCTCGATGAGGGAGCGGGCCCCGTAGGCGAGCCCGTGGCTTATCTCGATGCCCTCGTTCATCGGGCCGGGGTGCATCACCATCGCGCCGGGCTTGGCGCGCCGCATCCGCTCTTCGTTTACCTGATAGAAGCGGACGTATTCGCGGAGCGTGGAGAGGAGCCCGGCGCTCTGGCGCTCCTTCTGGATGCGGAGCGCCATCACGACGTCCGCGCCATCGAGGGCGCGGTCGAGGTCGGTCTCGATGGAGAGGAAGCCGGTGTTGCCGGGGTCGAAGGCGGTGATGGCGTCGAAGGGGAGGAGGGTGGGCGGGCCGCAGACGACGACCGACGCGCCGAGCTTCTGAAGCCCCCAGAGGTTGGAGCGGGCGACGCGGCTATGGAGCACGTCGCCGACGATAGCGACGCGGAGGCCGTCGATGGCCCCGAGCCGCTCGCGGATGGTAAAGAGATCAAGGAGGGCCTGGCTGGGGTGGGCGTGCGCGCCGTCGCCGCCGTTGATGACCTTGACGCCGGTGTTGCGGGCGATGACGTGAGACGCGCCGGAGAAGCCGCTCCGCACGATGATCACGTCCGCGCCCATGGCCTCGAGGGTGCGGGCGGTATCGACGAGCGACTCGCCCTTGACGCGGCTGCTGTCGGAGGCGGCGATGTTGATGACGTCGGCGCTCATGATCTTGCCGGCGTGCTCGAAGGAGGCCCGCGTCCGCGTGCTGGGCTCGGCGAAGAGGGTGATGACGGTGCGGCCTCGCAGGGTCGGCACCTTGCGGATCTCCCGACCCAGCACCTCGCGCATCGCTTCCGCCGTCTCGATGACGCCCTCGATCTCGTCGCGGGTGAAGTCATCGAGGTCGAGGATGTGGCGGCGGGGAGCGTCGAACGCCGCCGGCGGCGAGGGCTCGGCCACCTGTGTCTCGGAGCGCTTTTCGGTCATCGTCATGCCGAGCTCCTTTCCTGGGCGCCGCGGCGGCCTCTCTCGGGGGTATCGGCGATCATGACGCCGTCGGCGCCGTCCACTTCGTAGACATGGACGCGGACGCCCTCGTTGCGTGACGTGGGGATGTTCTTGCCCACGTAGTCGGCGCGAATGGGGAGCTCGCGGTGGCCGCGGTCGACGAGGACGGCGAGCTGGATCTGCTTGGGGCGGCCGAAGTCCATCAGCGCGTCCATGGCGGCGCGGATGCTGCGGCCGGTGTAGAGGACGTCGTCGATGAGGACGACGGTGGTATTGGTGAGATTGGCGGGGAGGTCGGTCTTGTGGAGCGGCGAGCGGTGGCTGGAGAGGTCGTCGCGGTAGAGGCCGATGTCGAGGGCGCCGACGGGGACGTGCGCGCCCTCGAATTCGGCGACGTGGTCGGCAAGCCGCCGGGCCAATGGCAGGCCGCGGGTGAGCACGCCGACGAAGAGCAGGCCGGCTGCGCCATGGTTGCGCTCGACGATCTCGTGGGCGATCCGCACGAGGGCGCGGCGGATGTCCTCGGCGTCGAGGACTTCCTTCTCACGCATGGCGCGCCTCACAAGAAAAGACCTCCGGTCCGGGCCGGAGGCCTCCTTCAAGCCGATATGGAGGAGCGCCGCTAAACGCTCGGTGCGTTGAGTACCGCATACTTCCCTTGTCAGCCTCGCCGGACCGACTTAAAGGCGCGGAGCTTGTGTCTGTTCCGGGTGGAATAGTAGCACGCGGAGGCCGCGGGCGGAAGCCCCGCTACGCGCTACACGACTGAGCCGGTAGCGAGGAGGGCGTCGATTTCGGGGAGCGTGTAGCCCGCCGAGGCGAGGATGTCGCGGGTGAAGTCGCCGAGCTTTGGTTCCACGTGCTCGATGGCGGACGGGGTGCCGCCGAACTTGGTCATTGGGGCGACCTGGCGGGCGCGCTCCCCTGGTGGGCGCTCGTAGTCGGCGAATGCGCCGCGGCACTGGAAGTGGGGGTCGTCTGCGAGTTCGCCGATCTCGTAGACCGGGGCGACGCAGCAGTCGGTGGGCATGAGGTCGGCGACCCACTCGTCGCGGGTGCGGGTGCGGAAGATGGCGGTGAATGCGGCGCGCATGTCGTCGATTCGGGCGTCGTCGTACTGGTGCTCGATGAAGTCCTCGCGGCCGAGGGCCCGGCAGAGGTTGGCGTAGAAGTAGGGCTCGACCGCGCCGACGCTGACGTACTTGCCGTCTTTGGTCTCGTAGGTGTCGTACCACGCGTACTTGCGGAGGGTCATCTCGGAGCCGCGGGTGACCGGGATGCCGGTCTCGTGCTCCATTTCGAACCAGCGGTGGACGAGGTTGAGGAGGCCGTCGGTGGCGCCTGCGTCGACGAACTGGCCGCGTCCGGTGCGGCCGCGGGCGATGATCGCCGCGAGGATGCCGATGACGCCTTGCATGCCGCCGCCGGCGGCGTCGCCGACGGTGCCCGCGGGATGGGGCTTGTGGCCGGGGTCGCCGTTCAAGGCGGCGAGCCCGGCGAGGGACTGGTAGTTGATGTCGTGGCCCGCGTAGCCGGCGTAGGGGCCGGTCGCGCCGTAGCCGGTCATGGAGCAGTAGACGAGGCGGGGGTTGACCTTGGCCATCGTGTCGTAGTCGATGCCGAGGCGCTCGGGCGTGCCGGGGCGGAAGCCGACGCCCATGGCGTCCGCCGTTGCGGCGAGGCGGTAGAGGACGGCGCGGCCGGTCTCGCTTTTCAGGTCGAGGCCGATGGCGCGGGTGTTGCGGCGGAGGCTGTAGGTGCGGGACTCGTCGGCGGGGAGGGCGGCGCGGCGGGCGGCGCTTGGTGCGGGCTCGGCGACGCGGATGACGTCGGCGCCCATGTCGGCGAGGATGCGCGAGCAGTGGCCGCCGGGCCCGACGCGGGCCAAGTCGAGATAGCGGACGCCCTCGAGCGCGCCTGGCACGCCGTCGCCGCCGTGGTCCCTAGCCGCGCTTGGGGAGCTGCGGAATAAGCCAGGAGAGGTAAGCGTCCTCGCTGCGGGTCTGCATGAAGACCCTTCCTGTCCCGCTGTAGGTGGCGACGAGGCCCTCACCGCTGAAGAAGGTGGACTTGAGCCCACCGACGCGCCGCACGTTGTAGTCGACGGTCCCGTCGAAGGCGACCATGTGGCCGGTGTCGATGGTGTAGCTCTCGCCGGGGTTGAGGGTGATCTCGTGGATGCCGCCGTAGCTGCTGAGGAAGAGGTCGCCCATGCCGGAGGCCTTGATCAGGAAGAGCCCCTCTTTCGAGAAGAAGGCCTTGGCGCCGCCCCAAGAGGTGTCGACGTCGATCTCGGGCGAGGACGCCATGTAGGAGCCCGACTGCACGTAGACCGTCTCGCCGTTCAGGCGGAGGTGGACGATGTCGCCGGGGAGCGCGGGAGCGAGCATGACCTCGCCGGGGCCGCTCTCGGCGGCGAAGGTGTTCTGGAAGAAGCTCTCGCCGCCCAGCATGGAGCGCTTCAGGCCGCCAAAGAGGCCGCCGCGCGCCTCGGTCTTGATCTCGATGGTGTCCGACATGGCGACCATGGCGCCGGACTCGGCGACGATCGACTCGCCTTGGCGCAGCGAGACCTTGGCGAGCGCGTACGACGGTTGGTACAGGATTTCGTGCTCCATGCGTCCTCCTTGACGGCGCGCGGGGCGCCGGGCGCGGTCTAGCCGCTTCGTTGAAGTCCTTCTTCCATTATGTACTACGCGTCCTAGCACGCTCCCGGTTGCTGCCCGCCTTTCCGCCGCCTATAGTGCCTGCGGTCGCGGGCGGCGCTATTCGCCCGCCTGTTCGGAGGAGAGACGTGCCGAAGCTACTTGAAGGAAAGATCGCGCTGGTGACCGGCGGGGCGTCGGGCATCGGACGCGCCACCGCGGGCATCTTCGCCCGCGAGGGCGCCAAGGTGGTCGTCGCCGACGTGCTCGAAGAGGGCGGGACGGAGACGGCCCGGATGATCGAGGACGCGGGCGGCGAGGCGGCGTTCGCGCGCTGCGACGTCACCGACCCCGGCTCGGTCGAGGCGCTGGTCAAACACGTCGTCGAGATGCATGGGCGGCTCGACTGCGCGTTCAACAACGCCGGCATTGAGGGGGACCCCTACGCTCGCGTCGCCGACAACGAGGTCGAGAACTTCGACCGCATCATCGGTGTCAACCTGAAGGGCGTCTTTCTCTGCATGAAGTACGAGCTACCGGTGATGCTGGAGCAGGGCGGGGGCGCCATCGTGAACACCGGCTCGTCGTCGGGGATCAGCGCCGTGCCTGGCATGGCGGTCTACAGCGCCTCGAAGGGCGGCGTCCTCCAGCTAACGAAGGCGGCCGCCGTGGAGTATGCGCGCAGCGGGATTCGCATTAACGCGGTCTGTCCCGGGGGCGTGGACACGCCGATGGTGGCCCGGATCTCGGCCCAGGCAACGGCGGAACTCCGCCAGCAGTTCATGATGCAGCCGACCATCTCGCGAGGCCAGATCGGAGCGCCGAGCGAGATCGGCGAGGCGGTGGCCTGGCTCGCTTCCGATCAGGCGTCGTTCATCACGGGCCACTGCATGTCCGTCGACGGCGGCCTGACCGCCCAGTAGCGCGACGCCCAAGGAGCAACGACATGGACTACAACTTCAACGGGAAGGCGGCGCTGGTGACCGGGGCCGCGTCGGGGATCGGGCTGGCGACGGCGCGGGGTTTCGCGCGCGAGGGCGCCGGCGTCATCTTGGCCGACATCAACGTCGAGGGCGGCGAGGCCGCCGCCGCGGCGATCGTGGCGGAGGGCGGCACGGTCGCCTTCGTCGCCTGTGATGTTTCCGACGAGGCGCAGGTGGAGGCTGCCGTTGGGGCTGCGGTCGAACGTTACGGACGGCTCGACTGCGCCTTCAACAACGCGGGGATCGAACAGGGCGGCGTGCCCATCACCGACCAGGAGCGCGATAGCTGGGACCGCTACCTCGCCATCAACCTCACGGGCGTCATGCTGTGCATGAAGCACGAGGTGCGGCAGATGAACAAGCAGGGGAGCGGCGCGATCGTCAACGCTTCCTCGATTCTGGGCGTCGTCGGCGCTCCCGGCACCCACGCCTACGTCGCCACCAAGGCCGCCGTGGCCAACATCACCCGCAGTGTCGCCCTGGAGCAGATCGGCAGCGGCATCCGGGTCAACGCGACCTGCCCCGCCGCCATCGACACGCCGATGAACGAGCGCACTGCGCAGAGCGTCCCCCGCGAGTTCCTCGAAAACATGCAGCCCATCGGCCGCATGGGGACGGCCGAGGAGGTCGCCAACGCCGTCCTCTGGTTGTGCTCGGACGCCGCCTCCTACGTCACCGGCCATACGCTCTACCTCGACGGAGGGTTCTTGGCGCGGTAGGATGCCGCGTGGAGCCTTCGGCGACCGGGAGGGAGGTCACTCCGGTCATATTAGGAGTCTCGCTACGCCGACTTCTGAGTACCGCGGCGCTTTTTGGCGCGCTCGCGGCCTTGGTCGCTGCCTGTAGCAGCGAAAGCCCCACGCCGGAGCCGACTGCCACGCCCACGGTGCCGCCGACCGCGACGCCGACGCTAGTACCGACCGCCACGCCTGCGGCGGTGCCGATTGCCACACCCCCGATCGCGACGGCCACGCCGGCGCTGACGGCCACGCCCACACCGGAGCCGACGGCGACGGCCACCCTGGCGCCGACGGCCACGCCCACGCCAGAGCCGACGGCAACGCCCACCTTGGTGCCAACGGCCACGCCCACCGCGACGCCAAGCCCGCCCTACGCCGCGGTCTGGTTGACCTTGCGAGAGGGTCCTCAACTCGATTCGAGCAATCCGGACGCGGCAGCGGCTATCAAGGCGCTCCCGTGGGTCGCGGACGGTATCGAGGAAGACGAACGACGGGGCTTGCTGGAGCTACTGCGCACCGCTCTGGGGTTCATGGAAGTCTTCAACGTCCTCGTAGCCCAGCCCTGGATCGAGGATGGCGTCAATGGGACCGAACGCGCTGTCATGGCCCATCTCGCGTCTATCGCGCGGACGGACGAGGCAGCGGCATTAAGGATTCTCAGCATGCCCTTCCTCGAGACCGTCGAGGATGAAGACGGCGCCACGATGGAGTCCCTGCGACGTCTAGCGAGTCTGTTCCCGGGGCAATTTCAGCGGGCCGTACCGTGGGTCGAGGATGGGCTCGACGAATCCGAACGCACCGTGATCAGCCTCCTGAGAGCGATAAGGGCAAGGGACCATGCGGCGGCGCAGCGGATTCTTGAGTTGCCTTTCCTAGAGACCGTCGAGCGTGCCGACGCCCTGGCTGTGGAGGCCCTGCGGGACGCGGCGGACCGCAGTACGAGGGCGCTCCGGGCCGTCCTCGAGAAACCGTGGGTCGAGGATGGACTCGACGAATCTGAACGAATCGTAGCTATTCGTGTTACGGAGATAGCGACAAAGGACCAAGCGGCGGCGCTGCGGATACTTGAGATGCCGTTCCTGGAGACGGTCGATGCCGTCGACGCCGGCGCGATGGGGTTGCTGTGGCATTTGGCCTCCAGGCAGCCGCACCTATTCCAAGAGGTGCTGGAGCACCCGGGTCTGAGCGTGGGTATCTCGGATGAGTGGGCGAAGGTCGTCATGACACTAGGCGATTTGAGCGACTCGAATCCGGACCGGATGTTCCTCTTGCTGGATCAGGGGCCGGGAGCCGTGGAAGAGGAAGTACGCACCATCGACCTTCCACTCGCGGGCGAGGTGGTCCTGACCATCATCCGGACCGGCCCGGGATCGCCGCGCAGCATGGACGTGTTAGAGCGTACGGTCCGCAACGCGGAGTCGTTCATGGGGTTGCCTTTCCCGGCCGCATCCGTGCTCTTGTTTTTCAAGGAAGAAGGCTTCGGCGCAGGCCACACGGGGACTCACATCGTCTTCCCCGCGCGCCTCGACGGACAGGAGCCTGAGAGATTCGTAAACAGCTGGGCTCGTGAGTTGGCCCGTTACTATTGGAGGGGCCACGCTGCTTGGATCGAACAAGGCGCGGCGACGGTGATGATGCCGATCACGGAAGACGGCCGCGCCGGGGCCCCCCGGCTGGCCATCTCTTATCCCTGCCCCGAACTTCGCAGCATAGCGGACCTAGAGGCCAGCGACCCCTATGCGCTGACCACGAGAAAATGCAACTTCAGCCTTGGTGGCCGTTTCTTCTTGGACTTGTACTACACCTTGGGGGATACTGCGTTCCGGGAGGGATTTCGAAGCCTCTATCTAATGTCGGAAGCTGGCCAGATTGGTATCGACGAAATCAGGGAGGCCTTCAAGGCCGGCGCGCCCGACCGAGGCATCCTCGTGGATACCGTAGTGGGGCGGTGGTACGACGGAACCGAGGAATACGACACCTCCCACCTGGACCGCGGGCCGGTCGACCCCGATCTTCCCGGCATCAATGGGCGAATCGAGGGCGCGTACCTGGCGCTGTTCCAGGGGGGGCCACCTATCTTCGGCTTCTCCGGCTCGGATGTCGCGGGGCCGGTATGGCTGACGATTGACTATTCCCATCCAACCGATAGCGGGTTACACGAGACACAGCTGGAGATCGTGGAGTTCTTCGAAGATGGGTTCATGTTCCGTCGCCGCGAAGTGACGTTGAGGACAACACTTGGATACAGCGGCAGCAGTCATCATATCGAAGTCGGCTATACGGGGATCGGACGATCAGCAGGAACCGAACCCGGCAAGTACTGGGTGTACGTGTACGACGAGGGGCGGAAGGTAGCGGAGGTGGAGTACGAGGTGACGGAGTAGGGGCGCCTGCCGCGGGTGGGGCGGTGGCTGGTAGACTGCGGCCGCGATGCGGTTTGTCCGGGGGCCTTTTCCGCCGACCGATAATCTTGATGCGGCGCGGCGCGTGTTGCTGGCGTACGAGGCGCCGGATGAGGCGCAGCGGGCGGTGCGCGAGCGGATGCTGGCGTTCATCGAGGTGCACCCGGAGGACGCGCACCGGCGGACGTGCCCGCCGGGGCACCTGACGGGGTCGGCGTTGGTACTCGACCATGAGGAGCGGCGGGCGCTGCTGACCTATCACCGCAAGCTGGGGCGGTGGCTGCAGTTGGGGGGGCACGCCGACGGCGACGCCAACCTTGTGGGCGTGGCGCTGCGGGAGGCGGTGGAGGAGAGCGGGATCGCCGACCTCGCCATCAATCCGGTACCGGTCAATCTCGACATCCACGTGATACCGTCCCGCCCCGGCGAGCCGGAGCATCTGCACCTCGACACCTGCTTTCTCGTGCGGGCCGGGCCGGGATCTGAGCCTCGCGTGAGCGAGGAGTCGCTCGACCTACGCTGGTTTGAGCCTCGCGAGCTCGCGGATATCGAGACTGACGACCTGGTGCGCCGACTCTTCCGCATCGCGTTCGGATAGGGATCCGGGGCGGCTTCGCTTCTTGTCATCCCCCAGCGCCGCTGGTAGGCTCGCTTCCGGTGATCACTCCTTTGCGCGGCGCTTTGCTCCGCCGGTCTCGTGGTCACCGCCGTTGTCCGTCCGCGATGACCGAAGGGGGCGCCGTGCAGGTCTCAATAAACGCCTTTCTCCGCAACCCGCCGATCTCGGGGCGCTCGCACCAGCAACTCTACGGTGAGTTCCTGGAGATGATGGAATACGCCGACCAGAACGGGATCGCACGTGTGGCCCTCGCCGAGCACCACTTCGAGGACGACGGCTACCTGCCCTCGCAGTTCGTGATGGCGGGGGCGATCGCGGCGCGGACGAAGCGCATGGAGATCTGGTTCGCGATCATGGTGCTGCCGCTGCACCATCCGTTGAGCGTGGCCGAGGACGGGGCGGTGCTCGACTGCCTGAGCGGCGGGCGGTTCACGCTCGGCGTTGCGGGCGGCTATCACCACAAGGAGTTCGACGGGTTCGGCGTGCCCCGCAACGAGCGGGCGGCGCGCATGGACGAGGCCCTCGACATCATCCGGCGTTGCTGGGAGGACGAGGGGCCGTTCGACTACGACGGCCAGTTCTGGAAACTGAAGGGCGTGAAGGTGCGTCCGAGGCCGGTGCAGCAGCCGCGGCCCAAGATCATGCTCGGGGGTAACAGTGAGGCGGCGGCGCGCCGAGCGGCACGGTACGCTGACGGCTTCATTCCGGTGGGGCCTCGGTGGTGGGGGCCGTATCGGGACGAGATGGCGAAGCTCGGGAAGGACCCGGGGCCGGAGCTGCCGAGTCCGCCGGAGCCGCACCCGTTTCACCTGCACGTCTCCCGCGACCCAGAGCGCGCATGGGACGCCATCGCGCCGCACGCGCTCCACGAGTGGAACGCGTACGCGAAATACAACGACGACGACCCGAACATGATGTTCTTCACCGCGCCGAACGCGGATATTCTGAAGGAGCAGGGGATCTACCGGGTGATGACGCCGGAGGAGTGTACCGAGTTCATGCTGCGCCAGCGTCAGGTGCTCGGCGACTGGGCGTCGCTGAACCTGCGTCCAACCATGGGCGGGATGTCCGCCGAGCTTGGGCATGAGTGCCTGGAGCTCGTGGTCAACGAAGTGATGCCGCGCGTCCGCGACGCCGGCGCAAGTTAGGGCTGGGACGGGTGCCGTGACGACACGCGCGCTCATAGTTGTCTGCGCCGCGCTGCTGGCGGTGGCGGCATGCCGGGGGCCGGAGCCGACCCCTGTTCCCGTCGAGCCGACTCCGCGCCCGACGGCTACACAGGTACCCACGCCCACTCCGCGTCCAACGCCGACGCCGACAGCCACGGCTACACCGACGGCGACTCCACTTCCGACGCCCACGCCCACTCTGACCCCGACCCCGACGCTCACACCGACGCCAACGAGCACCCCTGCGCCAACGCGTACGCCCACAAGGACACCAACGCCCGGGCCGACCTGGACTCCGGTGCCGACGTGGACCCCGGCGCCGACTTGGACGCCCGAGCCCACGCCGACGCCAGTGCCAGGCCGGACTCGGACGCCGACGCCGCGTCCGACGGCGACGCCGACGGTCACCCCCACCGCGCTGCCGCCGCCCAGTCCCACGCCCACAAACCGGCAAACGCTGGCGGTGACGGCTGCTACCGTGCGACCGAGCGTGGTCAAGATTCAGACGCTCTTGAACGTGGGCTCCGGCGTGATCATCGATACCGACGCGGACGCCGGGGCGCTCGTCCTCACCGCATACCAAGTCGTCGAGGACGGCACAGCGATTGCGGTGCTGGTCAACGACGCCGCGCTCCATACGGGGGAGGTAGTCGGCGTCGACGAGGTGAGGAATCTGGCGCTTGTCCGTATCTGCTGCTCGGAAGACTTCCGGGTGGCAACGTTGGGCAACGTCATCGCGCCGCCAGCGGGCGATACGGTGTTTGCGATGGGGTACTCGCTGGGCGGGGACCGGGCGGTGATCGCTGAGACCGAGGTAGCCGGCATTGAGTTCGACTCGTCGACCCTCCGCTGGTTGGTCCGTACACGGTCGCCGGTCGATCCCGACCACTTGGGCGGGCCGTTGTTCACCCTGGACGGGCGCATCACCGGAGTCAACGTCTCGGAGCCCGGCTCGCCGGCTTCGTCCGGCTTCGCCGTTTCGGCGGCCACGGTCCTGGAGGACCTTCCCTTCCTCAGGATGGGGCGCACCGCGCCGCTTCCCTCCTCGCCGAGTCCGACGGCCACGCCCGTTCCGATTCCCCAGCCGTTGACCCAGAGCGTGACGGAGTTCGGCATAGGCGACCTGATCCGGCTGGGCGACCTGGTCGCGGTGGTGCTGGGGTGGAGAGAGCCGGACCTCCCGGTGCACATTCGGCCGAACCCGGGCAAGCGGTACGTCGCGGTCGATCTAGCCTTGGTCAACGCCGGGGAGCGGGACGTATCGAGGCTCTTCTACATTCGACTCAAGGACTCGGCGACGCGCGTCTACGATCCGGACCGCAGGTGGGGGGAGTTCGCGAGGGGGGCGCCGCTTCCCGGCGAGGGCGTCATCAGCCCCGGCGAGCGCATCCGGAGCGAGGTCGTGTTCGAGGCCGAGTCCGACGCGGAGGAGATGGTCCTCAGCTTCACGCTGCGCACCTTCAGCGCCCAGGAGGCCCTCATCGCGCTCGGGCCGAGTCCGCGGGCCATTGAGCCGCCGGCCCTCATCCCCGGCGAAACACCGCCGACCATCTTCGCCACCGGCGAGCCCGTCCAAGCCGGGGACGATGTGGAACTGCTGCTCCACGGCGCGCGGTCGCTGACGGAGGGTTTGCCCGTCCGGCCCGATGCCGGACGCCGGTTCGTGGTGCTCGACCTGGCGGTCAGGAACCTCTCGACCGCGATCACTGAGATTGACTCCGAGAAGCAGCTAACCCTCAAGGATTCGCAGGGCTATAGCTATACCATCCACCCGGCGACGTGGTCGGCCATTCGGTCGCCCGTCAACGGCTCGTTCGACGGGGGCCAGGTGAAGCGGGGCCCGATCGTCTTCGAGATTCCCCACGATGCCGGAGGGCTCACGTTGGTCTTCGAGCCGCTGTTTGGGTTCGGCAAGGTCGTTATCGCGGTCGATCCCGACTAGGGCGCGTGAAGCGGCGGCGGATGGGGTAGTATGGCGCGGGCAAACCGCCGGGTTGGATAGCAGGAGGTCGTCATGGCGAAGGTGAGCGGGTCGTATTTGGTGGCGAAGGCGCTGCAGAACGAGGGCGTCGATACGCTGTTCTATCTGATGGGCGGGCCAATCTCGCCGATCATCGCCGAGGCTGAGAAACTGGGTCTGACCTGCTACTACGTCCGCCATGAGCAGGCAGCGGCCATGGCGGCGCACGCTTATGCCCGGGCTACGGGCAAGACCGGCATCTGCGTCACGACGGCAGGGCCGGGCACCGCGAACGCCATCACCGGCGTCGCCAACGCGCAGGCCGACGCGTGCCCCGTGATCTGCGTGGGCGGCTCGTCCTCCATCGAGGGGATCGGCGTCGAGGTGTTCCAGGAGATGGACCAGGTGCCGATGTTCAAGTCGGTGACCAAGCTGGCGATGAAGATGGACCTCACGCACCGCATTCCCGAGTATCTGAGCATCGGCTTCCGCCACGCCCAGGACGGCTGCAAGGGCGCCGTCTATCTGGACGCTCCGGGCGACGTGCTGACGCGGGAGGTCGATGAGGAGCGGGTCATGTACCCCGAGCGGTACCGGGTCAGCGCCCGCGCTTTCGGCGACCCCGCGCTGGTGCGCGAGGCTATCGGCGTGCTCGCCGGGGCGAAGAAGCCGCTGGTAATCACCGGCAGCGGCATCTTCTGGTCGGAGGCAGAGGCCGAGCTGCGGGCCTTTGTTGAGGCGACGGGCATACCATTCTTCACCACGCCGCAGGGCCGGGGGGCGATCTCCGAGGACCACGACCTCTTCTTCCCCGGCGCTCGGAGCGGCGCGTTCAAGGAAGCGGACGCGATTTGCGTGGTCGGCACGCGAGCGAACGCGATGCTGTTCAACCTGCGCGCGCCCCGCTTCAACGCGGACGCGAAGGTCATCGAGGTGAACGTGGACGGGAAGGGGCTCGGCCACAACCGGGCCGTCGACGTGGGCATCCTGGGCGACGCCCGTGCCGTGCTGGAGCAACTGACGGAAGAGGCCAAGGGCCGCATTGACTCCGCCGCCTACGGGGAGTGGGTGGAGACGCTCAGGGCCTCAGACGCGGCCCGCGAGGAGCGCGCGCAAGACCTCCTGCACTCCGACGCCGATCCGATTCACCCGCTGCGTCTGTGCCGGGAGCTCCGCGAGGCGATGGCCCCCGATGACGTCCTGGTGGTGGACGGGCACGAGACGTTGGGCTTCGCCCGCCACTCGATCCCCACGTTCATGCCGCGGCACCGGCTCAACGCCGGCCCGCACGGCGTCATGGGGGTCGGCGTGCCGTTCGGACTCGGGGCGCAGGCGGCCAACCCCGACAAGCGGGTCGTCGTGCTCAGCGGCGACGGTGCCTTCGGGTGGAACGGCATGGAGATGGACACGGCGGTGCGCCACAACCTGAATATCAAGGTCGTCATCTGCAACAACGCCGGCTTCACCAGCCGGGGCTCCTACGGCAGCGTGGGGCGCGAGCTGGGATGGCAGCGCTATGACGAGATGATGGCCGCCATCGGCTGCCACGGGGAGTGGGTGGAGAACCCCGAGGACATCCGGGCGGCCCTCGACCGCGCCTTCGCCGCGGACGGGCCGGCGGTAGTCAACGTCCGCACCGACCCCACGGCTCGGGCCGGCTCCGCCATAGGTATGTAGCTTGGGCGCCGCCTAGACGGCGCGGGCGATGCCCGCCGCCCGCAGGTTTTCGAGCACGGTCTTCGTGGAGCGGGAGAGGTTGAGCGTGTAGAAGTGCACGCCCTTGGCTCCCTGCTCCAGAAGCTCCCGGCACTGGCGCGTGGCGTAGTCGATCCCCTCGGCGATGACGGCGTCGCGGTCGTTGGCGACGGCCTCGATGCGTGCGAGGAGCGGCTTGGGTATCGATGCGCCGCAGAGCTCGGTGAAGCGCTTGATCTGACCGACGTTGGTGACGGGCATGATGCCGGGGAGAACCGGGACGCCGATGCCGGCGGCGCGGACGCGCTCGAGGAAGCCGAAGAAGGCGTCGTTCTCGAAGAAGAGCTGGGTGACGATGAAGTCGCCGCCCGCGTCGATCTTGCGCTTGAGGTTGTCGAGGTCGGCCTCTAGGCTTGGTGACTCGATGTGGCCTTCCGGGTAGCCGGCCACGCCGATCGAGAAGTTCCACTTCGACCGGATGCGGGCCACGAGCTCGTCGGCGTGGGCGAGGCCGTCGGGGTGCGGGGTGAACGAGGTGTCGCCCTGGGGCGGGTCGCCGCGCAGGGCGAGGACGTTCTCGATGCCCCGCGCGTCGATGTCGGCGAGGATGGCGTCGATTTCGGCCTTGGAGGCGCCGACGCAGGTCAGGTGGGCCATGCTCTCCAGGCCGAAGCGGGACTTGATCATCTGGACGACATCGAGGGTCTTGCGGCGGGTGCTCCCGCCCGCGCCCCAGGTCACGGAGACGTAGGCGGGGTTGAGGCCTTGGAGGCGCTCGGCGGCACGGAGCAGGGCCTGCGCCGACTTGTCGTCCTTGGGGGGGAAGAACTCGAAGGAGAAGCTATGGCCCGGCTCGGCGAGCTTGTCGGCGATCTTCATGGGTGGCGTTCGAGCTTCTTGATGGCGGCGATGGCGTCGCGGGCGGCCTCGTAGTCCCGCCTCCCACCCTTCAGGATGGGGGGCACGACGTAGAAGGCATCGGCGCCCGCGTCTCGCAGCGCTCCGGCGACCTCGACCGCGGCGTCGGCCGGGGGGCGGCCTTGGGCGATCTCGTCCACCAAGCGCGGCGGCGGGTCGCCGAAAACCAGGCCATCCCGCGTCAGCAATTGCACTCCCCAGAATACCGGAAGGGCGAAGGGCGCGCCCGCGAGCGTCTCGTAGCGGGCGAGGAAGTCGCGGCGCGGCGCGGGGTCGTAGGTCGGCTGGGCGAGGATGAACTCGGCGCCGGCGTCGACCTTCCGTTGGGCCAGCGCGGCCTCCGACTCGACGCCCTTGCTGAGGTCGATGGCGGCACCCGCGCAGAGTGCGGTCGGCGCGGCAAGCTTCAGCCCTTTGAAGTCGCGGCCTTCGTTCATGGCGCGGATGTCGGCCAGCAGGCCGGTTGGGGCGACGTCGCGGACGGGCCGAGTCCGGGTCAAGTCCTTGGCGGAGAAGTCGTCGCCGGAGAGGACGAGGACGTTGTCGAGGCCGAGGGCCTGCGCACCGAGCAGGTGCATCTGGAGGGCGAGGCGGTTCATGTCGCGGGTGGCGATGCTGAAGATGGCGTCGATGCCGGCGACGCGCCGGACCGAGGAGGCGGCGGCCACGGGGTCCATACGCGCCGAGCGGCCGGGGCTGTAGGCGGCGCAAACGAAGTCGGCCTCGATGCCGGCGAGGGCATCGGCGAAGGAGGGGTCGCCAGAGCGGGGTGGGGAGCAGTCCATGGCGATGAGTGGGCGGACGCCTCTTTGCGCGTAGGCGGTGGTTACGGTTGCCATTCGGCCGTTATCTCCTATTCGGCGGCCTGCCGCTGTCGTCCAACTGAAGGGATTAGGATTCTACCATCGGGGGGTGGTGTGCTAGGGAGGCGCGGGCGTCGATGGGCGTTGGCGGTTGACGGGGGCCCCTCATCTCGATCTTCTCCCCTTGGGAGAAGAGGTAAGAGCGCGCCACCGCCGCGCCGGGTGAGTACCCCCTCCCACAGTCCCTCCCATAGAGGGAGGGAGGTCTAAGGAGTTTCCCCCGGAGGGGCGTGCTATACTTCGCCACTCCCTGCAGGGGGGTGGAGGAGCGGCTTGGCGGACGTAGTGATCGTGGTGGACATGCTGCGGGGCTTTCTCGAAGAGGGGTACCCGCTTTCCTGTGGCGAGGGGGCGCGCCGGGTGATCGATCCGATTGGTGAGCTTATCGAGCGGCGGCTCGGCGTGGGGGAGACCGTCCTGTTTACCTGCGACGCGCACGAGGCGGCGGACCCGGAGATCGCCCTCGGCGTCTTTCCGGCGCACTGCATGAAGGGTTCCATAGAGGCGGAGATCGTGCCCGAGTTGGGAGAGCTTGTGCCCAAGGGCGAAGTGTTCGAGAAGCACGCCTACAGCGGCTTCACGAACCCGGCTTTCGAGGCCCGCGTCCGCGCGCTGGCCCCTGAGCGGCTGACGATTGTGGGGGTGTGCACCGACGTCTGCGTGCTGCACACGGCGGCGGACGCGTTCTACCGCGGCTATCGGATCGAGACGCCGGAGGCCTGCGTGGCGAGCTTCACCGAGGAGAACCATGCCTTCGGGCTGAAGCACCTGCGGGAGAGCCTGGGCGCCCGCGAGCCTGCGTAGCGGGGGGAGAGCATGGACCAGGAACCGCAGAGGCCGAGGCGGTCGCTGCCGACGTTCAAGCGGCTGGCGTTTGAGTACGTCGTCATGTTGGCGGTGGTCCTGCTCGCCGTTGTGCTCACCGGAAACCTTATCGTCGCCATCGTGGCTGCGTTGATCGCGATGATCGGGCTGCGCATGACGCGGCCGCCGCGGACGGACTGACCGCCGCCAGCCGGTCGGTTACCTACCACCCGGTCGGCGTGTCCCAACAGTCGATCGCGCTGACCTCGCCCAGGGGCTTGCGCGTCGTGGGCCCGAACCTGCCGCGGGGATAGCCCAGAGGAATGCAGTAGACGACCTGCGCCTTATCGGGTATGCCGAAGAGGGCGTGCACCCGTTCCTCCACGGTGGGGTGCAGGGTGGTGATGGTCCCGCCGATGCCGAGGGCCCGGGCGGCGAGCAGCAGGTTCTGGGCCGCCGGGATCACGGACTCCGCGGCGGCGTGGCCGCGTGCCGCAGCACAGACGAGCACCATGACCGGCGAGCCGCCGATCTCGTCGGCGAGCCGCATCGCGGCGCGGCGAGTCGGGGTGTCGGGCAGGTCCTCCGGCCCCATGATGCCTTCGTCACGGCGCTTGGCCCACCAAGCTTCCCGGTAGAGCACGCCGAGCTTGGTCCTCAGCGCGGGGTCTCGCACGACGAGGAAGCGCCAGGGCTGGGTATTGCCGCCGTTTGGGGCCCTGATCGCCGCCTCAAGGACGGCGCGCAGGTCTTCGTCGGGAATCGGGTCCGGCTTCAGGCGGCGTATCGCCCGGAGGGTGAAAATCGCTTCGCCCAGCGGCATGTTCAGCCTGTCGGCGGTGCTCGTCGTGTCCATTGGCGCTCCCCGTTGCCGCTCTGAAGGCGCCATTGTACACTCGCCGCCGCCATGCCTGATTCCCTTCTCGATCTCACGGGCCGCGTCGCCATCGTCACCGGCGGTGGGACGGGCATCGGGCGCGCCATCGCCCACGTCTTCGCCGACCACGGCGCGCGCGTGGTGCTGGCGAGCCGCAAGATCGAAAACCTGGAGCGGGTGGCGTCGGAGCTGCAAGAGGCGGGGCATGGCGCGCTCGTCGTGCCGACTGATGTGCGTGAGCGCGACGCCGTCGAGGCGATGGTGGAGCGGACGGCCGAGGCCTACGGGCGAGTCGACGTGCTGGTGAACAACGCGGGCGGCAACCATCGGGTCGCCGCGGCCGAGGTCACCGACTCGATTTGGGACCGCATGGTGAACCTGAACCTGCGGGGGCCGTTCCTCTGCTCGCAGGCGGTCTTCCCCGTGATGTCGAAGCAGAGCGGCGGCGTCATCGTCAACATTTCTTCGGAGGCGGCGAACTCCGGGGCGCGGGAGTTCATGCCGTACGGCTCGGCGAAGGCCGGTCTGCAGCAGATGACGCGCATGCTTGCCGCGGAGTGGGCCGAGCACGGCATCCGGGTGAACTGCGTGGCCGCGGGGCTCACCAAGACCGAGGGCTTCATTCGGGGGCGTGTACTCGCGGGGCTCGACCCGGACGCTCACGTCGGGAGCGACGAGAAGCTGTCGGAGACGGCGGAGAGCTTCACAGTGACCCTGGGGGCGATCACCTCCACACTCTCCTCCCAGCTCTCCCTGAAGAACGGGGCGAGCGCCGCCACCGCAACCATTTCCGAGAGCGATCCGATCACCATCTCCATCAGCGGCCCGTCGACGGTGGACGAGGGGGACGCCACCACCAACTATACTGTCTCCCTGTCGCCCTCCGGCGTGACGCCGACATCCGACCTGACCGTCTCCTACGCCACCTCCAACGGAACGGCCACCGCCGGCTCCGACTACACAGCGAAGGCGGGCACCCTCACCTTCACCAACGCGGCGGCGGGGTCGCAGACCTTCACGGTGCAGACGAGGCAAGACACGATCGACGAGTCTGGGGAGACCTTCACGGTGACGATCTCGAGCCCCTCCGGCGGCGGCGGGCCCACGCCCACGCTGGGAACGAGCTCCTCGGTGACGACGACGATCACGGACGACGACGAGGTCTCTGACATCTCCTTGAGCGTCAGCCCCAACAGCCTGAGGGAGGACGATGAGGCGACGTCGGTGACGGTGACCGCGACCCTGAACGGCGCCACCCTGCCCGGCGCGACGGTCGTGACCATCAGCGCCCTCGGCGGCTCCGCCACCAAGGACACCGACTACACGGTGACCACCTCCCTGGCCAGCGTTACCATCCCGGCGAACGCCTCAAATGGGACGGGGACGCTGACCCTCGACCCGACGAACGACGACATCGTGGAGGGAAGCGAGACCATCACCGTCTCCGGAACGGCGACGGATCTGACGGTCAGTTCGGCCGAAATCACGCTGACGGACCACTCGCAAAGCCAGCAACTGGACGGGGCGACGCTGAGCATATCCGGCCCCGTGTCGAGCGTCTCGGAGGGTGCTGACGCGGTCTTCACCGTCACGCTGTCCAAGCAGGTAGCTGCAGAGGTGCAGGTGGCGTGGAGCGCGCCTCTAGGAACCGACGCCGCCGTGGCCGCGGACCTAGGGACGACCTCGGGGACGGTGACCTTCGCGGCGAACTCGCCGGCCGGGGCGACGCAGACCATCACGATCGCGGCGACGGACGATGTGCTATCCGAGCCGGCCGAGGGCTTCACGGTGACGCTGGGGACGATCACCTCGACGCTGTCGTCGCAGCTGTCGGTAGACACGTCTGCCGGGAGCGCCACGGCGACGATCGCGGAGAGCGACCCGATCACCATCAGCATCAGCGGCCCGGCGACGGTGGACGAGGGCGACGTGACGACGGCCTACACAGTGTCGCTGTCGCCGTCGGGCGTCACACCGACTGAAGACCTGACCGTCTTCTACACCACCGCCAACGGCACCGCCACGGCAGGGTCGGACTACACGGCCAAGGCGGGCACCCTCACCTTCACCGGGACGGCGGCGGGAGCCCAGACCTTCACCGTGAGCACCACCGAGGACACCGTCGACGAGGGAACGGGCGAGAGCTTCACCGTGAGCATCTCGAGCCCCTCCGGCGGCGGCGGGCCCACGCCCACGCTGGGCACGAGTTCCATCACTACGACGATCGCCGACGACGATACGAATGGGAACCCGCCACCGCCGCCTCCGCCGGGGCCGCCACCGCCGCCTCCACCGGCGCCGACGCCCACACCCGCGCCGCCGACGACGCCCACGCCTGAGCCGCCGGCGACGCCCACACCCACACCGACGGCGACGCCCACGCCGCCGGGGACGTCCACACCCGAGCCGCCGGGGACATCCACACCCGAGCCGCCGGGGACATCCACGCCCGAGCCGCCGGGGACGCCCACACCTGAGCCGCCGGGGACGCCCACGTCC
>DAOUKH010000010.1:0-13432 GCA_034421515.1 Dehalococcoidia bacterium
CTGGTTGACGAAGAACGGGGCGCTGGTCAAGGCGTGGAGCGGCTAGCGGACCTCGCTGTTGTGGCTGCTGGGACGGTCGGGCTGCACCTCCGGCGCCGGAGCGTCGGTGAGGAACGGCGTCTCTGGCAGCGCCGCATCGAGGCTGCGGTGCTCGGGGTCCTGGTAGACCGTCTGGGCCTGGTGGGTGTTGAAGACGAGGGGGAAGCCTTCCTTGCCGAAG
Source organism: Dehalococcoidia bacterium (assembly GCA_034421515.1). Classification (GTDB taxonomy): domain Bacteria; phylum Chloroflexota; class Dehalococcoidia; order SHYB01; family SHYB01; genus DAOUKH01. The sequence goes on from DAOUKH010000010.1 coordinate 221, forward strand.
ATCCCGTCGTCGCGCACGAGGCTGTTCCCGTTTTCGTCGACGACATCCTCGCCGATCGAGGAAAGGAAGTTGTGGGCGCCCCCGTACGCCAAGAGGATGTAGCCAATCTCGCAGATTTCTGCGTCGGAGAAATGCTCCTGGAGCTCCTTCATGAACTCGTCGGTGACCCCCTGCGGGTTGTACTTGACGAGGTCGGCGTAGCGAAGGGCCATCTTCTCCCGCTCGGAGAGGTCCGAGTTTTCGTAGTCGACGACCTTGGCGACCTTGGCGTTGGTGAGTCCTGCCTGCTGACCCTCAGCAGTTCGTGTGATCTTTCACTGGCGGCAGTTCGCGAGATAGGCGGACCGCACCCGGATCATCTCCCGGAGCTGTCCGTCGAGGTGGCCATGGTCCCAGATCGCTTGGATCAGGCCGAGGAAGGCCATGCTGATCGGGGCGGGCAGGGCGGAGTGGTCGATGCGGGCGGTGAAGCGCGGCAGCGCTTGGGTCGGAGTCTGCGTCATTGCGGCCTCCCTCTTGAAGGTGCGGCAACTATCCGCGAAAGCGTGGAGGCGTGTCAAGCGCGAGGGAATCTTCCGCGGTCGTAACGCCGGCGAAACAGAGCTTAAACGCCGGTGAAACAGAAACGTAATCGCCACGTCACGTGCGCCGCCGCCGCGGCGGCTAGCATGGGGTCTGTACAGCGGAACAACAGCGGGCCATCGAGCCGTGCACCGATAACGAAGCCGAGGGGCGGTTGCCGAACAGGGCCGCCCCTCGCACAATTTCGGGCCGCTTCGCGGCCGTCGTGTATACTCACCGCCGATTTCCCCTGGAAGGCGGTGCAGCGATGCCGACGCTCGCCGAGCTAGCCGACAAGACGCAGTCCGCCGCCGAGCTGTTCATGACCACGCAGCGCCCGGCGGGTCGGACCGCGACCTTCCCCCTCTGGTTCGTCCACGACGGCGAGCGTCTCTACGCGCTCACGGCGGACTCGTCGTCCGAGGTCTGGGACGTGCGGGCCAGCAACCGGGTGATGATCGCCATCGGCTCGCCCGACAGCGATGACCGGCTGCCGATGCAGGCCGACGTCATGGAAGGCGACGAGTGGGTGTCGCAGATGGTCCCGCTCCTGGAGAAGAAGTACGGCGCCGACCACACCGAACGCATGGCCCGCACCGCCGCCGCCGCCAATGCCGGCGGCCACGTCATCGTCAAGTTCAAACCGCTGTAGGCGGGGCTGGCGTCCTGCTCCGCTTGCCGTTGAGCAGGGTGCCCAACGGGGTGTACCGCACCAGATAGCGGTACGTCACGATCCCCAAGGTGCCGGTCGCGAGGCACGCGACGAGGAACTTCAACTCAGCGGGCCAGCTGAAGCCCGTCAGATACTTGAGCCAACCCTGCCGGTCGAGGTGAGCGAGGTAGAAAGTCAGGAAGGTCACCACCGGCAGATGCATGATGTAGATCCAGTACGACGAGTCAGCGAGCCAGCGGACCCATCCTCGGGGTGACCGGAGGACCCGCTCGAAAAGGCCGACGAACCCCAAGGTGAACAAGACGGCCGACGCGCCGTAGAAGATGGACTCGACCAGATTCAGGGCCTCGAGCGATGCAGCGGCGCCGCCCGACTTCGTCGTCCCATCGATCGCTCCGAGCAGCGCGAGGTGGACGAAGAAGACCACGACTGCGGCAATCCACACCACTGCCACCGTGTCCCGTTCCCGCAGCTTGTCGATGAGCTCCCGTCGAGCGTAAAGCCCGTAGCCGTAGAAGAAGAAGATCGCGCCGTAGAGCAGGTCCGGTCCGTTGAGCGGCCAGATGGGCTTCGACTCGTCCCCGGCCCTGAGCAGGATGAGGAGCACCGTACCCACAATCAGCAGCAGCGGCAGGCGGGAGTAGACGGCGTCGCCTGCGTATCTGCCGAGGGAGACTCCGCCCGCCGCGGGGAGGAACGTCCGCGCCCGCCAAAGCCCGCCCACGAACCGCAAGACCAGCAGCGCCGCGTACAGCAGCAGCAGGTAGTACAGGAACCAGAGATGGGCCACGAGGTCGCCGCTGGAGTCCAGGTCCTGCCGGTCTCTGAGTGCGTCCCGGAATATCTCCAGCGATAGGTTCCCGTACCAACCGCAGATCCAAATCGGCGGGATGATGACTGCCATCACTGCCCCGAAGAGGACCAGCGGCAGACCGATCCTCTTCAGCCTGTCGGCGAGGAACGCCGACAGAGTTCGGCGTTCCAACACCAAGTGGGCGAAGAACCCCGCCAACAGGAAGAAGGTCGGCATCCGCCAGGTGTGGATGAAGTCGAAGACGAGAAAGAGAGCAATGGATTGGTCATCGTCGGCGGGCCACACGAACTCGAACCCGGCTAGCCGCGAGAAGTAGGGCAGTGTGGCATGGAGAGCGATGCCCAGCAGCATCGCGAAGCCTCGAAGTCCGTCGAGCCCCTGGTATCGCTCGACCCGGGCCCCGTCCGTCGAGCTCATGGGTGCATGTGCCTAGTGGGGGCGTCGAGCGGGCGCTATTGGCCGGACTTGGCGCCCCTCTCGCTGAGGTAGTCCTTCAGGAAGGCCCGGTTCTCTTTGAACTCGGCCAAGTCCTTCTCCTCGACGAAGGGGTTGTCTGAGCCGGCGGCGTCGATGGGTGTCGTGCCGACGTTGTTCTTGGCGTTCACGTCGGCGCCCGACTCCACCAGGAAGACCGCCATGTCCTTGACGGCGAAGAATACCGCCCACTCCAGCGGCGACCCCCCGTAGTCGTCCCGCGCCCGTATGTCGATGTCCGCGCCACCCTCCAGGAGGATGCTCACGATCTCTCGGTTGTTCTTCAGCGCGGCGATGTGCAAGGCGGATGCCCCGGCGAAGGGGATTCCCGGCGGAACGAACGACTCGTCCGGGTCGATGCCGGACTCCAGGTGCTCTCGCACGGCGTCCGGGTCGTCCTGATCGATGGCGTCGAGCAAGGAGATGCGAGCTTGGCCGGACTTGCCGCCATTGGCGCGGAGGTACTCCTTGAGGAAAACCCGGTTCTCGTTGAGCTGGTCGAGCTTCTCCCCGGAGACGAAGGAGTTGTCGGCGCCGGCGGCGTCGATGGGCGTCGTGCCGATGGCGTTCTTGGCGTTCACGTCCGCACCCGACTCGACGAGGAAGACGCCCATGTCCCTGATGCCGAAGAAGACGGCCCACTCGAGCGGCGGCCCTGCGAACTGGTCTTTCGCTCTGATATCGATGTCCGCGCCGTTGTCGAGGAGGAGCTGCGCGATCTCCCGGTTGTCTTTCAGGACCGCCACGTGGAGGGCGGATGCTCCCTCGAACGGAATGCCCCGCGGAATGAACGTCTCGTTCGGGTCCGTCCCGAACTCCATGTGCTCTCGGACGACTTCCGCGTTCTCCTGGTCGATGGCGTCCAGCAGCGGCATGCCGGGAGGCTTGGGCCCGCAGGCGACTGCCGCCAGCAGCATGGCGGCGACTAGGCCTATCACTCGTAGGGCGCCTCTCGCGAGCATGCAAAGCCCCTCTCTCCTTGCCAGGAAGTGCGGCGCGCCTAGAAGACGGCGGTCGGGTTCACCGGCGAGCCGGTTCCGTTGGGGACGCGCAGCGGGCTGACATTCATCATGAACTCGTAGCGCCCCAGCCGCGCGCAGGTCTCGGACAAGGCTTCGAGGTCGCAGTTGTCGATGAGCCAGAGGCCGATGGCCACGATGCCCACCTGGTGGATCGGCATGGGCACCCGCTGGTAGCCGGCGGGGACGGCGTCCTGGGCGCTGTCCGATCCCAGCATGGCGACGCCGCGTTCGTGAAGCCAGGGCAGGCAGGCGGCGTGGAGCCCGGCGCGCGCTTGGAAGTGCCACACCGTTGGACCCTGCTCGTTGCGTTGGCGCAGACAGCCGACGCGGGTCAGAAGGATGTCGCCGGGTCCGACCTCGACGGCCTGGGCGCGCTCCGCCGCCTCCAGGTCTTCCGGGAAGACAAACGACCCCGGTTCAAGCCAATCGACGCCGCGCAGCCGTGGAATATCCAGCAGGATGCCGCGGCCCACCACGCCGTCCTTCAAGACGTCGATCGACTGCTTGGTGGCGCCCTCGCGCGTCGTCACCGCGTCGGAGGCGAGGCCGTTGTACATGCGGCCGTTCCAGAAGAAGTGGGCCAGGCTATCGATATGGGTCACGGTGAGGCCGTGAAAGGCGATGCCAACGAAGTCGCTCGACATCTGCATCACGCCCGGCTCGCCGTTGCCCTCGGCCCAGGGTTCGCCGGTGCCCGTCATGAAGTGGACCAACGGGTTGGTGACGTCGGGCTCCATGACCTTGGAGAGCGGCCGCCCGCAGCTCACGGTGATCCCCTCGCGCACCAGCGCCGCGGCGCGCTTGCGCGTCTCCGGCGTGATGTGGTTGACCGCCCCGAGCTCGTCGTCGCCGCCCCACCGGCCCCAGTTGCTGCACGACTCGAAGTAGCCGAGGACCTCTTCTTCGGAGGGGATGGTCGGCGGCATGGTCGGCCTCCTCTCGACGTAACGGGGCGGGCGCTAGTCGAGCTTGGCGATGATCTCCTCGCCGGTCCGCTGCATGAAGTCCTGGACGTACTGGACGGAGAGCCGGCCCTCTGGCGGCCACGGGGGCGAGACCACGACCCGCTGAGCCCCCGCATCGCGCGCGGCCTTCACCATGTCGAGCGTGGCCCCCGCGCCTGCCGCCGGACTGCCCACGGTGATCTCGAAGGGGAGGTGGTCGCGACCCGCCTGCTTGCGGAGCTCCATGAGCTCATCCGCGCGGCGCTTGATGCTCTCGGTGTCGTGTCCGCCGGCGCCGATCCAACCGTCGCCGAGCCGGGCCGCGCGGCGCATCGCGGGGGCGGTCTCGCCGCCGATGTGGATGGGGATGCCGGGCTTCTGCGCCGACTTCGGCCAGAACCGCACCGGGTCGAAGTCGTAGTGCTCGCCGTGGTGCTCGATGGTCTCTTCCGACCAGAGCTTGCGCCAGATCTCGATGATCTCGTCGGTGCGTTTGCCCCGCGTGTGCCACTCCTGGCCGGCGATTTCGAACTCTTCCTTCAGCCAGCCCACGCCGCCGCCGATGATGAGGCGGCCGCCGGAGAGACGGTCGAGCGTCGTCACCGCCCGCGCCGTCACGATGGGGTCGCGCAGCGGGATGATGAAGACGTTGGTGGCGAGCCGGATCTTGCTGGTGCGGGCCGCGATGTAGGACAGCGACACCCAGACGTCGTAGAGCTGGGTATCGGGGTTGATTGGGGGGACGCCGTCGGCGGAGTAGGGATAGGTGGGCGGGATTTCCGTCGGGAATATCAAATGCTCCTGCATCCAAATCGACTCGAAGCCGCACTCGTCGGCCTTCTCGCACACCGCGGCCCACGACCGCGGCCCCAGGCCGAACAAGGGATAACCGATCTTGACGCCCGCATCCTCAGACATCGCCGCCTCCAGAGAAAGAACATGACGCCGCGGGCGAGGCAAGTCTTCAGAAGGGGCCCCGCGCAGGGCGGCGCAAGCATACAAGACCGCCCCAGGGGTGTCTAGAAACGGAACGGGACTGGACGAGCGACCTAGGGCTAGCCGAGCTTCAGCTTCACGTCGACGCCGTCGTCGTCCATGGTGACGCGGTCAACGATTTGCGCGAGGAGCCGGCGCTTCTCGTCGACAGGGCCTTCTTCCCAGATCTCACTTAGGGAGTCGAGGGCCTTCACGGCCCGCTCGCCCGCGGTGGCCCCGTCGCGGGGGGTGCGCCCGCCGCCGTCGAGCTGCCGGAGCGTGGCCAGGGCGTCGAGCCGCTCGTCCACAAGCTCGGCGGTGCGGCGGTCGAATTCGGCCAGGCTTGCGGAGTCCCGGCCGACGGCCTGCGCCGCCTGCTTGATCCGGCGCTCCGTCGTCTTCAACTTCGCTTCGGTCTGCTGCCGCTCCTTGCGCAGCGCCTGCGCCGAGGCCGCGGGCCGCCGCCCCTTCAGCGAGCCGATGCGGCCCCGCTGGCCGCGGAGCTTCTCGAGCACGTCGTTCTCGAGGTCCTGCGCGCGAGTCGTGTGGTACTGGCACATGCTCTGGTTGGTGCGTGCCTGGCACTGGTAGTAGTGGTACTGCTTCTCCGTCTTCACGCCGTCCTTGCGGCGCGTCCACGACTGACGGCGGGTGACGCCGACCATGCGTTTGTCGTCCTGGCCGCAAAAGCCGCAGTAGATCATGCCCGAGAGAAGGAACGGCGCCGATTGCGACTTGCCGCGCTTCGGCTTGCGCTCGTCCAGCGTCGCCTGTGCCCAACGGAACATGTCGGGCGTGACAATGGGAGGGTGGCTGCCCGGCACGCGCAACCCGAAGCGGCTATAGGTGCCCAGATAGGCGCGGTTGCGCAGGATGTCGCGCACGGTGACCAGGCTCCACGCGCCGCCCTTGCGGGTGGGGATGCCCGCCTCGTTGAGGTGCCGCACGATGAGTCGTATCCCCAGGTTTTGCTGGGTGTAGAGCGTGTAGATGAGCTTGACCGTCTCCGCCTCTTCCTGGTGCACTTCGAGTTTGCGGTTCTTGCCGATGCGGTAGCCGTAGGGTGGCTTCCCCAATCCCTCACCGCGGATCGCCCGGTTCCGCATCGCCTTTTTGATGCGCTCGCCGATGCTCGCCGAACCCGGGACGCGCGGCCAGACGCTCATCGCGAGGAACTTCGCGTCGAGGATGCCTTGATCGAGTACCTCGACGCGCCCGCCCAGCCGCTCGATTTCGAGGGCGGCGAGGGCCGCGTCCTCGGGCCGTGGGCCGAAGACGTCGAGCGCCTCGGCCACGACGGCGACGTCGCCGTCCAGGGCCGCGACGTGCTCCAGCAGGTCCCGGTAGACCGAAGGGTCGCCGGGTGTGGCGCCAAGCATCGTGACGGCGTCGGCGCCGATGCGGGTGCAGAAGTCTTGGAAGGCCTGCTCCTGCTCCACGGACACCCCGGAGGCCTCCGCGGCCGGGTCGGCGGAAAAATAGCCTACGGCCTGGAGTGTCTCCTGATCGGCCCGCGCCGACGCGGATTCGGCCGCTTGGTGTTGCGCGGCGACGTCCCCCGCCATCGAGCGTCGCATCATCATGCGTTCACAACCTTTCGCATCTGCGCCGACCGTTCCCGGCCCGCGCGCATAAAACTCACATGTAAAGGAGCCGGCCGCAACTGTTGCAGGCGACGAGCTCTTGCCCCCCGCGCACCCGCCCGGCATGCGCGCGGGGGATCTCGACGCGGCACTCGGTGCACGTCGACCCTTGGAGCTTGGCAAGGCCGACTCCGCCCTTCTTGGCGGCGATCCGGTCATAGGTCTGGCGGAGCAGGGCGGGCACGGCCGCCTCGGCCTCGGCGCGCGCCTCTTCCAGCGTGGGGAGAGTGGCCCCGATCTCCTGCCGCTCGGACCCCATCGCGGACTGCGCCGCGCTCCAGTCCCCTTCGAGCTTGGCAACGGCGCTCTCTCGCGCCTCGACGATGGGCCGGGCGCGCTCGACCTTCTCCATCGCTTCCAGCGTCGCGTCTTCGAGCTCGTTTTGGCGCTTGCGCAGATTCTCGATCTCGCGCTGCAGCGTTTCGAGCTCACGCGGGTTCGTGACCTGATTCCCCATCAGCCGGCGCTCGACTTGGGTGATGCGGTCGCGGGTCTGGTCGACGTCCCACTCGACCGATTTTTGGTCGGCTTCCAGCTGGCGGAATTGGGTATGCGTCCGCTCGAGAACCGCACGGGCCTGCCGGAGCTCCTGATTCCCGTTCATCAGGGCCTCGATCTCGGCCAAACGGCGCTTCTTCGACTGAAGTTCGGTGTCGAGCCGTTGCAGCTCGATGAGCTCCTTGACGCCTTCCACGTAGCAATCCCCAAGTTCGGTGAGTGAGGGCGGAGATCCGGTGGGCTGGGGCCATTTTAGGAGCCCGAAAATTGCCGTGTCAATGAAAAATAGGCCCGATTTTTGCGTTATTGTTGGGCGCAACGCACCCGGCGGGTTGGCACCGCTCTTGAACGGCCGGTTTGGCCTAGAATCGGTGATACGGAAGCGTAGCGAAACGGGCCGCCCTCAACATAACAAGGGGTGTATCTATGCCGGCCATGCAAAAGGAGTTCGAAGGACGCGTCGGAATCGTGACCGGAAGCAGTCGCGGCATCGGGCGCGCGATTGCCGTCGAGCTTGCCGAGCAGGGCGCCGATGTCGTCGTGGCGGCTCGCCGCGAGCCGGTCCCCGGGACCATCGAAGAGACGGCGGCGATGGTCGAGGAGCGGGGCCGACGCGCCCTGCCCGTGGACCTCGACGTCACCGACGAGGCGGCGGTAACGGCGATGGCCGAGGAGACGCTACGGCGCTTCGGCCGCATCGACATCCTCATCAACAACGCGGGGACCAACTGGTCGGCGCCGGTGGCCGACTTCCCGCGCTCCCGGTGGGAGCTCGTGCTGCGAGTGAACGCCCTCGGTCCGTTCATCTGCTCCAAGGCCGTGCTGCCGCGCATGATGGAGAGAGGATCGGGGCACATCGTCAACATCTCCTCCATCGCCGCGGTGCGGCCGCGCGCCGAGACCAGCGCCTACAGCGCGTCGAAAGCTGCATTGGAGGCTTTCAGCGCCACCCTCGCCCACGAGGTGCAGCCGCACGGAGTCTGCGTGAACGCGCTGCGCATCGAGGGCAACATCGAGACGCCGGGTACGACGCAGCTCCTGAAGCTGAAGACGGTCCGGCCGATGTGGCCGCCGGAAATCGCGGGCGAGGCCGTCTCCTACATCTGCCGCCAACCCTTCCCGTTCACCGGACAAGTCCGCACCATCGCGTCGCTGCGGCGCTACGCACCACGTCTCGACGCCATGCTGCGCGACGCCGGGGTGTGACACCGGGGCATTTCGCGAGTCCCGCCCCGCCCGCTACGATGCGCCCCGAAGCATCCCCACACATCTCAGGGGGACGGAGGCGGCCTCATGGCGACGAGTGTACGGACGAAGGCCACCGGGCGCGCGGCGTACGTCTGTCAGGCGTGCGGCGCGGCCGCCCCCAAGTGGATGGGCCGCTGCGCCGACTGCGGCGAGTGGAACTCGCTGACGGCCCGCGACGCCGCCGGTACTCCCAACCCAATTGACGTCGATTCCATCGACCTCGCCGACGTCAACACTGCCGAGTTCGACCGGCTCCGGCTCGTTGGCCGCGAGGTCAACCGCGTCCTCGGCGGCGGCATCGTTCGGGGGTCGCTGGTGCTCGTCGGGGGCGACCCCGGCGTCGGCAAGTCGACGCTGCTCCTCCAGATCGCCGACGAGGTGGCCCGTGAGCATGGCCCGGTGGCGTACGTGTCGGGCGAGGAATCGCCGCATCAGATCAAGCTGCGGGCCGACCGCCTGGGCGTCGAAGGACGCCGCCTGCGGGTGATGGCAGAGACCGACCTCGACGCCGTGCTCGACTCGGTGCGCGACGCCTCGCTCCTCATCATCGACTCCGTGCAGACCATGTTCGTCCGTGACGCGCAGGCCGCGCCCGGGAGCGTCGCCCAAGTCCGCGAATGCGCTCTCCGCCTGCTGCAATGGGCCAAGACTTCGGGCGTGCCGACGCTCATCGCGGGGCACGTGACGAAGGACGGGGCGATCGCGGGGCCCCGCCTGCTGGAGCACATGGTCGACGTCGTTCTCTACCTGGAGGGCGAAGGCACGACCACCTACCGCATTCTCCGCGGAGTGAAGAACCGGTTCGGCTCGACGAGCGAGGTGGGCATCTTCGAGATGCGCGACGCCGGCCTTGTCGAGGTGCAGAACGCCTCCGAGGTCTTTCTCGTGCGCCGCGAACACGCCGGCCCCGGCTCGGTGATCGTGCCCACGATGGAGGGCACCCGCCCGCTGCTCGTCGAAGTGCAGGCGCTGGCGACGCCCACCGCCTCACCCGCGCCCCGGCGCATCGCCAACGGCTTCGACGCGGGGCGGCTCGCCCTCCTGACCGCAGTCCTGAGCAAGCACGCGCGGATGAACCTCTCCTCCTGCGACGTCTTCGTCAACGTCGTGGGCGGCCTTCGCATCACCGAGCCGGCCGCCGACCTCGGCGTCGCGTTGGCCATCGCCTCGAGCCTGCGCGACGCCCCCGTCACCCGCGGCCGCGTCGCCGCCGGCGAGGTGGGCCTCAGCGGCGAGCTCCGCCCCGTGACCCAGATGGACCGCCGCGTCCGTGAAGCGAGGACGCTCGGCTTCGACTCCTGCCTCGTTCCCGCCTCCTCCGCCGGTGTCACCGAGAACGGCGGCACCTTCGATCTGGCCCGTGCCGCCACCCTGCGCGAGGCGATCGACCTCGCCCTCTGACCGCGGCCTGCGGCACGTCAAGGGAGGCGCCGTCTCCCTTGACGCGGCGTGGCATTCTTGGACGCAAGCACAGACCGGAGCATTCCCAGCCTCAGGCGTCTACGATGACCACCGCGAAAACCAAGACCCCGGACGGACTGCGCCCATTCGTCGACTACGAGACGGTCGACGGCGACGGCCACACCGTCCTCGGCGGCTACGACTGGTGGAAACCGTACCTCCCCAAGAAGTACTGGGAGTGGGCGCCCCAGCCGATACGGGAGCCGAACCAAGAGGGCAACGTTCTCTGCGAGGGCCGGGTCTACAAGTTGCCCATGCCCTACCCCGGCTCGCAGGACAAGAGCAGCCTCGGTGGGCTGATGACGCCGGGCGGCTGGAAGCTCGACGACCTGAGTTCGATCAGTGTCGAGGACGGCCGTAAAGCCGGCGGCGCCGACCCCCACGACCGCCTGAAGGCGATGGACGCCGACCAGGTGAGCATCGCCTACCTCTACCCCAGCGAGATGCTGAGCCTGCCCTGGGCGCTGCTCAGCTCAAGCTTCGCCATGGCGCTGGCGCGCGCCTACAACGACTGGCTCATCGACTACTGCGCCACCGACCCGCACCGCCTCCGCGGCGCCGCCGTCATTCCGCAGCAGGACCTCGTGCTCGCGCTGGAGGAGATCGAGCGGGTGCGGAAGCGGGGCATGGCCACGATCATGCTGCGCCCCAACTTGATCGGCGGCATCACTTTCGAGCACCCAAACTACGACCCCATCTGGGCCGCCGCCCAGGACATGGACATGGGCATCGGCGTCCATGAGGGCTTCGGCGTCGAGATGCCGACCATCGGTTGGGACCGCACCCACAACTGGATGCAGGCGCACGCGCTCCAGCATCCCGCCGAGCACATGGCGGCGACTCTGGCCCTCATCACCGGCGGCGTCTTCCAGCGCTATCCCAAGCTGCGGATCGGCTTCCTGGAAAACGGCACGGGCTGGGCCCCCTTCTGGCTCCACCACATGGATGAGCACTACGAGAAGTGGCACCGGTTCTACCCCGGCCTCGACGAGAAGCCGAGCTTCTACTTCGAGCGGCAGTGCTTCCTCGGCGTCGAGCCCGACTACGAGCTCATCCCGCACCTCGTCGACAGCGGCCTCGCCCATACCCTCGTCTTCTCGACCGACTTCCCCCACTTCGACGCGATCTACCCAGGATCGGTCGAAGCGATGGCGAGCCGCAACGACATGACGCCTGAGCTGAAGCGCCAGGTCTTGCGGGACAATGCACTGCGGCTCTATGGCGCGTCCAGCTAGCGCGAGCTAGGCCGTCTCGAGGACGCCCCGCTCCGTCAGGCCGGCGACCTCGTCGTCGGACATGCCTAGGATGCCCTTCAGTACCTCGTCATTGTCCTGGCCCACCAGAGGCGATGCCCAACGCGGCCTCCCCGGCGTCTTCGGCAGAATCGCCTGTACGTCCTCGTAAGGCATGGGCCCTTTGACTGGATGGTCGAGCCAGCGGAAATAGCTCCGGTGCTTTAGCTGCGGGTCGGACCAGAGGTCGGCCCCCGCCTGCGCTGCGCCGGACGGCACGCCCGCTTCTTGGAGCCGCCGCATGAGATCGTGCATGGTGAAGCCCTGCGTCCACGCTGCGATCCGGGCGTCGATCTCGTCCTCGTTCTCGCGCCGGTCCGCCGCCGTCGCCAAGCGCTCCTCAACGGCCCACGACGGCGACCCCATCGCCCGCACCAGACAGCGCCACTCCTCGTCGTCGCCCACCGCAATGACGCACCAGGCGCCGCCGACGCGGGTCTCGTCCTCGTTCTCGCAGGGATAGACGCCGTGGGGCACGTAGTACGGGTCTCGGTTCCCCACGCGCCCTGGGAGCCTGCCGTTGGCGGTAAGGTCGAGGGCCGCAGGGGCAAGGTAATGGATGGCGCACTCGAACTGGGACAGGTCGAGATACTGCCCCTTCCCCGTCCGCCTGCGGTACTCCAGCGCCGAGAGGACGGCGACGAGCGCGTTCGGCGGGTTCACGAAGTCGGTGTAGGCACCGTATGGCCCCACCGGCTCCTTGTCGGGCCAGCCGGTCACCGAATGGAAGCCCGCCAGGCACGTCGCCTGTGTGCCGTAGCCCGCGAAGTCACGGTGCGGACCGGTATGCCCTTGCTGACAGGTGCTCAGGTAGACGATGCCGGGCCGCATCGCGTCCACGTGCTCGTAGTCTAGGCCCCACTTGCCCATCGTCTTTGGCGTGAAGCTCTCCGCGAGCACGTCCGGCTTCCACTCACGTAGGAGGCGGCGGATGACGTCCCGCCCCTCCTCCATCGCCAAGTTCAGCCCGAGGTCGAGCTTGCTCGTGTTGAAGTTTGCGTTGAACTGACCAAGGCTGAACTCGGGCTGGCCGCCCTTGAACGGCGACACCGTCCGCGAGTTGTCGGGCCGTGAAACCGACTCGACGCGGATCACCGTGGCCCCGAAGTCGGCCAGGTACCGCATCGTCAGCGGGCCCACGCCGATCCAGGACATGTCGAGGACCTTGAGGCCCTTGAAGACGATGGGGTCCGTCATCCGCGCCGCTCCCTCTCGCCGAGGTGCGGCTAATCCTACCACCGCACGCTAGCGGACGACGATCTTGCCGACCATGCCGGCGTCGGCGTGACCTGCGATCGTGCAGATCACCGTGTACTCGCCGGACCGCTCGAACGTGAAGCGTTCGAGCACAGGAACGCCCGCGCGCACCTCGGTCTCGATGCCGGTCCCCGGCACGTTGAACGTGTGGCGGATGTCGGAGGAGGTAAGCTCGAAGCCGATCAGCTCGCCGGCCTCGACCTCGATCACGCCGGGCCGGAACTCGAAGTTGCGCAGGTCGACCTCGATCCGCCGCTCGCCGGGCTCCGGTGTTGGGAGTTCGGCACGGTCACACGCGGCCAAGGCCAACGCCGCGGCCCCCGCGAGGGTGGTCAGAAGCAACAGACGAA
>DAOUKH010000011.1:0-59560 GCA_034421515.1 Dehalococcoidia bacterium
GCCGTGGGTCGACGGCGACGACCCCGAGTCGGCGGCCAAGGTCCGCCTCGCGCTAAACCTCGCGATCGACCGCCAGTCGATCATCGACAACCTTTACGGCGGCATCGGGACGCTGAACGGACTCGGCGCTTGCACCTTCCCCGGCCAGACGCACTGGTCCGGCACCTCCGAGCCTTACCCGTATGACTTGGAGCAGGCAAAGGCGCTCCTGGCAGAGGCCGGGTACGCGGACGGGTTCGACATTTCGATCGCAAACGTCGATCAACCCAGTGGCCCGGTCGGCCTAGCCCTGCATGAAGCAGTCGCCGACTCCTGGCGCCAGTTGGGCCTGAACGTGACGAACGTGCCCGGCGAGTGGACGAACTTCAGGGAAATCCTGATCAACATCACGGATCCGGAGCTGACCTACTACTGGTACTGCAACGCCAACTACGCCGATCCGATGGGGTACTACAACCTCTTCTACCACAAGCGCTTCCCCCTCTGGTTCGGCAGCGACGAGATGCAGGTGAGGCTCGACGCCGCCAACGCGGCCCTGCTCCCCGACGAGCGCGCCCCCCTCATCACAGAGGTCAACCAGTACATGTACGACAACCACTACTGGGTCCCGATGTTCGTCCTGCCCAAGCTCTACGCAACCTCCGTGCGGGTCGGCGAGTGGCCCTTGATCCCAGGACACTTGCGGGTGCATAACCTCGAGTTCCTGCAGGTCAACCAATAGAGGCCGCGACCGGCAATAGGCTGCGATTCATTGGAGATGCAAACGGAACGCCCCCGCGCGCGGGGGCGTTCCGGCATTTCTAGAGGTCCGCTCGCGGGCACCCGCGTCCTCGACCTCACGGGGCCGCCCGGTCAGTTGTGCGTCAAGATGCTGGCCGACGCCGGCGCCGACGTCATTAGCGTCGAGCCTCCCGGCGGCTCTCCCTCAAGATCGCGTCCACCGTTCATCGACGGCGTCGCCGGCCCGGACTCCAGCCTCTACTTCCTGCACTACAACGGGAACAAGCGGAGCATAACGTTGAACTTGGCCGCGCCCGGCGGTCAGTACTTGTTGCGCCGCCTGACCCGCACCGTCGACGTCCTGGTGGAGACCCTGCCCCCCGGCTACCTCGACGACCGTGGGCTGACGCATGAGTCGCTCCGCCAGGAGAACCCCGGCCTCGTCCACACCAGCATCACGCACTTCGGCAGGTCGGGACCCTACACCGGCTATCAGGGAAGTGACATGGTCTGCTTCGCCCTCGGCGGCGTCATGTCGCAGGCCGGCGAGCCAGGGTCGCCGCCCATCACGGCGCCCGGTGAGCTTGCCTACGCGCTGGCCGGCTCCTACGCCGCCGTCGGGACCAACGTGGCGCTCTTTCGCAGCCTCATGTCGGGACGCGGCCAGATGGTCGAAGTCGCCGTCCACGAGGCCGCCGTCCACGTGGCGGGATACGCCGTCCCGATCTTCAGCGCCACGGGCCGGAAACCCTTCCGCCAGAGCTGGAAGCAGCGCCTCTTCGACCTCTACGACGTCTATCCCTGCCGCGACGGCTACGCCCGCATCTTCATCATGCCCAGGAAGCACTGGCGCTCACTGCTCGACTGGCTGGGACACCCGGACGAGCTCGGCTCCGAGCTCTTCGAAGACCAGCAGCTCCGGTGGGAGAACAGCGAGCTCATCGATCCCTTTGTGGAGGGACTGACGAGGCGCTACGACAAGGTCGACCTCTTTGAGGAAGGCCAGCGCCGGGGTATCACCGTCTCCCCGCTCAACACGCCGCGCGAGTTCGTCGAGAACGAGCAGACCGAGGCGCGGGGACTGTTCCGCAAGACGACGCATCGGGAGATCGGCGAGTACCGCCAGATGGGCCCCATGCACCGCTACAGCGGACTGCCGGACCCGGCTCCCGCTCCCGCCCCCACCCCGGGCGAGCACAACCGCGAGGTCTACTGCGAAGAGCTCGGCCTGATGGCGACCGACCTCCCAAAGCTCGAAGAGGCCGGCGTGATATGAGTACGACGGCTGATCGTTCTCTAGAAACCGAGCGCCCGCTGGAGGGCATCCGGGTGCTCTCGTTCACTGCCGGCGCGGCGGGCCCGACGTGCGCAAGCAGCCTCGCCTTCTTCGGCGCCGAGGTGCTGCACGTCGAGTCGCGGATGCGCCCCGACGGCCACCGCGGCGGCCACAACCCCGATGCTTGGAACAAGACCCCCACCTTCATCAAGCTGCACCGCAACCAGAAGAGCGTCACCATCAACTTGCGGGAAGCGGAGGGCGTCGCGCTCGCCAGAGACCTCGTCCGCATCAGCGACGTCGTCGTCGAGAACTTCTCCCTCGGCGTCCTCGCCAACTGGGGCCTCGGCTACGACGACCTTCGGCGCATCAGGCCGGACGTCGTGGCCGTCGGACTCCGCGGCTTCGGCTCCACCGGCCCCTACGCCGGGTTCGCGAGCTATGGCCCCAACCTCGGCGCTTTTCTGGGGAACTCGTATCTGTGGAACTACCCCGGCGGCGGCACGCCGACGGCCGAGGCCCGCGTCCAGCACCCTGACTTCATGTCGGGGGTCTGCGCCGCCTTCGCCGTGATGTCGGCGCTCATTCACCGGGCCCGCACCGGAGAGGGGCAGTGGATCGACGCCGGCGAGATCGACGTCGGCGCCCAGCCCCTCGGCCCGGTCTACCTCGACTATCTCGTCAACGGCGCGGAGGCCCGCCCCGAAGGGAACCGGACCTCGTGGGCGCGGCACTCGGGCGTCTACGCCTGCCGCGGCGACGACCAATGGTGCGCGGTCTCGGCCGAGACGGACGAGCAGATGGAACGGCTCATCGAGAGCATTGAGGGCGACCCTGAGAGAGCGGAGCAGCTCGACGAGCAGATCGAAGCCTGGACAGGCGCCCGCACCAAGTTCGAGGTCATGGAACACCTGCAGGCACGGGGCGTGCCCGCGGCGGCCGTCCAGGATGTCGAGGAAGTGCTCGCCGACCCGCACCTGCGGGCGCGAGGCTTCTTCGTCGGGCTCGAAGAGCCCGAAATGGGATTCGTCGAGGCCGAGGACTTTCCGGTCCAGCTCTCAGATACCCCAGGGTGCTACGATGAGCACGCCCCGCTGCTCGGCCAGCACACCGAGGAGGTCTGTGTCGCCCACCTCGGCATGGATCCCGGCGAGGTAAGCAGACTCATGACGGAGCAAAAGCTGTACTAGCCGGCGGGCCCGGAGTGACGATATGAGCGAATCCCCCGTGCTCTACGAGAAGTCCGACCACGTGGTCACGATCACGATGAACCGGCCGGAGAAGAAGAACGCCATCAACATGGCGATGCGCGAGCGGCTGCTGGAGGCCTGGGCCACCTTCCGGGACGACGACGACGCCTGGGTGGCGATCCTGACCGGCACCGGCGACGCCTTCTCATCCGGCGGCGACCTCAAGGAGAACCTCGACAAGGCCGAGGGCCGGATGCGCGAACCCTGGCCCAGCGGGCGCGCCGTCAAGGCTCCCAGCGTCTACAGCGACTTCGTCTGGGAGGAAGGCGTCTACAAGCCCGTTATCGCCGCGGTCAACGGCTATGCCGGAGGCGGCGGCTTCGCGATGGCCTTGGGCTCCGACATCCGCATCGCCTCCGACAACGCCACCTTCGGCTGCGCCGCGGTCCGCTGGTCGCACATGGCGGGCGGCCAAGCCCACATGCTGCCCCGAGTCGTGCCGCTGGGCTGGGCCTTCTGGCTCCTCTACACCGGCCAGATGATCGACGCCGCCCAGGCGCTGAGCATCGGCCTCGTCCAGCAGGTAACCTCCCGGGACGAGCTCTTGCCTGCGGCGCAGAGCCTCGCCGAAGTGATCTGCGCCAATGGGCCCCTCGTCGCCCAATATCACAAGGAATTCATCTACAAGAGCATGGACCAGCCCCTCAGCTCCGCCCGGTTCATGGAGCGAGTCCTCTATGAGCAGCTACGCGCCAGGCCGGACTACAACGAGGGGACCAGGGCCTTCCTGCAGAAGCGGCCGCCCGACTACGGCGGCAGTTAGGGCGTTACTTTGGGCAAGTTCATCGGTGGACGGCTGCTCCAATCGATAGTCGCCCTGTGGGTGATCACCCTCGCCGTCTTCATCTTGGTCCGCCAGGCGGGCGACCCCATAACCAGCCTCCTACCGCTGAATGCGCTGCCCGAGCAGCGCGAGGCGCTTCGCGAAAGAATCGGCTTGGACAAATCCTACGTCGAGCAGTACTTCATCTATATGGGAGACCTGCTCCAAGCCGACTTCGGCGAGTCCAGATTTCTGAGGCAGGACGCATTGGATACGGCGTTGAGCAAGTTCCCGGCGACGTTGGAACTTGCCGGATTCAGCATGTTGGTGCTTTTGATTATCGCCGTGCCGGCTGGGGTCTATTCCGCCATGAATCGAGGGACGATAGGCGACCTTGTCGTGCGGTTCATCGCGGTCCTCGGGAACGCCTTCCCCTCGTTCTGGTTGGGGATCGTGTTCATCTTGGTGTTCGCCGTCTGGCTCAACTGGCTTCCGCCGGCAGGGAGGGGAGAGCCGGAGAACCTCGTCCTCCCCGTGCTGACGCTGTCGTGGTTCCTCGCCGGCGGACTCATGCGCGTGGTGCGGTCCAGCATGCTGGAGGTCATGGGGCGCGACTACGTCCGGACGGCCCGCGCCAAGGGCCTGTCGGACCGGTCGATCACGTGGCGCCACGTCTTCCGCAACGCCCTCCTCCCCATCACCACCTACGGCGGCATCCTGTTCCTCAACATGCTGACCGGCACGATCATCGTCGAGACCGTCTTCGGCTGGCCAGGCATGGGGCGGGAGGTCATCACGTCGGTGACACGGGCGGACTACCCCATGGTGCAGACCATCACGCTGCTGCTGGGGTTCATCTATGTCTTTGGAAACTTCTTCATCGACATCGCCTACTTCTATATCGATCCGCGGCTGCGCAGGGCCTGACTTGGGGAACCGATGACGGCGGCGCAAACGGCTTCTCTGGAACGGCCCTCGGGATGGGACCGGACGCGCAGGATCGCGCGTTGGTGCCAGACCTGGTGGGCAGCCGTCCTCATCGCGGCGCTGGCGGTTGTCGCCATCTTCGCCCCCCTCATCGCCACCCACGACCCCATCACCAACGCCCTTCCCGAAGCACTGCGGGCGCCCTGGGGAGTTGAAGGCGGCGGCTCCGACCACCTCCTCGGCACCGACCAGAACGGGCGGGACCTGTTCAGCCGCATCGTGTACGGCTCGCGGATCACCCTCGGCGTCGCGCTGCTCACCATCAGCCTGAGCGCCGTGCTTGGCAGCCTATTAGGGCTCTTGGCCGGCTACCGGGGAGGGCTGACCGATACGATCATCATGCGGTTTGCCGATGTCCTGCTCTCGCTGCCGATCTTCCTGCTGGCAATCGTGGTCGCCGCGGCGCTGGGACCCAGCCTCGAGAACGTCATCGGCATCATCGCGATCTTGCTCTGGCCCTATTTCACGCGGCAGATACGCGGTGAGACCCTGGCGCTCAGGAATCTCGAATACGTCGAGGCGTCGCGCGCACTGGGCGCCTCGGACCTGAGGATCATGCTCCGGCACCTGCTCCCCAACCTCGTGCCCAGCATCATCGTTTTCGCGACGCTGCAGGCGAACCTCGTGATCGTCGCCGAAGCCTCGCTGAGCTTCCTGGGCGTCGGCGTGCCGCCGCCCGCGGTGAGCTGGGGACGCATGGTCTCCGAGGGCATCGACTTCGTGTACATCGCCTGGTGGGTGGCGGCGATCCCCGGCATCGCGATCTCGTTCGTCGTTCTGAGCGTCGCCTTCCTCGGCGACACGATGCGGGACCGGCTCGACCCAACCCTCCGGAACCGCTAGCCCCGACTCGAATCCCTGAGAGGTGAGAACAGATGACTGAAAAAGACGTACTGCTGGTTGACAAAGTCGAAGACGGCAAAATCTGGGTGCTGACCATGAACCGTCCCCACCGCCTCAACGCCGTCGGCGGCGGGATGATGGGCAAGCTGACGGACACCTGGAAAGAGTTCCGCGACGACCCCGAGGCCCGCGTCGCCATCCTGACCGCCAACGGGCGGGCATTTTCGGCGGGCATCGACCTGAAGGAGGCCGCCGAGAACCAGGAGAAGCGCGAGCGCGGCGAGTACGTGCCGCCGCCCGACGAGCGGTGGATCCCGCTGAGCGAGCGGTTCGAGCTGTGGAAGCCGACCATCGCCGCGGTCAACGGCATCGCCGTGGCGGGCGGCTTCATGTACGCCCTTCAATGTGACATCCGCATCGCCGCCGAGGGCGCGGAGTTCGGCGTGCCGGAGGTGCGCTGGAACCGGGCCGGCGGGCAGTGGATGACCTGCCTCACCCGCGTCATCGGCCTCGGCCACGCGCTCGAGCTCTGCCTCTGGGGCGACGGGCGCATCAGCGCCCAGCGCGCCTACGAGATCGGCTTCGTCAACAAGGTCGTGCCGCAGGAGCAGCTGATGGACGAGGCCATGGCCTGGGCCCGGCGCATGCTGAAGCTCGCGCCGCGGGCCGCCTCCAACATCAAGGAGTGCATCTACCGCGGCTACTACCTCTCGCCCCTGGACGGCGAGGCGCTGGGCAAGGCCATCGAGCAAAACCTCGAAGGCATGGAAGACAGCGTCGAGGGCCCCAAGGCCTTCGCCGAGAAGCGCGACCCGGTCTTCAAGAACCGGTAACGCTCGATGCCCATCGACCCACAGGCCCAAGCCGCGGAAGACGCCTGGGACGCCCTCGGCATTCCGCCGCTCGAGACGCTGCCGCCCGCCGAGGCCCGCGCCCGGTTCGAGGCGCTGCCCGCGCTCGAAGGGCCGCCCGTGGGACGCGTCGAGGACCGGATGGCCCAAGGGCCGGACGGCGACGTCCCCGTCCGCGTCTATTGGCCCGAGGGCGAAGGCCCCCGCCCCGCGTTCATGTACTTCCACGGCGGCGGCTGGGTCGTCGGCTCCGTCGCCAACCAGGACGGCACCGTCCGCCACCTGGTGCGGGAGTCGGGCTGCGTCGGCATTTCGGTCGAGTACCGCATGGCGCCGGAGCACCGGTTTCCCACGGCTGCAGAAGACTGCTACACGGCCACGAAGTGGGCCGCCGACAACGCGGCGTCGCTCGGCATACGCCCCGGCAGGCTCACGGTGCTGGGGGTGAGCTCGGGCGGCAACCTCGCCGCGGCAGTCGCCCTCATGGCCCGCGACCGCGCCGCGCCGGACCTCGCCCTGCAAACGCTCGTCGTGCCCGTCCTGGCCCGCGACTTCACCACCCCGTCGTATCTCGAAAAGGCCGACGGCCCCGGTCTCACCCGGCGTCGCATGCAGTGGTACTGGGACCTCTACCTACGTGACGAGGCCGACGCCGCCAATCCCTACGCCGCACCGGCTGCGGCCGAGAGCCTCGCCGGCCTGCCCCCGGCCCTCGTGCTCACCGCCGAATACGACGTCCTGCGCGACGAGGGGCGGCAATACGCCAAGCGCCTTCAGGAGGCGGGCGTCCCGACGACGCATCTCGACTACGCGGGGATGACCCACCTCTTCTTCAACCGCTGGAACGCCATCGACCGCGCCCGGGAGACCATCGCCTTCGTCGGCGGCGAGCTCGCCCAGCGCCTCGCCTAAAGCGCTTCCCTTGCCGTCGGTTGCCGTTCCGTACAGAATAGGCCGCGTCTCGGCGTCCCTTAAGGAGCGTTCACCATCGGCAACCGCCTGCAAGACCTCGCCACCATCATCACCGGCGGCGCGTCCGGCATCGGCCGTTCCACGGTCTTGTCGTTTGCCCGGGAGGGCGCGCGCGTGCTCGCCGCCGACCGCAACGCGCGGGGCCTCGAGGAGACCCAGTCGCTGGCCAAGGACGAGGGCCTGTCGGTCGGAACGTTCACCGTGGACGTCTCCAAGGCCGACATGGTCTCCGGCATGGTCGAGCGGGCGCTCGCCGACTTCGGGCGCCTGGACGTGTTGGTCAACGCCGCCGGCACGCTGATGCGCACGCCCGCCGTTGCCGAGGTCACCGAGCGCGACTGGGACCTCATGATGTCGACCAACCTGAAGGGGCCGTTCCTCTGCATCCGCGCGGCGGTCCCGGCGATGATCCAAAACGGCGGCGGGGCCATCGTCAACATCTCTTCGATGGCGGGAGTGCAGGGAGCAAGCGCCTCCGTTCCCTACTCCATCGCCAAGGCGGGGCTGATCCATCTGACCACCGTCACCGCCAACCAGTACACGTCGCTCGGCATCCGCATCAACTGCATCGCGCCGGGGCCGGTGGACACGCCGCAATCGCGGGGCGGCACCCAGAGCGCCGAGGCCCTCGCCGAGCTGGGGGAGCTGCACCCGATGGGCCGCATCGGACAACCCGAAGAGATCGCGAGCGTAATCGTCTTCCTGGCCTCGAGCGAGGCCTCCTACATGAGCGGGCATACCCTGATCGTCGACGGCGGACTCTGGACGGTCAGCAGAGGCTAACGTGGAGAAGCTCATCGAGATAGCGGACCGGGCGGCGGCGGACTACGGCTTCCGTCAGATCGTCCAATGGAGCCCCGACGACATCGTGGGCGAATGGGGCCTCTCCGACCGGGAGGCCGACGTGCTCAAGGGGCCGCTGAAGGATGCGCTCGACGAGCTGCCGATCCCCGTCGAGCCCGCAGACTTGCCCCGCGAGCAGGAGCGGCTGGCCAAGATTATCCGGGACGGGTTGAGCTAGGGGGTAACACCATGCGGCGCGGCTACGCGGACACTGCTTCGGGTCAGGTGCACTACATCACGGAGGGCGACGGCGACGCGCTCGTCCTGCTCCACCAAGCGCCGCTGTCGGCGAAGACGTACCTCAATCTCATCCCCGAGCTGTCGCCGCGGTTCCGGGTCATCGCCGTCGACACGCCCGGCTGCGGCAACTCCGACCCGCCGCCCGCCGGCGCGGAGATCGGCGACCTCTCAGGCGCCGCGGTCGGGGTGCTCGACGCGCTCGGCATCGAGCGGGCGCACGTCTTCGGACTGCACACCGGAGCGAGCATCGGCGCAGAGCTCGCCGCAGGGTGGCCGTCGCGGGTCGACCGGCTGGTGCTGATGGGCTTTCCCCTCGTGGAAGACCAGGCGGAGCGCGCGGCGCTGCTCGAAGGACTGGAGGCGCACTCGGAGTCACTCGCGACCATCGCCGCGGACGGGTCGCACCTGCCGAAGATCTGGGCCGAGGCCACCATGGCCGTGCTGAAGCACTGGTGGTTCACCGAGACGATGCCGACGCAGGCCGTGCCGGATCACCTCCTGCGGTTCATGGCCCAGTACGCGGTCGACGCGCAGCTGGCGCGCGAGAATATCTGGCCGGTCTACCGCGCCGTCTTCACCTACGACGCGGCCGCGCGGCTCCCCTCGATTCAAGCGCCGACCCTGCACATCGAGGCGGGCAGCCCGTTCGAGGCCGACTTCTGCCGCCGCAGCGACCGCCTACGCGAGCTCATCCCAAGCCTGGAGACGATGACACTGGAGCGGGGCGACGCCAACGCCGCCGAGTTCGCGGCGTCCGACCTCGCCGGCGCGATCAGCGCGTTTCTGTAAACGCCCCCGGGCCGAGATCAATCGAAGCGGAAGAGCCGGGCGGTATTCCCGCCGGCGATCTTCGCCTTCTCGTCGTCCGGCACCCCTTCCAGAATGTCGGCCACGATCTCCCGCGACCTCGGGAAGGTGGACTCGGCGTGCGGGTAGTCCGAGCCCCAGCACAGGCAGTTGATGCCGATGTGGTCCCGGAGCCGCACCGCGAGCGCGTCCTCCTGGAAGCTGATGAAGACGCTGTTGTGGAAGAGGTCGCTGGGGATGGCGTCGGTGCTGAAGCGCGGAACAAAATCCACCGGCCGCTGGGTGTAGACGTTGTCCATCTTGTCCAGGAAGTATGCCGCCCAAGCCGCCTCGTACTCGATCGCGCCGACCCTGAGCTTGGGGTAGCGGTCGAACACGCCGGCGAACATCATCCAGACGATCGCGTTTCGGGCGCGCAGGTCGGAGTTCGTCAGCTCATAGGGATCGGACAAGACCTTCAGCGTCAGCTCGGGCGCCTCCGGCCACCACCGCGCCGTGCCCACGTGCAGCGTCAGGGGCATTTCGAGGTCCTGCGCTGCGGCCCACAACGGCTCGTAGACCGGGTCGTAATAGGGAGGCTCCAGCGGCCCGACCGGGATCATCGCCCCGCCCAGCCCCATCTTCGCCGTCCGCTCCAGCTCCGCCACGGCCTCGGCGACGTCGTCGACGTTGAGCATCGCCAAGCCTCGGAGGCGGTTGGGATACGGCTGGCAATACTCAGCCAGCCAATCGTTGTACGCGCGAAACATCGCCGACACCAAATCGCCCGCGGGGATCATCCATCCCGAAAGCGAGATCGACGGGTAAAGCACGTCGCCGGTGACGCCGTCGAGGTCCATGTTCTTGACGCGGACGTGGGGGTCGTAGCCGGCCACAGGGACCTCGCCGTACCGGCCCACCATGGAAAGCTTCTCCCGCTCCTCGAACCGCAGGCCCGCCTGGATATTGCTCCCCATGAGGCCAAACCGGACGTTGCCGTCGGCGTACCACTGGTCGGTGTTGTCCTCGTGGACGACGTAGGGCGCCCGGTCCTTGAACGCGGCCTCGATGCGCGTCTGCCACAGGTCGGGCGGTTCGAAGACGTGGGAGTCGGAGGAGAAGAGCCTGTAAGAAGCCATCGCTCGCGGTCCTTAGCCTCCCGGAGCGTGCGCCCTAGTTGATGTTGTAGAGGCGCGCCGCGTTGAGCGCCGTGATCTTCCGCCGCTCTTCCTCGGTGACGTCGCCCAGGATGTCCTCGAGGATTTCCCGCGACCGCGGGAAGGTCGACTCCGCGTGGGGATAATCGGAGCCCCAGCAGAGGTTGTCCACGCCGATGATGTCCCGGTCGCGGACGCCCAGCCCGTCCTCTTGGAAGCTGTGGTAGACGTTGCGGCGCATGAAGTCGGTGGGCACGGCACCGTCCTTGAAGCGGTAGGGGGTCAGCTGCTTGCGCTCGCGGTAGACGTAGTCCAGCCGCCCCATGAAGAAGGGGAGCCAGGCCAGCTCATGCTCCAGTTGGATGAACTTGAGCGTCGGATACCGCTCGCAGATGCCCGAGAAGATGATGTGGCACAGGGTCATGCGCACCCAGTACTCGTTGTTGGCCCGCGTCGCGCCCGAAGGAGTGACGTTCGTCTGGTTCTTCCCCGGCGTCGGCAGCGACCCCGGACGGTTCGTGCCGACATGAAGGCTGATCGGCAGGCCCGCCTCTTCGGCGGCCGCCCAGAAAGGCTCATATCGTGGCTGATCGTACGACTCGCCCGGCCTGGGAAAGACGCTGATCATGGCGCCGCCCAGCCCGTTTTTCGCGACCCGGTAGAGCTCCGCTATCCCGGCCTCGATGTCGTCGTCGAGGACCAGCATGGCGACGCCCTTCAGGCGTTCATTGTCCGCGCTGCAGAAGTCGGCCAGCCAGTCGTTGTAGGCGGCGAAGATCTCCCGCGTGAGCGCGGGGTCCTCGACCGCGCTGTACATGTGGAGCCCGACCGAGGGGTAGATGAGGTCCGAGTGGATGCCGTCCTGGTCCATGTCGACCAGACGGGGAGCCGGCTGGTAGGCCCCGGGGATGATCCCGGTGATCTTCCCCTCGAGCTTGATGTCCTCGGGCGTCTCGAAGCGAAGACCCGCCGCGGTGAGACCGCCGAGGGTCGCCCCGATGGGCTTTTCGTCGACGTAGAAGTCGTCGTTCTCGCCCTTGATCAGGACGGGAGCCCGGTCCTTGAACTTCCCGGTCATCCGCTCCGTCCAGAGACCGGGCGGCTCGACGATGTGGGAGTCTGAAGAAATGATCTTGTGTTCGTCCATAGCGCGGACTCCTTGCAGACCCTCCGGAGCGGCGATTATAGCATAGCGCCGGGGTGTTCTCTCCTGTTGCCGACCTGGACGGCGCGGCCTATTCCGCGCCGATTCTCACTGCGAGGTTAATGAAGTTCATGCGCACCGCCTGTCGCATGCGCGGGCCGTCTGGGTGGGCTCGCGCCGCGGCCAGCCGGGGATTGTCGTCGCGGTAGACGTCGGGACTCTCGACCTCCCACATGATGACGTACGCCGGCTCCGCGGCGACGTGGGCGTGCAGCTCGTCCGGCTCGAAGTTGTCGACGCGCCGCCCGATGCGCCCCGAGACAAACCCCGGAACCGCGGCGAGCACCGGGAAGACGTCCCGCTCCTGCCACCGCAGGTACTCCGCTTCCATGGACGGCTCCAAGTCCATGCGCGCGGTGAACAGGCACGGGGCCGTCGACGGCGATCCGGCCCCAATCGTCACGAACGTCTCGTACACCGCACGCGAGCTATCGAGGAAGTAAGCCGCCATCGCCTGCGCGCCCGGACGGCCGGGGTCGTCCTTCGCCAGACAGCCGGGCCGGGGGCACGGCGGGTCGCAGATGCACATCTCCCCGAAGGCTGGCGAGTCGAAGACGCCGAGGTCCGGGATCTCGAACAATTGCAGATACTTCGGCTCCCCCTGCAACGACTTGAACGTGACGGCGCTGTGGAAGCCGGCGTCCAAGAGGTCGGGGAAGTGCCGGGCGTCGCACCAAGGCTCGAACCGCTCCGCCGTCCCTGCCGGTATGTTGAACCGGGAGGTGAAGAGCAGGTCCTCGCTAGACATTGGGAGTCTCCTGGGCCGGAGCGGCGTCGGGCTCCTCCGCGGCTGGCTTCTTCTTCGGGCGCGCGATCCCAAGCCTCGCCGTCTTGGGGTTGATCGTCTCGTTCAGGCCGTCGCCGACAAGGTTGAGCGACAGGACGACGAACAGGATCGCGAGCCCCGGGAAGATGGCGGTCCACGGGGCGTAGCGGAGCTCCCGCTGCGCGGTGAAGACCATGCGGCCCCAGCTCGACGTGTTGGGGTCGGCGAGGCCGAGGAAGCTCAGCCCGGCCTCGGACAGGATCGCCTGGCTCATCAGGAAGGTCGCCGTGACCAGGATGATCGGCATCGCCGAGGGCAGTATCTCCCGGAAGATGATCGTGAGGTGCCCCGCGCCCACCGCTCTTGCCGCCTCGACGAACTGACGCTGCCTGAACGCGATGTACTCGCCCCTGACCAGGCGCGCCGTGACCGGCCAGAAGGCGACCGTCAGTGCCAGCACGATGTTCCAGTTCGTCGAGCCCAGCATGGCGACCAGCAGAATGGCCAGCAGCACCCGGGGGATCACGAAGAACATGTCGATGAACCGCGACAGTATGAAGTCGGGCCAGCCGCCGAAGTACCCCGCGAACGAGCCCACCACGATGCCGATGGCCGTTGATATAGCGATGGTGGTCACCGCGAGGAGCAGCGTCGTCCGGGCGCCCCAAAGGATCTCGCTGAAGATCTGTCGACCGAGGGAGTCGGTGCCGAACCAGTGGTCGGCAGAGGGCGCCAGGGTCGAAATTGCCAAGTCCGTGTCCAGGGAGGGGGCCGGGGCGATAAGCGGCGCCAGCAGGCCGGCGATCACGAAGATGAGCACGACGATGAGCCCCGCGAGTGCGAGCCGCCGTTGGCTGAATCTTCTCCAAAACAGGGCCATCAGCTCACGTGCCCCTTCGCACCCTGGGATCGGCGAGCCCGTACACGACGTCGACGATCAGGTTGATGCCGATCACCAGCACGGCGGTGATGAAGAAGATGCCCTGCACTAGCGGATAGTCGCGGGCGAGGAGCGCGTCGAACATCAATCGCCCGATGCCGGGCCATGCGAAGACCGTCTCCACCAGCACGGCGCCGCCGAGCAGGTAGGTCAGGCTGATCCCCACCAGCGTGATCATGGGAAGGAGGCTGTTCCGGAGAACGTGTCTGTTGAAGGTACGCCGTTCACCGAGCCCCTTGGCCCTCGCGGTCAGGACGTAGTTCTCGGTTGATTGCTCCAGGATGCTCGTCCGGCTGAAGCGCGCGTACATCGCCATGCTGATGAGGCTCAGCGAGAAGACCGGCAGGATGGCGTGTTTGACCACCGACCAGTAGTAGGCGAGCGTTCCCGAGTCGATCCTGGGGTCCACGAAGCCGCCCACGGGGAAGATCTCCAGCCGCACCGAGAACAGGAAGATCAGCATGATCGCGACCCAGAACTCCGGCGTCGAATAGCCCACCAGCGAGATGAGCCGGAGCCCGTTGTCGCGCCCCGAGTTCGGCTTCCTCGCGGAGTAGACTCCCAGAAGGGTGCCGGCGACGATACCGATGATCAGCGCCGGCACCATCAGGATGAACGTCTCGGGGAGGGCGTTGAGCACCACGTTCAGCACGCCGTCGTTGAACCGCGACGACTGGCCGAGGTCGCCTTGGACCAGGTCGCCCACGTAGCGGCCGTACTGCTCCAGGATGGGCTTGTCCAAGCCGAGTTGGGCGCGGAACTCTTCGAGCTGTTCGGCGGTGAAGGCCGAGCCGGAGCCGTACCGGTAGTTGATGGCGTCGCCAGGCGCCGCGTGCAACAGGAAGAACAGCAAGCTGATGACGAAGAGCACCGTCGCCGCAACCGCAACGAGGCGCAGCACGACGAGCCGCGCGAGGCGCGCGTCGGGGAGCGGTGGTCTGAAGGCCCGTGGCATATCTGGCATTTCCCGCCCAACGGGTCCTAGCGCGCGTTCATCCGCCCCTCAAAGAGAAGCGTGGGCCTTGCCGACGGCAAGGCCCACGTCATCCTCTCATCCTGCTAGCAGCCGGCGCAGGCCGCCCGCTTCTCTGAACGCGCTATGACGGTTTCGCCGACTCTACTCCTCGTCCCACGCGATGTCGAACGGCTCGAGCGGCGGCTCGGTGAAGATGCCCCAGCCCAGCGGCAAGTTCAGCACCCTCGCGTCCGCGACCATGTTGGAGAGCACGGTCGTGATCGGGATGGTCGGCAGCTCGTCGGCGAGCACCTCTTGCACCTGGCGCATCGCGCCGACCTGCTCATCCCCGGCCGTGCTCAAAAACTTCGCCATGTTCTCGTCGAAGACGGGGCTGTTGAGCGTGAAGTTGTTGCTCCAGTAGGTCCCCGTGCCTGGAACGATGCGGGCGCTGTTGAAGTAGCCGTTCATGATGAACGGAATCGTCCACATGTTGAGCTGCAGCACGACGTTGTAGCCGCTCCAGGGGTCGTCGACCGGCGCCTCGTAAATCTTGGCGAACGGTGCGATCTCGTCGCCCTGGTCTATCGACACCTCGATGCCGACTTCCTTCCAATAACCGAACACGGCGTCGGCCAGCTCCGGCGCGGGGAAGGTCGGATAGCCGATGAACTTGAGCTCAAAGCGCGTGCCGTCCGACCCTCTGGCATAACCGGCCTCGTCCAGAAGCTGTTCCGCTCTCGCCGGGTCGTAGTTGTACCGGCCCATGAAGTCGCCCTGGAACCGTACGCCGTTGGGGCCCGCGTGCGAGATGTGCCCGCCGGCCACGGTCACCGTGTTCAGGTAGAGCTTCTCAACGATGGTGGCCCGGTCGATCGCATGGGCAAGCGCGTGCCGGACGCGCTTGTCGTCCAAGGGCGGGATGTTGTTGTTGAGCCAGAACGTGTCCTGGTCGCCGCTCACCGGCGCAAGCTGGATCACCTGGAACCGATCGTCGTCCCGGAAGCGCGCCACGTCTCGCGGCGGCAAGGGCGGGAAGGCCGGGCTCACGTGGATCTCGCCCCGGTCAAGGGCCGCCACCGTCGCGTCCGCGTCGGGAATGATCCGGTAGATGATCCGGTTGAAGTAAGGCGGGGTGCCTCTCCATTCCGGGTTGCGGACCAGCGTAACGTGGCTGCCCTGGCTCCACTCCCCGAGCATGTAGGGCCCGGCCACCACCGGGTCATTGTTGGTGGGATGGTTGGCCATTTCCGTGCCTTCGTAGATGTGCTTCGGCACGATGGGGCCGTACTGCGGCGTAAGGAGACCCCACAGCTCTTGCGGGTTGGTCAAGTTCAGGACGACCTCGTCGGCCGACGGAGTCTCGATGCTGGCGACGTTACTCCAGAAGATGCCGCCGAAGGGGTGGTTGTTGAGCAGCGCGTCCCCGATGCTGAACTCGACGTCCGCCGAGGTGACCGGTTGTCCGTCGCTCCAGACCCAGTCGTCGCTGAGCTTGAACGCATAGCGGGTCCGTTCGGCGTTCACTTCCCAAGACTCGGCCAGCCGCGGGATCGGTTGTCCGTTCGCGTCGGTTGTCACCAAAGAGGTGGCCATGAACATGCCGGGCATGCTGAAGCCTTGCAGGGTGAACGCCCACTGCAGCGTCGTGGGGTCGGCGGCGAGCCGGATCACCAAGTCCTCTTGCTCGGGCGGTTCGGCGGGAGCAGGAACGGCCGTTGCCGTAGGCGCCGGCATGGCCGTGGCCGTGGGTGCCGGCATGGCCGTGGGCGTGTCCTTCGGCATCATGGCATCGCCCCCTGCCGGCCCTTCGGGTCCTTCCGGTCCCGCTGGGCCTGCCGGTCCCGCTGGGCCTGCCGGTCCCGCCGGACCTGCCGGTCCCGCTGGCCCCGCCGGTCCTTGCGAACCCTCGCAAGCCGCCACCACGAGAACGATCGCTAGGAGCATGCCAAATAGGGCAAATACGAATGTAGTCCTCCGTCTCATCACCGAACTCCTTCCAGAGTAGCCACCCTCCGTTGCGTGTTCGCACATTCTACGACCCCTGTAAAGCTGCTATCCGCTTCCAGTGCGGGCAGGCCGCGAAGTGACTCTCGGTCGTCGGCTCCAGCACCGGGTCGTTCGTCGAGCAGTCGTCCGCGGCGTGGGGGCATCGCGTGTGGAAGCGGCAGCCCGCCGGCGGGTTCGTCGAGGACGGCACCTCGCCCGTGAGCGAGAGCTTGACGCGCTCCCTCGTCTTCTTCGGGTCGGCGATGGGATTCACCGAGAGCAGCGCCTGCGTATAAGGGTGCCGGGGCCTGGAGAAAACCTCCTCCTTGGTCCCGACCTCAACGATCCGCCCGAGGTACATGATGGCGACCCTGGAGGCCATCGTCTGCAGGACGTTCAGGTCGTGGGAGATCAGGACGATGCTGATCCCCAGGTCGCGGTTGAGCTCCCGCAGCAGCATGAGGATCGCCCCCCGGATCGACATGTCGAGCGACGCGACGGGCTCGTCGGCCAGCACCAAGCTCGGTTCGAGCGCCAGCGCCCGCGCGATCGCCACACGCTGCTTCGAGCCCCCGCTGAGCTCGTAGGGGAACTTGCTCGCGTAATACTCTGGCGGTGTGAGCTTGACCCGTTCCAGCAGCGCCAGCACCTGACGTCGCTGCTCCTCGGCGCTCCCCAGCCTATGCACCTGGAACGGCTGCTGCAGCACGGACCCGATCCGCCGCCGGGGGTTCAACGAGCCCTCGGGGTCTTGGAAGACCATCTGCACCTGCCGGCGGAAGGCCTTCTTGTCCCCGCCCGACAGACCGCCGATGTCCCGGCCCTTGAACACGACCTCCCCCGACGTTGGGTTCACCAGACCGCAGATCAGGCGGGAGAGCGTGCTCTTTCCGCAGCCGCTCTCGCCGGCCACGCCCAGGATCTCGCCGTCCCGGATGTCCAGGCTCACGCCGTCGACGGCGCGGCTCACCCGCTCGCCGCGCAGCGTGAACCGGCGGAAGTGCTTGTGCACGTCCTTCACCTGAAGCAGGACGCCGTTTTCCGATCCGTCACTCATAGAGCCAGCACTTAACGGAGTGGTTCTCGCCCAGGTCGGTCCGAATCGGCACGTGCTCCCGGCACTTGTCCATCGCCCGCTCACACCGGGGATGGAAGCGGCACCCCCGGGGAGGCTCGATCATCGAGGGCACCTCGCCGGGGATGAACGGCAGCGCCTCCGAGTCCGACCGCGCCACCTTGGCCGAGTTGATCAACCCCTGCGTGTAGGGATGCTTCGGGTCGTCGAAGATCGTGTAGATGTCCCCCGTCTCCACGATCTCGCCCGCGTACATGACGTAGACCCGGTCGCATATCTCCGCGGCCACCCCCAGGTCGTGCGTGATCAGCAGGCAGGAGAACTGCCGCTCCCGCTGTAGACGCTGCAGCAGCTCGATGAGCTGGTCCTGGATCGACACGTCGACGGCGGTGAACGGCTCGTCGGCGATCAGCACCGACGGGTCGCACCCCAGCGCCATCCCCATGAGCACGCGCTGCTTCATCCCGCCGCTCAGCTCATGGGGGTAGCTCTCCCCGACGTTCGCCGCGTCTCCCAGCCCCATCGCTTGAAGAATATCGACCGACTGCGCCTCGGCTTCGGCCTTGGAGAGTCCCTTGTGCAGGACGAGCGGCTCCGCCACCTGCGTCTTGATCTTCATCACGGGGTTCAGGTAGGTGAGCGGATCCTGGAAGACCATCGAGATCTTGCGGCCGCGAATCCCGTCGAGCTCCTCCTCGTCCAGCGCCAGCAGGTCCTCGCCCTCGAAGAGGACCTTGCCCGCGATCGTCTCCGCCTCCCTCGGCGGGAGCCGCACGATGGAAAGCGCCGTCATCGACTTGCCGCAGCCCGACTCGCCCACCAGCCCGACGATCTCACCCTCGTTGACCGTGAGGTTGACGCCGTCGACGGCCTTGAGGACGCCCTCCTCAAGAAAGATGTGGGTCTTCAGGTCCTGTATCTCTAGGATTGGCATGGCCGAGACACCGTCGGGGTTGGGGCTGCAAAGATAGCAGGTTTCTCCTCCGGCGGGGCCCCGGAGTTTGACAGCGGTCATAGTCGCGCCTAGGATTCGGCCACCCCTAGTCGCGAGGGCTTTTCTGTATGCCGGAACCGGACGCCGCCACGCTGAAAGAGACCGCCAAGGCCCATCTCTGGCCCACGTTTGGGAAGGACCCATCCTTCTTCGACTCCCCAGCCTCGATCATCACCCAAGGCCGTGGTTCGATGGTCACCGACGTCGACGGCGGCCAATACCTCGACGCCACCTCCTCCGCCTTCGCCTCGACCCTGGGCTTCAACCACCCGGTCGTCGTCGAGGCGATGATCCAAGAGATGTCGAACCTCGTGCAGAACCCGAGCGGTTGGCCCGCTCCCGTCTCTCAGGTACGTCTGGCGGAGAAGCTCGCGTCGCTGTCGCCGGGCACGCTCCAGTACACGATGTTCGCCTGCAACGGTACCGACGCCAACGAAACGGCCATCAAGATGGCGCGGCAGTACCACAAGATGATGGGCAACGGGAGCAAGTTCAAGGTCATCGGCCGCAGCTACAACTACCACGGCATGAGCCTCGCCACCCTCGCCGCGGGCGCGGTGACTCCCCGCCGGAAGTTCTTCGAGCCGCTCCCCGGCGGCTTCTATCACATCAACCCGCCCTACAGCTACCGCAACAGGTACGGCGACGACTACGAGGCGTCGGCGGAGGGCTACGCCAACGAGCTGCGCGAGCTCATCGAGCTTGAGGACCCCTCGACCGTCGCCTGCTACATCGGCGAGCAGACCATCACCGCCCGCGGCGTCATTCCGCCGCCCAAGGGCTACATGCCGAAAATCCGCGAGATCTGCGACGAATACGACGTCATCCTCATCGTCGACGAGGTCGTCACCGGCATCGGACGCACCGGCGGCTGGCTCGAGTGCCTGGAGTACGACTACGTCCCCGACATCGTCACCATGGCCAAGGGCATCACGGCGGGGCACGCCCCCCTTTCGGCGACGCACGTGAAGGAGGAGATCGCCACCACCTTTTTCGGCTCGCCGGACCGCTACCTCCAGCACGGCTACACCTACGGCGGCATGGCCGTCTCCTGCGCCGCAGGGCTGGCCACCATGCAGTTCATCGAGGAAACGGGCCTATTCGCGACCGTCGAGTCGCGCAACGCCGAGATCACGCAGCGGCTGCGGCCACTGGCGGACAACAGCCCGGTCATCGGTGACCTCCGCTCCCACGGCATGCTCTTCGGTCTTGAGCTGGTCAGCGACAAGGAGACCAAAGAGGTCTGGCCCGGGCCCGATCTCGCGGAAATCGTTAAGAAGGTCGCCGCGGTGGGCAAGGAGCTCGGCGTCATGCTCGCGGCCTATGAGTACGAGGGCAAGATGGTCCTCGTCCTCGCCCCGCCATTGAACGTGACCGACGGCGAGCTCGACGCCATGATCACGGCGCTCGAAGCCGCGGTCAAAGCCATTGAAGCGGACTTCGCCTAACCTCCCCTGCGGACCGGAACGGTCCAGGCGGTGACCTCGTGAAGCAGACGACCCGGTTGCGCCAACTCTTCGAGCGGCCTGAGATCTTCGTGCTCCCAGGCTGCACCAACGCCTTCGAGGCCCAGCTCGTCCAGTGGATCGGCTACGAGGCCTGCTACATGTCCGGCGCCGGAACCTCCGGCACTCTGGCGGGCCTCCCCGACGCCGGCCTCCTCTCCGGCAGCGAAATGGTGATGAACGCTGGCTACATGGCCCAGGCCGTCGACATTCCCCTCGTCTCCGACGCCGACACCGGCTACGGCAACGCCGTGAACGTCCGCCGCACCGTCCACGCCTTCATCCGCGCCGGGGTCGCCGGCATCCACATTGAGGACCAGGTCGCTCCGAAGCGCTGCGGCTTCGTCGCCGGCAAGCAGGTGATCCCGATGGACGAGGCCGTCGGCAAGTACCGCGCCGCCGTCGACGCCCGCAACGAGCTCGACGAGGACTTCATCATCATCGCCCGCACCGACGCCCGCGGCGCCGTCGGCGGGACGCTCGAAGACGCCCTGGCGAGGTCGAAGGCCTACCGGAAGGCCGGCGCCGACATCGCCTACGTCGAGGGCTTGCAGGACATGGACGAGGTCGGGGAGGCCATCGCCGAGGTCGGCCAGCCCATCATGTTCACCCTCCTGGCCCTGCACGACCCTCCAACCCATGAGGA
The DNA here is from genome assembly GCA_034421515.1 of Dehalococcoidia bacterium. Taxonomy (GTDB): domain Bacteria; phylum Chloroflexota; class Dehalococcoidia; order SHYB01; family SHYB01; genus DAOUKH01. The sequence continues at coordinate 20,763 of DAOUKH010000011.1, forward strand.
GATGCAGGAGCTTGGCATCGCCTGCGCCTTCTATCCCGGCCTCGCCCGCCGCATGACCTATCGCATCAACTGGGAGTTCCTCCACGACTTCAGAGACCGCGGCCTCGACGCCCTGCGCGAGTGGGAGTCGTGGGAGGAGACCCACGCCTGGAAGTACCCCGAGCCGCCCCACCGCTTCGACCTCGCCGGCTTCCCAAAGGTGCGGGAGCTCGAGGAGAAGTACATGGCGCCCGAGGAGCTGGAGAAATACGCCAAGTCCATCGGCCTCTACACCCCGGGCGAGGCCTCCCGCCCCTGGTCGATGACCGGCAAGAAGTCGTAGACCGCCGAGCCGCACCGTGAGAGACGACATCCGCCAGTTCTGGGACCGCACCCTCGCGGAGTTGGCCGCCACTCCCATGGCCGAGGTCGTCGAACCCGTCGAGCAGAGCGGCTACATCCTCGAGGGCAACGCCAAGACGCTGGTGAACCACCGCGTCACCCTAACCAGCCTCGGCGGCGTCCCCATTCGCGCGTGGTATACGGTCCCGACCGGCGACGCTCCCTCCGGCGGCTGGCCGGCTGTCATGGCCATCCCCGGCTACATCGGCGTCATGGTGCTGCCGGTGCATCTGGTGCGCTACGGCTACGCGACCCTCACGCTCTACCCCAGAGGGCAGGGCGAGAGCCGGGAGGAATGGACTATCCCCGAAGGCTCCACCGCGCTTACCTACCGGTTGGAAGAAAAGGACGACTACTACTACCGCGGCGGGTTCATGGACTGCGTCCGCGGCCTCGACTTCCTCTTCAGCCGCCCCGAGCTCAACCCGCACCGCGTGGGAGTCCTCGGCTCCAGCCAGGGCGGCGGCATGACCCTCGCCACGGCGTCCCTCGACCGGCGGATCGGGGCCGCCGTCGCCGAGGTGCCCTGGCCGTGCAACTTCCCCGTCGCGGCGGAGCGCACCTTCTTCCCTTACGCCGAGCTCCGCAGCTATCTCGAACGCCACCCCGGCCACAGGGAGCAGATTCTGGCGAACCTGGAGTTCTTCGACCCCCTCAACCTGGTCGAAGCCATCACCTGCCCGACCGCGGTCGGCCTCGCCCTCCACGACGACTACCACCCCTCCGAAACGTCCATGCCTGTCTTCGAGCGCATTCCGCCCACCAAAGCCCTGCACGTCTACCCCGACATTCAGACCATGGACAAGAGCGTCTTCGCCGTCCATACCAAGGACTGGTTCGACCGGTATCTGCGCTGAGGCAGGAGACCGCCGTGCAAGGCAAGTACCCTCGCAGCATCTACATCGTCCTCACCAACCCGCTTCCCGGTAAGGAGGCGGAGTTCAACTACTGGTACAACTACGTCCACGCCCCCGACGGCCTGGGCTGGGGCACCTTCGACCGCATCTACCGCTACAAGGCCGTCGAGGAGCGCCCCGAGAGCTTTCTCGCCATCTGGGAGTCCGACTACACCGACCTGACCGACGGCTTGGCGAAGGCCGACCGGGACACCGAAGACCTCATCGAGCGCGGACGCCTCTGGCCCGTCTTCGAACGGGCCTGGTCGCGCCCCTTTGGTTCCATAGGCCCGACCGCGCCGCCGAACGGGAGGGACGTCACCCTCATCACCACCACCCAGATGAGCTGCGCCCCTAAGCACGCCGACGCCTTCGCCCGGTGGCACGACGACGTCCACGCGGGCCAGACCCTGGCCGCCGGCTCCTACCACACCGTCTACCGCTTCCAGCGGGCCGATCAGCCCTCGGCCGATGCGGCGGAATTCCTGACCGTCTACGAAAGCGACGCCGACCCCGCCTCCCTGCCCGAGTCGGCGAACGATTGGTTCGAGCCCGTCGACGAGACCCACGTGCGGCCCCGCGGCGCCGGAGCCAGCCTGCCCCGGGACTTCGTCATCGAGGTCGAGCCGCACTGGAAGGCGACCTGGCTCCCCATCTGGCCCTGAGCCTGGGCCGGTGACGACTTAGGGCTTCAGCGCGTCGTAGCAGGCCCGGCTCAGACTCGAGATCAGCCGCATCGCCGCCGTGTGTCCGGGAACCCCGTCCGGCAGCTCGACCGGCACCTCGTCGGTGTAGGCCGCCAGGATGAACAGCGGCGCGTCGTCGAAGTACACGATGCCCACGTCGTTGAAGTTCCGCAGGCTGGTGCTGGTCCCGGTCTTGTGTGCGATCTTCGTCCGGTAGGGCAGCTGCGCCGGTAGACGGTCGCGCAAACGCTGCCAGCTCATGATCTGCAGCGCGTCCCGGCAATCGTCCGGCGTGCACCCCAGCGTCTCGGCGGCCCTGGCGTCGGTCGTTCCCTGCACGAGCCGGTCGAGCAGCAGGACCATGTCGTTCGGCGTCGTCGTGTTGACGGCCTCGATCGGCCGAAAAGTGCCCAGGCCCGGCGCGGGGACGCCGTGGCGGTGCTCCGTGTTCTTCATGCCGATCGACTGGCACAGCGCGTTCACCGCGTCCAGCCCCACCAGGTCGGCGACGATGCCCGTGCACGTGTTGTCGCTGATGATGATCATCAGGATCACGGCATCCCGCAGCGTGATCGAGAATCCCGGCTGGAGAAATTGGAAACAGCCCCAGTCCGTCTTCTGGTGCTCGGCGTCGATCTCCACCGGCTGGTCGAGGGAGAGGCGGCCCGCGCGGGCCGCCGCGTACGTCGCCGCCATGATCGCCACCTTGCGCGTGCTCGCCGACGGCACGACCACGTTCCCGTGGCGGCTCGCCGTCCCGCCCGTCGCCATGCTCTTGACCGACCAGCCGGTGTGGAACGGCTGCTCGTCGCACAGGCGGTTCAGCGTGGCGGCAAGCTCATTCACGGCAAGGCACACGCGTTATCAGGAGCTCAACCTCAGGAACCGTTCGGCATTCGACCCGAGTAGCCCGTCGACCTCCGCCTCGTCGAAGTCGACGCCGTACTCGGCGCCCAGCGCCGGCAGGTCCCGGAACATCCCCACCGTCTCCTTCAACGACAGCATCGGACGGAACACCGGGAAGTCGGTGCCGAACAGCAGGCGCTGCATCCCGACGGTATCGCGCATCTTCCCAAGGGCGCGGAGCGAGACCTCGGGGTTGTCCCGTATCCTGATCTGCCACGCCGACAGGTCCATCACCACGTTCGGCCGGCCGTAGAACACCGTCAGCGCCTCTTGCCACCAGTCTCCGGCGGCGTGGGCGATGATGATGCCCATGTTGGGGAAGTCGGTCGCCACCTCGTCGAAGTCGATGGGGCGGGTGTACCGGCTGTACAGGTGGGGATACGAGCAGGGCCCCGCGTGAAAGAGGACCGGCACGTCGAAGGCCGCGCACAGCTCGTAGATCGCGTAGCACGTGCGCTCGTGGGGCAAATACCCCACCGAGGGGTGCAGCTTGATGCCCCGGACGTTCCACTCCTTGATCGCCTTCTCAAAAAGGTCGGCGGCCCCAGGACGGCGGGGATCGATCCCGTAGAACGGAACGATCCGGTCCGGGAACAGCTCGTGGGCGTTGACGATGAGCCGGTTCTCCTGGTGGATGGGGAACGGCGGGTCGCCGAGCCGCGCGGCGAAGTCGGCCACGAACATCACCGTCTTGTCGACGCCGGCCTCGTCCATTTCCTCCACGATCTCCCGCGTCGTCTGCTCCCAATCGAAGTCGGGCCGCTCCGCCTTCGCGCGGCCGGCTATATCCATGCCGCTGAAGGTATCGTAGTGCCGCTCCAGCACGGACCACATGTGGCGGTGAACGTCGACAATCATCAGGTGCGCTCCAAAGCGTCCAGGGTGGAAGCGGCCCTATTCTCCCCCGAACCCGAAAGGGCGGCAAGTTGACGGGCGCGGCGGCGGCGCCTTAAGCCTCTCCCCCTCTGGGGGAGATTTGAGAGAGGGCACGCGCCCGCAGGGCGCGTCGGAGGCGGGGCAAGGAGGTCTTACCTCTTCTCCCCACGCCGGGAGAAGATCGAGATGAGGGGCCCCGCCAACCACCAACGGCCCATCAAGACCCGCCACCCCCATACGGGCGCCCCTTAAGCCTCCCTCCCCCCGGAGGGACTGAGGGCGGGCAGTCCGATCGCGCCACCGCCCGCTTGACACACCCTCCACACGCGGCCATAATCATATCAGAACTTACGTTCTTAGGCGGGATGCCATGGCGACACCCTACGGACGCGTGGGAGCTGGGCGCTACGGCTCCGGCGGGCGACGGGAGCGGCCATTGCCCTGCGGACGCGCAGGAGACAGGGCCATTGCCACGGCGGGCGACGGGAGTGGCCCAATGCCCTGCGGACGCGCAGGAGACAGAGCCATTGCCACGGCGGGCGACGGAAGCGGCCCAATGCCCTGCGGACGCGCAGGAGACAGGGCCGCTGCCGTCGCGGGTTGTGCAAGGGTTTCGTGGGGAGAAGATTGAGATGAGGGGCCCCAGGCAGCCACCAATCGGCGAGCAGACCCCGGCTACGAAGGAACCCCAATACGGGAAGGCCACCAGTTCCATCGCCCGAACATCGCCACCAGCGCCGGCACGATCAGCGTCCGCGTGATGAACGTATCGATCAGCACGCCGGCGGCAACGCCGAAGCCGAGCTGCACCAGGTCCTGCAGCGGCAGGGTCGTCAGCGCCGAGAACGTGCCGGCGAGGATGATCCCCGCCGACGTGATCACCGGGCCGGTGCGCGCCAGTGCATGGCGGGTCGCCTCCTCCAGCGGAGCCTCGCGGGCCTCCTCGCGGATGCGGGACATCAGATAGATGTTGTAGTCCACGCTCAGCGCGTTGAGGAACACGAACAGGAAGAACGGGACCGCCGGTCCAATGCCGGCATGACCCGCCAAGAAGACGAACACCCCGACAACAAGGCCGAGCGTGGCGAAATACGTGAACGCGATCGTAGCCATCAGATACAGCGGCGCGATGAGCGACCGCAGCAGCAGGGCCAGCACCACGCCGATGGCCAACAGGATGAGCGGAAGCACCACGAGCGAGTCCCGGTTGCCCGCGGTGCGGGTGTCGTAGGCCTCCGCGGTGTCCCCGCCGAGGAGCACGCTACCCGGAGGCAGGCTCACCGCCGCGGCGCGCTCCCGGACGAGGCTGCGCAGCTCGGGCACCGCATCGAGCGCCTCCCGCGAGAACGGGTTCGCCTCGAGCACAATGTCGATGCGCGCCGCGCCGCCATCGTCGGAGACGAACCGCCGCGCATTTGCCTCCGGCAGTTGCGAGGCAGGCGGCCCCGCGACTCCCAGCGGTCGGCTCGGCCCGGACGCGTCGGCGACGCCCGGATGCTCGACCAGCCCCCGCGTGATGGAGTCCAACTGCTCAAGCGCGCCGGCATCGAGCGCATCGGCACCCGGAGGCAGCGAGACATACAGCTGCGTCGGCGAGATCTCCCCCGCCGGGAAGCCGTTCCGCAACAGCTCGAAGCTGCGAACGGATTCCGTGTTGCTCGGCAGGCTCGCGAGTTGGTCGTAGTTCGCGCGGAATGGAATCAGGCCCGCCACCAGGACGCCAAGGCCCAGGATCGTCACCGCCAGCGTCACGACCGGCCGCCGCAGCACAGCCGCGCCGATCCTGCCGTAGGTGCTGCGGCGCCAGTCGACCTGCGGCGCGGCCGCCGTCTCCAATCGAGGCTGCATGGGCCAAAAGGCCCGCCGCCCGAAGATCGTCAGCACCGCCGGGATGAGCGTGAGCGCCGCCAGCATCATCACCGCCACGGCGATGGCGATGACCGGCCCGAGCGCCTGGTACGAACCCAGCGTCGCCAGCCCGAGCGCGGCGCTGGCGACCAGGATCGTCGCCCCCGCCGACCCCACCGCGCCGCCGACGCCGCGCAGCGTACGCCGCATCGCCTCGTGCCGGTCGTCATGTCGCGTCAGCTCCTCGCGGAACCGCGCCGAGACGAACAGCACGTAGTCGGTCCCCGTGCCGAACAGCACCACGGTCATGATGCCGATCGTCTGACCGGAAACGGGCAGATCGAAGACCTGGGCCGACCAACCCCCCAAGGCGCTCGCGATCTGAAAGACGAGCCCCACACCCAGCAACGGGACCGCCGCCATGATGGGCGAGCGGTAGATGATGATCAGCAGCACCAGCACGAGCAGCACCGTGACCAGCAGCAGCAGCGAATTGATCTGCGAGAATACCCCAATCAGGTCGACGAGCAGCCCGCCCGGACCGCCGACGGCTACCTCGGCGCCAGCCAGGTCATGAGCCGCGGAGCGGTCACGGATCGCCTCCACCGTGTCGGCGAAGGGTTGCTCGCCCGGCTCCCCGGCAACCTCCACGAAGACGTACATCGTGGTGCCGTCGGGAGAGACCAGGCCCGACGGCTGACCCCCGGCCGCGTCGGGAGCCCGCACCTGGACCACGTTGTCCGGCGCCTCGGGGCCCGACAGCCAAGCCCCGAGCTCGGCCGCGGCCGCGTACGCCGGAGGCCCCAGCCCCCCCGGTTCGCGAAAGACGACCAAGACCGGCGTCCCCGCCGACGAGAACCGCTCCCGCCCAAGCTCGAACGCCCGCGTCGCCTCGGCGTCCTCCGGCAAGAAGAGCGCCTGCTCGTTCTCACTCGCCTCCCCCAGTCCGGGAAGCTGCGAGATCAACAGCCCTGCCACGACGATCCACACGGCAAGGGTTACCCACTTGCCGCGTGGACTGGATACGAAGTCGGTCAGACGTCCCAGCACTCAGGAATTCCATTCTGGGGCTAGCCCAAGCTGTTGGAGTCTACACGCTTGATGAAACTAGGACTCCTCCGGCGGGATGAGCACCGAGTCGATCACGTGAATCGTCCCGTTCGCCGCCTCGATGTCCGCGATCAACACCCGCGCCTCGTTCAGCAGCACCGCATCGCCCTCGACCGTGATCGCAACCGCGTCTCCCTGCACCGTCGTCACCGAGTCAAGCGTCACCACGTCCGCCGCCTTCGCGTTCCCCGCCACCACGTGGTACAGCAGGACCTCAGTAAGGGCGGGGATGTCGCCCAGCAGCGCCTCGACCGTCCCCTCCGGCAGCGCCGCGAACGCGTCGTCCGTCGGCGCGAACACCGTGAACGGCCCTTCGCCCTGCAGCGTCTCGACCAAGCCGGCCGCCTGCAACGCAGCCACCAGCGTCTCGAATCGACCGTCCGCCACTGCGATATCCACAATGGTCCCGAGCTGTGCCTCCGGCTCCGGCGGGATCAGCACCGAGTCGATCACGTGGATCGTTCCGTTCGCTGCCTCGATGTCCGTGATCAGCACCCGCGCATCGTTCAGCCGTACCGTCTCGCCCTCGACCGTGATGTTCACCGCATCTCCCTGCACCGTGGTCACGGAGTCAAGCGTCACCACGTCCGCCGCCTTCGCGTTCCCCGCCACCACGTGGTACAGCAGGATCTCAGTAAGGGCGGGGATGTCGCCCAGCAGCGCCTCGACCGTTCCCTCCGGCAGCGCCGCGAACGCGTCGTCCGTCGGCGCGAACACCGTGAACGGTCCCTCGGCCTGGAGCGTCTCGACCAAGTCCGCCGCCTGTAACGCAGCCACCAGCGTCTCGAACCGACCGTCGCCCACGGCGATGTCCACGATGGTCCCCAGGTCTTCGGGCGGGATCAGCACCGAGTCGATCACATGAATCGTCCCGTTCGCCGCCTCGATGTCCGTGATCAGCACCCGCGCCTCGTTCAGCCGTACCGTCTCGCCCTCGACCGTGATGTTCACCGCATCTCCCTGCACCGTGGTCACCGAGTCCAGCGTCACCACGTCCGCCGCCACCGCGTTCCCGGCTACCACGTGGTACAGCAGAATCCCCGTCAGCGCGGGGATGTCGCCTAGCAGCGCTTCCACCGTTCCCTCCGGCAGCGCCGCGAACGCGTCGTCCGTGGGCGCGAACACCGTGAACGGCCCTTCACCCTGCAGCGTCTCGACCAAGCCGGCCGCCTGCAGCGCCGCCACCAGCGTCTCGAATCGACCGTCGTCCACGGCGATGTCTACGATGGTGCCGAGCTGCGGCTCCTGCGTTGCTGCAGGCACCGGCGTCGCCGTAGGCGCTGGCGTTGCCGTGGGCGCCGGTGTTGCCGTGGGCGGCAGCGGCGTTGGATCGCTGCTCCCACAGGCAGCCACACCAATGGCAAGCAACCCTGCCGCGATGAGCCCCACCAGCCACCGGCGAACGCTCGGCCCCCGCTCTGAGGCAGTTCCAAATCGATCGGTCCTGTTCCTGAACATGTCACCCCTCCGATCCGCCCTTGGTTCAGATTGCCGACTATCCTCATCGATAGGTCGACAGAGGCGGTATATAGTCAACATAGTATATGGGTATACACAACATGTCGTCAACCCTGCCAGTGGATCGACTTCCTATGAAAGATGAATATAATCTACAAACCTGCTATATTCCTCTCATGGACCAGGGCTTGGAACAAAGCGCTCAGACGGCACTGCTCAAGGACAGATATGAGCAGGCCCTCATGGCCGGTGACAGCGACGAGGCCCGCAGGATCGTCGCCGACGCCCTTGACCGGGGGACCGAGCCCCCGACCATCTACTTCGGCATCTTTGCGCCCGCGCTGGTCGCGATAGGCCACGCCTGGCGAAGGGGACAGCTGACCATCGCGGCGGAGCACCACGCCACCAGCATCACCCTCCAGCAAATCGCCCACGTCGGCGAGGTCTGGCGCCTCAACCGCAAGAAGGACATTGGCGCGAGCGTGGTCGTCGCGGCCGTGGAAGGCGAAATGCACGCCGTCGGTGTGCGGATGATCGCCGACCTCTTCGACATGGACGGCTGGCACGTCTCCGACCTGGGGCAGAACAACCCCACGGACGACCTCGTCGACCTCGTCGGTGAGCGCAAGCCCGATCTCGTGATCCTCTCCCTCTCCCAGCCCGACCTCATCCCCGTGGCGGCAAGGGCCGCGGCGTTGCTCACGTCCCTCGATCACAGGCCCGCCGTCTTCGTCGGCGGCCCCGGCCTGTCCCAAGAGCCGCAGGCAAGCCAAGTCGCGGCCGACTTGGTCTCCTCATCTCCCTTCGAGGCACTGCGCGTGGGGAGGCAGCTCGTCGGCATCGACAAGGAGCACTTAACGCTGGAGGACCACCTCAGCGCGCTGGGACATCGCATCCTCGCCCTGCGCAGGCAGCGCGGATGGAGCCAGCAGGAGCTCGCGCTCCGGGCCGGGCTCGACCGCACCTACCTCAGCGCCGTCGAGAAGGGCAAGCAGAACATCACGATCGGAGCAGCGCTGAAGATTGCGGATGCGCTGGGCGCATCGCTCTCCGACCTGATCGATTGACTCCGGCGCCGACAGCAACCCTCGATGGGCGCCCCGCGCAACGACGGGAGCAGGACGGAAAGTGGCTGGTGCACTTGCCTTGACTGTAGGGCGAACCCTTCCGTGCGTGGTAGCACTGTAGGTCGGCCTGTCCTCTCGGCGAGGCGCGGTGGGACGCCAAGCGGTCAGGGACTCTGCCCTCGGGTCAGACGAGGGCCAGCGGCGTCATGCCGGCGCCGGTGGCGTTGGCGAGGCGCAGAGGAGCCCCGATGAACAGGAACTCGAAGACCTGGTCCTCGACCAGCGCCCGCAGATCGACGTTTTCGAGCAGCGGCACGCCGAGGTCCCGGAGCGTGAGCGCGTGGACGGGGAGATCGCCGTCGCCGATGGGCAACTCCATCACCTCGACACCCGGCGTATCGGCGCCGAGGACGGCGACGTCCTTTTTCTTTAGCCACGGGCCGATGCTGGAGTCCGGTCCGGGCTCCCCCGTGTCCCAATAGGCACGGTCCGTGAAGAAGACGCGGTGCCAGCCGGTGTGAATCAAGAGGATGTCGCCGGGCCTTACCTCGGTGCCCTGCTTTTCGGAGGCGGCATCCAACAGCTCCGGCGTGACAACCTCGCCCCGTTCTAGATGCTCGACTCCCTTGGCTGCCGCTACGTCCAGGACGATGCCGCGCCCGATGATCCACTCGATCGTGTCCACGGAGCCCCACTCGACGCCCCGGCTGCTTACCGCGCTCCGCCAGTCCTTGCCGTTATACATTTGGCCGTCGCGCCAGGCGTGGGCCAGGGAATCGATGTGGGTGCCTGAATGGGCCTCCATCATGACCACGTCGTCGGCGATGCCGAATCCCTGGGGCGAGGGATCGTTCGCATAGTGGGTCACCCGCCAGGTCTTGTGGAACTCGGGAAACTGAGGGCCGCGCTCCTCCAGAGGAACGGCGAGGTTGTAGACCTTTCCCTTCCGCACCATCGCCAGGGACTTCAGCACGTGCTCGGAGGTGAGGAGGTTGAGCATCCCCTTCTGGTCGTCCGCTCCCCACCGTCCCCAGTTGCTCACCTTCTGTGCCGTCGACTGGGTCATATTGCCTCCTCCACCTGATCGCCTACCCGTCGGTATCTACAGCGTGCGGAACGCCGCTCCGCTCTTCTCCGCCTCAACCGCCTCAGCGAAGGTCACCTTGGACTGGTCCCAGGTGTAGATCCGCTGCGGCGTCACCTTGACGATGACCTGCGGACTGCTCATGAGGGCGTCCGTCGCCCACTCCGCCTGCTCCTCGCCCACGTACTTGCGGGCGAGGCGGTGCACGATAGGACGCGCGTCGCCGCGAATCAACTCCACCGTGCCGTGCACCAGCACCGCCTTGTAGGGCATGTTGTCGTTTCCAAAACAGAGGGAGACCCGGTTGTCCCGCTCCAGGGCGCGGGTCTTCGGGTTCCCGTCCACGAGGCTGCTCCAGAAATGCTCGCCGTCGTAGTCGGACCAGATAGGGGTGACGTGGGGATGCCCCGTCTTGGTCAGGGTCGCGATGGAGGCGATCCACGGCTCGTCGAGAAAGGCCTTCATCTCGTCGCGTGTCATCGTGACGCCCATGCTGGTCAATCCTGAAAAAAGACCCGCCAAGCCCGAGCCGGCCGCCTAGGCCACTGGGAACTCTTTATACACCTCGAACGCGATGTCACTGGGGTTGTGGCCGTTGCAGGGGTTGATCTCCATGGGGCAAGCGGAGCCCACGGCGAGCACGTCGCGCAACGCCCGGAGCAGGACGTAGTCGCCGGGCCTGGTCTTGGGCGCGAGCACGTTGAACTTGCCGTGCTCGTCGAAGGGGGAGTTCTGGAAGATATTGAGGGGGTCGGGAAAGACCGGCGGGCTCATGCCAAACTCCTGGAGCGCCTCCATGACGTTCATCTTGCAGGCGCGATGCTGAGGCGCGGCGTAGAACCAGTACCGGAACGCGTCGCAGGCGGCGGCCCGCATGTCGTGGATGCCCACCGGGTCCTCAACGACGAGCAGTATCGGCTGGCCAAGGTTGTTGTAGAGCGGCTTGCCGACCTCCGGGCTCAACCGGCCCAAGGCGCCCCTCGTCTCGCAAACGCTCAAGAACTCCGTGCTGTCGCCCGGGCTGAACGCGAAGAAGTCGCAGACCTGCTGGCCCTGCACGTCAACGACCTTCAGGTACTCGCCTTCGCGCACGAGCACGCCCTTGCCGTGCCGGGCGGGGATGACGGTTCGAGAGACCGGCTCGCCGAGTTCGGCCATGCTAGGACATCCCTCCGCCGGACCGCGGCTCACCATTGTCCGCGTAGAACTCCAACCTGAGCGAAGACGGGGCCGACTTGCCAAGGTGTTGGACCAGGGGGCAGGAGCACACCACGACGATGAGGCCCCGGAGGGCGCGAAAGACGACGTAATCGCCGGCCTTGCTGGCCGCGCCGGACGTCGTGAGGGTCCCGTCCTCGGCGATCTCCGTCCGTTGGAACAGGTGGAGGGCGTCGGGAACGACGACGGGACGGAGGAAGTACTCCCCAAGGGCCTGGAACAGGTTCGCGCGGCAGTTGGCGTGATCGGCCAAGCCGTACCGCCGGAGGTATTGATGAGGGCTGCACGCGGGGAGGAGCATGTCGTGGACGCCAACGGTGTCCTCCTCCACGGTCGCGATGGCTTGCCGCTTGTTGTTGTGGATCGGTTCCCCGACGACAAGGTCGTGCTGTTCAAGGGCCACCCGGGTGTGCGCGGGCGAGAAGAAGTCGGCTGGGTCCGAGGGGTTGAAAAAGAAAAGGTCGGCTATCTGGCCGCCTTCCACGTCGACGACCTTCAAGAGCTGCCCCGGCTCGACGTGGGTGGCGCGGCCCGCGGCGGCCGCCACCGTTGCTTCCCGCTCCAGCGCCCCCAGGCTCACCGTCGACCCCCTGCCAGCCGGGACACCTTAGCAAGAGGTATCGTTGGCGTCAATCGATCAATAAAACGACGGAGAAGACTCAGTTCATGACGCTTTTCGTGAACGCCGCGGAGTATCTTGACAGAAGGCCGACGTTATGTTTCGATGGCGTCTCTCCCTGTATCAATATGTATGAGTGCCGACAAGCCGTGCTTTAGTGGACGAAAGGAGGAGGGCGCATGCTTAAGAGAGTTCTTCAACTCGGAGCCTTGGGGGCGGTTGTCCTACTTGTGGTGGCGGCCTGCGGCGACGGGGACGATGGCGGAGATGCCGAGCCGGTCAGCTTCCGGTACTCCAACATCTCCGGCATCCACCACACGCAGACCTGGCGTGACACCGTAGCTCCGTGGGGCGGCGCCGTTGAGGCCGCCACGAATGGCAGGTTCAAGCTCGAGGGCTTCCACGGCGGCAGCCTCTGCACGACGCCGGAGCTCCCCGACTGTCTGGGCAACCAGGTGGCCGACGGGGGAATGACGCTGAAGGCCTTCTTCCCCGACCGCTTCCCGCTGCACCAGTTCTCCGGAGTGACGGACCCGGCGATCGGTCCCAGGCTCACCGGTGAACAGGAGGCGAAAGTCGGGCGGATCCTCTACGACGAGTTCCCCGCTCTCCGCGACGAACTCGAGGACCAGAACATCTTCAACATGTTCCAGATAGCGTCCTTTGGGCTTCACTTCAACACCACGAAGCCGATTGCGACTCTGGAAGACCTGAACGGGATGCGGATCCGGACGTTCGGAGCCTTCATGCCGGACACGATCGAGGCCGCCGGAGCCGTGGCGACCAGCTTGCCTGCCGGCGAAGTGTTCGACGCACTTTCCCGAGGACTTGTTGAAGGCGCCCTGACGAACCCCCTGACCTACCGTGACCAAGGGTTCTACGATGCGGGCGCGACGCACGTCACCTTGCTCGGCGACCTGCAGCAGGGCATCAGCCTGCCGATGTCGGCCGGCATCGCCCTCGACGTGAGCCTCGACTGGTGGAACTCGCTGGACAACGCGGCGCAGTGCGCCTGCCTCCAAGCCGGGAAGGTCCAGGAGCGGGCTTTCGCCGAGTTCACTTCTGGCGATAACGCCCAGGCGATCGACGTCGGCGTGCAAAACCACGGCGTCGAAGTACTCTCGATGCCGCAGGCCGACATTGACCGCTGGGCCGAGATCACCCCGGACCTCTTCGGTCGGGCCGCCGACGCCATGGACGCCCACGGCCCCGGCCGGGAGATCGTGGACCGGTACCTGGAGCTGACTCAGGCGTCGGACGCCGAGATCGACCGGCTCTGGGAGGAGGCCTGGGACAACCGGCTCGAGCGCTGGGACTGCAACTAGCGCGGGACGAAATCCGCTAACAGCCTGTGCCGGCGGGCGTCCGCCCTGCGAAGGGGCGGACGCCCGCCTAGGCGCTATTCCGCGGGAAGAGGGGCAGGCCGGCCTCGACGGGGCGGTTTCGAACCCTCATCTGCCCTCTGCCGCTCTTCCGGCGCATGGGTCGACGCATCGGACTCCGGTTGACTGACGGAGACGCGCAATGAGTCGATTCGGAGAGCGCTTCGTAGCATGGATGGACCGCTTGACGTCCGTCGTCAACTTCTCGTCCAGGTCCATCGCCATTGCGTCGGGAGTCGTCGCCGCCCTGATGATGGGGCTGGTGGCGGCCAACGTCATCTCCCGCGAGACCTTCAACGAGCCTGTCCCGGGCACGGTCGAGATCGTGCGGGTCATGATGGTCTTCCTGGTCTTTCTCCCCTGGGCGTTGGTCCAAGTCAGGAAGGGCCATATTCAGGTCACCTTCCTCCATACGAGGGTCTCCCCTCGAACACGCTTCGTCCTCGAGGTCGTCGCCCTGCTCGCCATGTTCACCTTGGCCGCCATGCTGACGTGGCGCTCCGGCGAGTTCTCGTGGAAGGGATGGTTGGAGAAGGACGTCTTCGTCGGCCCTGTCTACACCCCATCGTGGCCCGCCCGTTGGGCAATTACGGCGGGAGCCTCCATCTTCTCGCTCGTCGTCCTCTGCGACATCTGGCATACGGTGCGCCGATTCGTAACCGGCCAGTTCGAGACCCAGGAGGAACGCGAGAAACGAGAGGAACGAGAGCGGGCGCGCCATGTCTGACGTCACGATTGGCTATTTCGGCGTCGCCCTCGCCCTCGTCCTGATCCTCTCAGGGGTTCACGTGGGCGTGGCCCTTGCGCTCGTCGGCATCGGCGGGCTGCTCGTTCTCTCGACGGCCGACGCGGCGCTGTCCGCGCTCGGCTTCATGCCCTTCAACCTGACGGCGAGCTTCCCCTTCGCCGTGGTCCCCATGTACATCCTCATGGGCGAGTTCGCCTTCGCGGGGGGCCTGACTCAGGTGCTATTCTCCGCGGCCCATCGATGGATGGGCAGGCTGCCCGGCGGCATGCCTCTGGCGGTGACAACGGCGGCGGCGGGCTTCGCCGCGGTCACCGGCTCGAGCATGGCCGCGGCTTCGACCCTGACCCGAGTCGCCCTGCCAGAGATGGTCCGGTACAAGGTGCACAAGGGCCTTTCAGTGGCGGTGATCGCCGCCTCCGGTTCCTTCGCGGTGATGATCCCCCCGAGCGGCTTGCTCATCATCTACGGCATCATCGCCGACCAGCCCATCGGCCCCTTGCTGATCGCGGGCATCGTCCCCGGCTTGATGACGGCGGGCCTCTATCTCGGCTTCATCTTTCTCCGGGTGCTCAAGAACCGCGAGATGGGAGGCGAGCCCCCTCCCCCGGTTCCCTTCAAAGAGAAGTTCCGGTCCACGGTGAACACGTGGCCGATTATCGCGCTCATCGTGCTCGTGATCGGAGGGCTGTTCGCCGGCATCTTCACCCCAACGGAGTCGGGCGCCGTGGGCGCCGCGGGCGCCTTCTCGATCGTCCTGCTGTTCCGCAGGATGACGGTGCGCACCTTCTCCGACGCCTGCATGAATACGGTCATGACGACGAGCATGCTCTATCTCGTGATCATCGGCGCGTTCCTCTTCAGCCGCTTCCTGGCGCTGAGCACCGTGACCACCGAGGCCATCGACGCCTTAGGGGGAGGCTCGCTGGCGACGCCGATTGTCCTGGCCTTGCTGATGTTCATGTACCTGCTGCTCGGCGGATTCATGGAGGCAGTGGGCATGATCGCAGTCACCGTTCCGCTGGCCCTTCCGGTCGTGGAGGCCCATGGCTACAACGGCATCTGGTTCGGGATCATCGTTACCAAGATGACGGAGGTCGCGGTGTTGACCCCGCCCCTTGGGCTCAACGTCTACGCGGTGCAGGCGATGAGCCGCCAGATCGGGGATGAGATGCCGCTGGGCTTCATCTTCAGAAATGCGGCGCCTTTCTTATTGCTGGACTTCTTGATCTTGGCCCTTTTGATCGCCTTGCCGGGGATCGTCGTCTGGTTGCCGAACATCGCCTACGACCTCAACCTCTAGTGACGCGCCCCGCGGCCTCAATAAACGGCCGCGGGGCTACGGAAAGGACGTGTCTTGGCTGAACGGATGTTGGTCGGGACCTCGGTGCCCAACATGGGCCCGCTGACGAGCCTGGAGATTACGCGGGAGATCGCCGAGCGGGCCGACCGCTACGACTTCTCCGACCTCTGGGTCGGCGACCATGTCGTCTTTCCAAAGCGGATCGACTCCAAGTACCCCTATCGTCACGGCTTTTCGTCGGCGCCCGATGAGGGCGTGCTGGAGCCGCTGGTAAGCCTGGGCTTCCTCGGCGGGATGACCCGGCGGGTCCGGCTCGGGGTAAGCGTGTTGATCGTCCCCTACCGGAATCCCGTCGTCACGGCCAAGATGATCGCGTCGCTGGACGTCCTCACCGAGGGCCGCGTCATCTATGGAGCGGGGGTCGGCTGGATGAAAGAGGAGTTCAATGCCCTGGAAGCGGACTTCAGCAACCGGGGCGCCGTCTCCGACGAGTACCTGGAAATCTACAAGGACCTCTGTACCACGGAGCTCTCGAGCTACTCAGGAAAGTACTACCGGTACGCCAACCTCAGCATGTTCCCCAAGCCGGTCCAACGGCCGTACCCGCCGGTGTGGATCGGCGGTTCGACCGGCCGCTCGATGCGCCGCGCCGCGCGCCTCGGCGACGGCTGGCAGCCCCTGACCGTCAGCGCCGAGGAGATGCGGGTGAAGGCGCGAAGGATGCGAGAATTGCTCGAGGAGGAGGGGCGCGACCCGGCGGCGTTCACGGTGTCCGCTCGCGTCTTCTACACCGTCAACGACGACCCGCCCCTGTCGCCCGGGGCGCCGTCGGTCTACGGCAACCCGGAGCAGGTGCTGGACGCGATGCGCGAGTACGAGGCGGCCGGCGTCGATCACCTGCTGATGTCGCCCCGCGGGCCGGACCGCCGGAAGACGGTGGAGTACGTCGACCGCTTGGGCGAAGTCCTCCATCGGCTGTGAATCCTTGCAGATCCCGACAGTTGACATGCAAACGGCACGGCAATACGGTTACGGCGCTAGGGGCATCCCCTGCCGAGCTCAACGCCCGCCTGGAGGTCTAGGTAGCTGATGAGCATCGTCGTCAACGCCCACACCCACATCAACTCCGAGGTGCCTGGGCGCAAGTACTTCCCCTGGCAGCACACCTGGCACACCTGCATGGCGTGGGCCTACGGTGTCTGGTCGCCCACGCAGGGCAAGCCGCCCTACGACCGCGACCCCAACGCCCTCTTCCCCAAGCAGGGCCTCCGCTTCGCCGATCCCGAGGGGTCCTACACCATCGCCTCCATGGACCACGCCGGGATCGACATGGGCATCATCCTCCCCATCGACTACGACTGGTCGTGGGGCTCGGAGTCGGCCATCGGCATCGAGGAAAAGCACATTCATCAAATGGAAATGGTGGAGAAGTTCCCGGGCCGGTTCGTGGGCCTCGCCGGGCCCGATCCCCGACGCCCGGGGTGTGACGAGATCTTCGTCCGAGCCGTCGAGGAGTACGGGATGCGGGGACTGAAGATGATCCCCAAGGCCGGCTACTACGTCTGGGACGAACGGGCCTACCCACTTTACGAGCAGTGCACCGAGCGAGGTCTGCCGATCTTCGTCTGCACCGAACCCGACGGCGGGGGCTACAACCGCGACCGTTTCGCCGAGCCCATCCACCTCAGCGACGTCATCGGCGACTTTCCGGACATGCCCGTGGTGATGCTCCACGCAGGGGAGCCCTTCTATCACTGGTTCGAGGAATCCCTCCTCGTAGCCTCCCGGGCGGCCAACGCCTACGTCGAGCTAAACTTCTGGATCCGTCCCCACTTCGTCCCCAAGATGATTCCGAGCTACGAGGACGACCCGGAATGGGTCGTGCGGCTGATCGCCAAGGTGCGCGACATTCTGGGACCCCATCGGATCCTTTGGGGCACGGATGGCCATGTCGGCCCCAGGACGCGCGAGGACTGGAAGGGGCCGGTGGACTGGCTGAAGTCGCTGCCCGACGTCGCGCCTCAGTATGGCGTGAAGTTCACCAAGGACGAGGTGGACATGATGCTTGGCGGCAACGCCGCCCGGCTCGTCGGCGTGGCCGGCGCCAAGGAATGGGAGCGCCCGCACAAGTATGACGTCGGCAGGCGGATGCCGCCGCCGTTCCGGGGCATGTGAACGGAGCACTGGCCGTGGGCCTCGTCGTCAACACACATCAGCACATCTCAAACGAAGTCGAAGGGCGTCGCTACCTACCCAAGCGGCAGGTGTGGCACGTCTGCATGGACTGGGCCTATGCCGGCTGGGGAGGGAACGCGGCGGACAAAATGCCGCCGTATTCCCGCGACCCCAGCGCCATCTTCGAGCGGCAGGGCCTCCGATACGCCGACCCGACCGGGGAATGGACGATCGGCGACATGGACCAAGCCGGCGTAGACGCTTCGATCCTGCCGACGATCGACTACGACCTCTCCTGGGGTGAGCCGGCGGACATCACCATCGAAGAGAAGCACGAGCACCTCTCCGAGATGCAGAAGCGGTACCCAGGCCGCTTCTTCGGCCTCGCCGGCCAGGATGCTCGGCGCCCCGGCGCAGAGGCCATCTTCGACCGGGCCATTCGCGAGCTCGGGCTCAAGGGGCTCAAGCAGATGCCCAAGGTGGGCTACTACGCCTGGGACACGCGGGCCTGCCGCCTCTACGAGCGATGCCTCGACTACGGCGTCCCTGCGGCTATCTGCACGCAACCGGACGGCGGGGGCTACAACCGCGACCGCTTCGCGCAGCCCGTCCATTTGAGCGACGTCGTCGGCGACTATCCAGACCTGAATCTCGTCATCCTCCATGCGGGAGCGCCGCTC
The DNA here is from genome assembly GCA_034421515.1 of Dehalococcoidia bacterium. Classification (GTDB taxonomy): domain Bacteria; phylum Chloroflexota; class Dehalococcoidia; order SHYB01; family SHYB01; genus DAOUKH01. Next base: position 39,197 of record DAOUKH010000011.1, read on the forward strand.
TACCACTGGTTCGAGGAGGCCCTCAACGTCGCCTCCCGAGCGCCCAACGTCCATCTGTCCCTCGACTTTTGGATCGCCGGCTTCTATCCGATTCCCGGCTTCATCCCGAGCTTCATGTCCGGCGAGGAGTCCGTCGTCAAGCTCCTGGCCAGAGTAAGGGACGTCATCGGGGCCAACCGGATGATGTGGGGCTCCGACACGTTCAGCGGCCCCAAGGTCCATGGCAACAATGTCTTCGGAGCGACGACCCCCTTCGGCCTGAAGGAGGTCGTCGACTGGCTCAAGGGTCTGCCCGAGACCGCGAAGAAGTACAACAAGTCCTTCAACGGCGACGAGGCCGATTTGCTGCTGGGGGAGAACGCGGCCCGCGTCTTCGGCATCAAGGACTACCCGGACTGGGAGCGCACCGAAACGTACGGCTGGCGTCGGCGGAGTCCCATTCCGTACCAGGGAGGCCTCGGTGGCTAGCCCCAATACCGCGGGCCAGACGGACGGGCCGCTCTCCGGCGTCCGCGTGGTGGACCTCACCATTGCGGCCGTCGGCCCCTGGAGCACCATGCTCCTGGCGGCCCTGGGGGCCGACGTCATCAAGGTCGAGCCGCCCAAGGGCGACATCGCTCGGTCCATCCCACCGCCGCAGAAGGGCCTCGCGGTCGTCTGGATGCACGCGAACCTGGGCAAGCGCAGTATCTGTCTCGACCTCTACCGGGAAGACCACCGGAAGGCGATGCTCAAGCTCGTTGAAGGGGCCGACATCCTTGTCGAGAACATGCGGCCGGGGACCGTCGACCGTCTCGGCATCGGCTACGACGTAGCGTCTCGCGTCAACCCCAGGATCATCTTCTGCTCGGCCTCCGGCTATGGCTGGTCGGGCCCCTGGCGCGACGTGGGCGCTGCCGACGCCGGGATGCAGTGCTTCTCCGGATGGACCAGCGTCACCGGGGCGCAAGGGGGTCGAGGCGAGCTGCTTCGCTATGTGGCGCACGCGGACGTCACCACATCGGCCTACATCGCCGCGTCGGTGCTCCTGGCGCTCTACGCACGTGAGCGGACGGGCCGCGGGCAGCGCATCGAGACTTCCATGTTCGCCGCGTGTCTCCAACTGCAGGCCACCCGGCTGGCAGAGTATTTTGCGTCCGGCGAGGTTCCCGGTCCGATGGGCACGATTGTCCCGACGACGGCGCCGCACGAGGCCTTTGCCGCCGGCGACGGTGAGCTCGTCTGCGTTGGCGTAACTACCCAGTCGCAGTGGCTCCGTCTCTGCGAGGCCCTGGGCCTCGACCACCTTCGCGACGACGCGAGATACGCAACCAATGCGGCGCGAGTCGAGCACCGGGACGAGTTGGCGGAGGCGCTCGCCCCCGAGTTCTCGGCCCGTCGCGGCGCCGACATCGTGGAGTTGCTGCAGCGGCGTCACAACGTCCCGTGCAGCTTGGTCTGGACGAGAGAGCAAGTCGAAGCGGACCAACACGTACGCCAGGCCGGCCATATCCAGAGCGTCGATACGCCCGTGGGGCCACTCGACGTGTCTGGACCGCCCTGGTCGTTCAGCGGCGCCTCTGTCGGCGTCCGTCCACCGCCATGGCCGGGTGAGCACACCCTGGAGATCATGAAAGAAGCCGGCCATGACCTCGACGAAGTCGTCGAGACCGCACAAGAAGTCCTGTCGACCTTTTAGTAGGAATATGAACGGAGCGCTGGAAGGACTCACCGTCATCGACATCACCGAGGGAATTGCCGGGCCTCAGTGCTCGCGGCACCTCGGCGACGCCGGGGCCACCGTCGTCAAGGTGGAGCCGCCGGCCGGCGACGTCGCGCGCGGATGGGGACCGCCCTTCGTCGGGGGCGACAGCGCCGTCTTTGTCGAGCTCAACGCCAACAAGCGCAGCCTGGCCTGCGACCTGACGGGCGAGCGGGGCAAAACTCTTCTCCGCCGCCTGCTTGCGGACGCCGACATCTTCATGCACGACCGCACCCCCAGCGATGCCGCGGCGATGGGGATCGATGACGAGGAACTGCGCCGCGAGAACCCAGGGCTCATCTCTTGCGTGCTCACACCGTTCAGCGACGACGGCCCCTACCGAGACTGGGAGGGCTCCGAGCTCACGGCCCAAGCCATGTCCGATTACATCCGCACCCTGGGACAATTCCCCGACCACCCCGCCCGGCTCGGGTTCGAGGCGGCCCAGATGAACTGCGGAATCTTCGCCTTCCAGGCCATCATGGCTGCCCTCTATCAGCGATCGAAGACGGGGCGCGGTCAACGGGTAGCCACGTCGTGGTTCGGCTCGCTGGTGCACATGCACGGCCTCACCTGGGCTGCGTTTACCAACCCCGACTTCTGGGGTGGACAGCATCACGATCTGTACACCGACCCGCCGCGGCACGGGTACGCCTGCCGCGACGGCGAGGTCCTCTTCACGCTGGGCCGCATCTCAGAGGAGCAATGGGGCGGCCTCGTCGCCGAATTGGGGATGGGGGACGCGGTGCGGGACGACCCCCGGTTCGCCGACCAAGGCCGCGAGTCCGTCGGCGTCGGCGACTTCGCCCGCGACCTGCGCCACGTCTGGGAGACGGCCTTCGCCGACCGCCCTCGGGCAGAGGTGCTCTCCTTGCTTCAGAGCGTGGGGGCGAATGCGGTACCCGTGAACACCTACGCGGACGTGCTCGCCGAGGAACAACTCGAAGCGGTAGCCATGGTTCACGAGGTCGATCATCCCACCGCCGGGCGCGTCCGAACGCTCGGCGCGCCGTGGAAACTCTCGGACACGCCCTCGCGAGCGCTCACGCCGGCCCCCCGACTTGGAGCGAACAGCAGGGAAGTCCTGCGGCAGTTTGGACTGGAACCGGCTGAGATCGACGAACTGATCGACGCCGGCATCGTCGCCGTCTAAGAGGAGCATATGGTCGAGGCCGCACAACGGACGACGCGAAAGACCGGCGCCGGCCTCATGCGGGCGGTGGTCATCCCGGAGGTCGGTCCGCCGAGCACGCTGCAAGTGCGCGAGGTTCCGACCCCGGAGGCCGGTCCCGGCGACGTGCTGGTGAAGGTGCGGGCATGCGGCACCGACGCCCACGACACCGCCCTGCGGGCCGGCCAGCTCAAGGCCGAGTTCTTTCCCGGCATGGTCATGGGACACGAGATCGCCGGGGACGTGGTCGATGTCGGCCCCGGCGTCGCCAGGTTCCGCGCGGGAGACCGCGTCATCTCCAAGCAGACCGCCACCTGCGGGCAATGCCGATGGTGCAGGCGGGCTCAGGAAGTGCTGTGCGACGGCGTGGTCAATATCAACGGGGGCATGGCCGACTACGTTGTCCTGCCCGAGGATTCTTGGGTCCTACTTCCCAAGGAGGTCGGCTACCACCAAGGGGCCGTCCTCTCCTGCGGCATGGGGACTTCCTACCATGCCATTTTCGCCGTCGGCAAGGTCCAGCCGGGCGAGAACGTGCTTGTTACGGGGGCGGGCGGCGGACTGGGGCTCCACGCAATCCAGCTGGCGAAGCTCGCCGGCGCCACCGTCTTCGCCCTCACGACCTCCCCTGAGAAGATGGAGGCGATACGCTCCGCCGGCGCCGATCACGTCCTCTCGACCCGCGACGCCGAAACGCCCCTCCACCAGCAGACTGACGAGCTCACCGGCGGCCGGGGCATCGACGTCGTCATCGACCCGGTCGGCGCCCCCGTCTTCCGCCTCGCATTCCGCACGATGGCCAAGACGGCGCGATATGTCCTCGCCGGGCAGATGCTGCCGGAGAAGATCGACTTCCATCCCGCCTTCCTCTTCGGGAAGGAGCAGACGATATTCGGATCGAACGGCACGCGGCGTCACGAGCTCGAGGAGGTCGTGGACCTGGTCGCGGCAGGGAAATTGAGTCCGGTCATAAGCAAGGTCGTCCCCATGGAAGGGGCGGCCGCGCTCCACGAGCTGATCGAAGCGGGGAAGAGTGTGGGCAGGGTCGTCGTCGACCCTACCCTGTAACACAGGGACGAGCGAAGGAGGCAACCATGGGTCACGTCGTAGACACGCACAAGCACATGATCAACCAGACCGACGGGAAGCAATACTTCCCGTGGCAACAGATGTGGCACCAGGCCCTCAACTGGGCCTACGGAGCGCACGCCCCCAACCGGGGCCAGCCTCCCTTCGAGCGGGACCCCAGCATCCTCGCGCCCATCATGATGGACCGCCTCAACGACCCCAGCGGCGAATGGACGACGAAGGATATGGACGATGCCGGCGTCACCTCCAGCATCGCCCTGCCCATCGACTACGACTTCTCCTGGGGCTCGGCGTCGGACATCACGATTGAAGAGAAGCACCAGTATCTCGCCCGGATGCAGGAGAAGTACCCGGGACGCTACTACGGCCTGGCGGGGCCCGACCCCAGGAGGCCCGGCGCCGTCGAAATCTTCAACCGGGGCATCACCGAGCACAAGCTCAACGGCCTCAAGATGATCCCCAAGATGGGCTTCTACGTTTGGGACGAGAAGTGCTACCAGCTCTTCGACCGCTGCCTCGAGTACGACGTCCCTGCCTTCGTCTGCACCCAGCCCGAGGGCGGCGGCTACAACCGCATGCGGTTCACCGACCCCATCCACCTCGACGACGTGGTCGGCGACTACCCCGATATGAAGCTCGTCGCGCTCCACGCCGGCGCGCCCCTGTACGACTTCTTCGAGCACGCCCTTCTCGTCTGCGCTCGCGGAAACAACTCCTACATCTCCCTCGACATGTGGCTCTGGGGTTTCGAAATGCTCGTCCCCAACTTCATTCCCAACATCATGACCGACGAGGAGGCCATCGTCCGGCTCCTCGCCCGCGCCCGCGACGTGATGGGCATTCACAAGATCATGTGGGGCTCCGATACCTTCAGCGGGCCGCGCGTCCACGGCAAGAACCTCTTCGGGAGGGCTACGGGATTCGGCATCAAAGAGCTGGTGGACTGGCTGAAGCGCCTTCCGGAGATAGCGCCCAAATACGGCAAGCAGTTCACCAAGGAAGAGGTGGACATGCTGCTGGGCGACAACGCCGCCCGGGTCGTCGGCTTCCAGCCGGTACCGGAGTGGGACCGCCCCCACAGGTACAACTACAGCCGCCGAATGCCGCCTGCCTTCCGAGGCATGTAGGGCGCGGGTTTCCCCTCATGACGGGCCCACTGGACGGGATCAAGGTCTTCGACCTCACGGTCGCGGGCGTAGGCCCCTGGGCCGCGATGGTCCTCGGCTCCCTCGGCGCCACGGTCATCAAAATCGAGGGGCCCCAAGGCGACTACATCCACGGCATGCCTCCATATCAGGGCGGGCTCTCCACCACGTACGCGCACTGCAACCTCAACAAGCTGGGGGCCGTCATGGACCTCAAGGACGAAGAGGTTCGCGCCCAGGCCTATGAGCTGGTGAAGGATGCGGACGTGTTCATGGAGAACATGCGCCCCGGGTCGGCCGCGGCCCTCGGCTTCGACCGCGAGACGGTCTTCAAACTGAACCCCACCATTGTCTACGGCAGCTTCCCCGGCTGGGGCCATGAAGGGCTGCTGAAGGACCGTCCGGCGGTCGACCCCCATATCCAGGCCTTCAGCGGAGCCGTCAGCATCAGCGGGAAGCCGGGCAAGCCCGGCGAGTTCCTGCGCTACTACGCCTTCCACGACCTCAATGCCAGCTGCTACGTGATTGGAGCTCTCCTTCTCGGGCTCCACGCCCGAGCCCGCACGGGCCAAGGGCAGTACGTCGCCGCCGCGCAGGTCGGGGCTTCCGTGGCGATGCAGATCACCCGTCTCGCCGGCTACCTTGCCGATGGCAGCCACGACCTCCCGCTCGTGGCGCCGCAGGAGATGTTCCGCTGCGAGAACGGCGAGCACCTCGCCGTCGGGATCGAGACCGACGCCCAGTGGCTCCGCCTTTGCGGCGCGCTAGGGCTTGACGATCTGGGCGGCGATGAACGCTACGCCACCAACGCCGGCCGCGTCTCTCATAGGGAAAGCCTTGCCGCCCGCCTCCAAGAGGTCTTCGAAACGAAGCCCACTCGATGGTGGACGACACTGTTGCGCAAGCACGGGGTCCCCTGCGGGCCCCTCCACGACTTCGAGGACATCCTCAATGACCCGGACGTTACCCGTAACGAACACGTGAGTTACGTCACGATGCCGGGACGCGGCGAGATGGCCGTCGGCAATGTCCCCTGGCGCCTCTCAAGCTCCCAAAACCGCATGCAGCCCGGCCCCGACCCCGGCGCGGACACGGAGGCGGTCCTTCGCCACGGCTTTGCCGCCGCGAAGTCGATGTCCCGGAAATAACCATGCTGACCGACCTGCTTGTCATCGAGTTGAGCCAAGGCGTGGCGGGGCCCTACGCCTCCCTCCTTCTGGCGGAAGCGGGAGCCGACGTGGTTAAGATCGAACCGCTGTCAGGGGACCGGTCCCGTGCCTTCGCCGGTCCGAGCGTGAACGGATCGAGCGCCGTCTTCGCTGCCCTCAACCGGAACAAGCGGAGTGTGGCCCTCGACGCCGCCGGCACAGAGGGCCGGCAAGTCCTACTGGAGCTCATCGCCGCCGCCGACGTGCTGATTCGCGACGCGCCCAGGGACATGGACCTAGGCGGATTGGGGAGCAGCCGCGTGGTCGACTGCGTTATTTCACCGTTCGGACTCGAAGGCCCGCTGTCGCACGCTCCGGGCGACGAGCTCGTGGTACAGGCGATGGCCGCTATCCCCCGGCTGATCGGAGACCCCGATCAGGAACCCTTCAAATACGGGCCCGATGTCGCGCAAACGTGCACAGGGGTCATGGCCTTCAACGGCATTCTTGCTGCTCTGTTCGGCCGGTCAATGAATGGTGGCGGGCAGCAGGTCGACATCAGCATGTACGGAACGCTGCTGCATCTCCAGGGGGCGCTTTGGAGCGCCATGACGGACCCCGACGAGTGGTATGGGTCCCACTGCGAGGCCTATACGAAGCAGGCGGAACACGGCTACCGGACGAAGAACGGCAACATCTACTTCAACCTCTACCGCGGGGGCGAAGAGCAGTTCAACATGCTGCTCATTGAGCTCGGCCTCGAGGAGATGATAGCCGACCCGCGGTTCGAGATGGGAGGACGGGAGGCGGTCGGCATCGGCCGCTACGCCTACGAGCTGAAGGGCGTCTGGGAAGGCGCGTTCCGAGACAAGACCAAGGAAGAGGTCGCCGACCTGCTGTCCCGCTACGATGCCTTGGCCACCCCGGTGAACGACTATACTATGCTCGAAGCCCATCCTCAGATGGAGTCGCTGGGGATGATCGACGAGGTCGAGCCCTCGAACGGCGCCGGATACAGAGCGATCAGGGCGCCTTGGATCGTGGAAGGCGAAGCCCGCCCCGAGGCTATCGCCGCTCCGTTGCTCGGCCAGCATTCCGAGGAGGTTCTGGCGCAACTCCTCTCCTACCCCTCGGAGCGAATCGAGGAGTTCGAACGCGAACGGGTCGTGACGCAACACCCCGGCATCGCCGCGGGTGGAAGGAGGTCGTCATAGGCATCGTCGTAGACACCCATCAGCACATGTCGTGCGAGGTCCCCGGGAAACACTACTTCCCCTGGCGTCAGACGCGCCACGTCGCGATGAACTGGGCCTACGGCGGCCTGGCGCCGCGGCACGGACAGCCGCCCTTCGAGCGTCACGCCGACGCTTTGATCGAGAAGCAGGGCCTGCGTATCGCCGATCCCACGGGCGAGCACACAACCAAGGATATGGACGAGGCCGGTGTCGATGTCGCGGTCCTGCTTCCCATCGACTACGACTTCTCATGGGGCTCGCCTTCCGACATCACTATCGAAGAGAAGCACCGGCACCTCTCTGAGATGCAGGAGAAGCATCCGGGACGGTTTGTCGCCCTCGCCGGCCCCGACCCGAGACGGCCCGGAGTCGTCGAAATCTTCGAACGCGCCATCGAGGAGCACAAGCTCCAGGGCCTGAAGCTCATTCCGAAGGCGGGTTACTACCCTTGGGACGAGCGCATCTTCCCACTCTATGAGCGCTGCCTGGACTATGCGGTCCCGGTGGCGATCTGCACGCAGCCCGACGGCGGGGGCTACAACCGCGACCGCTTCGCTCAGCCGGTCCACCTGTCCGACGTCGTCGCGGAGTACCCCGACCTCAAGCTGGTCGTCCTCCATGCCGGGGCTCCCTTGTATCACTGGCTCGAGGAGTCGATTAACGCCGTTGCGCGAAACACGAACGCGGTCATCTCCCTGGATATGTGGATTCGGGGTTTCAGCCCGGCCCCGGCGATGATTCCCAGCTTCGCCTCCGATGAAGAGGCCGTGATCCGCATCATCCATCGCGTCCGGGAGGTGATGGGCGCGCACCGGATCATGTGGGGGACCGACAGCCACCACGGGCCCGCAAGCAACGGCAAGGACCTGTTCGGGAGAGCGACCGGATACGGGGAGACCGAGATGGTGCGCTGGCTCAAGAACCTCCCCGAGAACGCGGCAAAGTACGGAATCACGTTCACCCAGGAGGAGACCGACCTCATTCTCGGCGACAATGCCGGGCGCGTGTTCGGGATTGATGAATACCCGGAATGGCGCCGCGCCGAGAACTACCACCAACGCCGCCGGCTTCCCTCGCCTTTCAAAGGGACCGCCGGCTGACCAAGGGGGACCTCGTCATGCCTCTCTATGCTCACGCATGCGAATCCTGCGAGCATCGCTTCGATCAACGGCTCGGCTTCGACTCGGCCACGGTTGTGCCGTGTCCGCGATGCGGAGCAGACGCCAGCCGCCAGATCACGCTGCCGATGACCGTGATCTACAAGGGAACGGGCTGGCGGACGACGGAGTACGACATCGGCCGGGACTACTTCGGCCTCCAGGCCGAGCTTCGCGAGGTCGCGGAGCGCAAAGAACGGATGAAGGGCAGCCGAGAGGACGTAGCTCAGCGAGAGGAACGCGCCGACCACGAGCACGACGCCGCCGTGCAGCGCTCGCTGGACGCCCGGGAGGCGGTCGAGCGCGTGCTCGACACCGGCGACGTTGGCCCCAACGGCTTCCCGGTCCCGGTCCCGCACCCACCCCACGGCGGCCACTGCTAACACGGCGGCGCCACCGGCGAGGTATCCATGGCTCGGACCATTGTTAGGGGCCGTTACGTCATCGTCGCTCCCAAGGCCGAAGGGAGCGATGTCCTTCAGGATGGCGCGGTCGCTTTTGAGAACGGCGTCATCGACGATGTGGGGCCGTTCCCGGAGGTCCAAGAGCGGCACCCCGGAGCGCGGGTTCTGGGAGGGCCCGGCTACATCGTCTTGCCGGGCCTCGTGAACTCCCACCACCACGCCAACGGGGCATCGTCGCTGCACTTCGGCATACAGGACGGGGTGTTGGAACCCTGGATCGTGCGGCGCATGGGGATGAAGCGGATCGATCCCTACCTGAACGCGGCCTACTCGGCCATCAAGGCCCTTCGCTCCGGGACCACCACTGTGATGGCGAACCACGTGCCGGGCGCCGCCGCCACGGTAGCCGACGACGCCGAGGCGGTGATGCGGGCCTTCGACGACGCCGGGATGCGGGCCTGCTACTCACTCTCGTGGAGGACGCAGAACCTCATCGTCTATCAGGACGACGACGAGTTCCTCAGCACCGTCCCTGAAGACCTGGCGAAGGACGTGAAGGCGCTCCTCAAAGGGGGAGAGCTACCGCCCGACGTCTATTTCGCCTTCTACGACCGTCTCCTTTCATCGCTCGGCGAATCGAGCAAGCCTCGTCTGCGTGTCGGCCTGAGCCCCTCCAACATCCAGTGGTGCTCCGACGAGTCCCTGCGGGACGTTCGGTCCTACGTCACCGACCACGGACTGGTCATTCACATGCACCTGCTGGAGACTTTCTATCAGCGAGAGTACGCGAGCCGCACCTACGGGAAGTCGGCCGTCGCGCACCTCCAGGACCTCGGCTACTTGGGCCCCGACGTCTCGCTCGCCCACTCCGTCTGGCTCACGGACCACGACATCGACATCCTGGCCGAGACCGGTGCGCAGGTCTGCCACAATGCCAGCTCCAACCTCAAGCTCCAGAGCGGGATCGCCCCGGTGGCCCGGCTCCAGGAGCGCGGCGCCACCGTCGCCCTGGGCACGGACACCATGGCGCTGAACGACGATGACGATCTCTTCCAGGACATGCGCCTCGTCGCGCAACTTCACCGAGGTCCCGGCCTCGCGTCTCGGACACTCACCGCCGACGAGGTCCTCACCATGGCTACGGTCAACGGCGCCGTAGCGACCGGCTTCGGCGGCACGCTCGGCTCGCTGGAGCCTGGCCGGGGTGCCGACATGGTCCTCCTCGACGCGGAGCGCCTTCAGCGTACCGGCCTCGATGCCGTCGCCGGCCCCGTCGACGCGATTGTGTACCTCGCGAGCGGCCGCGACGTGGACACCGTCATCATCGATGGGCGCGTGGTCGTCGAGGAGGGGCGGGTCTTCTCCCTCGATGAAGACGACATCTCCCAACGGTTCTTCGACGAGCTCATGCGGCAGCCGACCCCGGACGAGCAGCGGCAAGCGGAGATCGCCGAGGCGCTCGTCCCCCACGTCGAGGACTTCTATCGCGATTGGCCCCTGCCGCGGACCACGCCCTATAACCTCTATCAGAGCAGGGTGTGAGGGCCGCTAACCCGGCCTCGGCCGCTCCGCCGGTATTCTCCCCCACAGCGACCGCATCGTCAGGCCGACGAGGACGAGGAGCGCGAGCCCGATCACGGCGTTGAGCCTCATGGCGAAGGCGGCATCCGTTGCGTCGGCGATGGCTCCGGTCATGAGGGCCCCGAGCGGCCCCGTGCCGATGCCCATGCTCATAGCCCCGAGGGCCCTTCCCCGCATCTCGGGCCGCGCCACCAGCATGACGATCGTGCCCTGCATCGTGACGAAGCCCGCCACGCCTACCCCTCCCAGGAGCATGAGGAGAAAGGAGAGCGGGTAGGTCGTCGAGAAAGAGAAGGCAAGCAGTCCCAAAATGGCGATCACCGACCCCGTGAGATAGACGCGGCCTTGGTGACGAATGGCGGGCGCTGCGGCGATCATGAAAGCGCCGAGCAGCGCCCCGACGGCGTCCGCTGCCAGCAGTATCCCCATCAGCCCGCCGCCGACGTCCAGTACCTCGCGGGCGACGATTGGGACCATTTGGGTGATCGGGACGAGCTGGAGGTTGACGACGGCGGTCACGACCACTGCGGCCAGGATCACCTGCTCCCTTCGGGCGTAACGGAGCCCCTCCCAGAGACCCCGTGGCGAGATGGACGAGGTTGCCGACGGCCTTCGCACGGTGGCCGGCAGCCGGAGGAAGACGAAGATCGAGAGGGTGAGCGCATAGAGCCCCATCACGAACGGATAGCCGCCGGAGACTCCCACCCAGGCGATCAGACCGCCTGCTACGGCCGGTCCGATTATCCTGCTCGCCAGCAGAGCCATCGACTCTATCGCTATTGCGTTGGTGACCCTCGATTCGTCCACAAACAGGTCCTGAATGGCGGAGCGCCGCGTAGGCAGCTCGATGGACCATCCCACGCCGATGACAACCACCACCAAGTAGGCATGCCAGGCCTTCTCGGCGCCGGCCGCCAGGACCAGTGTCATGGCAAGGCCCGCTAGCGCAGCCGCCGCCGCCGTCACCGTGATCAGCTTGCGGCGGTCGAAGCGCTCTCCCAGCGCCCCGCCCAGAGGCCCAACGGCCAGCATGGGGATGACGTGAAAGAATCCGATCAGCGATACCTGAAAGGGCGAGTCCGTGAGCGTGAGCACGAGCCAGACGAGCAGCGTCACCTGCATCCAGCGGCAGGTGAGCACCAGGAATGTGGCCGCCCAGAGAAGGCGGAAGTTTCGGTTCTCGAATGCTTGAAGCGTGCCGAGAGACAGCCGAGCGAACCGACCGGTCGGCGGCGTTCCCGCCATCAGATATCCTCTGGACTTGCTCCGGCGATTAGTCCGGATCGTCTTCGGGCCGCAGATGAGGCGGAGGTCGCTTCTCCGCGAACGCCTTGGGGCCCTCGGGATTCGCGATGGGCGCGGATCCCAGGTAACCATAGCGCAGGGCGCGGTCCAGGTCGGTGCCCACCGAAGCGTCGATGATGGCCTTGGCCGTGGCGAGAGCCTCGGGGCGCCGCCGGGCAATACGGGCGGCGAGGTCGACGGCGCCATCCAACAGGCTGTCGGAAGGGAAGACCTCCTGCGCGAGGCCGATGCGCACGGCCAGGGAGCCGTCTATCGTTTCGCCACTCAGTACGAGGCGCTTCGCCCAGGCCGGTCCAACGATCCGGGCCAGGCGTACCCCACCCCCGGCGGTCCCCATCTCGCCCAGGTTGGTGACCTCGAGATCGCTCAACTGGGCGGTCTCGGCCACGAGCCGGATGTCGCACGATAGGGCCAGCTGAATGCCGCCGGCGGTGCAGACGCCATCGATGGCAGCGATGGACGGCTTGGGCATCGTCTCCAACCGCCGGCTGATGTCGGCCTCGTCGTTGCCGAAGCTCCGTCCCGTCAGGACGGCGACTGCGGTCGCCGCCTTCTCGGCAGCCGACATCTCGGGCTGCTCCGCGACCTCCTTGAGGTCGTCGCCCGAGCAGAACGCCGGCCGGCCATCCGGCCGCGGCGCGCCGGTAATGACAAGGGCGCCGACCGAGTCGTCGGCCTCGATCTCGCCCAGCACATGCGCCAGCTCGTCACGCGTCCGCTTCGCCAGCGCGTTAAGGCGATGGGGACGATTGAGTGTCACGACCGCGACGCGGCCCCTCTTCTCGTAGATGAGGTCCTCGTAGTTCACCTGTTCCCTCCCAGGAGTCGTCCCCACGGGAGTGCGGGGCGGTCATCAAGGATCCCGGCGTTCTGCTAACGGGCCTCCTTGACTTCTCAAGCGGGGGTGAAGGCCGACGGTGGAGCTGTCGTGGCCGGTCGAGCTTGATGACAGGCAAGACCGCAGTCGGAGCTGATGGTCACAATAAAGGACGGGGGGGTCGAATACAATCCGCAGGCCAACTGTGGCCGTGTCTTAGGCCAACCAGGCGCCCCGGGTCGCCACGGGGTCAATGGGGAAACCAGTCTGCCGTACGCGTAGGCCGCGAGTGGTACCCCTGACTGGACAAAATCAAGAACCGAGGCCCCCTCACTGGTCACACCATCCGACGGCATGGGGATGGTGTACGTGAGGGTAGCCTCGTCTCCCACGACCTCGACGCCCTTGACGAAGTTCCGGATGAGGGCCTTCCGCTCGGGGATCGTCCCTTCCTGCAGGAACTCGCGGAAGTCCGCAACGTATTCCTTGATCTGCTCGGTGGTGGGAAGCTCCACTCGCCGCTGCTCCAGCTGAGCGGTGACCTCCTCACGCGCAGCCGTTAGCTGTTCCTCGCGATGCTTCAGTGCGAGGATGCGCGGCGACAGGATGTCCAAGGTCAGCTCGCTCTTCTCGAGGGCCTCGTAGAGCCGCTCCAGTCTCGCACTCACGTCCGCGAGCTCGGCATCTATCGGCTGAAGTCTCCCGGCTATCTCGCTGGCCATCGCGTCGATCTCCTCGGCGACCAGGGTCACCAGCTCGGTGATGGTCTCGTCGGTGAGGATGCGCTCCTTGATCTTGTCGAGGATGAATGACTCCGCCTTGGCAGCGTTCAGGTAGCGAGCCGTGCAGGTTCCCGCGCCTTCCCGGTGCAGCGTGCCGCAGACGTAATAGGCGAACTGGCCGCTCTTGGCTGCCTGGCCGGTGTAGGGCCTGCCGCACACACCGCAGCGCAGGAGCCCGCTGAGCAGAAACTTGCTGCCCACCGTGCCGGGCCGCTGCACTGCCGGAGCCCGCTCCCGCAGGGCCTGCTGGACCTTGTCGAACAGCTCCCGCGGTACTAGGGCTTCCCAAGCCCCCTCCACTCGTACCGGGTCGGCGGGCACCTCTCCCTTGGAGGTGCGCCCCCAGACACAGGTCCCGGTATAGGTCTCGTTGGTCAGGAGGTAGTGGATGCCGGCCTTGTGCCAGCGCTTGCCCCGGTTGGTGATGCCGCGGTTGTTGAGGTCGCGGCAGATTTCCTTGAGGCCGTTGCCACGAAGCGAGCTCTCGAAGACTTCCTTCACGATAGGAGCGGCCACCGGGTCGACCTCCAGGGTGGGACGCTCCTTCCCCCCGTCCCTGACCTTGACGCGGTTGTAGCCGAAGGGGGCCCTGGAGGCGAGGAAGAAGCCGCGTGAGGCGGCCTCGCGCATGCCCCGAACGACCTCCTGGGCCAAATTCTCTGAATAAAACTCGTCCACGCTCTCGATGATGGCTTCCATGAGTTTGCCGGTAGGGGAGTCGTCGGCGTGCTCGGTGATGGAGACCACCCGGATGCCCTTTCTGCGGAGCATGGACTTGAAGGCGACGGCATGCTCGCGCTTACGGGTGAAGCGCGAGAACTTCCAGACGAGGATGACCTGGAAGGGGGCGTTCGGACGACCGCCCGCCTCGATCATCTTGCGGAACTGGGGCCGGTCGGCGACGCGGCCGCTCTCGGCCTCGTCCACGTATTCGCGCGTGACGGTGTAGCCGTTCTTGTCGGCGTGGTCGCGCAGTGCCCTGAGCTGGGCGGCCACGGACAGGTCCACGTCCTGGCGGTCGCTGGAGACCCGGGCGTAGAGTGCCGCCGGCGTCGGGGATTGTGGATGTTGCATGTTGGTTTCCTCCCTCTATGTTTTCCTAGCTAGTCTGGCGAGTCTTCGGCTCGATGCTCATCCACCAGTTGCTCCACGTCTTCGAATGCGATGCCCCGTTCACGAGCACGCAGCCTTCCGTAGCGTTGAAGCCGTCTCCACTCCCGCTCCTCCATGTACACCCGCAGGGCCTCGCGCACGAGCTCGCTCATGGTGCGCCCCTCCTCCTTCATGACCTGCCGAACCTGCTCCGCCATGTCCGGGGGTAGGGAGAAGGTGATCGTCTTGGTGGTTCTCGTCATGGCTGCAAAGCCTTACTTCGTCTTACTCTGCATCATGGGTCATCCGTAGGTCTGCTGTCAAGGAGGCGATGTCACGCAGGCGTACCGAAAAGCTACGACGCTTAGGAGAGTGTTTCCTTATGCCAGATAGGACAAACAGAAGCTCGCTTGCGTGCCCTGCAAAGTTGGAGGGGTCTTCCCTTTCTCCACCATACTGGACGCTCACGACACATCCGTTTCACCTTTGCTTGGTCACACTACTTGAGCGCTCGATTTACTCGCTTGATGAGCTCTACCCATGAGCCTCGTTCTTCTTCCGTAAGATCTGCGGCGCAGTGTTCGCGAGTCCAGCGAAGGTAGGCCTTGGCGAGTCGATACTTTGAGAAGTCCCCTATCTCAGCGGCGAAGATATCGGCAATTGGTCGCTTGGGATGCTTGGCGGCTATTTCGGTGACATCCCAGCCAAGCTCGGATTGGGCAATGCCAACGAGAGTATGTCGAAGGAGATCTTCGATCTCGGGCTTGCTGACCGGGCCGGAGTAAACATCGGCGGTGCGGAGAATGTTCTTGTTCCCAAGAGTGTGGATGAGTGTCTCCTGTTTGGCAGCCTGGTCCCCTGCGTTGTCGGAATCCAGCAGAGCGGCCACCTTAAGGTTGTTCGCATGCAGGATGGTGGCAAAGTACACAACCTTGCCGGCGGTGTTCGCTGGGAGTAGTGCGATCTTCCGGTTAAGGTCTGCCAGGCTGTCATCGCGCAACAGGAGCGCAGTGGATTCGAAGTACCAGAAGTCGGTGAGTCCTTCCAGAACCAAGTTACGTTGCTGTGCAAACAGGCTCTGAGCGAGATCGTAGCCGAGTGCTTCTTGTAGTGGTAGCAAGGCAGCTGGGTCGCTTGCAGTAACACTGGTGTGCACCTTGGTACCGTTGTCGCGGTCGACCATCTCCACCACGCGAACCATATCGAGTTCCTCGGGTCCTACCAGGAAGGGCGAATGCGTCGTGTAGAGCGTCTGATTGTCTTCGGCGAGTCGCGAGACCGTCTGTCGGAAGTCACGTTGCTTGAGGCCATGTAGGCTTAGCCCAGGTTCGTCTAGCAGAAGGATGGCGTTGTCATGGGCATCTTCGGCTTCGGCGAAGAAGACAACGAAGAACGACACCAGCCACTGAAAACCGGCGGAGCGCTGGTCGACTTCAATCTGGACGCCAAGTTCGTCTTGAATGACTACCTTGAGATACTGGCCGTCCGCCTTTATCAATACAGTGTCTGCTTCTGGGCGAATGGGATTTGGATTCCAAATCGAGCGAATCTCGTCGGTGAGCCGAACGCTAGCGGCGTTTAATTGGATATCGCGCTCGTCGAGTTGGTTACGATAGCTTTCGAAAGCATCAGGATCGTCCCCTGGGTCGGGAGCGTCTCCGAGGTCCGCGAGTTCGCGGGCATCGAACCCAAGGAGCTTAAGTAGGCACAGGTTCCCGTAGTCGTAGCGGTCATCGTCCAAGAGGTTCTGGTCGACGCGATCAGCAAGATGCCGAAGGTGCAGGTTGGGGCGAACCCGGAAGTAGTTGTTGAAGTATACGAACACCGGCAGCCGACTGTTGAGCTCCGTGAGGGCCGTGCGGCGCTGCTCGGATATCCGTGTGTACTCGAGGAGACGAGTATGGCGTTCGTCCTGGGCCGTATCGTTCTCATCGACGAACGCGTTGACCAAGTCGAGCCAGTTGCGCAAGTCATCTGCACGGTCGCCGTCGATTCTTGTAGTCCCAACTCGCCAGTCCGCTATTAGATCGTCGAGCTGCTCCTCGAGTCCCGGTTCGCCGTCCTCTTGACGTTCAGCTGCACGATCGCCGACATGGGACGCCAGACGTTTCAAATCCTTTCGGATCTCCTCACTGAACACGACGACCTCCGGACCGCCGTTGAGCGTGTGCGTTGACCTATTGCTAAGGTATCTGGTGTAGCTGTATTCAGTCGCACCGAAGCCATCCGGTAGCAGTGCAAGGTCGTCGGGCTCAAGCGCGAACCGCGCGGAAGTGACCGAGATATTACTGGGATCTAGCCGGCCTGACTGGATGTCGGCGTTGTAGAGCTTCCGTGGGTAGTCCCGTAGAGGGTCGAACTTCTTCACTCCATCGGGGGGGGGGGTTGATCTGCTGGAGCGCCTCAAGCACGGCGGTCTTGCCAGCCTCATTAGGCCCCACCAGTATCGTCTTGGCCTGTTCGACCTCGAACCACCCCGTGTCTCGGACACACCGATAGTTCTGGACTCGCACGTGCGTGAGCCTCATCGTCGCCCCTCCAGAGTAGCAGTCATGTAGCGGTCTCCAAGCGTTACAGTCAGCACCTTCCATGCTCTCTCTTGAAGCGGGGCTAGAGTGCTCGCAATCGCCATTGTTTGCCCTCCGCGGTCGTACCGCGCTCACGGGACCAATGATAACTTGGATCTCCCTTCTCGGCTCCCCAGCTACCAGACCTTCCACGTCAAAGCGCCGCAACTTGCAAGCCAGCGGTTGGCGGCTAACAGTCAAGGGGTCCGTGCATGGCCCGCCGAAAGGGCTCAGAGGCCCGTACGGCGCCGCTACGGGGCCCGTCTCGTCGCGTGAGAGAATGCGAGGCGAGGGCACAGCGCGGGGAGTTCTACGAACGTCTGTTCAGCCGGGGTCTGGGCCTGAATCGGGTTGGCCGAGGACAGTCCCAACAGCGCGGCGATCAGGGCCAGCAGCACAAGAAGCGGCAGGCGACGAAACGGGAGCGGGTTTATCACAAACGAATCCCGAAGAACTCGGGGGTCCGTGACAGATGTTTCATTCTGCCTTCTAAACCGAGCGTTCTGACAAGGTGCCATCTTCATGGAATGGATATGAGTTCCATCGCTATTCCGGGAATAGGGTCAGCACGAACGACGCTCGCGAGTAGTCGCCATCCGCGGAGGCGGTGACGGCAACGGCGCCTAGCCCCTTGTCCAGTATTTCGTAGTAGCCTGGGTCGATGGCGAGCGAGTCCGGGTCCATCTGGACGATGATGCGATGCAGGTCCAGGAACATCAGGAACTGCACCACGTCGGGCAGGCTCTCCCGCGCCCGGCGGTACTCCCTCGCCCCGTCCAGGGCGGCGTGTCCGCCGTTCCGGGCATCGACGACGGCCTTCAATGCTCTCTCCGTGGAGCCGATGGTCATGTATCCCCCGTGAAGGACGTAGCCCGGCGAGTATGCCGTCTCTCCCGCCAGGTCTTCGATGTCGAACATCACGGCTTCATGGTCTGCGCCTACGTCTTTGACGACTCTGGCCGGGAACTCCTCACCCGATGCCTCCTCTAGCAGGTCCACGAGCTTATCCACGGTGCGCATCAGGCCTTCCCCGCCCCCGGGGACGAAGGACAGCATCGCGACCACGTCTATCGCGTAGCTCTCGACGTCCTCCACCCGGTCGAAGTCGAAGTCCCGGACGCCCATCGCCGCCTGTCCACCGAGGTGATCGAAGAGGTCCTCCTCTAGGTCTATGTCGATCGAATCGTCGATAACGTCGATGACGTAGTCCATCGCCTCGGCCAGCGTTGAATCTGAGTCGAGCTGGCCCTCCAAGTCCTCGGAGACCATCCCGGCCATCTCGTCCGCGGTATCGGGGCCGAGGAGGTCGGCCACGGTGTATTGCTCCAGCTCAGTCCGCCATCTGTCCATATCCGGCTCGAAGGAAGCTGCGGCGAAAAACAGAATATCGTCGGGGAGCGCCTTCGCCGGATCTTCGGCGAGGGAGAAACCGCCGAAGAAGTCGGAGCCAAAGGGAGCGACCGCATCGACTACTATGCCCCGGTCTAAGAAGCCGACCGAGACTGCGAGCCAGTCGGGGGTGTTCACGTCGCCGACCGCATCCGCGCCGGGCGCCAGGTCCACGCCGGTTACGTCGGAGAGCACGCCCGCGCCGGAACCGGACAGGTCTGAGAAGAGGTCCATGGCGGCTCCCATGTCAATGTACAAGGACATCGCCCGGTCGCCATTCATCGCGGTGCTGGCCTCCTGGAAGCCGGCGCTGTCCGCCAGGGACCGTCCTTCCTTGCCTGAAACGAGGCTCAGAACATCGTTCAGCGCGTCCTCGGCACTGGCGACCAGGAACCAGTCGCCGGAAAGGGCCAGCGCCATGTCGGAGTCCCAGTCGGCCCAGACCTCGAAGCCGTGGATGTCATCCTCGCGTTCAAGCTCCGCCCCATCGTCTTCCAGCAATTCCAGGAGGTCGCGGAGAAACGCGGAGGCGGCGTCTCGGTCCTTCACGCCGATCAGCGCAACGATGTCGCCCGACTCCTCCGTCACGTTCATCACACCCAGGGAGAGGTCGGGTCCGACCCAGGGCAGGACCTCATCCTCAAGGTCTATTCCAGTCTCTTCCTCCAGGTCTTCCAGGAGGTCGTCGACCGCCTCCTCGAATTTGGGCAATTCCTCGAAGCGGTTCCACAGGTCGAGCATCCGCTTGCCCTGGCCGATGCCGGGGGAGAAGGTGGCCCAGCTGTAGATGAAGGTGTCTTCGGGGAAATACCTGGCGGTGTTCTCCGGCTCCGAGCCCCTCAAGCCTGGCAGGAGAAGATAGGCAGCGACGGTGGCAACGGCGAGCAGCGCCACAAGTGCCCCGCCGCCGATGGCGACCCACTTCACGCGGCCCACTTCAGCCCGGCGCGATTTCCGAGGCATCGGAATGCACTCGACAACTTGGTGAAGTGAAACCTATCGGTGGACATGCACACCCTTCCAGGGGAACACTATATTAGGGTAAGGGTGAACTGTCAGTGAATATGCGGTGGTAATACTAGTGAACTACTGGTCCATATGGGCGTTCCGAGGCCGGGCAACGTAGTATGCTAACCAAGGAATCACGCTGTGAGCGAGGTGGAACCATGCGGCCGGCGACCGCTCCCTCGTGGTTGCGGTGGGGCTCTTTCTAGCGGAAGAGGACGCCTAGGGGATACCTCATGGTGCTCTGGCTGGTCGTGCTGTGCTGCGCTATCGCCCTCATCGCCGCCTGCGACAGTTACCCGGAACCGCCCCCAACGTCCGAGCTGCTGCCTGCCGACACTCCCACACCCATGCTGGAGCCGACGGCCACACCCACGCCCGCGCCTTCTGTGCGCGTCGTGTACGCCATACCCAGCGACCGGCTAGAGAATGCAACCTACGAGGCGGCCATCAGAGATGCCATCCTAGACGTCCAGGGCTACTACGCCGGCCAGCTTGACGGGCGCACGTTCACACTCACCGGTGAGCTTCCACAAGTGTGCTCGCTCCCCCATCCGGCTAGCCACTACGAAGGGCTAGACGCGTGGGGAAACGTGTTGGATGACCTGCAGTCCTGCGCGCCCATAAGCCACCACTCCGAGACGTATACGTGGATCGTCTACGTGGACACCGCCGCGGCCTGCAGGGGTTCATACGAAACCCTGGGGCAGGGAGGCGATGGGGTGACCATTATTGG
>DAOUKH010000012.1:0-81342 GCA_034421515.1 Dehalococcoidia bacterium
ACCTTCACCAGTTCCTCGACCGTCGACAACCTGGTGGAAGCCCTTGGCGGTGACGCCGTTGGATTGCTGCAAGCGGCGACGCTGGCGAGCATTGGGCCGGTGACGACGCGCACGGCGGAGAAGCACGGCCTTCACGTGGCGGTCACCGCTGAGGAGCATACAGTCGATGGACTGGTGGACGCGCTCAAATCGTTCGTAGGGAAAGCAAGGTGAGGGACGCGGCGGTGAGCATGGAAGCATGGACTCCGCCGGCCACGGCGAGGGGGACGAGATGACGACGGCATTTCCCGCAACGCGCATGAGACGGATGCGGCGTGATGCGCCGATGCGGCGGCTGGTGCGGGAAACCGCGCTCGCGCCATCAGACTTCATCTATCCGATGTTCATCGTCCCCGGCACCGGGTCGCGCACGGAAGTGGGGTCGATGCCCGGGGTCTTCCAGGTTTCAGCCGACGAGGCGCTGCGAGAGATCGGCGAGGCCGCCAAACTGGGCGTCTCGGGCGTCATCCTCTTCGGCCTGCCCTCGGCTAAGGACGCGATGGGCTCGGAGGCCTACGCCGCGGACGGGGTGACGCAGCAGGCAATCCGCGCGATCAAGGCCGCGCACCCTGAGGTGCTCGTGGTGACCGATGTCTGCCTCTGCGAGTACACCGACCACGGCCACTGCGGCGTCCTGGACGGCGCGCACGTCGTGAACGACGCGACGCTCGATCTGCTGGCACGCACCGCGGTATCGCATGCCGAGGCGGGGGCCGACGTCGTGGCCCCTTCCGACATGATGGACGGCCGGGTGGGGGCGATCCGCGCGGCGCTCGACGACGCCGGCTTCAGCGAGACGCCAATCCTGTCGTATGCGGCGAAGTATGCCTCAGCGTTCTTCGGCCCCTTCCGGGAGGCCGCGGACTCAGCGCCGCAGTTTGGCGACCGGCGGGGCTATCAGATGGACCCCGCCAACGCGCGGGAGGCGATGCGTGAGATCGAGCTTGACGTCGAGGAGGGCGCCGACGGGATCATGGTGAAGCCGGCGTTGCCCTACCTTGATATCATCGCGCGGGCCCGCCAACGGTTCGATCTGCCCTTGGCGGCCTACAACGTCAGTGGCGAATATGCGATGGTGAAAGCCGCGGCCCGTGCCGGATGGCTCGACGAACGGAGCGTCGTCCTGGAAGCGCTGACTGGCATCAAGCGCGCCGGGGCCGACATTATTCTGACGTACCACGCGCTTGAAGCGGCGCGCTGGCTGGCAGAGTAGTAAACTAGTAATTGACGAAGAAAGTAGGTTCATGGTAAGGTGCGTCTTGAGCGAACGGAGCGGTTCAAGCGGGCGTACAAGAAGCTCTCGAAACAGGAGCAGGAGCAGTTCAAGAAGGCGCTGTCGAACATGCTGCAGCATGGCGCGCGGTATCCGGGTCTGCACGTCAAGCGCATCAAAGGGACACGAGACATCTGGGAAGCAAGAGTCAGCAGAGGCTGCCGTATGACCTTCGAGATCGGCGGCGACCGGCTCACGCTGCGGAACATTGGAGAGCATGATGCCACGCTCGAAAGACCCTAGACGTGGACGGAAACGGGACGACGCTCCACGGATAGCGGAGACGCCGGCACTCTACATGACGAGCGCGCCGGTGGAGCCGGACGCGCCGGAGGAAGGGATGGCGTTGACGAAAGTAACGCGGCACGGCCAGATCACGCTTCCTTCAGAAGTGCGCCGCAGGATGGGTATCGAAGAGGGAGACCTTATTGAGGTCGGCATCGCGCAGGGGAAGATCATGTTGACGCCAAAGCGCCTCGTGGACAAGAGTCAGGCCTGGTTCTGGACGCCCGGCTGGCAGGCGGCCGAAGCTGAAGCCCAGGCCGACATAGACGCGGGGCGCGTCGCGGCCTTCGCCTCGTTGAACGAGCTGATCGCCGACCTCGATGACTAGCCGCTCGGAGCAGCTCTTCGCCGAGGCCCAGCGGCTCATCCCCGGCGGAGTCAACAGCCCGGTACGGGCCTTCAAGGGTGTCGGAGGCTCCCCGCGCTTCATCGCTCGCGGCGCCGGGGCCCACGTCGTCGACGCCGACGGCCGCGACTACATCGACTACGTCGGCTCCTGGGGGCCGCTCATCCTTGGTCACGCGCATCCCGCCGTCGTCGCGGCGGTCCAGCGCGCCGTGGAGCTTGGCGCGAGCTTCGGTGCGCCGACCGAGGGCGAGAACCGGCTTGCCGCGCTCATCGTCGACGCGGTGCCATCCATCGAGATGGTGCGCCTTGTGTCGTCCGGTACGGAAGCATGCATGAGCGCGCTGCGCGTCGCGCGGGCCTACACCGGACGAGACAAGATCATCAAGTTTGACGGGTGCTATCACGGGCACGCCGACGGCCTCCTGGTCAAGGCGGGCTCTGGAGGCGCGACGCTCGGCGTACCCGACAGCGCGGGCGTTCCCGCCGGTTACGCCCAGGAGACGCTGATAGCCCGCTACAACGACGCCGAATCGGTTCGCATGCTCCTGGAAGCCAACCCCGACGATGTCGCCGCGGTGATTGTCGAGCCGATTGCCGGCAACATGGGCGTAGTCCCGCCCGCCGAGGGCTTTCTCGCGGCGCTTCGCGAACTGACGCACTCCGCCGACGCCCTGCTCATCTTCGACGAGGTGATCTCCGGCTTCCGCGCCTCTTTCGGCGGAGCGCAGGCGTTGTACGGCGTGGCGCCCGATCTCACCTGCCTCGGGAAGGTCGTCGGCGGCGGGATGCCCATCGGGGCCTACGGTGGGCCCGCCAAGATCATGGAGCAGGTGTCGCCGCTCGGGCCGGCCTATCAGGCTGGGACGCTCTCCGGGAACCCAGTCGCCGTCGCCGCGGGCATCGCCACGCTGACCGAGCTCGCTTCGGGCGAGGCGTACAACCGAATCGAGCGGACCGCAGCAGCGCTCGAGCAGGGATATCGCGGGATCATGGCGGAGGCGGGACGTCCGCTTGCCTTCAACCGCGCCGGCTCGGTGATGACGCTGTTCTTCGCCGAGGGTCTGATCGTCGACTACGAGAGCGCGGCCCGGTCCGACCGCGACGCGTTTGCCGCCTACTTCCACGCCATGCTCGAGCGCGGCGTCGCCCTGCCGCCGTCACAATTCGAGGCCATGTCCGTGTCCGCCGCGCACTCGGACACGGACGTCGACCGGACGCTCGAGGCGGCGCGTGCCGCGCTCACCGGCCTTTCCTAGCATCCGGCGCCGGCGAAGATAACCACAAAAGACTCCCGCCTGTTGGCGCTGGCCTACCCCATAGGGTATACTCGCCCGCACACTTTTTCGGGCTGGAGTCAACCGTGAAAGTCTCCTGTTTACAAGAGAACCTCAACCGTGGCCTTGCCGTGGTCGGCAGGGCTGTCGCTACCCGCACCACCCTACCCATCACGAACAACGTGTTGCTCGCCACTGAGAACGGAAGGCTGAAGCTGGCCGCAACCAACTTGGAAGTGGCGATCGTGCATTGGATCGGCGCCCAAGTGGAGGAAGAAGGTGCCATCACCGTACCGGCGCGGGTCCTCACCGAGTTCGTCAACTCGCTGCCGAACGACCGGGTCGAACTGACGACTGCGGAAGAGTCGCGCAGCCTCGAGTTGAAGTGCGCGCGGTTCGAGGCCCGGCTGAGTGGGATGGACGCCGACGACTTTCCCCCGATTCCCGAGGTCACTGAGGGCATTCAGGCCAAACTAGATCCCGAACGACTGCGCCAGACGATCAGCCGCGTCGTTTTCGCCGCGGCCACTGAGGATTCCCGCCCCGTGCTCACCGGTGTCAATACTGAGATCAGCGAGTCGACGATGGTACTGGCGGCCGCGGACGGCTTTCGTTTGTCCGTCGACAAGGCCCCGCTCCTGGAAGAGGCCGGCGAAGCGGTCACGGTCATCGTGCCCGCGCGGGCGCTCGGCGAGGTCAGCCGCCTCATCGGGGAATCGAAGGACCCGGTCGTCATCACGGTCAATCAAGGGAAGAGCCAGATACTCTTCGAAATGGACGACGTCCGCCTCGTCTCGCAACTGGTCCAGGGATCATTCCCCAACTACTCACAGCTCATCCCGCAGGAGCGTACCACCACGACGACCGTCGATGTCGAGGACTTCCTGCGGGCGACGCGTGCCGCCTCGATCTTTGCCCGCGACGCGAGCGGCATCGTGCGGCTGCAATCGGCGCCGGTGGATGGAGAAAGCAAGGGCAGTCTTCTGGTGTCGGCGCGCGCCGAAGAAGTGGGCGACGATCAGGGCGAGATCGACGCCGAGGTCGAAGGGCCCGATTCGAAGATCGCCTTCAATAGCAAGTACCTGACCGACGTACTCGCCGTTGTCGCCAAAGGCAAGGTGACGCTGGAAACGAACAGCCCGTCGAGCCCGGGCCTCATCAGGCCTGTCGACGACTCGGAATTCATTCACGTCGTGATGCCGATGTTCGTGCAGTGGTGACCCGCTTCCTTAGTATTATCGTTGGATTCTTGGATTCCCTGAACGGTAGTCGGCGCGCTGCCCCAATCTCTTGCACCTTAGCTGAGGCTCGCCAAGCGGTTGTATAATGTCGCGGCATCAAACAGTTAGGGAGAAGAAAATGCCGAAATTCAGCACCATCAGTCTGGCGGAAGCCAAAGTGAAAACCATGCCGTCGGCGCGGGCAAAGATCATTGCCGAATACGTTGGCTTTATCGAGCAGGCGGAACGTGAAGGAAGTGCCGGCGTCATCGAGTCTTCCGCGGGTGAAAACCCGAGGACGTTGAGAAGGCGACTGGGCGACGCCATGCGCCAGTCCGGCAAGGCCCTGGAGATCCGGAAAGACGGCGACCGGCTGATCTTCTGGACCAAGAAGCGGCGCCCCGGCCGGCCCAGAAAGTCGTAGCCGGGCCGCTCGACGCCG
Organism: Dehalococcoidia bacterium; assembly: GCA_034421515.1. GTDB lineage: Bacteria > Chloroflexota > Dehalococcoidia > SHYB01 > SHYB01 > DAOUKH01. The sequence goes on from DAOUKH010000012.1 coordinate 4,882, forward strand.
ACCGTTTTCACTCAACAATCGCCGCGTCCTTGCCGGGGGCGCGGCGTTCTGTTGTGACGCCCAACGGTAGCCGTATCGACGGCCCGACCGTGTTGCGCCGGTTGACTTTCCCCACGCTCTGCCCTACATAAGTGGGAGGAAGGTTGGAGACTCCCGCCAGAGGTGACCTATGCCCGTGCAGCGATTCGAGCCGATGACCAAGGACTTCGCCACCTTTGACTGCGACGCCCACGTCACGGAGCCGCCGGTCATCTGGGAGCGGGCCCACGAGTACCTCTCCGACGACGAGCTGCAGGCGCTCAAGACGACGATCTGGTTCGATTCCGACAGCAAGCAGCTCATCGTCAACGGCAAAGCCGGCGTGGGCATCGGTTCGCAGCGCTTGGGCGGCGTTCCGGGGATGCTGCACGTGCTCACGTGCGCCGGTCCGGGGATGAAGCACGACGTCCAGCGCGCCTTCAACGTGCGCAACCTCAACCCGGCTACGGCGATGGACTCTGAACAGGCCGACTACCTCGACCACAAGGGCTCCTACGAGCCGAAGCCCCGCCTGCGCGACATGGACGTTCAGGGCATCGACCAGGTGATGATCATCCCAACCGACATCGACACCTATCCCTGGCTCCAGGACTCGCTCGGGGCGAGGGCCTTCTGCAAGGCCTACAACAACTGGGCTCACGAGTTTTGCCAAGAGGATCCGGAGCGGCTCTACTTCGCGGCCATGCTACCCTTGCAGAATCCCAAGTACGCCGTCGAGGAGCTGTACCGGGTCGCGGGACAGGGCTGCCGCGTCGGCCTCGTACGGCCGATAGACGCGATGGGGAACTACCCCATTCAGCCCAAGTACGAGCCGTTGTGGAGCGCGATGGAGGAGACGGGCGTGGTCTACGGGATGCACCCCTTCCCGGCGGCTGGCTCCCTTAAGCCGCCCGGCTACACCGAGCAATATTCCGGGGCCGAGCTCATCGGGCGGACGGTGCGCTCCGCAGGCCTACCGCACTTCTTCCTGACCAACGTGCAGAACTTCCAGGCCGAAGCCTCGATGTGGGTGGTCATCACGCTGATGTCGGGCTTCTTTGAGCGGCACCCCAAGATCAAGGCCGCGGTATTCGAAGCCTCGTCGACGTGGCTCAGCTTCCTCCTCGACGAGTGCGACAAAGCCTACAAACTCTATCGCAACGAACGGCGCTACCGGCCGCTTAAAGACCTGCCGAGCGAAACGTTCAACCGGCATTGCGTCACCGGGTTTGAAGGCGACGAATCGCCGCCCTCGCGGCTGCCGGAATTCTATGAAGATATTCTGGCGTGGTCGTCGGACGTCTATCACCACGACGGCGACGATGCGTGGAAGGCAATCGAGACGATGCGGGCGTGTGAGCTACCCGTCGAATACCAGGCGAAATTCCTCGGAGAAAATGCCCGCAAACTCTATGGCATCGACCCGCCGCGCGAGATCATCCGTGAGCGCGTGACCGAGATCGCGCGGCCCGACTGGTGGCCCACCGAGGCCGAGATAGAAGGCGCGCTCGACCCTAGCTTGGCGCTGCGGCGTTAGGAAGGGGGCGGCCCTCGGCGTTCGGGCCGACGCCTGTGCTACGCCAGCCGTAAGGAATTGCCATGCCCGTGAAGAATTTCCCCGTCTTCGACTCCGACACGCATTTCGTCGAACCGCCAGAGCTCTGGGAGCGCTACCTCGACGCCGACTACCGCGCCTTCGCCAAGAGCGCGTTGTGGCGGGAGGAGGGGCGCCTCGGGTCGTACCTCAAGATTAATGGCAAGCCGGTCCACGACACGGGGAACCGGAACATTCCCCGCCACGCCATTTGGCGGCCCGGCATGACGTGGGACGACGTGGGCGCGCTCGACCCCGCCGTCGCGCACCCGATGAATGAGGGCGCCTATGATCCCGAGGCTCGGCTCCGGGACATGGACGCCATGGGCGTGGATCAGGCCTTCCTCTACCCCACGTGGTTCGCCGAGGGTTTTCATCTCGTCGAAGACCCCGACGCCGCCTACGCCCTCGCCCGGGCCTACAACGACTGGATCGCGGACTTCTGCTCCGCCAGGCCGGGCCGGCTGTTCGCCGCCGCCATGCTGCCGCTGCAGAACATCGACTTCGCGCTGGAGGAGCTGGCGCGCGTCGCCAAGACCGACTGCTTCCGCGGCGTGTTCCTCCGCCCGATGTTCATCGACGGGCGCTATTTCACCCACCCCTCCTACGATCCGCTCTGGGCCGAGATCGAGGCGATCGGGATCACGCTCGCCGTTCATCCCACGCCGGGGTTGTGGAGCCCTGAGTGGACCTCGCATGGGCCGTTCATCGAGAAGGTGCACGGACGGCTGGCCCAAGCCGCCGGCCTTCTCGGGGGGATCCCCGCGGCGGCCGGTGGCGGGCCTGCGGCCGGCGGCGGCGCGTCGGGCGGGTCGGCCCGGCCCATGGGACACCCCATCGCACCGATCCTGTCCTATTGGCTCGATAACCATATGTTCGTCGCGTCGACGCTCATCGGCTTCACCGTCATGCAGCGCTTCCCCGACATGAAGGTCGTCGTGGCGCATGGGAAGGCCTCGTGGATGGAAGAAGTGCTTGAGAAGATGGAGGCCTCCACCCGCGTGATCCCGCTGCTGCACTACTACCCGGTGCGGACCGACCCCGAACGAATGTGGGAGGAGGGACACGTCGCGCTTGGCTTCGACGCCGAGGAGCGCCTCGTGCAGAAGCTCCCGCACGTCTTCGAGGAGAAGGTCGTCTGGGGCTCCCGCTATCCCCACCATGACACGACGAGTGCCCACGACGCCATCGACGTGCTGGTCGGCGCCAACGTGCCTGAGAAGGCCATCGCGCGAATGATGGGCGGCAACGCCGCCGAGCAGTTCGGCGTCGAGCTCGCGGCTGCGCCGGCCTAGCTCCCGGCGTCGCCCTCGGCCCACGACCGGATCAGGTGGTGGGCGATGGCGAAGGGGCCGGGGAGTGAGAGCGTCTCGCCCTGGCCCGCGAGCGCCGCGCGCACCTCGGCACGGCTGAACCAGCGGACGTCGGTCATCTCCTCGTCGTCCTTATGGATGTCCGTGGTCGCCGCCGTGGCGTGGCAGCCGATCATCAGCGACGAAGGAAACGGCCAGGGCTGCGACGAGTGGTAGCGCACGTCGACGGCACGGATGCCGGCCTCCTCCCAAACCTCCCGCGCCACCGCCTCCTCGATCGATTCGCCCTGGTCCATGAAGCCGGCCAGCGCGGAGTACATCTTCGAGGCTGCCAGCCTCCCCCACGACTGCCCCAGCAGGCAACGGTCTCCGTCGGAGACGACGACGATGACGACGGGGTCGGTGCGGGGAAAGTGCTCCGCGCCACAGGCGCCGCAGGACCGGATCTGGCCGCCGCGTCCGATGGCGGTTGGCCGGCCGCAGACGGAGCAGAAGCCGTGCCGCTTGTGCCAGCCGACGTGCGCCCGCGCCTGCGCGGCGATGCCGGCGTCCTCATGGGGGAGGAAGGCCGCGGCGGCACGGGTGTCTTCGAAGCGCAGAGCGCCGTCCGCGCCGCCGAGCGCGGAGACGTCCGCCGCGAAGTGGGCCACACCGTCGCGAAGCCCCAGCAGCACGATCAGCGGACTCCCGCCCAGACCCTCGAGCTCCGCCGGGCTCAGCCATTGCAGGGCGGGCTGGCCGTCGTCACACACGGCGATCTTGAGGTCGCTCAGGGGCAGGATCTTGCTGGCCGGATCGGACGCGCTCGCCGCGATCCATGCCTCGTCGCGGCGCTCCCGCTCGCCGCGGCTGAGCGGATTCCCTGAGTAGACGTGCTGCTGCGTCATCGCCGCCTTCCCGCTCCCGCGCGCATGCGGCGGACATTGTAGACGATTGGGCCGCGCCCATTATCATGGTCTCGCTCCCCTGCGCCGACTCCTTCAACCATCCACCCCCACCCATCTCCGTGACGACCTTGTATTCACCCAACCGTCTGCGAGAAGTCGCGGCGCTCTTCCTCAAGCTGGGCCTGTTCGCGTTCGGGGGCCCCGCGGCACACATCGCCATGATGCGGGAGGAGGTGGTCCGGCGGCGGCGCTGGCTGGAAGACCAGGAATTTCTGGACATGGTCGGCGCGACCAACCTCATTCCGGGGCCGAACTCGACCGAGTTGGCGATCCACCTCGGACACCGCCGGGCCGGCTGGAAGGGACTCTTCGCGGCGGGCGGGCTCTTCATCATTCCCGCCGTCCTGATCGTCCTCGTCATCGCCTTCCTCTACGTGGAGTACGGGACGACGCCCGCCTTCGAATGGGCCCTCTACGGCATCAAGCCGGTGGTGATTGCCATCATCCTCAAGGCGCTCTTGGGCCTTGGCAAAACGGCCTTGAAGGGCCCCCTGACGGCGGTGATCGGCGGCGGCGTCCTCGCCGGCTACTTGCTGGGCGTCAACGAGCTGCTGCTCCTGGCCGGCGCCGGCGCCCTTGCCGTAGCCGCGAGGTTCGGTGGACGGATAAAGGGCGGGAGCGCCGCCGCGCTCGCCCTGCCCGCAGCGTTCCCTCTCCTCGGCGGGCTCTCCGCCGGTGCCGCCTCGTTCAGCATGGTCACGCTCTTCCTTAACTTCCTGAAAGTCGGAGCCGTGCTCTACGGCAGCGGCTACGTGCTGCTCGCCTATCTGCGGGGCGACTTCGTGGAGCGTCTCGGCTGGCTGACCGAGACCCAACTGCTCGACGCCATCTCCGTCGGCCAGTTGACTCCCGGCCCCGTCTTCACCACCGCAACCTTCGTCGGCTACGTGGTCGATGGGTGGACGGCGGCGATCGTGGCCACGGTGGCCATCTTCGTGCCGTCGTTCATCTTCGTCGCTGCACTGAGCCGGATCCTGCCCTGGGCGCGCCGGACGCCCTCGGCCCGCGCCGCACTCGACGGGGTCAACGCCGCCTCACTGGCCCTGATGGCGGGGGTGACCTGGCAGCTGGGACGGGTCTCGCTGGAAGACCCCTTCACGATCGCGACCGCCGTCGTCGCGGCCGTGCTCGTCTTTCGCACCAGCCTGAACCCCATGTGGTTCATCATCGCGGGCGGTGCCGCAGGCGCGATTGCCCGGGCGGCGGGGGTCTGAGTCGGGGAGCGGGGGACTCGCTCTAGAGCCCGCGGAAGTTCGGTGCGCGCTTCTGCTGGAACGCCGCCACCGCTTCCTTGTGGTCCTCGGTGCGGACGGAGAGGGCCTCGGTCGCGAGGCTCATCTCCAGCACGAGGTTGAGGTTCTGCCAGAGCATGCGGTTGATCGCCATCTTCGTCCACCGCACCGCCGCCGACGCGCCGTTGGCCAACTGACTGGCGTAGGCCATTGCCTCGTCGAGGAGTTTGTCGGCGGGCACGACGTGGTTGACGAGGCCGATCCTGTCGGCGATTTCGCCGTCGGCGTACCTGCCCGCCATCAGGAACTCCTTGGCGCGGTGCGGGCCGATGAGGAGCGGCCAGATGACGGCGCCGCCGTCGCCGGCCACGAGGCCCAAATTGACGTGCGTGTCACCGATGCGGGCGGTATCCGCCATGAACGTCACGTCGCAGAGCAGCGCGACGGTCGCGCCGAGGCCCGCCGCCGGGCCGTTGATCGCCGCGATCGTCGGAGCCTCCGCGTTCACCATGTTCTGCACGAGGTACTTCGGCCCCCGCGTGATCGACGTTGGCGCCGACGCTCCGCGGCTCTCGTCGGTCTGCGGGCCGAAGTCGCCGCCCGCGCAGAAGGCGGTCCCGGCCCCGGTCAGCACGATCGCCCCAATGTCCGGGTCGGTGCCAAGGTCGCGGAACGCTCGCTCCAACCCATGATGCAGGGCGGGGTTGATGGCGTTCCGCTTCTCGGGCCGATTCATCGTGACGAGTGCGACGCGGTCGGTCACCTCGACCTTCAGATGCTCTTCTTCGTAGTCGTCGTACTTGCCCACTGGTCGCTCCTTCTTGCCGCCCTAAGGGCCAGCCTCCGCGTTCACTTGTCCCACCAAGTCCATGACGCGCTCGAGCAGCGCGATACGGTCGTTGAGGCCGAGCTCGGCGGGCGGGGTCGCTCCCTGGCGCACCGCTACGTTGAGGGTGTTGAAGCCGGCGTCGTGGTAGGCCCGGATGCGTGCCTTGACCGCAGCATCGTCGCCGACCAGGTGCGTCATCGCCGCGAGCTCCCGCGGCACCAGGTTGCGTGCCTCGTCGCGCTTCCCTTCGAGCCAGAGGCGCTGGATTTCCTTGGCCTCGTCGGCGAACCCCGCCCGGCTGTACGAGTTGTTGTAGAAGTTGTTCTGGCGCGACCCCATGCCTCCCAGAGTGAAGGCGAGCCGTGTGCTCAGGTCCTCGATGGCCGCCTTGGGCTCGTCGGTGAACCACACCGTGCCGTTGCCCTGGAGGTCGACGTCGTCAATCGTGCGCCCCGCCTTGGCGGCACCCTCCGCGATCGGCTGCATCGAGACGTCGGCGTGCTCGGGCATGACGTAGATGCCACGCCAGCCGTCGGCGACCTCGCCGGTGAGGCGGAGGTTCGCCGGGCCCATCGCCGCGATGTAGATCGGCACGTCGGCGGGCGGCGCCGAGAGCCGCAGCGCCTTGCCCTCGCCGTCTCGCACGGGCAGGCGAAAGTGCTCGCCTTCGTAGGAGAGGCGCTCGCCGGCGAAGGCCTTCTTCAGGATCTCGACGGTCTCGCGGGTGCGGCGCACGGGTTGGTCGAAGACCACGCCGTGCAGCCCTTCGATCACCTGGGGCCCGCTGGTTCCGATGCCGAGGATGAACCGGCCACCCGAGATCGAGTGCAAGGACAGCGCGGTCATGGCGAGATTGGCCGGCGTCCGCGCCCCGATCTGCAGGATGCCGGTCCCCAGTTTGATGGTCGACGTCTTGCCGGCGAGGAAGGCCAGCGGCGTTGCCCCATCGAAGCCCCACCCCTCGGGCGACCAGATGCTATCGACGCCCAGGCGCTCCGCCGCCCGCGCGTATTCGGCGAGGTCGTCCCACGCCATCACGCCCCCGTCGAAGTTAAAGCCGACCGAGACCTTCACCAAGCCCTCCTTGAATCGCGCCGCCGCGATTATACGCGTCCCGGCGCGTTCTCCAAGGCTAGGCGGCGGCTATAATCGACAGTGTCCGCCCGCGCAAGCGCTCCGCGCCGAGGGCGCCCCGCCGATGCATCCCCCGCGCCACTACCGCTTTCCCGCCCTCCGCGCGTTCTACTCGCAGGCCTACCGGTACTTCTGGCTGGCGACCTTCTTCAGTTTCGGCACGTTCCAGATGCAGCAGGTCGCCCGGTCTTTCCTCGCCCGTGACCTGACCCCATCGCCGATTCTGGTCACCGCCGTCTTCGCCCTGGGCATGATTCCCATGCTCTTCGCCCCCGTGCTCGGCGGGCCGCTGGCCGACCGCGTCGACCGCAAGAAAGTGATGGTCGCCGTCGAGGTTGCGCAGTTGTCTCTGGCCGCCCTCAGCGGCGTGTTGATCACGCTCGACGCCATGACCATTCCGATCCTTATGGCCGTGTCGTTCCTCTCTGGCGTGCTGATGGCGGTGATCTTCCCGGTGCGCCAGACTCTCATCCGTGAGCTCACCGCGCCCGACGCCGCCACCAACGGTCTCTTCCTCTATTCGTCCGTCTTCAGCAGCATGCAGATCATCGCGCCCGCGATAGCGGGCGTGCTGCTCGAATTCGCCGGCCTCGCGTCGCCCTTCTACGTCGGCCTCGGCGTCTACGTGCTGGTCTTCTACTACGTCGCGCGGACACCGGTGCGGCCGCCCGTCGCCAACCCGACGCGGCAGCCGTTCTTGGAACAAGCGACCATCGGGTTCCGCTACGTGACAAGGACGCCGCTTCTGCAGATCGTGATGGTCACGTCCGTGATCGGCACCGTCCTGCTGCTTCCCGTCTTCTCCCTGATGCCCATCTTCCAGCGGGACGTGCTCTTCGTCGACGAGACCGGCTTCGGCATGCTCATCGCCTCGATGGGGGTGGGCTCCTTGCTCGCCTCCGTCGCGCTGGCCATCTTCGGGGGCGAGCGCCCCAACGTGCGTGTCGCGATCGGCTTCGGTGTCGTGGCCGGCCTCGTGGAGGTCGGCTTCGCTCAGTCGTCGATCTTTACCCTGTCGCTTTTCTTGCTGCTGTGCGTCGGCTTCACGCAAGCCTCATTCATGATCGTGAACATGGCCTTGGTCCAGCTCAGCACGCCCGACGAAATGCTGGGACGCGTCTTCGCCGTCCGCATGATGGTCCTCGGCCTCGTACCGTTAGGCACGATGATCGCCGGCGTCGGCGCCGAGTTCACGTCGGCCCCCACCGCGCTCGCGGTGATGGGCCTCGTTGCCGCCGGCCTCATGCTCCTCGCCCTGCTGTGGAGCCGGCGGTTGCCGCCGCCGCGTGCTTCCCAAAAGGAACGTCAGGACGAGGAGGCAGATGCCTCCACCGGCGCGGCCGGCCCGCCGTAGTACTCCATGCCGAGGTGGGTGATCTGCGGTTCGCCCATCAGCCAGCGGAGCGTGTTCTTGAGCTTGGTCTGCTGGATGAAGAGGTCGTGCTCGGGGTAGACGTCCGGCGCGTGCTGTGGGCTCTTGAAATAGAAAGAGAGCCACTCCTGAATCCCGCCCATGCCAGCGCGCTGCGCGAGGTCCATGAAGAGGATGAGGTCCAGCACCAGCGGCGCGGCGAGGATTGAGTCGGAGCAGAGGAAGTTGATCTTGAGCTGCATCCGGTGGCGGAGCCAGCCGAAGAGGTCGATGTTGTCCCAGCCTTCCTTGGCGTCGCCGCGGGGCGGGTAGTAGTTGATGCGCACCTTGTGATAGGCGTCGGAGTACAGCTCGGGGTACATCTCGGGCTGCAAGATGTACTCCAGCACGCCGAGCTTCGACTCTTCCTTTGTCTTGAAGTTCTCCGGCTCGTCGAGCACCTCGCCGTCGCGGTTCCCCAAAATGTTGGTGGAGAACCACCCGTCCATGCCGAGCATCCTCGCCTTGAGCATCGGCCCGATGACAGTCTTGACCAGGGTCTGGCCGGTCTTGAAGTCCTTGCCGCAGATCGGCACGTTCCGGTCTCTCGCCATCCGGTCGAGGGCGGGTATGTCGGTGGACAGGTTGGGCGCGCCGTTGATGAAGGGGACGCCCTCGAGCAGGGCCGCGTAGGCGTAAACCATGGACGGAGCGATGTTGGCGTCGTTTTCCTGCAGGCCGCCGACGAAGCGCTCGATGTCGCCGTGCACCTCGCTCGACTCAATGAATTTTTCGGTGGACGCGCACCAGACCATGACGAGCCGGTCGCACCCGTGCTCTTCCTTGAATCGCCGCATGTCTTGCCGGATAGCCTCGACGGCGTCGAGCTTGTTGTCGACGGACTTGGTGTTGGCGCCTTCGATGCGCTTGACGTAGTCGGCGTCGAAAACGGCCTCCATCGGCTCGATCGCCTTGAGGACGTCGGCGACAGGCTCGATCTCCTCGTTGCGGTCGAGGACGCCGCTTTTCAGCGCCGCCTCGTAGGCGTTATCCGGGATCGGGTCCCAGGCCCCGAAGACCAGCTGGTCGAGCTCGGCGAGGGGGACGAAGTCTCGAATCAACGGGGCCCGCTTGTCGGTCCGCTTGCCGAGGCGGATCGTCGCCATCTGGCTGATCGATCCGACGGGCTCACCGCCACCGCGCCGCACCTGCTCGACGCCCGCAATGAGGGTCGACGATACTGCGCCCAAGCCGACGAGGAGGACGCCAAGTTTGCCGTCGGGCGGCTGGATGGAGGTCGCGGACGGCGATACGAAGTCGGTGGCTTCGAGGCCGATTCCCTGTTGGCGGGCAAGCTCGAGCAGGCGGTCGTGCCACTGGGCGGGGATCCTTCCGGTCTTGGCCCAGTGCTGCACGGTGCTCTGGCGCTTGCCGAGGAGCGCGGCGAGGGCCGACTGGCCCCCGAAACGGTCGATGATCTGCTTTGCGGAGTTCTGGTGGTTGTCCATCGCGCCATACTACCAATTAAACCGTTAGTCGCCAAGCCGGTTTCCGTCACCTCGCCACCGGCGCGCCTTGCGCTCACCGGTGCGCTCCGCTAACGTTCCGCGGGAGCGCGCCTACGGAGAGGACGACGCGCTCGGGAGGTCCTCATGCAAGCGAACGGCGCGGTCGTCGGCCTCATCGACGTGCCCCAAGAGCACACCCAGGACTACAACGTCTGGTACGACTTCGACCACCTGCCCGAGTTCGTCGCCCTCGACGACATGCTTCTGGGGCGGCGCTACGTGGCCGACACCGAGTGCAAGGCGGCCCGGCCCAATCCGTCCAAGCTGCCTGAGCTCGCCGACGGCAAGGGCTCGTACTGCTCGACTTACTTCATGAACACCGACGACATCGGCGCCGTCATGGGCTATTGGAACGAGGCCGGAACGCGCCTCCGCAAGGAGAAGCGCATTTTCCGGCACGGAAAGATCGCCGACGTGACGTTCTACAAGCTGATCCAGGCCCACGCGCGGCCCGGCATCCCGGTCGTGGAGGCGGCGATTCCCTACCTGGGACACCAGGGCATCTACGTGGTGATGGCCGAGGTCGCCGACCCGGCGATGCGCCCCGCCGTCAACGAGTGGTTCGCCGAAGCGCATTCCAAGGACCTGCTGGCGGTGCCCGGCGTCGTCGCGGCTATGCGCTTGGAGGCCCACGCCGAGTTCGGCACCGGCGCCGAGAAGGCCGGGAGGTACATGAACCTCTATCTGCTCGACGAAGACCCGGTGAAGACGGTCGCGGAGATTCAGAACGCCCGCGAGGGTTGGGTCGCCCGCGGGACGGCGCCGGCGCCCGGTGGCGCGTCGAACGTCCTCTTCCAGAGCCCCTACCGCTACGTCACCCCCACCCGCTACGACTTTCGGGTCGAGTGACGCGCCGGAGCCCAACGCAGGAGTATCGCTCATGAGCTACGAAGAAATCCTGTACGACGTCGATGGCCACGTCGCTACGATCACGCTGAACTGTCCCGAGCGCATGAACTCGTTCAGCGACACGCTGCTGACCGAATGGGCCGACGCCATCACCAAGTCGGCGCAGGACGACGAGGTGCGCGCGGTGATCATTACCGGCACGGGGCGGGCCTTCTGCGCCGGCGCCAACCTCAAGGCCCGTGCGGAGGAAGACAAGGTGCTGCGTACCGACTCCTCGCCCGCCGAGCGCCGCAACGGACTGCGCTTCACGGTGCACCAGGTGGCGCGGGCGCTGCACTTGCTCGACAAGCCCTACATCGCGGCGGTCAACGGCGCGGCGGTCGGCGCGGGCATGGACATGTGCTCGATGGCCGACATCCGCATTGCGTCCGACAAGGCCCGCTTCAGCATGTCCTACGTCAACGTCGGACTAATTCCCGGCGACGGCGGCGCCTGGCTCCTGCCCCGGCTCGTGGGGCTCCAAAAGGCGCTCGAATTGCTCTGGTCGGGCGAGCTGTTCGGCGCGGAGAAGGCCCTGGAGATCGGCTACCTCTCGAAGGTGGTGCCGCACGACGACCTCATGGACGAGACCCGTGCCTACGCCGAGAAACTCGCCGCCGGGCCCCCCATCGCCATGCAGCTCACCAAGCGGCTCGTCTACCGCGGCCTTACCTCCTCCTTCCTTGAGGCCATGGATGCGGCCCAAGCCGCGATGACGCTGGCGCAGTCGACCGAGGACGCCAAGGAAGGCCCCCGCGCCTTCGTTGAGAAGCGGCCGCCGCAGTTCCAGGGCCGCTAGGGTCTATGCGCTTCGCCGCGAGAAGCGAGGCTGAGCCGTGACGTGGGCGCTGCGGGGCCGGACGTGCATCGCCGGCGTCGGCGAGACGGAGTACTCGAAGCGGGGTCAGGCGAAGCGGCCTGAGTTCGCGCTGGCCTGCGAGGCGGTGCGGAAGGCGGTCGAAGACGCCGGCCTCACCATGCGCGACGTCGACGGCTTCGTCACCTACGCCATGGAGAAGAGCGAGGCGTCCGCCGTGGCGCAGGCCCTCGGCGTCCCGCACCTGCGCTTCGCCAACCTCTACCCCGGCGGCGGCAACGCCGCCTGCGGCATCGTCCACAATGCGGCGATGGCGGTCTACAGTGAGACCGCTGAGGTCGTGGTCTGCTACCGGTCGCGGTGCCAGGGCGCGCTGCAAGGGCGCTCCAGCGCTGGAGTGAACATGGGCATCCGGGGCGATACGCCCGTCGGCGGCGGGCAGCAGTTCGCCGCCCCCTTCGGGATGCTGGCCCCGGTGGTGGGCTACGCCATGCAGGCCCAGAGGTACCTGCACGAATATGGCGCCACGAGCCGCCATTTCGGGGAGATCGCCGTCGCGGCCTACGCCCACGCCCAACACAACCCCCGCGCCGTCATGTACGGACGGCCGATCACCATCGAGGACCATCAGGCATCACGCCTCATCGCCGATCCCTATCACCTCTACGACTGCTGCCAGGAGAGCGACGGCGCCTGCGCCGTGGTGGTCACCAGCGCCGAGCGCGCCAAGCGCCTCCCGCGTCCGCCGGTCTACATCACGGGGGCCGCGCAGGGCATGGGCGCGGGCGATGGGCCGAACCATATGGCGTGGCCCGACGACCGCTGGGCGACGGCGGGCCTCTCGGACGTAGCCCGCGAGGTCTACGAACGCGCCGGCGTCGGCCCGGCCGACATCGACGTCGCCCAGTTTTACGAGAACTTCACCGGCCAGGTGCTCATGGCAATCGAGGACTTCGGCTTCTGCGAGCGTGGCGGAGGCGGGCGATTCGTCGAGGAGGGGAACCTGCTTTGGCCCGATGGCGCCTTGCCCTCCAACACCAGCGGGGGCAATCTCGCCGAGGCCAACGTCCACGGCTTCGAGATGGTGGTCGAAGGGGCGCGGCAGATCCGCGGCGACTCCACCGCACAGGTCGAGGGCGCGCAGCACTCCCTGGTCGTCGCTGGACCGTCGGCGTCGCCATCCAGCGCGCTCATCCTTTCGAAGTCGAGTTGAGCGGCGGGGATGATGCCATGACCGACCAATCGACCCCGCTGCACCTCTTCGGCCCGGAGATTCCGCCGCCCGCCCCCGATGAGGTCACCGCGCCGTTCTGGGCGGCCTGCCGCGAGCACCGCCTCGTCGTGCAGCGCTGCACCGATTGCGGCGCCCATCGCGCGCCGCCGTCGGCGGTCTGTCCCCATTGCGGCGGCTTCGACGTCGCCTTCGAAGAGTCGGCCGGGCGGGGGCGGCTCTTCACCTACACCGTCGTCTATCACGCGGGCCACCCCGCCGTCATGGACGCCGTCCCCTACGCGGTGGCGGTGGTCCGGCTCGACGACTGCGGCGGCGTGAAACTCGTCACCAACGTCGTCGGCTGCTCCTACGAGGAGGTCCGCGTCGACATGCCCGTCGAGGTGGTGTGGGACGAGGTCAGCGCCGACCTCACCGTGCCGCGCTTCCGTCCCGCCGCGCCGCGCTGACGTTGCGCCCGCGCCCGCTTCGGGCTACCGTCGCGGCGCACCACGCACCCGGAGGCGAAACCATGGACTACAGCCTGTACGGCCCCGACATCCTCGTCGAGCAGCGTGACGGCGTCGCCGTCGTCACCTTCAACCGCGCGGACAAGCTCAACGCGATGACCGCGGCCATGCACGCCGATACGGGCCGCATCTGGCTCGACTTCGCCGCCGACCCCGAGGTGCGCTCCGTGCTCATCACCGGCGCCGGCCGCGCCTTCTCCGTGGGCGGCGACTACGACCTGCTGCAGGCCAGCGTCGGCGACCACGCCACCGCCGCCCGCCTGCTCGAAGAGACGCGCGCCATCGCCTACAACATGACCAACCTTGAGAAGCCCATCGTTTCCGCCATCAACGGCTATGCCCTCGGCGGCGGCCTCGCGGTGGCGATCATGGCCGACATCAGCATCGCGGCGGAGGACGCCATGCTCCTCGATGGGCACGTCAAGCTCGGCGTCGCCGCCGGCGACCACGCCGCGATGTCGTGGCCGCTCTTGGTCGGACTTGCCAAGGCCAAGCGCTACCTGCTCACCGGCGATGGCCTCACCGGCGCCGAGGCCGAGCGCATCGGCCTCATCAGCATGGCCGTCCCCTCGGACGAGCTCATGACCGTGGCAATGGAGATGGCCGTCCGCCTCGCCAAGGGCCCACCCATCGCCGTCGGGCACACCAAGCGCGTTCTCAACCAATGGCTGCGGTTGGGCGGCCACACCGCCTTCGACTACTCCGCCGCCCTGGAAACGCTGGGTTTCCTCGGCGACGAGGTGAAGGAAGGCCTCGCCTCCCTCCAGGAGAAGCGCGACCCCAACTTCTAGCACCTGCGGCGTCGGCTGACGTGGGCAGAAGCAACCCGACCGCCGCGTTGTCGCGTATACTGCTTCCATGGCCGTACTCCTCGAAGCCCGTGGGCTCACCAAACACTACGGCTCCACCATCGCGCTCGAGCAGGCGAGCTTTGACGTTCACGAGGGAGTGACCGGGCTCCTCGGCCCGAATGGCGCCGGGAAGAGCACGGCGATGAAGCTCTTCCTCGGCCTGATCCTTCCCACCTCCGGCACGGCCATGGTTCTTGGCGAGGAGCCCTACAAGTCGGTCGAGGGCCGGGCCCGCATCGGCTACATGCCGGAGCACGAGTCCCTTCCCCCGAGCGTCTCCGCCTCCGAATTCCTGATGCACATGGCGCAGGTCAGCGGTCTTCCCCCCGCCCACGCCCGTACTCGCGCCGCCGACACCCTCCGCCACGTGGGCTTGGACGAGGAGCGCTACCGGCCGATCTCCGAGTACTCCACCGGTATGAAGCAGCGGGTGAAGCTTGCCCAGGCCCTCGTCCACGACCCCGTCCTCGTGCTCCTCGACGAACCGACGGCGGGACTCGACCCCGCCGGGCGCGAGGAGATGCTGGATCTCATCAAACGGACGGCGCGGGGGTTCGGCATCAGCATCATGCTCTCGACGCACCTGATGGGCGACGTCGAACGGGTCGCCGATTCGGTGATCGTCCTGGAGTCCGGCACGGTGACGCGGCAGGACTCCGTGGCGCAGCTCACCGAGGAGACCGAGACGCTGCTGATCGAGGTCGCCGACCGGCGCGAGGAGTTCGCGGCGGCGCTGGCGGCCAAGGGCGTGGCAGCCGCCGACGATGGCAAGGTCCTCGTCGTCGAGGAGGCGGGCGAGACCGAGTACGACCTGATACGGGACGCGGCGGCGGAGTCGGGGGCGCGGTTGCGCCGGCTGACGCCGCGCCGGCGAGACCTCAGAGACATTTTCAGGAAAGAGTCGTGAGAGCCGAGCAGGCGGAAGTCTTCGATCTCGGGTATCAGCCTTACACGGGGCCGCGTGAGGGCCGGGCCCGCGCGCGGCGCGCGGTCCTAGAGAACGGCGTCCGCAATCTGCTCGGCATCGGACGCGGCGGCCCGGCCAAGATTCTGCCCGTGCTCCTGTTCATTGCGGCGATGACGCCGGCGGTGGTGTTCGTGGCGGTCCTCCTGTTGGTCCCGGCGGATGAATTCATCCCCGGCCCGGCGGACTACTACGACATCATCGGGGTAGTCCTCTGGATCTTCGGCGCGATCATGGCCCCCGAGCTGCTGATTCCCGACCGGCGCGACAACGTGCTCCAACTCTATCTGGTGCGAACCCTGTCCCCCGCCGACTATCTGGGCGCGCGCTTCCTCGCCTTCTTCGGCGTGGTCTTGGCGCTGGTCTACTCGGGGCAGATCGTCCTTCAGATCGGTCTGATTCTCTCGGCGTCCGATCCGCTCGACTATCTGGGGGACAACTGGCTCGACATTCCGAGGTTCCTCGCCGGCGGAGCGCTGATCGCGCTCTTCTTCACCGTCTTGCCGCTCCTCGTCGCCACCTTCACGACGCGCCGCGCCTACGCGGCGGCCTTCGTCATCGGCGCGGTGCTGGTGTCCTCGTTTGTGGCCGACGGCTTTACCGCCGAGAGCTGCACGATAGACACCGGGCCTGAGGGCTCATCGACGCGATGCGAGCGGGGCATCGGCGACGCCGCACCCTACGTGGGGCTTGTTCATCTGGGAGACACGCCGGGACGTCTCAACACCATGATCTTCGACGGCGACCCCACCGAGGGCGGGCCGTCGCGGGCCGCGGTGGCCGAGCTGCATGCGATCTTCCCCATCGGCTTCTACGTGCTACTGACCGGCGGCGCCGGGCTGCTGCTCTGGAACAGGTACCGGAGGATCAAGCTGTGACGACCGCCGCCCCCGAACCGAGCATCGAGGTCGACGCCGTCTCCAAGTGGTACGGCAGCGTCGTCGCGGTGAACGACGTCACCTTCGACATCTTTCCCGGCATCACCGGCATCCTCGGCCCTAACGGCGCCGGCAAGACGACGCTGCTCCACATGATCGCCGGACTGGCCAAGCCGTCCGAGGGCGAGGTCTGGGTCTTGGGCCAGCCCACCAGGAGCAACCCCGAGCTCTACCGGCGCATCGGCGTGATGCCCGAGCACGATGCCCTCTATCCCTTTATGACGGGCCGGGAGTTCGTCGAGCTGGCTGCGAGATTGCAGGGTGTGGAGGGCGACGACGCCGTCGACGAGGCGGTCCGCTCGGTCGACCTCGTGGATGCGCAGGACCGCGCCGTGGGGACATACTCGCGGGGCATGCGGCAGCGCATTCGCCTCGCCGCGACCCTTGTTCACCAACCCGACGTCCTCGTGCTCGACGAGCCGCTCAACGGCACCGACCCCCGCCAGCGCCTCGAGTTCTCCGACCTCGTGGAACGCCTCGCGGCGGAAGGCAAGACGATCCTCATCTCCTCGCACATCCTCGAAGAGGTCGAGCTGCTGGCGCAGCGGATCCTGCTCGTGGTGAGCGGCAAGCTCGCCGCCGCCGGCGACTTCCGGGCTATCCGCGAGAAGCTCGATGAACGACCCTTCAAGGTGCGTATCGCCGCCTCCAAGCAGCGGGAGATGGCCGCTGCCCTCATCGGCGTCGAGGGCGTGCTGTCGGTCTCCGTCAATGAAGACGCCATCGACGTGCTGACGATGAACATCGGCGAGCTGGAGGCCGCCGTGGCGAGTCTCGCCCGCGACATCGACAGCCGTCTCTACCGCGTCGAGCCGCTGGACGACTCTTTGGAGAGCGTCTTCAGCTACGTGGTGCAGCGATGAGCTTTCCGCTCTTCACACTGTCGTTCCGCCAGGCGGCGAGTCCGCGCCGACTGCTCCTGCTGGTGCTGCTTGCCGGCCTCCCGGTCCTGGTGTCGGCGGTTGCCGGCGGCAGCGAGGACGGGATCATCAACGGCACCCTTGATGGGCTGGTGATCGCGACGGTCTTGCCCATTGCCGTGATGGTGCTGGCGACTGCCGCCTTCGGGAACGAGGTGGAGGACCGGACGTTGAGCCTGCTGGCGATGAAGCCAATTTCCCGCCTCGCCATCGTCCTGCCCAAAGTGGCCGCGACGGTGCTCGTGGCGGGCCCCATCGCGGTGATCGCGGCGGTGGTCGTCGCGGCCATCGCGGTCGAGAACGAGCCTACCCAGGCCGCGGTGGCGGCAGGCATTGGCGTCCTGGTGGGCGTAGCCGCGTACACCGCGCTCTTCACCTGGGCCGGGCTGGTGAGCAATAAGGCGCTCGGCTTCGCGCTCGTCTACGTCCTGCTCTGGGAAGGGCTGATGGCGAGCCTGATCTCCGGCATCCGGTACCTGAGCATCCGGGGCTACACCATCGGGATCATGCACGGCCTGGACGGGGAAGGGTTGAGCGCCCTCTCCTCCCGCGCCATCGACCTCACCGCCGCGCTCATCGGCGCCGCTATCGTCACGGTCTTGTTCGTCTTCCTCACCGTGCGGCGGCTTGGGGAGATGGACATCCCGTAGGGGGTGCGGCGACCACGCTGGGGACGCTGCGCTAACGGCCATCCTCAGGCGGTATCAGCCCGGCCTCGCGCAGCTTGGACTTGTCCCCGGTCTTGTGGAAGTGCTCCCAAGCGAGCGCACTCTCGCGGTGAACAGCGAACTCCTTCTCTGACATGCCGGGCGGCTTGATGAAGTTACCGTACTCGTCTTCCTTCAAGAACGTGATTGGGTCGTTCATCCTGCCCAACGCAGCCGCCTCCTACTGAGCATCCTTGGCGGTCAGCCTTGCCAGGTGGGGACCGAACACTCTCTTGAAGTCGAGGAGCGTGTTGACCATCCAGGTCTGAGTTTCCGCAAGGGCATCGTCATCGTCGTCGATACTTCCGCCGCGGGTGGCTTCTATTCGGCAGGCCCGGCGGTTCTCCAGCTGCTGCCAGTCGAGCGACAGGCCAAGTTGTGACTCGATGTGGTCCTTGTGCTGCGATAGATCTTCGAGTAGCCGAATGTTCCGTTCGCCATCCTGGTAGTCAATGTAGACCTCGACCCGCGCCTCTCTCTGGCCGGTGAAGTTTGCTCCGTATCCGATCCGGCTGTGACCACTCGTGAAGGTATACCAGTTCACGGGGCTTGCCTTCCTAGCATTCGTGAATCGGTGCTTCTCTCGCAGGGTGTCAATGAGTTGCTGGAAGAATTCCTGGTACCGCTCCCGGCGCTCTGAGGTTACGCGTTCGCCGCGCGATTGTTTGACCGCTTCCTTGCGCCAACCGTTCGGCGTGGCCACGAGGTTGAAGTGGGGGGCGGGTCTCGACCCGTCGATCTTCCATGCCTCTACCGCGACGCCGAAGAACTCCGTCTCGTCGTCGGTATGCTGGTTCAGCCAGTCCAGCGCTTGCCGGTGCTCGTCCCGGAACTCCTTGGTGATCCATACGACGATGCTGGCGTCCAACCCCGCGGCGTAGGTCAGCAACTGGCCAAGATGGTTGTGGTCGGTGGACTCCAACTGGTTTTCGATGACCACCGTCCGGTTCCCATTCAGGTCTGTGGCGAGGACATCGAGCGAGTAGCCGCCGACGGCGGCCTCGGTTTCCTGCAACTCGAGATCGAGCCCTAGCGCCTCGCCCAATCGTGAGATGTTCTCGGCAAGCCAGGGCGTAAAGTCGACGGCCTCATTGGGCCAGACCTCGCGCAGGTCTACCCGGTCGATGCTCGCCAGATCGATGTCGCTCACGAGACGCCGCCGGCTACGCCCGCGTCAGGGTCTTGATGACGTCGCCGACGCGGTTGCGGACGTCCTCACGGATGTCCTCTTCCGGCAGGTGGTCGTAGCGGTGGGGGAGGACGATGATCGGCAGGTCGGGCATCTTCTTGCCGCGGGCGGTGGCATTGGCTAGGCCCTTGAACTGCTCGGTGACGAAACCGACGGTGGGGATGCCCAGCTCTTCGAGACTCGCGCTTTCGTGGATACTCCACGCAGTGCAGGAGCCTCAGTTGCCGAGGCCGGTGACCACGGCGTCGACCCTCGTTGCTAGCTCCTCCAGCGCGTCCTGGTACTTCTTGGGGAGCGCCCCCGCGCCGGGCGAGAGGAAGACCGTCTCCGTCTCCGTCACGCCGTGGTCGCGCTTGAGCGTTTCGCCGAGCTCGTCGACGAGGATGTGCATCGAGCGCCACAGCTCGTTGTCGACGAAGCCGACCTTCTTGCCGTGGAGGTCGGGCAGCCGCTCGGCGAGCTTGCTCGCGACGTCGTCGGGCTCGCCGTGGGGGAGCAGGATGGTGATTCGCTCAGACATCGTCCACCTCGCGCCGGGTCTTCTTGCTCTCGGACTCTAGGCAGGGGCTTGGGGCGTGTCAAGCGAGCGGGCGGGCCTAACCCATGCCGCGCTCGGCCAGCTTCTCCGCCGTCGCCACCTCGTAGAACTCGATGTCGTAGGAGGTGATGAGCTCCTGCATCTCACGGTGTAGCGAGAAGACCTCCTTGGGGACGTTCCCCGGCGGGTTGGGCTCGATGCGGTCCTGCATCCACTCGGCGTAGGCGACGTTCTGGTCTCCGGGCAGGCCGTTGCCGACGTAGATGCGGGCCTTGTCGCGCCCGCCCCCCTCGTAAGCGGCGCAGATCTTCGCCAGGTAGCCGGCGACCTGCCACGCCTTGCCGGGCTGCGTCTTCGCGACTCTTCGGATCAGGTACATGGTCTGCCGTCCTCTTTCTCGGCGCGGCGGGTCCGGCGCGCTCGGGTTGGCGCAAGCATACCAGCGCGCTGCGGCGTTGGCGTCCCGGGAGACGCGGGCTAGAATGGCGCACGTTCGGCCCGCCGGCATCCGGCGGGAAAGGAGCGCGGGAGGCATGGGCAAGCTCGAAGGCAAGACCGTCGTCGTCACCGGCGCGAGCCGGGGCATCGGGCGTGACATGGCGCTGACCTTCGCCGTCGAGGGCGCGAAGGTGTTGGTGTCGGCGCGCACCGAGAACGAGGGCGACTTCCGCATCCCCGGCAGCATCGCGACGACGGTGGCCCAGATCGAGAAGGCCGGCGGGGAGGCCATCGGCGTCCGCTGCGACGTGACCGACGACGCGCAGATCGAGGCGCTGGCCGCGGCGGCGGTCGAGCAGTGGGGACGGCTCGACGTCTGGGTCAACAACGCCGCCGTGCTCATTCCGGGCAAAATCGAAACCATGCAGACGAAGCACTTCGACCTGCTGTGGAAGATCAACATCCGGCCCATCTTCATCTCGGCGAAGGCGGTGCTGCCCCAGATGAAGGAACAGGGCGGCGGCCACATCCTGAACCTTTCCTCCACCGGCGCGATCGGGCCGGGCGAGGGGCCCTACGAAGCCGTCGGTGTCGGCGGCACGGCCTACGGGGCGGGCAAGCGCCACACCGAGCGTCTGACGCAGGGCTTGGCCGGCGAGATATGGCCCTACGGAATCGCGGTCAACGTCGTGTCGCCGAAGCGGGGCGTCGCGACCGAGGGTCAGGTCTGGTTCCGCGGCCCCGACCACCCCTTCGTCGGCGCGTGGGAGACGGGCCAAATCACCGCCGACGCCGCCCTCTGGATGGTGACGCAAGATCCCAAGACCTACACCGGCCGCATCGTCTACGACGAAGACCTGATGACGGAGCTCGGCGTCGACATCTACGAACGCTACCCGCTGGTCAAATAGCGCCGCGCGAGCGCCCGAACGGCGCCCTCCACGCACCCTACGGCGGCGCGACACCCGGGCCGTGGATCACCCGCTTGGCCATGCGCCAGCCTTCGGGGGTGCGGCGGAACTGGTCGCGGTAGACGCCCATGGTGGTGAGCTGGGGCGTGGCGTCGGCGTTGCGGTAGTAGTGGTAGTAGGTCTTGCCGGTCGCGGTGTCGCCGTCGACCTCGATGTTGATGTTCGAGATCAGGTGGAAGGAGTTGGTGCCGGGACCCTGGATGCCGTCGTCCCGGCGTTGCTGCGCGCCGGCGATGATGTCGGCGCGGCCGGTGCGGGTGTCGCCGGCGGGGCCGGTCCACGAGCCGTCCTCGGTGAAGAGCTGGGCGTACTCGTTGAGGTCGCCGTCGTCCGCCATCTGCCCCAGTTTCGCCAGGAGCTTGGCGATCTCGACCTCGTCCGCGGTGCGGCGGCTGCGCTCGTCCGTCATGTGAACCTCCGGTGTCTTTCCGTTGGGCCGCGAACGTACCAACGGCGGCCTAGGCTGTCAAACGGTGAAAGGACCGCGCGCTTGGTTTGTGGTGGGCACCTGCGTGCCCAGCGGTGCGCGCCCTCTCTCAATCGCCCCCAGAGGGGGAGAAGTCAAAGGGGACCCCTTCAACGAAGGATACTTTTCCTCCGGCGAGAAAGGGTTAGGCGGGCTAACCCTTGACCATGCGCAGCAGGGTGTTGAGGCGTTGGACGTCGCGGGCGAGGAGACGGGCAAGCTTCTTGCCGGCGGCGAGGCGGAAGGCGCCGGGGTCGGGGTGGGCGCGGGCTGCAAGGCGGACGAAGGCTGCGGCGGCGTGGTCGGCGTCCGTCGAGGCCGCATTGACCAGGTTGGCGAGATAGTGCGGCGAATAGGTGAACTCCCGCACGGCGGGCGCATCGGCGACGTGGACGAAGCCGTGCAGGCGGGCCGGCCTCGGCGGGAGGACGTGAGAGACGCCTGCCCCGTCCCGGTGTCCCACGACGACGGCGGAGAACTCGGCGCGCAGCAGCTCCGTCAGCTCGGGGTGCCGCGCCCGCAGATCGGCCTCCGTTTCGGCGTCCTCACCGAGGGCGGCGACGGGACGCGAGCGGTCGAGCCCCGTCGCGGCGGCGTGGTGGACGACGCCGAAGATCTCGACGTCTCCGTCGCTCGTGGTCACCAGGCTGCCCAGCGGCGGCGGATCGGCGTTGCGGTAGCACTCGGCGGTGAACTCACCAGTCGACGCCTCGATGACCTCGCCGGCCCGCACTTCGCCGTCGCCGTTCCGTCCATCGCTCGTCATCGACGCCTGCCTTTCTTCCTCTATATTGCCCGCGACCGCTTGCTTCGAGCTTTCCGGGAGCCAGCCGTCGAAAGGCCCCTTCGCCGCATCGACCCTTCGACCAACGTCCAGAACGCGCGGCGGTCGGCGGCGTTGACAACGGCGCGCTCGTGGGCTTCTTGCAGCGCAAGCGGATAGCCGCGGCCCTTGTCGCACTGATCGAGGACGGCGGCATGCAGCAGGTCGAGCGAATCGGGGTCGTCGGCGACCCATTGGGTCGTCTCGACGCGCGCGATCTCTTCGCCGACGTTCACATAGAAGAAGCGAACCTCGTGCGGTTCGTACTCCTCGACGATGCTCGACGCGCTGGCGAAGACGCGCGACCGCTCGCCGGGCTCTAGCAATTGGGCGAAGAGATCGCGGTCCATGAGGCCGGCGACGGCCCCCTCGCACTCCCGCTTGCCGGCGCCCTTGACGCAGATGTTGTCGCAGCCGGAAGTGGCGACGTCTTCATGCGGGCAGGCGGCGACCCGCACCACGTTCGCCACCTCCCTGGCCCCCGGGCGGCTGATGTAGCTGCCGAGGGCGACGGGCCGGCGGCGCGCCACCTCGCGAAGGCGGGTCAGGGCGTCGACCAATCCGTCGCGCAGGATGCGGTCCCGAACGTGCTCGGGGTGGCGCGAAAGCTGCCAGAGGACGAGGCTGCCGTCGAGGAGCGCGGCGACGGGCTCGTTGCCGGAGTCGGCTTCGACGCGGTCGGCAAGCGCCTGCACCTCCATGGCGGTGCGCAGCAGGCCCACCAGGGGTTCGTCCACGGTCTCGTCCTTCATCCCGGCAGGGTCGGCCCAGACCATGTCACGCGGCTCGCTGAAGAGCACCGGCTCGCCGAAGAGCTCGGCGGCGGGCTCCGCGCCGTAACGCAGCCGGATGCCCCCCACGTTGATGAGGTAGCACTGCGCCGCCTCGTGGCGGTCGAGGTGGATCTGCGAGCCGTCGGTCGCAAAGACGGTGTAGTCGGATGGGAGGGGCGGCGCAGGCACAGTGTCTGCTAAGCCAGGTCGGAGGCCGCCGGGCGTCCCCGCCACGATCCAGGTCACACGGCGGCGCGGCGGACCGGCGGCCTCGATGCGGTGCAGAAGCTCGGACTCGCCGAGCCCCGACAAGGTCGGGTCGCGGAGCACCGCGGCGGCGCGGTCGAGGCGGCCCCGCCAGGCGTCGAAGCCGTCGTCGAGGCCGCGGGTCATGCCCTCCACCTGCGAGACGGTGCGGTGCAGGTCGAGCGGCGTCACGGCATCGCCGTCCTAAGAAGCCGGTTCATCGCAGCACCCGCTCGTCGCCCTGGCGGCGCGTGATTCGGGTCTGGTCGAGGTATTCGAGGAAAGCGAGCACGTACTTGCGGCTGCTGCCGAACATGTCGCGGACCTGCCCCACCGTAATCGTCCCTTCTTCCCGCAGGCGGGCCACGACCCTGCCGCGCATCTCCTCGAAGGCGGCGGCGGCGAAGACGACGTCCGGCGCGGCACGGACGACCTTGCCCTCGTCGAGCAGGTAGGCGAGCAGCTCGGGGTCGAGCTTGGCCTCAGGCGGCGGGCTGTACGGCGACGATTCCAGCGCGGCAAGATATCGGTCGATGTCGGCCTGCTGCGAGGGCGAGACGGACGGCTCGCGACCCGGCAGGTGGAGGAGCGAGCCGCGTTCCGCGATGTCGCCGCGCGCCTCCAGCGCTTCAAGCACGAGACCGAATTGGGCGGGATTCAGGTTGAGGCGGCTCCGGACTTCCTCCTTCGCCATGCCGCGCCGGGCCGGGTAGCGCGCGTGGAAGTCGCCGAGAAGGTCGGCAAGCTTCCGCCCACGGCCCGCGAGGCCGTGCTCGGTGTGGACGTAGGAGTCGGGGCCGAGCCTGCCGTCGCCAAGGTGCACCAGCTCCCCCGATTCGACGAGGCGCGCGACGACGGTCTCCACCTCGGCCGCCGACATGTTCACCGTGTCCGGCAGACTCCTGACCTGGCACGGCTCCTTGGCGGCGATGGCCTCCGTCACGAGCTCGTCAGGCGACCCCGCTTCCAGCACTTCGAGGCGGCCGATCACGCCCCCGTCGAAGCGCCGGTGGCGCTTGGCCCGCGGCTCGATGATCTCGCCGCCGCCGACGGTCCCCCACGAGTTACGGAGGATGAACAGGTCGCCCTTCACCAAGGCGACGGGACGCTGCAGCTTCAGTTGCGCGAGGCCGGTCTCGCCCGGCCCAAGCTCGTCACTCTCGAGGAGGCGGAAGCGCGCCGGGGTCTCCGACGTGCCCGTGTGGAAGAGCACGGTGGCGTTGTGTTTGAGCGGTGCGGGCGCGTCCTTGACCATGCGCACGCGGGCGTCGACGGCTTCCGTGGCGGCGAGCCAGCCCGGGGCAGCCACCACGTCGCCGCGGCTCACCTCCTCATGGCCGATGCCGCTAATGTTCACGGCGAGCCGTCGCCCCGGCCCGGCCTCGTCAAGCTTCTTCCGGTGGGTCTGCAGGCCCCGGATGCGGCCCCGCAGGCCCTTGGGGACGACCTCGACTTCCTGGCCCACCGAGAAGGAGCCGTCCGACAGCGTGCCGGTCACTACGGCGCCGAAGCCGGTCATCACGAAGGCGCGGTCGACGGGAAGGCGGGGACGGCCCAAGTCCTTGCGGGGCTCGGTCTCGGCGAGCAGGTCGGCGACGGTCTGCTTGAGCTCGTCGAGGCCGTCGCCGGTCATCGCCGAGGCGGCGATCATCGGCGCGCCCTCCAAGGCGGCGCCTTCGAGCGCGTCTCTAACGTCGGCGCTGACCAATTCCAGCCAGTCGTCGTCCACGAGGTCCTTCTTGGTCAGCACGACGAGGCCCCGGTCGACGCGCAGCAGGTCGAGAATGGCGAGGTGCTCCCGGGTCTGGGGCATGACACCCTCGTCCGCCGCGACGATCAGCATGGCAAGGTCGACGCCGCCGACGCCGGCGAGCATGTTCTTGACGAGGCGCTCGTGGCCCGGCACGTCAACGACCCCGACCTCTTCGCCGTTGGGGAGACGGAGCCAGGCGAAGCCGAGATCGAGCGTCATCTCACGCTCTTTCTCTTCTTTCAGCCGGTCGGGATCGATGCCGGTGAGCGCCTTCACCAGCGTCGATTTTCCGTGGTCTACGTGGCCCGCCGTGCCGATGACGTACATGCCGGTTCCTACGGGGCAGAGAATACCACCGCCGGGCGGGCCGGAGGCAGGCGCTGCCGTCTATTCTCCGGCGGGGAGTAGCCGGGCGAAAAGCTCGTTGCTGAGGAGGCGCCCCTTCGACGTCAGGCGCACGGCGCCGCCGGCGCGCTCGATCATCCCGTAGCCCTCGAACTCGTCGAGCACGGACGCAGCCTCCGTTGGCACGTCGGCCTCGGCCAAACCCGAGTCGAGGCGCAGGTGGAGGATCGCGGTCTCCGCTGCCAGCTCGGCGTCGTCCAGCGTCCGCCGGTCCTCGACAACGGGGCTCCCCTCGATGGCGGCCCCTGTCTCGGTGCTCGACGGCGTCGGATGCGGCTGGCTGAGCCGACGGACGTATTCCGCGGGTGGCCTGATATTCCAGAACCGCGTCGGCGGCAGGTAGGAATGCGCCCCGGGCCCAAAGCCGACAAATGGGCCGTTCTCCCAGTAGGTCAGGTTGTGCCTCGACGCGCGGCCCGGCTTCGCCCAGTTCGAGATTTCGTAGTGCTCGTAGTCCGCCTCGGCCAGACGTTGCTCGGCGAGCTCGTACATCTCGGCGGCGAGGTCAGGGTCGGGCGTGGGGATGCGTCCCGCCTCCACGTCGCGGTGCAGCGGCGTCCCTTCTTCTATCCCCAACGCATAGAGCGACACGTGCTCCACGCCCAGCGCCGCTGCGCCCTCCAGCGACTCCTCCCACTGCGCCACCGTCTGCCGCGGTAGGCCATAGATGAGGTCGACCGAGACATTGTCGAAGCCGGCCTGCTGGGCCCGGCCCACGGCCTCGACCGCCTCGCGGGCCGAGTGGCGGCGGGTCAGCAGGGCAAGCTCATCGTCGCGCAGGCTCTGGACGCCGAAGCTGAGCCGGTTGATTCCCGCCTCCCGCCAGACGGCGAAGCTCTCCGACACGGCGTCGCCGGGGTTCACCTCAGCCGTAATCTCCGCGTCCTCCTCGACGCCAAAGGCGCCGCGGACGGCGTCGAGGACGCCGGCGAGCTCGGCGGGAGGTAGCCACGACGGCGTCCCGCCGCCGAAGAAGACCGACCTCACCTCAGGCCGTCCGAGCGCACCGCTCCAGTAGGCGGCCTCATGTTTGACCGCCTCCAAGTAGCCGGGGATAAGCCGCTCGATGCGCTCGTAGGTATTGAAGTTGCAGTAGGCGCACTTCGTCTCGCAGAACGGGACGTGGATGTACAGCGCGAGGGCCATGTTCTTGATGGACGCGGTCGTGTGGCGCCGGCGGGCTCAGAATACTATTCTTGCGGCGCAGATACTGCTCCCGCCCCTTAGTCGAGGCCCCGACCATGCCGTGCCACCTGTTCTACGGCGAGGATGACTTCTCCGCCCAGGAGGCCTACCGGCGCGTCGCCGCCGAAATCGGCCCCGCCGAGGAGTTGGTCACCAACACCACGACGTTCGACGGCGAGAGCGCATCCTTCGGCGAGGTCGCCATGGCGGCCCAGGCGATGCCCTTCTTGGGGGCGAAACGGCTCGTCGTCGTCGAGGGCTTGGGGCGGCGGCTCACGGCCAGGGGCAAGAAGGCCGCGGACGGGGAGGACAAGGACGGCTTGAAGGACTGGGCGGGGCTCCCCGGCCTAGTCGGCGGGCTGCCGCCAACCACCGTGCTCATCTTCCTCGACGGCCCCCTCACGGCGGGCAGCGCCCTGGTCAAGGCCGTGCGCGCCGCCAAGGGCGAGGTGAAGGTGTTCAACCCGCTCAGAGACCGGGAAGTCGCGGGGTGGATCGCGGACCGGGCCAAGGCAAAGGGCGCGAGCATCGCCGGCCCGGCCGTCCAGATGCTTGCCGGGCTCGTCGGGGGCAACCTCCGGCTGCTTGACGGCGAGCTCGATAAGCTCGCCACCTACGCCCAAGGAAGGACGATCGAGCGGGGCGACGTCGAAGCGCTGGTTTCGCAGGCGAAGGAGACCAGCATCTTCGAGCTTGTCGACGCCGTGGCGACGCGCCGGCAGGGTCCGGCGATGCGGGCGCTGGAGCGGCTGCTCACGCAAGGGGCGCCGCCGCCGGTGGCGATGACGATGCTGGCGCGGCAACTGCGGCTCATGACGCAGGTCAAGGCGCTCGCCGCCCGGAACGCCGGCGACGACGAAATCATGGCCGCCCTCGGAACGCGCTCCGACTTCGTCGTGCGCAAGACAAAGGAACAGGCACGCAGCTACAGCATCGAGGCCCTGCGGCAGCTCTACGAACGGCTGCTGGAGACCGACCTCGCGATCAAGACCGGCGCGGTGTCGGACGAGCTCGGCCTCGAGATGTTCGTTGCGGAAGCGAGCGCGCCAGCCGGGCGGCGCTAACGGCCGTCACCGCAGCCGCGCCGCGCGGAACCGTCCCGCCTTCACCTCGGCGATGAAGTCGCCGAGCCCCAAGACGGGGCGCTCGAACTCCGTCGCGCAGACGCCCATGTCTTCGGGTTCGTGGGTGTCGCTGCCGCCAAAGGAAGGCAGACCCGTGAACTCACAGAGGGCCGCCGAGAACTCGTTCTGACGATCGCTGCCCCGGCCGTTGAGCGACTCGACGCCCTCCGTCAGGCGGAAGGCTGCGTTGCCGTTCGCCGCCCTCCGCACCTGCTCGTCAAACGGCAGCGCCCACGGCTCGGACTCGTCGGTGTACGCCCGCCGGTAGGGGTGCACCACGAGCAGGACGCCCCCGGCGCGGTCGACGTACTCCCGCAGGAAGGCCGTCCGGTGCATTCCGTAAACGTAGGAGTCGATACCGAAGACGAGCACGTGCCCCTCCTCGGTGGTGATTTCGCAGCCGGGGATGATCGTGAAGTCGTGCCGCTTCGCCAATTCCTCGGCGCGGCGAGGGTCCCAGAACTGGTCGTGCTCGGTGAGGCAGAGGCCGTCGAGGCCCGCCGCCTTGGCCCCCTCGACAAGCTCGTCCGGGGTGAGCGTGCTGTCCCATGACTCCAGAGACGTGTGCGCGTGTAGGTCGATGAGCATCCGTTCGAGTCTCCCACCGCGCCGAAGGGGCCGTCAAGGAAGGACGACACCGCCCTATACTGTGGCCGAATCCGACCATTGGAGACCCGGATGTCGTCCGCCGGCCCGCTGCCCCTCGCCCCCTACCGCGTCCTCGACCTAACCGAGCGCTTCGGGGCGCTCTGCGGACGCATCCTCGGCGACCTCGGGGCGCAGGTCATCAAGATCGAGCGACCCGGCGGCGACCCGGCGCGGCGGCTGCCGCCCTTCGCCGACGGACTTCCCGGCCCCGACACCGGGCTCTCGTGGTGGGCGTCCAACTACAACAAGCAATCGGCCGTCCTCGACCTCGACACCGACGACGGGCGGGCGGTCCTGACGGCGCTCGCGGCGGCGTCCGACTTCGTCGTTGAGTCGTTCCCGCCGGGGCGGCTGGACGAAATGGGCCTCGACTACGAGCGACTGCGCCGGGTGAACCCCAGCCTGGTCTGGGTGTTGATCACGCCCTACGGCTCCGAGGGGCCCCGCGCGGGCTGGGCCGCCGATGACATCACCCTCATGGCTGCCGGCGGATGGATGCACCTCGCCGGCAACGAGGACCGGGCGCCGCTGCGGTGCTCGGCACCCCAAGCCGACGCCCAGGCGGGAGTCCAAGCAGCGATGGGCGCCATGGTCGCGCATCACCGGCGGCGTCTGACCGGACGCGGCCAGCGCATCGATGTGTCGATGCAGGCGGCGGTGGTCAACACGCTGATCGAGATTCCGGCCATGTGGGAGGTGGGCGGCAAGATCGCGCGGCGCGGCGTCCGCACCGAGTGGGGCCCCTTGATGCAGCGCTGGCTGTTCTCCTGCAAGGATGGCTACGTCACCTGGAAGTGGTTCGTCGACCGGGGCCGGGGTCGGCGCAACCGTGGCATGCTGGAGTGGATGCGGGACGAGGGAGCCGACGACGGCGTCGCGGACTGGGACTACGAGGCGCTGACCCTGTACAAGCTCACGCAGGAGCAGGTCGATCATCTGGAGGACACGGTGCAGCGCTTCCTCTCCACGCGCACCAAGGCGGAGATCTACCGCGAGGCGTTGGCGCGGCGCTTCCTCAGCTTCCCCGTGCACACGCCGGAAGACATCGTGGCCGACCCCCAGATGCGGGCCCGCGGCTTCTTTCGCGCGCTGCGGCATCCGGAGCGCGAGGCCCCCGTCCTCTACCCCGGCCCGTTCGTCACCAGCACCGCCGCCGACTACGCACCACGGCTGTCCCCGCCCCGACTCGGCGAGCACACGCTCGACGCCCTCGCGCTGGCGGGGATCGGCCGCGAGGAGGCGGTCACACTGCGCGGGGCTGGAGTAATCTAGGCAAGCCCCTCATCCCCTGGGAGGGGGAAAAGCGCAAGAAGGAAGGAAGACAACATGATCGTCAGCACTACCGAGACCATACCCGGCCGCGAAGTCGTCGAAGTCCTCGGCCTCGCCAAAGGGAATATCGTCCGGACCAAGCACTTCGGGCGTGACATTCAGGCCGCCCTCAGGAGCCTTGTCGGCGGCACCGTCGGCGGCTACACCGAGATGCTCACCGAGTCCCGCGACCAGGCGACCAAGCTCATGATGGAAGACGCCGAAGCGCAAGGCGCAGACGCTGTCGTCAACGTGCGCTACACCACCAGCGCCGTCGCCGCCGGCATGTCCGAGCTCTTGGCCTACGGCACCGCCGTCAAGCTGAACTAGCCACCGGCGCGGTCGGCCCGTACGGCGCATGGGAGGCCGGGATGAGCGACTGGCAGAAGTACCAGGTCGAGGCGCACCTCCGGGAAATCCTCAGTGGGGACCACTATGACGCCCACGGCCATCACCTGGGCCGGTCCTTCCTCACCGGCTATCAGTTGGCCATCGAGTACGACCGGCGCTGGCCCGAGCTCCGGGCCGACAAGGGCTGGCCCCTCGGCAGCGCCGGGTCGGGCGGCCGCGCATCGTTGGCGCAGTTCTTGGCGCGCGGGCTGTCCAGGGAGATTCGGAACGGGAACATCACGGACATCGAAGGAGGCTTCCTCTCCCTCCGAGGCGCCACCGTGCACTTCAATGGCGCGGACGGCCCCATTCGTCCATCAGTCAACAATCCCGCCATCTTTCGGCTCCGCGAATGACGGCACTGCCGACAACGGGCGCCCTCGACGGCGTGAAGGTGGCCGACTTCGCTTGGGCGGTCGCCGGGCCGCTGGTCACCAAGGTGCTCGCCGTCCACGGCGCAACCGTGGTCAAGGTCGAGACGAACCACCGCCTCGACGGCACCCGGGTCGGGCCGCCCTTCGGCGGCAAGCCGAGCCGCAACCGCTCCGCCTACTACACGGACATCAACCCCGGCAAGCTCGGCATCACGCTCGACCTGCGCAAGCCGGAGGGGATCGAGGTTGCCAAGCGCCTCTGCCGCTGGGCCGATGTAGTCAACGAGAACTTCAGTCCTGGCGTCATGGCCCGCTGGGGTCTGGGCTACGACGACCTCGCCGCCGAGGACCCGTCGATCGTCATGCTCAGCTCGTCGATGCAGGGCGCCGACGGCCCTCGCGCCACCCACCCCGGCCTCGGGGCGACGCTGGGGGCGCTCGTGGGCATCAACCACTTCACCGGCTGGCCCGACGCCGAGCCCGTCGGCGTCGCCCGCCCCTACACCGACACCATCGCGCCGTGGTTCGGCGCCGTCGCCGTGCTCGCCGCCCTCGAACACCGCGACCGCACCGGCGAGGGGCAGCACATCGACCTCTCGCAGTACGAGGCGACGACGCACATGATCGCTCCCGCGCTCCTCGACCACACCGTCAACGGCGCCTCTCCGGGGCGGGTGGGGAACGCCTCTCCCGGCGCTGCGCCCCACGGCGCCTACCGCTGCCGCGATTCCCAGGGGTCGCCGGACGGCGGCCAAGTTGAATGGGTGGCCATCGCGGTCACGTCGGAGAAGCAGTGGGCCGGGTTCAAGCGCGCCCTCGACGACGAGGCATGGGTCGAAGAGGGGCGCTTCCAGACCGCCCTCGGGCGGGTCGCCGGCGGCGGCGAAGTCGACACCCTAGTCGAGTCTTGGACCTCCCAACGCACCGCCGCCGAAGCCGCCGACTTGCTCCAAGTCCACGGCGTGCCCGCCGCTGAAGTCGCCGACGGGCGCATCCTCCACGCCGACCCCCAGCTCGCCCATCTCGGCGTCCTCGCCGAAGTCGATCACCCTCGCATCGGCCCGCACCACGTCACCCACCCCGCCTTCCGCCTCAGCGAGACCCCCGCGACGATCGGCCAAGGCGCACTCATCGGCGAGCACACCGAGCACGTCCTCAAGGACTTCCTCGGCCTGTCGGAGGCGGAGTACGCCGCTCTCGAGGCCGCCGACGTACTGCAGTAGAAGAAGCACCGCAGACGTGCTCCCCTCGAAGACACCATGACCGGCCTCCTCTCCGGCGTGCGCGTCGTCGAGTACGGGCGGAACATCACCGCGCCGTTCGCCGGGAAGATACTCGCCGACCTCGGCGCGGAGGTGATCAAGGTCGAGCCGCCGGAGGGCGACCCGGCCCGCTCGCTCGGCCCCTTCCGGGGCGACGCGCCGGATTCTGAGGCCGCCGCGCAGTTCATCTATCTGAACGGCAACAAGCGCGGCGTCACTCTCGACCTCGACCGGCCGTCGGGCCGCTCGCTGCTCCACGACCTGCTGCGCGAGGCAGACGTCTTTCTTGAAAACGCCGAGCCCGGCGAGATGGAGGCACGAGGCCTGACCTACTCCCTGCTCGCGCCGGCCCACCCGCGCCTCGTCGTCACCTCGGTGCGGCCCTTCGGGCTTACGGGGCCATACCGCGATTTGCTCGGCTCCGACCTGATCACCTGGCATGCCTCCGCTCTGGGGCACCGCTACCTGGGCGAACCCGACCGCGAGCCGCTGCGAAGCGGCGGCTCCTTCGCCGGCTACTACGCCGCGGTCAACGCCGCCGCGGCGACGCTGCTCGCCCTCCGTGCCCGCGAAACGACGGGGCGGGGGACGCAGGTCGACATTTCGGTCGCCGACGTACTCGCGGTGGGCATCCTGGGCTACGGGCTGGTCGCGCTCTACCACGAGCGTCGGCTCTCCGCCCGACGACCGGGGAATAGCCAGCGGCTGGGCGTCCCCGCCGCCATGCTCCCCTGCCGCGATGGCTACGTCTTCATCTTCGCTTCCGAGTCCTACATGTGGGACGGTCTGGTGAAGGCGATGGGCAACCCTGAGTGGGCCCAGGCCGGCATCTTCAAGGGTCACTACCGCGACCGCTCGCGCTACGGCCCCGAGGTGTACGGGATGATGCAGGAGTGGCTCGACGCGACGGGCAAGGAGGAGATCTTCCAACGCTGCCAGGAGAACCGCGTCCCCTCGACCGCGGTCTACGACATGGCCGAGGTGCTGGACAACGCCCACCTTGCCGAGCGCGGCTTCTTCGTCACCAGGTCCCACCCCGTCACCGGCACGATGCGCCAGCCGGGCGCGCCGTACAAGCTCGGCGCTGCGCCGTGGACGTTGCGGCGGCCCGCGCCGCGACTGGGAGAGCACAACGACGAGGTCCTGCGCAGAGGGCTTGGGCTCGGTGCGAGGGCCCTGACCGACCTTCGCAGGGCTGGTGTCGTCTAGGTTCCAGGCCCCGTGCGATACTGAACTCCATGCAAGAGAAACCACCAGGCGAAATCGAAGGTTGGACCGAGGGAGACTCGCAGCTCTTCCTCGAAGATGGCGTCAAGTACACCCCCCACCGGCGGGTGATGATCGAGGCGCTGCGCGACCTCATTCCCGCCGACGGCGGCGGACCGCGTCACGTCGTCGAGCTCGGCGCTGGAGGCGGAACGCTCGCCCAAGCGGTGCTCGACCACTATCCGGCGTGCTCCTACACCGCGCTCGACGGCTCGGAGACGATGCTGGAGAAGCTGCGCGGCGCCCTCGGCGGCTACGGCGATCGGGCCTCGGCGCGGTGGTTCAAGCTCGAGGAGAAGCGGTGGCGGCGCGAGCTGCCCCAGCCCCTCGACGCCATCCTCGCCTCCCTCGTGTTGCACCACCTCACGGCGGACGGCAAGCGCGAGCTCTTCCGCGACGTCGCCATGCGCCTGGAATCCGGTGGCGCGTTGCTCATCTGCGACATCGTCGAGCCCGCCAACGACCGCGCCCGGGCCGTCTACGCCGATCAATGGAACGAGACCATCCTCGAACAGACCGGCGAAGAGGGCCTGCGCTTCTTCCGTAAGTCCAAGTGGAACTACTACGAGGCCGGATCAATCGACCCCTACGACAAGCCGTCGCCGCTCGCCGCCCAGTTGCACTGGCTGGAAGAGGCCGGCTTCCGCCAGGTCGACTGTTTCTGGATGCACGCCGGCCACGCCATCTTCGGCGGCTACAAATGAAGTCCGCCTTCTCAATCAAGGACTTTCCCACCGACGATGAAGACCTTATCCGCGAGGCTGCCGCCATGCTCGTCCGCGAATTTGCCGAGCACTGGCCGAAGGCCTGGCCCACTATCGGTCCGGCGATCGAAGATGTGCGGGAGGTGCTCGGAGCCGGGCGCATCTGCCGCGCCGCCCTGTCTGATGAGACCGGCCATCTCATCGGCTGGATCGCCGGCACCCCCACCTACGATGGCCATGTCTGGGAGCTCCACCCCCTTGTCGTCTCCAGCGAATGGCGCGGCGGGGGAATCGGCGCGGCCCTCGTCGACGACCTCGCCCGGTTGGCGCGCGACCGGGGCGGCCTCACCCTCTGGGTCGGCAGCGACGACGAGGACGACATGACCTCGCTCGCCGGCGTCGACCTCTACGACGGCCTCTTCGACCGCCTGCGAGGCATCCGCAACCTCAAGGGCCACCCCTACGAGTTCTACCAGAAACTTGGCTTCAGTATCGTCGGCGCCATCCCCGACGCCAACGGCTACGGCAAGCCCGACATCCTATTGGCCAAGCGGCTGAGCGGCGGGCCATGACCAAGGCCCGCGGCACGGCGCAACCTTTGGCCGGGGTGCGCGTGGTCAACCTGGGCTGGATCTGGGCCGCGCCCGCCCTCGCCGGGGCGATGGCCGACATGGGCGCCGACGTGATCAAGATCGAGACAGGACGCCGGGTCGACAACACCCGGCGCAGCGGCGCGCTGTACAAGGACATGCCACTCCTCAACCACTCCTCGCTAACGCTGCTGCGGGGGCAGCGCAGCGTGACCCTCGACCTCGCCAACCCAGAGAGCCGCGACGTCGCGCTGGAGCTCATCGCCGCCTCCGACGTCGTGGTCGAAAACTACCGCCCGGGCACGGTCGCCCGCTGGGGCCTTGACTACGAATCGGTGCGCCGCGTCCGGCCCGACGTCATCATGCTCTCCCTCTCCGCCGGCGGGCAGACCGGCCCCCTGAGCAGGATCACGACCTTCGGCTCCACCCTCTCCTGCCTCACCGGTCTCGACAGCATCCAAGGCTACTTTCAGGACGAGCCCCAGGCATTCGGCACCGCCCATATCGACCCGCTCAACGCCTACTTCGGCCTCACCGCCGCCCTCTCCGCCCTGCGCCACCGCGAGCGCACCGGCCAGGGTCAGTACATCGACCTCGGCCAGTGGGAGGCCACTACGACTCTCTTCGGCGCGCCGATGCTCGACTACCAGTGGAACGACCGTGTGCAAGGGACGATGGGCAACCGCGATGTGGCGATGGCGCCGCACGGCGTCTACCCGGCGCGCGGCGAGGACGCATGGATCGCCATCGCGGTGGAGAACGAGTCGCAGTGGCGCGCCTTTCGAGCCGCCCTAGGCGAGCCCGCGTGGGCCCGCGAGTCTCGTTTCGCCGACATGTACCGCCGCCTCCGCAACCAGGACGCCCTCGACGCCCGCATCGCGGAGTGGACCCGGCACCGTGACGCCCATGAGACGGCGATGGCGCTGCAGCGCGCCGGCGTCCCCGCCTTCCCGGTGCTCAGCGACGCCGAGGCATTCGACGACCCCCACTACACCGCCCGCGGAAGTTGGGTCGAGGTCGACCACCCCTTCGGCAAGATGATGCTCAACGGCATCCCCTGGAAAATCGGGAGCGCGCCCGGCGAGGTCCGCAAGGCGACCCCGCTCCTCGGCGAGCACAACTACGACGTCTTCCGCGAGCTGCTCGGCATGTCCGCCGGCGAGACGGCGCGGCTCGAAGAGGCGGGGGCCATCGCCTGACGCGGCTAGGGGAAACGGAAGCGGGTGGCCGTCCTGGGGAAGTCGGTCTCGTGCCAGGCGAGCACGACCTTGGGTACAACGCGGAAGCCGACGGCCCCCTCCATGCCCTGGGGGCGAAAGCCGTACTTCTCTTCGTAAACGTCGGCGTAGTGCTTGCGCCGGCCCTCGTCCGGCATCGGTTCCGCCACGCCCTCGACGATCACCACGTCGTCGCCGCTCTCGAGGTGCACCAGCGCCCGTGGGTCACGCGCCAGGTTGAGCGCCTTCACCGCCTTCACGTCGGCGTCGAACATCAGCGCGCCGTCGAGCCACACGCCCCACACCGGCGTGACGTGGGGCCGTCCGTCGGCCCGTGTGGTGGCGACCCAGTAGTTGCGCGCCGCGGCGAGCCGGTCGGCGACGTCGCTCCACTCGATCATGCCGCCGGCCTCCGCCGGCTCGATGCCGTAGATCGGCGGCATGTGGGGTCGGTCCCGCCACGGCTCCTTCTCACTCATCTCATCCCCCTGTCGGCGGCGCACGTAGAGGCCTGTGCACCGCTATGCCCATGATAGTCTGGCGGCACGATCTCCAGAAGTGGAAGCGGGGCGCGGGCGGGTTGACACCGGCGGGGCCGCTCCCTATACTGCGTAGTTGCACTATTCGCCGACACACCCCTTTGGGGAACGTGTCGAGGGGACGGGCATTTGACCCACACCACCTAACACTTCGGCCCCAGGTGTTGCTGAGCGCATCGGCTCGGTGGAACATCGGGCCGATTTTTTTCGCCCCGAAGCGGTCATGCCGGGGCAACCCAGAGAAGAGAGCCGGCCATCCTCGGCGGTTCCGGAGCGACGCTCCGAGGCCGCCGAGGGCGTCCGCCTCGGCGGAGTCCGGGCCTTTGGAGCGGCAGCTTCGAAGGCGCGCACGTTAACAACCGAAGAGAAATTACTTCTGAACGTCGAAGCTTCTCGTCGTGCCTTAATGTAGGTCAAGCTACTAAGGGCCAACGGTGGATGCCTTGGCGCCAAGAGCCGATGAAGGGCGCAGCAAGACTGCGATAAGCCTCGGTCAGCCGTCTAGCGGGCTTAGCCGGGGATTCCCGAATGGGGTAACCCCTCCAGCCGAAAGCTGGAGACTCCTAGCTGAACACATAGGCTAGTGAGGGGTAAGTGGGGGAACTGAAACATCTTAGTACCCCGAGGAAAAGAAAGTATTCCCTGAGTAGTGGCGAGCGAAAGGGGAACAGCCTAAACCTCGAGCACCTAACGGACTGGGGTCCTGTGTGTTCGAGGGGTCGTAAGACATCGCTGGTGATCCCCCAGGTGATCCAGGGAGTTACAAATCTCAACTCTAGACGAACGTTCCCTGGAACGGGCGGCCAAAGAGGGTGATAGCCCCGTAGACGAAAGGGTTGAGACTCCCGCGGTGTTCTTGAGTACCACTGGGGAACCGTGGAGCCTGGTGGGAATCTAGGGTGACCACGCTCTAAGGCTAAATACTCTTGGCGACCGATAGCGAACCAGTACCGTGAGGGAAAGGTGAAAAGAACCCCGGGAGGGGAGTGAAATAGACCTGAAACCGTTGGCCTACAAGCGGTTAGAGCCTTTCTTCGGAAGGGTGATAGCGTGCCTATTGAAGAATGAGCCAGCGAGTTGCTCGGATCGGCGTTAGGTTAAGGAACTCAGTTCTGGAGCCGAAGCGAAAGCGAGTCTGAATAAGGCGCTTAGTCGATTCGAGCAGACCCGAAACCGGGTGAGCTACCCATGGCCAGGGTGAAGTGAGTGTAACAACTCATGGAGGCCCGAACCCACGTTTTGTGCAAAAAGCGGGGATGAGCTGTGGGTAGAGGTGAAATGCCAATCGAACCCGGAGATAGCTGGTTCTCCCCGAAATGCATTTCGGTGCAGCCTTTGGTTTTAATCATGGGGGGTAGGGCACTGGATGGGCTAGGGGGCGTGAGCTTACCAAACCCAACCAAACCACGAATACCCATGATGGCATCCTTGGAGTGAGACAGTGGGGGATAAGCTCCATTGTCGCGAGGGGAACAGCCCAGACCATCAGCTAAGGTCCCTAAGTGAAAGCTCAGTGTGAAAGGAAGTCAGTTCCCAGAGACAGCCAGGAGGTTGGCTTAGAAGCAGCCATCCTTGAAAGAGTGCGTAATAGCCCACTGGTCGAGGTAACTGGCGCCGACAATTCAACGGGGCTCAAGCTTTCCACCGAAGCTATGGACTTGCACTTCGCAAGTGGTAGGGGAGCGTTCCCAGGGCATTGAAGCCGTCCTGTGAGGGGCGGTGGAGCGCTGGGAAGTGAGAATGCTGGCATGAGTAGCGTAATCACGGTGAAAACCCGTGACACCGAATGCCTAAGGTTTCCTACGCAACGTCAATCGACGTAGGGTCAGGCGGGCCTAAGGTGAGGCCGAAAGGCGTAACCGATGGACAGCAGGTCAACATTCCTGCCCCGCTCACGATCCGTTTGAGCTCAGGGGGGACGCAGGAGGATAGTCGGAGCGTGCCTATTGGACATGGTACGTCCCCAAACGTAGGCGAGGCCGCCGCAGGCAAATCCACGGCGGCCGTTCGAGCTGAGGTGCGGGGAGAGTCTTTCCCTCGGGAAGGGCGATTCCGGTGAGTTCACACTGCCAAGAAAATCCTCGGAGTTAGGGCCGTGAGCGTCCGTACCGCAATCCGACACTGGTAGGCAGTCTGAAATCAGATAAGGTGGACGAGAGAACCCTCGTTAAGGAACTCGGCAAAATTACCCCGTAACTTTGGGAGAAGGGGGGCTCCGCCGTGTGAAGGGACTTGCTCCTGGAGCACCGCGGAGCCGCAGATAATTGGCCCGGGCGACTGTTTAACAAAAACACAGGTCTCTGCCAAATCGAAAGATGAGGTATAGGGGCTGACGCGTGCCCAGTGCCGGAAGGTTAAGGAGAGAGGTGAGAGCTTTGAACCGAAGCCCCGGTGAACGGCGGCCGTAACTATAACGGTCCTAAGGTAGCGAAACCCCTTGTCGGGTAAGTTCCGACCCGCATGAAACGCGTAACGACTTGGGCGCTGTCTCAACGAGGGACTCGGCGAAATTGAAGTACCCGTGAAGATGCGGGTTACCCGCAGAAGGACAAAAAGACCCCGTGAAGCTTTACTGCAGCTTGGCATTGACTCGGTGCTTGCGATGCGTAGGATAGGTGGGAGGCTTGGAACCCCG
This sequence comes from Dehalococcoidia bacterium, assembly GCA_034421515.1. Lineage (GTDB taxonomy): Bacteria > Chloroflexota > Dehalococcoidia > SHYB01 > SHYB01 > DAOUKH01. Next base: position 43,540 of record DAOUKH010000012.1, read on the forward strand.
GCTTTCGGGCTGGGGGGAGCCAATGGTGAAATACCACTCTTCGTTTGTGCTTGGTCTAACCCGGACCGTATACCCGGTTCGGAGACCGTGCCTGGTAGGCAGTTTGACTGGGGCGGTCGCCTCCTAAAATGTAACGGAGGCGTCCAAAGGTTCCCTCAGGGCGGATGGAAATCGCCCGTGGTGCGCATTGGTATAAGGGAGCTTGACTGCGAGACCTACAAGTCGAGCAGGTGGGAAACCAGGGCAAAGTGATCCTACGGTTCCGTGTGGAAGGGCCGTGGCTTAACGGATAAAAGCTACTCCGGGGATAACAGGCTGATCGTGCCCAAGAGTTCACATCGACGGCACGGTTTGGCACCTCGATGTCGGCTCGTCGCATCCTGGGGCTGAAGGCGGTCCCAAGGGTCCGGCTGTTCGCCGGTTAAAGCGGTACGCGAGCTGGGTTCAGAACGTCGTGAGACAGTTCGGTCTCTATCCTCTGCGGGCGCAGGAAGTTTGAGAGGATCTCTCCTTAGTACGAGAGGACCAGGAGGGACCAACCTCTGGTGTGCCAGCTGTTCCGCCAGGAGCACCGCTGGGTAGCTATTGTTGGGAAGGGATAAGCGCTGAAAGCATCTAAGCACGAAGCCCACCTCAAGATGAGACTTCCAGTCCTTCTTTGGAAGGAGTAAGACCCCAGGAAGACTACCTGGTTGATAGGCGGCAGGTGTAAGCACAGCGATGTGTTCAGCTAAGCCGTACTAATCGGTCGAGGGCTTGACCTGCATTAAGTCACGCTGAGAAGCATCCGTTCATCCGTACTTTCTCTTCGGTAACCGCCCACCCGTCGCGGGGTGGAGCAGTGGCAGCTCGTCGGGCTCATAACCCGAAGGTCGCAGGTTCGAGTCCTGCCCCCGCTACCAACCATGCCCAACCAAGGCCCGAGGTCCCCGACCTCGGGCCTTTCCTTTGCCCTGAAGCCTCCAGTCCGAACCGCGCGTATACTGAAGCAACCCTCTCGCCGTTAGGCGCTCCCTATGTCACGAGCCGCGACGCCCCTCCTGCGCTGGAGCCTCCCGGTCACCATCCTGACCTTGGTCGTCGCGGCGTGCTCGACTGAGGCGCCGGCTGCCTCCCCGGCCCCTTCGCCGCAACCGCCCACGACAACACCGACCGTCCAGCCGGCCGCTCCAACAAACACGCCAACCGTCGCCGCCCCAACCGCGACGTCGCCGGCCGGCGACGAAACCGCCTTCGGCAGCCTCGCCTACGTCGGCGCCGACGGCCACGTCTACGTCATGCGCGCCGACGGCTCCAACCGCATGCGGATCAGCGAGCCCGATCCCGAGGGCGCGCGCGCGGCGCACACCTGGCCCATGTGGTCGGGCGACGGCGGGTCGGTCCTCTTCTCACGTGTCGTGGTCGACGCTGACGGGCCGCAGTTCTCCCTGCAATCAGCCACGCTGGGGGACACTGGACCCAGCCTCGTCTATGAGAACCCTCCCGGCGCGCGGCTCGTTGGCCGTAACGCGCCGCACTACACCAACGGCTCTCCGGACGGCCAACACGTAGCGTTCCTTGCCGTCGCGGGGAACATGGCCCTGCTCCTCGGCGACGTCGAGGGCGGAGCCCAGGCGCGGTCCATCGTCCAAGGATCCCCGCTCTACTACGCCTGGACGCACGACTCGGCGCGTCTGCTGCTCCACCTGAGGGACAGTCTGCTGCTCTTCGAGCCGGGCAGTGACGATGCCCTCACACTCCTCGACCTACCGCCCTCCTGGAGTTACCGCGCCCCGGACTGGTCGCCCGATGGGCAGCGCTTCGCCTTCATCGGCGACTCCGAACAGGGCTCCTCCCTCATGGTGGCCAATGCCGACGGAAGCGACCCCCGGACCCTGGCGCCCGTCTCCACCACCAGCGCGTTCGCGTGGTCGCCCGATGGAAGCCGCGTCGTCCTCGCCTCAGAGGTTGCGCCCGCGATCGCGGTCTTCGACGGCCTGCTGTTGGTCAACCCGGAGGACGGCCGCACCCGCGTGCTGACCGAAGATGCGGCCATCGCCTTCTTCTGGTCGCCCGCCGGGGATCGGCTGGCCGTCATCAGCCTCGCGGAGCAGGGAGGCCGCCTCGCCGTCACCGTCTTCGACATTGAGACCGGCGCGGCGCGGCAGGTGGCGGAGTTCATCCCCTCGTCCGACATGCGGGTGATGCTCTCGTTCTTCGACCAGTACGCGAAATCGCACCGCGTCTGGTCGGCGGACGGGCGCTACATCGCGCTCAGCGGCTCGCTCACCGGCGACGACGCGACCCCGGAATCGCACGTCCTCGTGATCGACGCATCGGGGCAAGAGCCGCCCCGGGCAGTGGTCGCGGGCGCCCTCGCGTTCTGGTCGCCCGTCGCCGCCCCCTCGGACGAAGGCCGCGTCCGCCTGCGCCTACGCCCCTAACACCTTAAGCCTCTCCCCCCTGGGAGGACACCTTAAACCTCTCTCCCTCTGGAGACCTTTGCATAACCACGCCGCGTAACGTCCCCTCCCGTAGGGGCGCCTCGCGAATCGCCCGTCCCCTCCGGCCTTTCCCCCTCTATGGGGGAAACTGAAAGAGGGTGCGCGCCGTCAGGCGCGTCGGAGGGGTAGGGTGGCAGGGGCCGCGCGACCTTGCCGGAGCCCGCGCCCCCGGTTACGCAAGGGTCTCCTCTGGGAGAGAGAGACTGAGAGAGGGTCCGCGCCCTAGAACAGCGCGATGGGGTTCACCGCCGACCCCGTACCGCCGGGCATGTTCAGCGGGGCGACCGTCAGCATGAACTCGTAGCGCCCCTCCTCTGCGCAGGCATCGGCCAACGGCTCCAGCAGCGCATTGTCCAGCAGCGGCAGACCCAGCGTCGGGATCGCCCCGTGCACCGGCATCGGCAGCTCGTAGCCGCTGGGGTTGTGGTCGAGCATGTCCCAGACCAGCAGCGCCACGTCGCGGTCGCGGAGAACCGGGAAGCACGAGGCGTGGGCTCCGGGCCAGGGTGCCGGAGTGATGCCGTAGGGCATGTCCGGATTGGCCGCCTGCCACTGCTCGCGGCCCGCGTAGAGCACCAACGCGTCGCCGGGCAGCAGCTCGACGCCCGCCGCCGCCGCCGCCTCCTCGATCTCCCAGCCGTGAATCGGCGTCTCGCGGGTCACGAAGGCCCCGCCGCGCAGCTTCGGGATGTCGATTAGCACCCCGCGGGTGACGATCCCGCCCGACCAAACGTCGATCGAGCCGAACGCCGCCCCGCCGAACTCGATCTCGCGCTCGGGGTCCCGGCCGTTGTACAGCTCGCCCTTGTACCAGATGTGGCAGAGCGCATCGAGGTGCGTCATCGTCATGCCGTGGTGGTAGATGCCGAAGTAGTCGCCGGCGGCGCCCGCCACCGCCCCCTCGATGGGTGACCGCGTCATGTAATGCTGCACCGGGCGCGGGTTGTGCGCCCCCATCGTCTTGTCCAACGGGCGGCTCAACGACACCGTCCGCCCTGACTTCACGAGACCAGCCGCCGCCACGCGCTTCTCCGGCGTGATCAGGTTCACCGTACCGACGCTATCTTCTTTCCCCCAGCGTCCCCAATTCCTCCGGTCCGCTAGGTACCCCGCAACCTCGGCCTCCGTCGGCACGCGCTTCTCCATGATTCGGCCCCCTTGATGCGCTGCTGTCAAACGCCGCGATTGTAGCGCAGCTCTCGATTCGCGGTATGATTCGCGCGGCGCCCGCGGCCTACGGAGGAATCGATGACCGACTTGGAACGGATCGGCCGGTACATCCACCGTCTGCACATCAAGGACACCCACGCCTTCCACCCCGGCGGCACCAACATCTACTTCGTCGGCGACCCCGCCACGGACATGACCCTCGTCGACACCGGCGAGCAGGACCGGGAGTGGACGCGCCTCATCCTCGAGGCCTACCGCGCGCTCGGCGAGCCCAAGATCGCCGCCATCCTCATCACCCACGGCCACGTCGACCACGTCGGCGGCCTCGACCGGATCCACGAGGTAATGCGGGCGCCGGTGCGCTGCCACCCCAAGCTCGTCGAGAAGCTCGTCCCCTACCTGGGTACGGAGTGGGTGACGAAGCTCCGCTCCCGCGAGCGCATCGCCGCCGGCGGCGGGGCCGTGCTCGAAGCCCGCTTCACGCCCGGCCACGCCGAAGACCACGCCTGCTACTTCCTCAACGCCGAGAAGATCGCGCTCACCGGCGACACCATCCTCGGCTCCAGCACCAGCGTCGTCCAAGACCTCGCCAGCTACATGAAGTCGCTCGCCCTCATCGAACGCTTCAAGCCGCGCGTCATCTGCCCCGCCCACGGCAAGATCGTCCACAAAGCGCCCGAATGGGTGGCTGGCTACATCAAGCACCGCAACCTGCGCGAGCGCCAGGTGCTCGGCGCGCTCAAAGAGGGCCTCGGCGACGCCGACGAGATCGTCCGCCGCATCTACCCCAAGAACCTCAAGAAGGCCCTGCGCCAGGCCGCCGCCGGCAACGTCCGCCAGCACCTCGCCAAGCTCCAGAAGGACGGCCTCATCGAAGAGGTCCCGGCCCGCTACGTCGTGGCGGGTTAGGGCTTCCTCAAGCCTCTCCCCCGTAGGGGCGATTCACGAATCGCCCGTTCCACCGTCCTCGCTGGCGGCTAGAATGGCGGCGGCCCCACCGGGCTGAGGAGGCGCACCATGCGGGGACTGCCGAGAAGAGCGCGGGCGATGTACGACAAGATCGCCCCGCGCTACGGAGAAATCACCGACGACCTGCTGTTTGGCGAGATCTGGGACCGGCCGGAGCTGACCCACCGCGAGCGGAGCCTGTGCGTGATCGCGGCCCTGACCGCCCTCTACCGCACCGACCAGATCCGCGCCCACGTCCAGCTTGGCCTGAACAACGGCTGCACCCAGGACGAGATCGCTGAGGTGATGCTCATGATGGCCTTCTACGCGAGTTGGCCCTGCGCGGGCAACGCGCTGCGCGTGGCGTCTGAGGTCTTCGAGGAGCGCGCCGCGAAGGATGCCTAGCGGGGTACTTTGTTAAAAAATTCACTTGAAAGGCCCAGGGGCCTGTGCTACATTGAGCGCCCGCACTTCAGGCGTGCATGGAGCGGCCGCGTTACTTCTAAAAAGAGGCATCGCGAGATTCATCTAATGCGCTTCACCTTTTGGGGGCCGTCGTGAGCGAGTTCGGCTTCATCGGGATCTTCCTCATCTTCGCCGTGACGGTCCCGTTGAGCATGCTGCTCCTTCCCTATTTCCTCACCGTCATCGGCGTCAAGCCGCAGGTCAAGGACAGCGTCAAGGACGACACCTACGAGTGCGGTGTCCGCACCGTCGGCGGCTCCTGGGTGCGATTCAACTTCCGCTACTACTACTTCGCCCTCTCCTTCCTCATCTTCGACATTGAGGCCGTGTTCCTCTTCCCCTGGGCGGTCAACGCGCGCGGGCTGGAGTGGTTCGGCTTCGGCGCGGTCGCTGTCTTCGTCTTCATCATCACGCTGGGCCTTCTCTATGAATGGCGCAAGCGCGCCCTGAAATGGAGCTAGCCGTGCCCGACGTTGACGACGCGCCGACGACCGATCCCTTCGCGATTTCCCGCGAGCTGTCGCGCCGGCTCGACGCCGAAGAGGGCGCCGAGATCAACCAGCTCATCCTCGACTCGCCCCGCCAGGTGATGGACGACCCCCTGGTGATCTCCGAGGAGACGCAGCGCAACGTCCTGGTCACGTCCATCGACGCGCTCGTCTCCTGGGGCCGCAAGAACTCAATGTGGCCTCTCACCTTCGGCCTGGCCTGCTGCGCCTTCGAGATGATGGGCAGCGCCATGTCGCGCTTCGATATCGCCCGCTTCGGCATGGAGGCCTTCCGCGCCTCGCCCCGGCAGGCCGACCTGATGATCGTGTCGGGCACGGTGACCTGGAAGATGGCCGTCCCCATCCGGCGCATCTACCAGCAGATGGCGGAGCCGCGCTGGGTGATCTCGATGGGCGTCTGCGCCACCAGCGGCGGCCCCTACTACGAGTCGTACAGCGTGACGCCGGGCGTCAACCGCGTGGTGCCCGTCGACGTCTACGTGCCGGGCTGCCCGCCCCGTCCCGACGCGCTGCTCTACGCGATCATGAAGCTCCACGAAAAGGTCACCCGAGGCAGCGTCGGCAAGCGCAGGACGTTCACCCGTGACTAGGGCCATCTCCGGCAACGAGCTTGCCGACCGCCTGCGCGAGGCCGTCCCAGGTTCGGTCGCCGGCAGCAGCGAGGCCTCGGTCCTAGTGCACGCCGCCTCGCTCGTGGATGCGGCCCGCTACCTCCGGGACGACTACGAGCTCGACTTGGGCGCGCTGATTCACCTCACCGCGGTGGACTACGTCGACTATTTCGAAATCGTCTACCGGCTGACTTCCTACTACCGCAACCACGGGGCGCTGATAAAGACCCGCGCCTATGGCCGCGAGGCCCCGGAGGTCCCCAGCGTCATCGACGTCTGGAGGTCGGCCGACTTCCAGGAACGCGAGGTCTACGACCTGATGGGGGTGCGCTTTACGGGCCATCCCGACATGAAACGCATCTTCCTGTGGGAAGGCTTCGACGGCTACCCATTGAGGAAGGACTTCCTGCTCCGGAGGCCGTAGGCCCCGGGCGGTCGAGCGAGACGCCGTGACGCTGAAGTCAGAACCCATCACCGTTAACCTGGGGCCGCACCACCCCAGCACGCATGGCGTCTTCCGCCTGCGGGTGGTCTTCGACGGCGAGGTGATCCAGGACGTCGAGCCCATCTTCGGCTACCTGCACCGCGGCTCGGAGAAGCTGGCCGAGGAGCGCACCTGGACACAGGTTGTCACCCTGACCGACCGCCTCGACTACACCGCCTCGATGTCGAACAACCTCGCCTACGTGATCGGCGTTGAGCGGCTGCTCGGGGTCGAGGTGCCGGAGCGCGGCCAGTACATCCGGGTGCTCATGGCCGAGCTCATGCGCATCGCGTCGCACCAGATCGCGACGGGGTTCTTCCTGCAAGACCTGGGCGCATTCGCCACGCCGCTCATGTACATGTTCCGCGACCGCGAGCGCATCCTCGACCTCTTCGAGATGGTGTGCGGGGCGCGGATCACCCACAGCTACATGCGGGCCGGCGGGGTCAACGACGACCTCCCGCCCGAGTTCTTCCCCGCGCTGGCCAGTGTGGTCGAGGAGTTGCCCCGGAAGTTCGACGAGTACGAGCAGCTCATGCGCGAGAATGAGATTCTGATCAGCCGTTGCAAGGGCATCGGCGTGCTCCCGCGCGACCTGGCGGTCAACGCCGGCGTGACCGGTCCTCCCCTGCGCGCCAGCGGCCTCGCCTGGGACCTCCGAAAGGCGAACCCCTACGAGGTCTACGACCGGCTCGAGTTCGACATCCCCACGGGGACGGACGGCGACAACTACGACCGCTTCCTGGTGCGGCTTGAGGAGATGCGCCAGAGCCTCCGCATCATCCATCAGTGCGTGGAGCAGATGCCGCCGGGGCCGCACCGCACCGACCTCCCCATGCTGCTCCGCCCTCCGGCGGGCGAGGCCTATGGACAGGTCGAGGCGCCCAAAGGCGAGCTCGGCTTCCACCTCGTCAGCGACGGTGGCGTCGCCCCGTACCGCTGCGCCATCCGCTCGCCTTCCCTCATCAACCTGACCGCGCTGCGTGAAATGCTCATCGGCTGGAAGATGGCCGACTTGGTCACCATCTTCGGCAGCATCGACATCAACATGGGCGAGGTGGACCGCTAGTGGAACATCTCGCCACCGGCTGCAAGCCCGATGGCTTCTGGGCCGACATGTCCCTCTGGCAGGAGTGGGGCATCAACTTCCTGCCGCGGATGGGCGACGAGCTCTGCCGGGCGATGGGCGGCGCCGCTGCCGGCGGCTGGCCCGATCCGCTGATCTACATCGTGCTCGGCGTCATCGGGAGCCTGCTCGTGGTCAACGTGGCCACCCTCGGCGTGCCCTACGTCATTTTGATCGAGCGCAAGCTATTGGGACGCTTCACCCAGCGCCCCGGCCCCAACCGAGTCGGCGTCTTCGGCATCCTACAGCCCATCGCCGACGCGCTGAAGCTGATGACGAAGGAAGACACCACGCCGCGCGCCGCCGACAAGTTCCTCTTCGGTCTGGCGCCCCTCGCCTTCGCCGCCATGATCATCGCTATGTTCGCGGTGATCCCGTGGGGGCCGTTTGGCGCCGTCCTCGCCGACATCGATGTCGGCATCCTCTACGCCATCGGCGTGACCACTGCGGCGGAGATCGCGGTCTTCATGGGCGGCTGGAGTTCGAACAACAAGTACTCGCTTTTCGGCGCGATGCGCGCCGTGGCGCTTCTGGTGAGCTACGAGATACCGCTGGTCCTCTCGATCATGGGCGTGGTGGTGCTCACCGGCAGCCTGAACCTCACCGAGATCGTCGAGCAGCAACGCTTCGCGCCCAACCTGGCGTGGATGCCGCTGGGCTTCATCGTCTTTGCCATCGCCGTCTCCGCCGAGCTCAACCGCGCCCCCTTCGACCTGCTGGAAGCCGACTCGGAGATCATCTCCGGCTTCCACACCGAGTACAGCGGCATGAAGTGGACGGTGGTGCAGCTCGCCGAGTACGCGTCGATCATCGGCTTCTCGGCCATCACCGCGACCCTCTTCCTCAGCGGCTTCAAAGGCCCCGAGCCGATTCCGCCCTATATCTGGCTCATGCTGAAGATGGGCTTCGTGATCGCGGTGCTGATCTGGGTGCGGGCGACGATCCCCCGGATGCGTGTCGATCAGGTCATGGGCTTCGGCTGGAAGTTCCTCCTGCCCCTTTCCTTGATCAACCTGTTCGTCGTCGCCGCAGAGGTCGTGGCCTTCCGCGACGGGGCCGACTTGCCGTACTGGATCATTCCGGTCAACTTCGCCATCGCCATTGGCTCGATCATCATCATGACGCGCATCTTGGGCTTCCAGGGCCGAACGCGGCGGATCGTCGATCCATCGCGTCCGGTCGTCCAACCGGTCCCCGTGCGCGGCGAGGCTGCGGGAGGGTAGGGATGTACGGAGAAGGAATCCTCAAAGGGATGGCGGTCACGCTGAAGCACCTCTTCCGCAAGCCCGTCACCGTCGAGTACCCCGAGGAGCGGATGCCCGAGCACCCGCGCTACCGGGGCTACGAGTTCGTCTGGTACGAGGACCGCTGCACCGGTTGCGCCTCGTGCGCCAAGTACTGTCCTCTGGGCACCATCCGCATCGAGACCTCCCCCAAGGACAACCCCAACGTCGGCAACGACTACGCCCTCGAGGTCTTCGACATCGACACCGGCCGCTGCATGTTCTGCGGCCTCTGTGTCGAGGCCTGCCCTTACGACGCGCTCTTCATGGGCACCGGCTACGAGCGCGCCACCTACACCCGCAAGAGCATGGTGGTCCACATCGACGAGCTTCGCACCTCGCGCCAGAAGCCGAGCGCCTTCGCCAGACCCCACCTCCACGGCGTCGACTTCGAGCGTGACACCTCGCTGAGCGGCGGAGAGGCGGGCCGGTAGCGGTTATGGACGTCGGATCGGGCAACTCGATTGCCTTCTGGATACTCGGCTCCGGGGCGGCGATCTCCGCGCTGGGCGTCGTGCTGGTGCGCGACATCTTCCGCGCCGCCCTCCTGCTCGTGGCGACCTTCCTCTTCGTCGCCGGGCTGTTCATCACCCTGAGCGCCGACTTCCTCGCCGTGGTCCAGATACTCATCTACGGCGGCGGCATCTCGATCCTCATCGTCTTCGCCATCCTGCTCACCCGCGACGTGCAGCAGGGCAACCCCTCCGGCAAGCTGATGCGGCCCGCGATGGGTCTGGCGGCCCTCCTGCTGGCCACCTTCGTCACCGCCATCGTCAACACCGACTGGAAGATCTCCGGCAGCGAACCGCTGGGCAGCACCACGGCGGCCATCGCCGATCTCATCGTGAACGTCTACGTCCTCGCGTTCATCATCGTCGGCGTGCTCCTGCTCGCGGTGATGATCGGCGCGATCGTGATCGCCAAGGGCAAGGACGAGGACTAGAGAGCGCATGGCCGGCCTCGAACACTACCTGGTCCTCTCCGCGATTATCTTCAGCATCGGGCTGGCTGGCGCGTTGGCGAAGCGCAACATCATTACCGTCCTCATGTCGGTCGAGTTGATGTTCAACGCGTCGAACCTTGCCTTCATCGCCTTCACCCGTTTCGTGACCCCGCAGGTGCTGACGGGGCACGCCTTCGCTATGTTCGTGATCACCGTCGCCGCGGCCGAGGTCGCCCTCGCCCTGGCCATCGTGATTGCGCTGTTCAGAAACAAGGAAACCGTCGACGTGACCAACGTCGACGCCATGAAAGGCTAGCGCGTGTCCTGGTCCCCCTATAAGAAGGCGCCGAACCTGCTCCTCGCCGAGATGTGGAAGGAGCTGTTCGAGGCCGAAGGCCTCCCGTCGCGCATCCTCCCCGAAGACGACATCACGACCTGGAGCGAGACCTCGAAGTTCATCGTCTACGTGCCCCGAGGCAGGGAGCACGTGGCCGACGAGATTATGCGGAAGATCTAAGTGCCCGAAATCGACGTCTGGTCAATCTTCTTCGCGCCGTTGGGGGCGTTCGTTCTGATCGCCCTGCTGCGGCCCTTCGTCGGCTCGCGGTGGCGCGGCGCCGGCTACATCACCGTGACCGCGATGGCCATCGCCTTCGGCCTCTCGCTCTGGGCGCTGGTCGAGGTGATGAACGCGCCGGGGCACGACCTCGGCTTCCAGCCGCACCAATGGCTGACCATCGGCTCGCTCGAGATCAACGTCGGCGTCACGATGGACGGTCTGACCGCCGTGATGGCGGTCATCGTGACCGGCGTGAGCCTCCTCGTCCAGGTCTATGGCCTGGAGTACATGAAGGACGACGAGAGCTTCACGCGCTACTTCGCCTACATGTCGCTCTTCACCGCGTCGATGCTCGGGCTGGTGATGGCGTCGGGCCTCGTCTTCCTTTTCGTGTTCTGGGAGCTCGTCGGCCTGAGCTCGTACCTCCTCATCGGCTTCTGGTTCCGCAAGCCCGAGGCGGCCCGCGCCGCGAAGAAGGCCTTCCTCGTCACCAGGCTCGGCGATGTCGGCTTCATGATCGCCATCGCCTGGGCCTTCGTCTTCGCCGGGACGCTCGACATCGAGGCGCTCAACCACGCGGCGGAGGTCGGTGCGATCGCGGGCGTCGGCCTGACCTGGCTCTGTCTGGGCATCTTCGCCGGAGCCGTCGGCAAATCAGGCCAGTTCCCGCTCCACGTCTGGCTGCCCGACGCGATGGAAGGCCCCACACCGGTGAGCGCGCTCATCCACGCAGCCACCATGGTGGCGGCGGGGGTCTTCCTGGTGGCCCGGATGTTCCCGCTGTTCGAGCACTCGGAGGCCGCGCTGACCGTCGTGGCCTGGATCGGCGGCGGCACCGCCATGCTCGCCGCGACCATGGCGCTCGTGAACAACGACATCAAGCGGGTGCTTGCGTTTTCCACGGTGAGCCAGTTGGGGTACATGTTCCTCGCCCTCGGGACGGGGGCGATCGGGGCGGCGATCTTCCATTTGGCGGCGCACGCCTTCTTCAAGGCGCTGCTCTTCCTGGGCGCGGGGAGCGTCCACCACACCACCGAGACCTATGACATGCGCTACATGGGCGGCCTGCGCAAGTTCATGCCCTTCACCTATGGAACGATGGTGATCGGCTCGCTCGCCTTGGTCGGCGTGTTTCCTCTGGCGGGGTTCTGGAGCAAGGACGCGATCCTGCTCGCCGCTTCAGATAACGCGTTCGGCATCGGCGGGGCGTCCGCGCTCTATTGGATAGCCGTTATCACCGCGGGTATCACCGGTTTCTACGTGTTCCGCATGCTGTTTATGACCTTTTCGGGCGAGTTCCGCGGCGGCGCGGAGGCCGAGGCGGCGGCCAACGCCCCGGCCGGGAACGGCGAGGAACACGCGGCGGCGGAGTCCTCCGCCCATGCCGAGGGCCACGGCCACGGTGCGCCGCACGAATCGCCCTGGCTCATCACGCTGCCGCTGGTCGCGCTCGCCGTTCCGGCCATCTTCTTCGGCCTGGCCGACCTGCCGTGGGACTTCCTCGACATCGCCGCGTTCAGCCTCTCGATCTTCCTCGGCGAGGCCCACCCCCACGCATTCAGCGTCAACGTCGCCGCCATTTCGTCGGCCGTGGGCGCGGCGGGGATCGTCCTGGCCTATTCCATGTACCGCTTGGGCGTGCCGTCGCCGGCGGCGGTGGCCCGGCGCTTTGCTCCCGTCTACCAGTTGCTCGCGAACCGCTACTACATCGACACCCTGTACGAGGAGATCATCGTGCGGCGCGTCTTCATCAACGGCGCCGGCGCGGTGATCGAGCTGATCGACACGCACGTCGTGGACTGGGCGGTGAACTCCACCGGCTGGTTGGGCCGGAACCTGGGACGGGTGCCGTCCGAGCTGCAGAGCGGCCAGGTGCAGGCCTACGGGGCCGTTATCGCCTCCGGCGTCATTCTCATCGCGGCCGCGTTTTGGATATGGGGCTAGCGGGATGCATCGAGTAACCGACAGCGGCACGCGCCACGCCGGCGCCCTTGAGATCGGGGGCGCGCGGTGCTAACGGCGACGGTCTTCATTCCCGCGGCGGCGGCGCTGTTCATCCTGCTCTTCGTCAAGGACGACCGGCACATCCGCTGGACCGCGCTGGCGGCGACGACCGCGGTCCTCGTCCTTGGACTGATCGTCTGGGCAGGCATCGACCTCGACGCGGACCAGCCGCAGTGGGTGGAACGGCATACGTGGCTCTCCGCCCTGAAGGTGCAGTACTTCCTCGGCGTCGACGGCCTGAGCGCGCCGCTGCTCGCCCTGACCGGCCTGCTGGGCGTCGGCGCGGTCCTCGTCTCCGGCGGGGTGACCAACCGCGTCAAGGAGTTCTTCATCTGGCTCCTCCTGCTGGAGACGGGCATCCTCGGCGTCTTCGTCTCGCTCGACCTGCTGCTCTTCTTCCTGTTCTGGGAGGTCGAGCTGATCCCCATGTACATGCTCATCACCATCTGGGGGAGCGGGCGCAAAGAATACTCGGCGATGAAGTTCCTGCTGTACACGGCGGGAAGCAGCGCGCTGATGCTCGCCGGATTCCTGGTGATCTTCTTCTCGACGGGCACGTTCGACATGATCGAGCTGCGGGACACGCCGTTCACCACGGCGCTGCTCACCGCCGAGGGCGTCTTCTTCCTCCTGCTCGCCGCCTTCGCGGTGAAGCTGCCGGTCTGGCCGTTCCACACCTGGCTGCCCGACGCCCACACCGACGCCCCCACCGCCGCCAGCGTGATGCTGGCCGGCGTCATGTTGAAGATGGGCGGCTACGCCATCCTCCGGCTCAACGTGAGCCTCTTCCCCGAGGTGACGGCGAACTGGGCCTGGCTCCTCGCGACGCTGGCGGTAGTCAACGTGCTCTACGGGGCGGTCATGGTCTTCCGCCAACGTGACATAAAGCGCCTGATCGCCTACAGCTCCGTCAGCCACATGGGCTTCGTCCTGCTCGGCGTCGCGTCGCTGCACCACATCGGCCTGACCGGCGCCGCGATGCAGATGTTCACCCACGGCACGATCACCGGCCTGCTGTTCATGCTCGCCGGCTACGTCTACGAGAAGGCCCACACCCGGCACATCCCCGACCTCGGTGGCCTGGCCGGCCGGATGCCGGTGCTGGCCGTTGCCTTCGTCGCCGCCGGTTTCGCCGCCGTCGGCCTGCCGTCCATGAGCGGCTTCGTGGCCGAGGTGCTGGTCTTCATCGGCTCGTTCGAGGCCTACCGCGAGGCGACGATCCTCGCCATCGTCGGCGTCTTCCTGAGCGCCGGCTATATCCTGTGGACGGTCCGCCGCATCTTCTTCGGGCCGGAGCAGCGCCGCTTCGCCTCGATCAGCGACGCCACCCTCACCGAGGCCATTCCCCTGGCCGGCATGCTCGCCGCCATCTTCATCGTCGGCATCTACCCCGCGCTCGTGACCGACTACTTCGACGCCGGCCTCGCCCCCATCATGAACATCCTGGAGGCGGCCTCATGATTCGGGGCCGCGTCCACGGAAAGCCGGAGAGGCGCTGATGGAAGCCCGCGACTTCTATCTGCTCGCGCCCGAGATCAGCATGGCGGGAATCGCCATACTGGTGATCCTGGCCGACCTGTTCATCGAACGGAAGAGCCTGCTCGCGCCGCTGGCGACGGTACTCCTCGGCATCCCGCTCGGCTTCACGATTGTCCTCTGGGGCGAGCAGGACACGGCATTCAACGGCTTCTTCATCGTCGACAACTACGCGATCTTCTTCAAGCTGCTCTTCATCGGCGTGGCGGGCATGGCGGCGATGGCGTCGCAGAGCGCCGCGTCGCGCTTCCCCCGATTCCAGGGCGAGTACTACGCGCTGGTGCTCTTCGCCACCTCCGGCCTCATGCTCCTCGCCGCTACCGGCGAGCTGCTCACCATCTACGTCTCCCTGGAGCTCAGCACCCTATCCGCCATTGCGCTGGTCACCTTCTTCAAGGACGAGCGCTCCACGGAGGCGGGGGCGAAGTACCTCGTCCTCTCCGGCGTGAGCTCGGGGCTGATGATCTACGGCATGGCCTTCATCTTCGGCTTCACCGGCGAGACCGAGCTCGGCGCGATCGCGAGCGCCGTTGCCTCCGTGGACCTGCTGGCCCAACCCGGCCTCCTGATCGGCATCGTGCTGTTGGTGGCCGGCTTCGGCTTCAAGATCTCGGCCTTCCCCTTCCAGATGTGGGTGCCCGACGTTTACCAGGGCGCTCCGACGCCGGTCACCGCCTTCCTCTCCGTCGCCAGCAAGGCGGCGGGGTTCGCGCTGCTGATCCGCGTCTTCTACGCCGCCTTCCCCGACCTGGTCCTCGATTGGAGCATGCTCTTCGCCGTCCTCGCCGTCATCACCATGACGGTGGGCAACCTGACCGCGATGTTCCAGCAGGACATCAAGCGCCTGCTCGCCTACAGCGCGGTGGCGCATGCCGGCTACATCCTGATCGGCGTGGCCGCCGTGGCCGCGCGGGCGGCGGACGGCGAGGCGCTCGGCCTGCAGGGCGTGCTCTTCTACCTCGGCGGCTACGCCTTCACCAACCTCCTGGCCTTCTTCGTCGTCATCGCCGTCGACCACCGGCTGCGGAGCAATGAGATCGACGATTACGCCGGACTGGGCAAACGCGCGCCGCTCCTCGCCGCGCTCCTCGCCGTCTCTCTCATTTCGCTCACCGGCCTGCCGCCGACGGTCGGCTTCTGGGGCAAGCTCTACGTCTTCAACGCGGCGGTCAACGCCGACCTTGTCTGGCTCGCCGTCGCCGGCGGGATCAACTCGACCATCTCGGCCTACTACTACCTGCGCGTGGTGAAGACGATGTACCTCAGCCCCGCCGAATCGGAGGAGCCGGTCACCGCGGCCCCGACGATGGCCGCCCCGCTCCTGATCACCGCGGCGGGCGTCCTGTTCTTCGGGTTCGCCCCCAGCTTCCTCCTGGACTTCGCCGTCAGCGCCCTGAGAGGCTTCCCCGTCTGACCGGCCCCGCCGCCTCCCGGCGGCTGCTATCCTTTTCCCGTAGACTAAGGGGTCTCCTGAGAACGGCTCTCTCCGAGCGCAACCGTGAAACGCATCGGCATCATCTTCAACGCGGCGAACCGGGACTCCGGCGAGTTGGCCCTCGCCCTCCGCGAGCGCCTTCAAGCGCTGTCGTACGACTGCCGACTGGCGGACTCGCGGGAGGAAGCGGAGATCCACGACTCGTGCGCCGCCGCCGAGGTGCTCGTCACCGTCGGCGGCGACGGCACGATCCTGCGCACCGCGAAGGTGGCCGTCGTGCTCGGCGCGCCCATCCTTGGCGTCAACATGGGCAAGCTCGGGTTCATGACCGAGATGCGCGGCGCCGACGCCCTGGAGCGCGTCCCCGACTATTTGAAGCCCGGCGTGTGGGTCGAGGAGCGCGCCACGTTGGACGTCGAGGTGACGCGCGAAGGCGAGTCCCTGACCGACTGGGCGCTCAACGATGCCGTGGTGAGCCGGGGCGGCGTGGCGCAGCTGATCACGGTGCGGGCCTACGTCGACGGCGCATTCCTCGCCGCCTACCGCGCCGATGGCGTGATCCTCGCCACGGCCACGGGCAGCACCGGCTACGCCATGGCGGCGGGTGGTCCCATCCTCGAGCCGCAGAGCCGCCAACTCGTGCTGGCGCCCGTCTCGCCGCACCTCTCGATGGCGACGCCGCTCGTCCTCGGCGAAGAGAGCCGCGTCGAGCTTGAAATCGCCGGCAGCGGCGGGGCCGTCGTCAGCCTCGACGGCCACAACGACCACGACCTCGGGCCCGGCGACGTCGTGCGGGCGAGTAAGAGCGCCAAGACGGCCAAGTTCCTCCGCGCCCGCAAGCCCCCCTATTTCTTTGAGACGCTGGCGCAGCGCCTGGGACTCGACCGGCTGCCGGGTGCCGCCGCCGGGGGCCCGCCGTAGAAGGCGCTGCTTCTTCCTCTATGGAACGGCAAGAGATGAAGACTATCGAGTCGAAGGTCGTGGCCGAGGGGCGCGTCATCAAGGTGCGGGTCGACGTCATCGAGACGCCCGACGGCCACCGTGTGAAGCGCGACATCGTCGAGCACCGTGGCGCGGTCGCGATGGTCCCCATCGACGCGGAGGGCCGGGTGATCCTGGTGCGGCAATACCGGCACGCCGCGGGGAAGTGGCTGCTGGAAATTCCGGCGGGGACGCTCGACCCCGACGAAGACCCCCTCGAAGCGGCGCAGCGCGAGCTCCGTGAGGAGATCGGCTTCGCCGCGGGCCGCATCGATCTCCTCGCCGGTTGCTACGCCGCGCCGGGCTACTGCAGCGAGTACCTGCACCTCTACGCGGCGCGGGACCTCACCGAAGACCCCCTCGAAGGCGACGTGGACGAAGATATCGAGGTCGTCCCCGTCGCCCTTTCGGAGGTCCGGAAGCTCATCGCCGAGGGCGAAATCGAGGACGCGAAGAGCCTTGCGGCACTCCTCCTTGTCCTCGCCGGCGAGGGGGATTCGTAAGTCGCCCGCCCCTTCGGCCTCTCCCCCTCTGGAGACCTTTGCGAAAGGTCCGCCGGGGCTCCGGCGGGTGTATCGGTGGGGCGCCTTAAACCTCCCTCCCTTTATGGGAGGGACTGAGGGAGGGCGCGCGCCGCCAGGCGCGCGAGCGCCCGCAGGGCGCTGCTCTTCACTCGGCCCGTCTTCGTTGAGAGAAGGGGTAAGACGCCCGTGGCGGCGCCTGCTTTGCAATTGCCGTTTGCTTTGAAAAGGGGGATGCCTTCCTTATAATGTGCCGAACGATGAGCAGGCCTCCGAGCTCGCCCCTCCTCCCCCGACTGATCCTGAAGGGTGGCGCCGCCTTGGACCGGCTGCTGCGCGCCAACGGCGGGGTGGTCTCCCGGCTCGACCCCGGCAAGGCGGGACAGCGGGCCGAGGTCGCCCTGCGGTACTTCTCCTGGCGCAAGCTTTTCAACCTGCTGATGGCCGAGGCGGAGTTCAAGCTCACCCGGAAGCGCGTCTTCGCCAAGCCCTACGAGTGGGAGCTCGACACCACCAACATCTGCCAGCTCAAGTGCCCGCTCTGCCACACCGGCCTGGGGAACATCCACCGAGACAAGGGCGTCATGGACTTCGGGACGTACCGGAAGACGGTGGACCAGATCAAGGGCTATTGCATCTGGCTCACCCTCTATAGCTGGGGCGAACCCTTCCTGAATAAAGACATCGACAAGTACATCGCCTACGCCCACGAAGCCCGCCTTGGCACCATCATCAGCACGAACCTCAACAAGCCGCTCACGCCGGAGATGGCCGAGGCGGTGGTACGCTCGGGCCTGGACACGATGATCGTCTCGATCGACGGGGTGACCCAGGAGGTCTACGAGCAGTACCGCGTGGCGGGCCGGCTTGACCGCGTCCTCGACAACCTGCGCCTGCTCGTCGAGACGAAGCGGCGGCTCGGCGTCGCCACCCCGTACCTCGAATGGCAGTTCATCGTGATGAGGCAGAACGAGCACCAGGTCGAGGCGGCGCGGGCGCTGGCCGGCGAGCTCGGGGTCGACGGCATCATCTTCAAGAACGTCGACTTCCCGTGGGGCATGGACGACCCCGCGCTGGCGGAGAGGTGGCTGCCGGCGGGCAACCCCCGCTCCATTCGCGAGGCCACGTTCGACCGCCCTTACAAGGAAGACGGCGCGGCCTGCTGGCGTCTGTGGCGGACGGCGGTGGTGAACTGGGACGGCGGCTTGGCTCCCTGCTGCTACCTGACCGACAAGGAGCACGACTTCGGCGACGTGAGCGAGCACAGCGTCGACGAGATTTGGAACAACGAGCGGTACGTGGCCGCCCGCGGTCTTTTCAGGGGGGAGAGGCCGAAAGAGCACGTCGGCTGCCTGGACTGCAGCGTCTTCTTGAACTCGCGCCACGGCGAACGGTGGGCGGCGCGCAACGGCGCGAACGGGACCGCGCCGCACCGGGTGGAGCCTCCGGTGTTGAACGGGGCCGAGGCCGCCAGGGAAGCACGGGAAGGCGAGCTGGCCGAGCGCCGCTGAGATCCACCGCATGCAGGAATCAGCGCCACGCCCGTCCCTGCTCCGGGGCATCGCCGACACGCTCCTCGCCACCGACGGCTATGCCTCGGCCGTGCGCGAGGTCGTCCTGATCGCCGGGGCGTACTTCGCCTACATGTTCGTGCGGAACATGATCGTCGACAACGTCGAGGTCGTCGGCTTCGAGAACGCGGCGTCGCTGATCTCCTGGGAGCAGTCGGCCGGCTTCTTCTGGGAGGTGTCGTGGCAGGCGTGGGCGCTGGACAACGGCGGCGCCTGGCTGATGCGGGTCTTCAACTACCTCTACATCGTGACCTACTTCCCGATCATCGCGGTCACGGCAATCTACTTCTATTGGAAGTACCGCCAACGGTATTTCTACTACCGCGCGCTGATCCTGCTCACGTTCGTCGCCTCGCTGATCATCTTCGGCCTGTTCCCCCTGGCGCCGCCGCGGCTGGTGGAGGGGTTCGGGTTCGTCGACGGGATCGCAACCTACGGGCCGGCGTGGTACGCGAGCCGCGAGACGGCGTCGTACTACAACATCTACGCCGCGATGCCGAGCCTGCACTTCTCGTGGACGTTCATCTTCGGCTTCGTCTTCTGGAACACCGGCCCCTGGCCCCTGAAGGTGTGGGGCGCGCTGTATCCCACGGTCACGTTCTTCGCGATCATCATCACGGGGAACCACTACATCCTCGACGCCATCGTGGGCATCACCATGGTGGCGGTGGTCTTCGTGCTGTTCGAGGGGTGGCGGCGGCGAGACTGGTTGCGGGAGAAGATCGGACGGTTTCGGCAGGCTCGGCGGACTCAGGCCGCGGGGCGCGCCGTTTCCTGAAATCGAACGCCGTTTTTGGGGCCGGTCAACCTGTTGACACCCGCCGGCAGAGCGGCGAATTTCATTGAACGCCCGTGGGGGTTGTGATAAGATTCACGCGCCTTCGGAGGGGCCCCCTATGCAACAGCACGACGTCCTCGTCATCGGCGCCGGCCTTGCCGGCATGCGCGCCGCAATCGAAGCCTTTCGCCTCGGCGCGGACGTGGCGGTGCTGACCAAAGTCCATCCCGTAAGAAGCCACTCCAACGCCGCCCAGGGCGGCATCAACGCCGCGATGGGCGCCGAGGGCGACGACGATACCTGGGAAGTCCACGCCTACGACACCGTCAAGGGCAGCGACTGGCTCGGCGACCAAGACGCCATCGAGATCATGGCGAAGGACGCTCCCCAGGACATCTACGAGCTCGAGCACATGGGCGTGATCTTCGCCCGCGACGAGTACGGCCGCCTCAAGACCCGGGCCTTCGGCGGCGCCACCAACCAGCGCACCTTCTTCGTCGGCGACATCACCGGCCAGGTCTGCCTGCACGTGATGTACGAAGAGCTGATGAAGGCGGGCATGCGCGTCTACGAGGAGTGGTTCGTCCTCGAGCTGCTCAAGGAAGAGGGCGTCTGCACCGGCGTCGTCGCCATGGACATCAAGACGGGCGACGTCGAGGTGATCCAGGCCAAGGCGGTGATCCTGGCGGGCGGTGGCCTGGGGCGCGTCTACGAGCCCAGCACCAACGGCCTCATCTGCACCGGCGACGTCCAGGCGCTCGCCTATCAGATCGGCGCGCCGCTCATGGACATGGAGATGGTGCAGTACCACCCCACCACGCTCAAGGGCAACGGGGCGTTGCTCACCGAGGGGGCCCGCGGCGAGGGCGCCTACCTCATCAACTCCGAGGGTGACCGCTTCATGTCGAAGTACGCCCCGAACAAGCTGGAGCTTGCCTCCCGCGACGTGGTCTCCCGCGCCGAGGCGATGGAGATCCGTGAGGGGCGGGGTATCGACGGCTGCGTCCTCCTCGACTGCCGGCACCTCGGCGAGAAGCTGATCAAGGAGCGGCTGGGGCAGATCGCCGAGCTGGCGACGCTCTTCGCCGGCGTCGACATCGTGAAAGACCCCGTCCCCATCCGGCCCGGCATGCACTACATCATGGGCGGCATCAAGACGGACGCCAACGGCGCCACCGTGGTCCCCGGCCTCTTCTCCGCCGGCGAGTGCGCCAACGTGAGCATCCACGGCGGCAACCGCCTGGGCGCGAACTCGCTCCTCGAGACCGTTGTCTTCGGGCGGCGCTCCGGCGCCTACGCGGTCGAATACGCCCGGCAGGCCGGCCCCTTCCACCGAGTCAACGAAGAGGAGTTGGCCGGGAAGCATGCGGCCAAGTTCCAAGACCTGATGGACCGTCCCTATCCGGGCTACACCGCCGCGTCGCTGCGCCTCGAGCTCGGCGTCGCCATGGACAAGAACATCAGCGTTTTCCGCGACGAGCAGGGCATGCAGGAAGCCCTCGACACCGTCCGCGACCTGACCGGGCGCTTCCAGGGCCTCACGGTGCGGGACCACGGCAAGGTCTTCAACTGGAACCTGCTCTCGACCCTGGAGCTGGAGAACATGCTCGTCTGCGCCGAGACCATCGCCGTCTCCGGCCTCGCCCGAAAGGAAAGCCGCGGCGCACACGCCCGCGAAGACTACCCCGAGCGCAACGACGCCGACTGGCTCAAGCACACGATGGCCTACCACTCGCCGGAGGGCCCGGTCATCGGCTACGAGCCGGTCACGATTACCAACTGGCCTCCAGAGAGGAGAGTCTATTGAAGACCGTCAACCTGAAGGTCAAGCGCTACGACCCCGAGACTAAGGAGTCGCGCTACGAAGACTTCTCCGTAGAGGTCGAGGACAACGACGCCGTCCTCGACGCCCTGATCCGCATCCGCGAGTACCAGGACGAGACCCTGGCGGTGCGCTGCTCCTGTCGGAGCGCGATCTGCGGCTCCTGCGCCATGCGGGTCAACGGCGGAGCCAAGCTCGCCTGCGTCACCAAGGTCGACGATGTCACCGACGACGAGGGGTCCATCACCGTCGAGCCCATGGGCAACATGCAGCCGGTGAAGGACCTCGTCACCGACATGTCGGGGTTCTGGAGCAAGGTGCGAAAGGTCCAGCCCTTCCTCCGAGCCCACCAGCCGCCGCCCGACCGCGAGTACATCGCCTCCCAGGACGCCATGGGCGACCTCGCCCACACCATGAACTGCATCATGTGCGGCGCCTGCGTCTCCGACTGCGCCTCGCTCGAAGTCGACGAGAACTTCATCGGCCCGGCCGCTCTGGCCAAGGCCTACCGCTTCGTCGGCGACCCCAGAGAGACCCAGGAGTCCCGCGACGACCGGCTCAAGGAGCTGAGCAAGTACAGCGGCATCTGGGACTGCACCCACTGCTACGCTTGCGTCGAGGTCTGCCCCAAGGACGTCGCCCCCATGGAGCGCATCGTCGACCTGCGGCGCACCGCGCAGGAGTCGGGCTTCACCGACAACAACGGCACACGGCATAGCGACTCGTTCGCCAAGTCGGTGTCGGAGAGCGGTTGGCTCGACGAGCTCAAGATCGGCTATCAGTCGTTCGGGCTCGACGACGCGCCGATGCAGCTGCGGATGGCGCCGACGGCGGTGCGGGCGCTGCTCAAGGGCAAGCTCCCGCCGGTCGTGCACCATAAGCGGCCCGGACACGAGCACGTGAAGCGGATCTTCCAGGAGATGGAGAAAGAGTAAATGCGCTACGCCTACTACCCGGGATGCGTCGCTCAGGGCGGCGCGCCCGAGCTCTTCCACGCCATGAAGCTCGTGGGCGAGCGCTTGGGCTTCACCCTCGAACACCTGAAAGAGGCGGCGTGCACCGGCGCCGGCGTGCTCCAGGAGCGCGACCCCGAGCTCGGCGACACGCTCAACGCCCGCACCTTCGCCATGGCCGAGCAGCGCGGCCTCCCCCTCATGACCATCTGCAGCACCTGCCAGGGCGTCATGAGCCAGGCCAACCACCGCCTGAAGGCCGATCCCGACTACCGCACCTTCATCAACACCTACCTCGAACCCGAAGGGCTCAGCTACAACGGCACCACCGAGGTCAAGCACTTCATGTGGATCCTGGTCGAGGACTACGGCCTCGACCGGCTGAAGGAGCACGTGACCAAGCCGCTCTCCGGTCTGGCATTGGCCCCCTTCTACGGCTGCTACGTCATCCGTCCCACGGAGCAGCTTGGCTACGACGAGCACCCCGAGCGCGGCACCTACCTGGAGCAGCTCATCAGCGCGATCGGTGGGACACCGGTCGACTTCAGCGGCAAGACGAAGTGCTGCGGCTTCCCCCTCCTCACGATGAACGTCGACAACTCGCTGAAGATGGCGGGGACGCACCTCTTAGAGGCCAAGGGCGAAGGCGCCGACGCCATGGTGACGCCCTGCCCGCTCTGCCACCTGAACCTCGACGGCCAGCAGCCCGGCGCGGCCAAGGTGATGAAGACGCAGATCAACCTGCCCGTCATTCACCTGCCGCAGATCCTCGGCCTGGCGATGAACATCGAGCCCCACCGGCTCGGCCTCAACAAGCACATCATCTCCACCAGCGCCGTCGCGGCCAAAGTCCCGGCCTAGCGCCCGCCGCCCTGCGGGGCGGCCCTTGAGGCCGCCCTCTTCCTCCCCCCGTAGGGGCGATTCACGAATCACCCGTCCCGAGGGCGGGCACGCGCCGATCGGGCGTCCCTCCCCCTCTTCTCCCTCGGGAGAAGATTGAGATGAGGGGCCCCGCGCCGGCCGCCACCGGCGAGCGAACCCCGCCCAAAAGGAAGGGGCGGCCCCTTTCGGGAACCGCCCCTCCGCACAAGGCTAGTCGCTAGGGATCAGGAAACTTCAGGCCGGTCGTCGTAGTAACGCGACGTGAAGAGCAGCCCGTCGTGGCGGATAGCCCACACGTGAGCGTACAAGGTCTCCGACGACCGCGTGTTGGGGAAGACGAAGCTGATCCAGGTGCCGTCCTCCGTGGCCGCCGCCATCTCTTCACCAATCTGCCGAACGCGGTACGCGCCGACGTCTTTCAAGTCGGTGCCAATGAGATTCGGAGCAAGGACGGCAACACGCACCACGTCATTCTCATCGGCCAGGGTCAGGTTCCACTGGCCGTCAACGCTCTCCTCGCTGTTGTAATGGGCGATGGTGGCGTCCAATCCGTTGGCCTGGTAGTACTCGATGGCCTGCTGCACGTACTCCTTGGTCCGCGCCGCTGGGTCTTCGACCTGCGGGTAGTAGCCGGAAGCGAAGAGCATCCCGTCGTGGCGCACCGCGTACCCCACCTTGGGAACTTCCTTCAGCGTCACCGGATGCGGCCACAGGTATTCCACCCACACTCCTTCGCCGCCGTCGATGGCCTTGGCCAGCTCGTTGCCCAACTCGTATCCGTCCGAACCCACCACGGCCTTGATGTCCGTCCCTATCAGCCGGGCAATCAGAGGATGGACGTGGTAGATGTCGGCAGCGTCGGTGGCGAAGAGATACCACTGGCCCTCGAAGCTGGCGACGCTGTTGTAGTAGTCAAGGAAGGACTTCAAGCCGTCGCGCTCGTAACGCTCTATGGCCTGGTCCACGTACTGGACCGTGTAGTCCCTTGGATCGGCGCCCCGCCAAGCCGGGGGGCCGGACTCAGGATCGCCGGCGTAGTAGCCGGAGGCGAATATCAGCCCGTCGTGGCGGATGGCCCAGGTGACCTTTTGCTGCTCCTTGCGCGAAATGGGATGGGGCCATAGGTATTCCACCCATATGCCTGCGTCGGTAGCTTGAGCTATCTCCCTACCCAGCTCCTGCCCGTCGGAGCCGACCACGTTCTTGATGTCGGAGCCGATGAGATGAGGAAAGATGGGATGGGCCAGGTAGTTGTCATCGTCGCCGATGAGGAAGAGGTAGAACTGTCCGTCCAGGCTGTCCTGGCCGTTGTAGTAGGTGATGACGGCGTCGAGCCCTTCCGCTTCGTATTTGGCTATGGCTTTGTCCACGTATCCTTTGACGGAACCCTCCACGTCTTCCACCAGGGCCGAATGGCTGGCAGAGAACGTCAGACCGTCATGAAGGACGAGGAGGACTCGCCGTGGTTCTTCCTGTTTGGTGACCGGGTTGATGCCCCGAATGGTGATCCAGTGACCCTCCTCGGTAGCAACGCCGATCAACCCCGCGAAGGCGGAATATGCTGAGCCCTCGCCAACGTATTGGCCCTCCAGGGCGGGTATGTTGCGGTATACCAGCAACCGGCCTTCGGCTTCGTTCAGGAGGATCAGCGTCCGCTCGTTTTCGGTACCGGCCGGAGACCTGTAGAATGCAAGTGTGGCGTCCAGTCCGTTCTCTCCGTAGTAGTCTATGGCCTTCGCCACATAGGCTCGGGTTAGGGAGTCGTCATCCAACGCGGCGGGTTCCGGCGTCGGCTCGGGAGTTGGGGTGGCCGTGGGTTCCGGTGTCGGCTCGGGCGTCGCGGTGGCCGTGGGGGCCGTAGTCGCCGTGGGCGCGGGTGTTGGGGTAGGGTCCTCGCCACAGGCAACGACGAAGGCTGCACAAGCAGCCACGATCAGAAGCAAGAACAGTCCGCGCACGCCGGCGCGTGCTCGCGAGATCCTCGATCCCGTCCGGTTCGTCCGTCTATTGTCCTCTTGCTGGGTCTGCCGCATACTCACCACTTCCTGGTTTGTGCCGCTAGATACTGTACAATCGCAATGGATGCGCTGCAACACCTTGTCTCATTTATGGTCTATTTCAAGACCTCATCTTATTCAAACTGGCTGTTCATGTGTTGTCCGCATGTGGCGCGAGGGCTGGCAATAGGATAACGTCCTGCCCTGAACATCTCGGAGGTGGGGAGGGGCCCCTGTTGGGCTGCAGCAGTTCGCCGGCGGGCTGTTGCGACTAGAATCATTCAAATGTTCCGAAAACCCCAGGGGCGAGGCGAGGTTCGCTACGAACCGGATGAGAAGTGTCCGCCGCCACTGTCGATAGCCGCGGCTTTACAGATATTCATACCCAACACCATCAGCCTTGTCATGCTGGCGGCGCTGATCGTGCGGGCATCCGGCGAGTCGGAAGCCTATCTGTCGTGGGTGACCTTTACCGCGCTGGCAGTCACCGGAGCCAGCATGGTCCTGCAGACCCTCCGGCTGCGCCAGGTGGGTTCGGGCCGCCTCATCGTCGCAAACTTCAATGTTCCGTTCTTGGCGGTTTGCGCTTTGGCGCTCAGTGTCGGCGGACCTGGGTTGCTGGCCAGCTTAGTGGTGGTTTCCACCCTGGTCCAGACCGCCTTGACCCTGCGTCTTGCCTCCCTCCGCCGGATATTCACCCAGACGGTGAGCGGGATCGTGGTCATGCTGGTGGCGGTTTCGGCCATGCCGTTCATCGTCGGCAGAGCGGTCGTTCCGCCGGAAGGCGAATCGACGATGCTCTTCCTGGTCCCGGGAATGGCCGCTCTGGTCGCTGGGCTTCTTATATCCTTGCAAGACAAACCGGTCTGGCGCATGTGGATCTTGCCGGTCACCGTAGCCATCGGTCTCCTCGTGGCCGCGCCTCTGGGTCTCTATGACGCTGGCAGCGTAGCCGCCGCCCCATGGGTGAGCCTGCCCGATTTCGAGTGGCCGGGGCTGGACCTGGTCTTTAACGCGGACTTCTGGGCGCTGCTTCCGGTCTTCGTGTTTGTGAATCTCACCGCCTTCATGAAGGCGGTGGGAGACCTGTCGGTGATTCACCGCGCTTCCTACCGGGAGCAATCCGCTGTCGACTTCCGCACGGTGCAGGGCGGCCTGAACGTCTACGGGGCGGGCACCCTGCTCTCCGGCCTCCTAGGCACATTGCCGGTCGCCGCACCGTGGTCGGCCACCGCGGTCTACATTAGCTTTACCGGCGTCGCGGCCAGGAGTGTCGGGATATACCTCGGAGTGTTGACCATAGTGGCCGCCTTCTTTTCCAAGCTGGTTGCCGTATTGGTCGCCATTCCCAGCCCGGTGGTCAGCGCGGTCTACGTCATCATCTTCGGCATGCTCTTCGTCGAGGGCGCGAAGACGGTCTTCACCGGCCAAGTCGACCAGAAAAAAGCTGCCATCACCGGCGTTTCTATGGTATTGGGGCTGTCCGCGGCCGCCCTCGGCGGACTATTCGAAGGGGTCATCATTCATCTGGTGGGGCATACCATCGTCGTCGGCGGCATGGCGGCCATAGCTATGACCATGTTCACCGAGTTCTCAAGCTTACGCGCCGGTAAGCTGCGCCTCGACTTGTCCCAGTCTTCCTTGCCGGCCGTTGACGCCTTCCTCTGCCAGTTCGCCGACCGGCATGCTTGGCCGCAGGAAGGAAAGGACCGGCTGCGCCTCGTAGGTGAAGAGCTCGTGTTGAGCCTGATCGATGAAGAGAGCGACGGCCCGGCCGAGCAGAAGCGCAAATTGGTCGCCACGATTCGTCCCGACAGCGGCTCGGCCGAGCTTGAAATCGTGGTCGCTTCGGACGACGCCATCCAGGGGAATATCGAGGACCGCATGGCCTATCTGGGCCAGGAGCAGGCGCTGGAAGACGAGCAGCAATTGTCCGTACGGATCCTGCGCCACTATGCCTCTTGGGTGCACCACCGCAAGTATTACGGCATAGACATCGTCAGTTGCCGCGTCGACAAATAGCGCGGCACGGTCGCCCGAGGGCGGCCTATGGCTGGGTGGGGGCCGGCTGGCGCTGACGCTTGAGGGTGGGCCGCTTCGCCTGCCAGATGAAGGCCGCCGACACCAGCGAGAGGGCGGCGAAGCCTAGGAACGTGGGGTCGTAGGTGTCGACGGCGTCGTGGACGTAGCCGGCGATGGCGGGGCCGGCGACGGAGCCGACGGTCATGAAGAGGTTCGCGAAGCCGTTGATCTTGGCGTAGTGCAGGCGTCCGAAGTACTCGCCGCGGATGGCCTGCTGGGTGGGGCTCGCCGCGCCCCAGCCTATCGCGAAGAGGACGGCGAAGACGGCCAGGGCCCAGAGGTCATCGCTGATCAGGTAGAAGCCCAGGGCCACGGCGGTGAGCACGCCCACGGCGCCGCCCACCTTGCGCTTCTCAACGCGGTCCTGCACCAGGCCGGAGATCACCCGGCTGGGGATGCTGATGGCGGCCATGATGGCGAGGACGGTGGCGCCGAACGCCTCCGTGTGGCCGCGGTCGTAGACGGCGGCGACGGTGTGGATGAGGACGCTGGAGGAGAGCATGTTGCGGAGCCCGAAGCCGACGCCGAGCTGCCAGAAGGCCTTGGAGGTGAGGGCCTCCTTGACGGTGAAGTCGACCTCGGTGTGGACGCTGACGGCGGTGGCGGCCTCGGCGTCGCGGCGGGCCTCTTCCTCGGTGATGCCGTCGGGCAGCAGGCCGTACTGCTCGGGCCGCTGGCGCATGAGCAGGGTGAAGGGCAGGCCGGCGACGAGGATGATGACGCCGATGATGAACGCGGCGTCGCGCCAGCCGTATTCCGAGATGAGGTAGCCGGTGAGGGGGACGAGGAGGCCGCCGACGCCGATGCCGGTCATGGCGATGCCGAACGCGACGCCCCGCTTCTTGATGAACCAGTTGCTCACCGCCACGAAGGCGGGCGACATGATGCCGAGCCCGGCCCCGATGCCGATGAGAGGGATGAAGAAGAGATAGAACTCAAGGAGGGTATCGGCCGTGCTCAACAGCATGAAGCCGACGCCCATGAGGACGATGCCGATCATCATGACGGGGCGCGGACCGTAACGGTCGACGAAGTAGCCCTGGATGGGGCCGAGAGCGGCGCCTTCCAGGGTGGAGATGCTCACGGCGAGGGAGAGGGGGCCGCGGTCCGTGTTCAGGCCCTCTTCCAAGGGGAGTAGGAAGGTGCCGAAGCCGAAGAAGTAGAAGGCCCCGCCGAGCATGGTGAGCCCGCCGGCGGAGAAGACGATCCACCAACCGTAGAAGACGGAGCGCCCGTCGCGGTAGAGGACGTAGTGGACGAAGGGGGCTTTCACGAGCGTGGCCGGGACGCTACACCCCGCCCAAACCCGTGTCAACGCACGCTCTCAAGGGGCGCCCCTTAACCCTCTCTCCCTCTGGGAGAGACTGAGAGAGGGCGCGCGCCGTCAGGCGCGCGAGCGCCCACAGGGCGCTGCTCCCTAATCGGCCCTAAAGCCAGGACGCCGGCACCGCACCGTCTCTGTAGGGGCAACTCTCGTGGTTGCCCGCTTCCGCAGGCGCGAAACATCTCCGCGGGCGTGTGACAAACGCTCGTTGCCAGGGGCGGGGAGGGTCGGCTATCATGTCCTTCGGCTCTTCTGTTGGCGCTCGCTGGGGCGTCAGGCGCCGCGAAGCTGAGCGGCGGCCGCCGTCGCGGAGAGGTGGCGGAGCCTGGCTGAACGTGCCGCACTCGAAATGCGGTGTACCTTCGGGTACCGCGGGTTCGAATCCCGCCCTCTCCGCCAGCCAATAACAACACACGGAGCGGTGCTGGAGTCTGGCTGAACAGGCACGCCTGGAGAGCGTGTGTACCTTCGGGTACCGTGGGTTCAAATCCCACCCGCTCCGCCATTTTCATCGTCACAACCCCACATCCCCTCGATGAACGACCCCGCTGATTCGCCATCGGTAGCCGCCGACGCCCCGTACTGGATTGCGTTTCACCGCATCCACGGCATGGGGCGCGTGCGGTTCAACGCGCTGCTCGCGGGGTTCGAGTCGATGGAGGAGGCGTGGAGCGCCTCGCCCGGGGCCCTGCGCCGCGCCGGGCTCGACTCCAAGGTCGTCAGCGCCGTCGTGGAGGCGCGCCCGTCGATTGATCCTCAGGCGGAGGCCGGTCGTCTCGAACGGGCCGGCGTCCGGGCGCTCACCCTCCGCGACGACGACTATCCCGCGCGGCTGCGAGAGACCTACGATCCGCCGCCGGTGCTCTACGTGAAGGGCACGCTGGCCGAGGCGGACGAGCGTTCGGTCACCGTCGTGGGCACGCGGCACGTCACGAGCTACGGCCGCGAGGTCACCCGCATGTTGACCGAGGAGCTTGCCCGCAACGGCCTGACGATCGTCAGCGGCCTGGCGCTGGGCGTCGACGCGGTGGCGCATAAGGCGGCGCTGGACGCCCAGGGGCGCACCCTCGCGGTGCTCGCCTGCGGGCTCGACATGGTCTATCCCATGAGCAACAAGGCGCTGGCGGGGCGCATCCAAGAGAACGGGGCGCTGATCAGCGACTACCCCCTTGGGACGAAACCGAAACCGGAATACTTCCCCCGGCGCAATCGCATCCTAGCCGGCCTGACGCTCGGCACGATCGTCGTGGAAGCGCCCGAACGCAGCGGCGCGCTCATCACCACGACGTACGCCCTCAACGAGAACCGTGAAGTCTTCGCGGTGCCGGGAAGTGTGCTCTCGCCGGCGAGCGCGGGGACGAACCGCCTGATCCAAGAAGGCGGCGCGAAGCTGGTGCGCAATGCGTCGGACGTCCTTGAAGAGCTCAACCTCACCGTCCCGGCCCGCCAGCTTCCCTTGCCGGGTGCGGAGCCGGCGGACGAGACCGAAGCCGCGCTGCTCGCGCTGGTGTCGCGGGAGCCCACGCACATCGACGCGATCCAGGAGCAGTCGGGGCTGCCGATGCCGGTCGTCAGCGGCGCGCTGGCCCTCATGGAACTGAAGGGTCTTGTGAAAGAGATTGGAGCCATGAGTTATATTTCCTTAATGGAAACGCCGCCCCGAACCAGAGGCCCCGCCGAGACACGTTCCGGTTGACGCTTGTGAATTGGTGCACTAACGTGGGGAGACTATGGCAAAGAACCTAGTCATCGTCGAGTCCCCGGCCAAGGCCCGGACCATCGGGCGCTTCCTCGGCCGGAACTACGCGGTGAAGGCATCCATCGGCCATGTCCGCGACCTCCCCGAGCGCACCCTCGGCGTCGACGTCAAGAACGACTTCACGCCCAAGTACGTCGTGCCCGAAGAGAAGAAGGCCGTGATCAAGGAGCTCGACCAGGCCCTGCAGAAGGCCGACGCCCTCTACCTCGCAACCGACCCCGACCGCGAGGGCGAGGCCATCGCCTGGCACCTCAGCGAGGCGATCAAGACGGGCAAGAAGCCCGTACGCCGCGTCGTCTTCCACGAGATCACCAAGCCCGCCATCGGCGAAGCCTTCGAGCATCCACGCGAGATCAACGTCGATCTCGTCAACGCCCAACAGACCCGGCGCATCCTCGACCGGCTCGTCGGCTACCGACTGAGCCCCCTGCTGGGGAAGAAGGTGCGGCGAGGCCTCTCCGCCGGACGCGTGCAGTCCGTCGCGCTCCGCATGATCGTCGAGCGCGAGCGGGAGATCGAACGGTTCGTCCCCGTCGAGTACTGGCGCATCCTGGCGAATCTCGCCAAGCAGTCCGCCAACGGCGGCAAGGTCAAAGGCTTCGACGCCACGCTGGCCGCGGTGAAGGGCGAGAAGGGCAAGCTCGAAGTCCACGACGAAAAGACCGCGACGGCGCTGGTCGACGACCTGCGGCGTTCCATCTACACCGTCGCCTCGGTCAAGAAGCGCGAGACCCAGCGCCGCCCCACGGCGCCGTTCATCACCAGCACGCTGCAGCAGGAGGCGTGGCGCAAGCTGCGCTTCTCCGCCCGCAAGACGATGACCGTCGCACAGCAGCTCTACGAAGGGTTGCAAGTCGGCACGGAGACCGCGGGTCTCATCACCTACATGCGGACCGACTCGCCGGTGGTCAGCGGGAGCGCCATCGCGGAGACGCGGAAGTACGTCGCGGGCAAGTACGGCAAGGAATACCTGCCGCCCAAGGCGCGGGCCTACACCGCCAGGTCGAAGGGAGCCCAGGAGGCCCACGAGGCGATCCGTCCCACCTCGATCATGCGCGACCCCGCAAGCGTCCGGTCGGCGCTCGCCAACGACCAGTTCCGCCTCTACGACCTCATCTGGAAGCGCATGGTGGCGAGCCAGATGGCGAACGCCGTCTTCGACGCCACGGCGGTGCAGGTCGAGGCGGCAGGCTCGCCGCGGACGTACGTGCTCACCGCCTCCGGTTCGGTGCAGAAGTTCGCCGGCTTCCTCACGCTCTACTCGGAAGGCTCGGACACGAGCGATGACGACGAGGAAAAGGAAGCCGCGCTGCCGGCCCTGGAGAAGGGCGAGCGGATCGACCTCAAGAAGCTCGACCCGCAGCAGAAGTTCACCCAGCCGCCGCCGCGGTACTCGGAGGCGTCGCTGGTGAAGGCGCTGGAAGAGGCGGGGATCGGCCGCCCCTCGACCTACGCCGCCATCGTCTCGACCATCCAGAACCGCGGCTACGTTAAGAAGGAAAAGGGCTTGCTCCAGCCCGAGCAGCTGGGGACCATCGTCAACGACCTGCTGGTCGAGGCGTTCTCCAGCTACATCGACCCCAGCTTCACCGCGATGATGGAGGAGGGGCTCGACGAGATCGCCCGCGGCGAGAAGGGCTGGACGCCCTACCTCAGCGACTTCTACGGCCCGTTCGAGACGGCGGTGGCGACGGCGAACGAGACGCTGGAGCGCAAGCCCGAGGTCTCCGACGAGGTCTGCGACCTCTGCGACAAGCCCATGGTGATCAAGAAGGGCCGCTTCGGCCTCTTCCTCTCCTGCAGCGGCTTCCCCGAGTGCAAGGGCACCAAGCCGATCAAGAAGACCGAGACCAAGGTGGACGAGGCCCTGCAAAAGGAATACGCCAACGAGGTCTGCGAGCTCGACGGCAAGCCGATGGTGGTCAAGACCGGCCGCTACGGACCGTTCCTCTCCTGTAGCGGCTACCCTGAGTGCAAGGGGATGAAGCGGATCCAGAAGAAGGCCGACGCGCCGTGCCCGGAAGACGGCGGCGACCTCATCGAACGCAAGAACCGCAGAGGCCGGACGTTCTACGGCTGCTCGAACTACCCGGAGTGCAAGTTCCTCACCAACCGCAAGCCCATCGCCGAGCCGTGCCCCGCGTGCGGCGGCCTCCTGACGGAGGCGGCGAAGGGCGGCGTCCGCTGCGCCAACGCCAAGTGCGACTACAAGGGCGAACGGCCCGAGTCGCCGGCGCCCGAGCGCGAGCCGGTCGCGGCGGGGTAGCCGCGCCCCTCGGCCAACCCCTCTCGTAGGGGCGATTCACGAATCGCCCGCCCCTCCCGCCTCTCCCCCTCTTGGGGGAGAATGAGAGAGGGCACGCGCCGCCAGGCGCGCCGGAGGGGTGGGGAGGCGAGGGGTGCGCCAACCTCAACGTAGACTGCGTCCGGCAGCGGCCCCAGAAGAGGAGAAGCTACCCCCGGTACGGAACCCTCGCGGGCACGCCGTAGCGCTCCCGCATCTCGCTGATGCCGATGTTGACGCCGTTGAACTCAGCTGACGGCTGAGCGAGCATCCAGAGCGCGGCCTGGGCGCCGACCTCGACGCTCTCCCAGCGCGATTCGTCGAGCCCCTTGCCGGAGAAGTTGAGCACGAAGCCCTCGGAGGCGATGGGGACGTCGACGCGCAGGCAGTTGGACGAGACGCCCTTGCCTTCCAGCTCGGCGGCCAGCCCCATCGTGAAGCGCTCCACCGCCGCCTTGGTCATGCCGTAGGTGAGGCCGCTGGAGAAGTGCCGTAGCGCGGCCTGCGACGACACGTTGAGCACGTAGCCGCCTCCCCGTTCGATCATCCCGGGGACGAGGCGCTTGGCGAGCCAGAAGGGCGCCAGCAGGTTTAGCCCCAGCATCAGGTCGAAGCGCTTGCGGGTGACTTCCAAGAACGGGGTGAGGAAGTCGATCGCCGCGTTGTTTGCGAGGATGTCGATGGGGCCGAGGCGGTCGAGGGCGGCGTCGGCGACGCGGTCGACTTCCTCGACGAAGGTGAGGTCGCCTGGGATGGCGGCGGCGCGCCCGCCCGCCGCTTCTATCAGCCGCGCCGTCTCGTCGACGGTGCCGGGCAGCTTGAGGCGGCGCTCGTCGGTGGCGCGGGCCACGACGCCGACCGTGGCGCCGGAGCGGCCCAAGGCGATCGCGATGGCCTTGCCGATGCCGCGGCTCGCGCCGGTCACCAGCGCGGTCTTGCCGGTCAGATCGAGGGTGGACATGGTGAAAGGCGATGGCAGGCTACCCGTGGGCGCGGCGCGGGGTCAAGCGATTGACCCCTTTGACACGGAGGCGCGCCGGTAGGTAGCATGAAATAGGTTTCGGAATAATTTCGGAACCTTTACTATGCAGCCCGAATTCGAAGCGCGCGTCCAGGAATTCATCCGCCATCTGAGCGCGGAGCGCGGTCTCTCGCCGCGCACCGAGGAGGCCTACGCGACCCACACCCGCCGCTTCCTCGGCTTCCTGGAGGTCGAGGGAGTCGACGACCTCGCGTCGGTCGATCGGCCGGTCATGCGGCGCTACATCGCGAAGCTGGCGAACTCGGGGCTCGCCAAGAGCGGCATCGCGCTCCGCCTGAGCGCGGTGCGGGCCTTCTTCCGCTTCCTTTCGATGCGAGGCGTCGTGCCGTCCCGGTCGCTGTGGAGCAAGCGCTCGCGTGAGGCGCGGGCCCTCACGCCCAAGCAGGAGAAGCGGCTGCCCAGCTTCCTCACGCAGACCGAGGCGGCGCGGATGCTCGACGCCGTCGACACGAGCACGGTCCAAGGACTGCGCGACCAGGCGATCCTGGAGTTGGTCTATGCTGCCGGCCTCCGCGTCAGCGAGGCGGCGGGCCTCGACCTCGGCGACATGAACCTGAGCGAGCGCGAGCTTCGCGTCGAAGGCAAGGGGTCGAAGGAGCGCATGGCCTACATTGGCGAGCCCGCCGCCGCGGCGCTGGCGCGCTACCTGCGGGAGCGCCACGCCTTCACCGGCGACAGGGCGGCGCGGGAGAACGGGGCCGGCGGAGGCCGCGGACGTCGCAGCGACGCGGTCTTCCTGAACCGTTACGGGCGGCGGCTGACGCCGCGCTCGATCCAACGCATCGTCAAGGAGACGGCGCGCCGCGCCGGACTCGATCCGGAGCGCGTCCATACCCATACGCTGCGGCACAGCTTCGCCACGCACATGCTCGACGGCGGCGCCGACCTGCGGGTCGTCCAGGAGCTTCTCGGCCACAGCAGTCCGGCGACGACGCAGATCTACACCCACGTCACCCAGGCGCAGGCGCGCAAGATGTACGAATCGGCCCACCCCCTGGCCCGGCAGGGCGCGGGCGCGGGTGCTGACCCGAAGGAGGGCTAGGATGGCCCGCTACCTCGTGATCCACGGTCCCAACTTGAACCGGCTCGGCCTGCGCGACCCGGCCCTCTACGGCAGCCAGACCCTCGACGAGGTGAACGGGCTGATCGCCGAGCGCGCTGCGGCGCTGGGCGTCGAGGTCGCGTTCTTCCAAGGCAACTCCGAGGGGGCCATCATCGACTACGTCCAGGCGGAAGCCGGCGGGGCCGATGGGATCGTCATTAACCCCGGGGCCTACGGACACTACAGCTATGCGATTCACGATGCGCTGCTCGATGCGGGCAGGCCCATCGCCGAGGTGCACCTGTCGAACGTCTTCGCCCGCGACGAGTGGCGCCGGCGGTCGGTGATCTCCCCGATCGCGCGGGGCGTGGTCAGCGGGTTCGGCTGGCGGGGTTACACCGCGGCCCTCGAATTGCTGACCGCCCTGGCGAACGAGTAGCGCGGGGTGGAGCGGGCAGGGCCCTGCGTCTAGAATGGGAGCCGCCGCGCGTCGCCCGCGCGGTCAGACTCTCCGAGGAGCCCCCCATGAACCAACGCGTAGAGCGCCTCCGCGAACGCCTCGCGGACGAGGGCGTCGATGCGGTCCTGATCTCGAATCCCCAAAACCGCCGCTATCTTTCCGGGTTCACCGGGTCGGCGGGCTACCTCTTCATCTCGCCCGAGCGGGCCTACATCGCCACCGACTTCCGGTACTGGGAGCAGTCTGCGGTCCAGGCGCCGGACTTCGAGCTGGTGAAGATGACCGGCGCGATGAAGACGTGGCTGCACCCCCTCATCGAGGACGGGGAGCCGGAGAAGCTGGCCTTCGAGGCCAACGACGCGACCTACGCCTTCCATGACCTGCTGAAGTCGACGGTGCGCAAGCTGAAGCCGGCCCTGCGCCCCAAGCTGGTCCCGACGTTGGACCTGGCGGAGTCGCTGCGCATCTACAAGGACGCTGACGAGCTCGCCGTCCTGACGCGGTCGGTCGACATCGCCGACCGGGCGATGATGGAGGTGTCGGCGCAGCTGGAGCCGGGGATGACCGAACGCGAGATCGCGTGGCGGCTTGAGCAATCGATGCGGGAGCAGGGCGCGGAGAGCACGTCGTTCGACATCATCGTGGGAGCGGGGCTGAACGGAGCGCGTCCTCATCACCGGCCCAGCGACACCAAGATCAAGGCCAACGAGCCGATCGTGATCGACATGGGGGCCAAGGTCGAAGGGTACTGCTCCGACATCACGCGGACGCATTACCTTGGGACACCGGACGACACCTACAAGCGCGTCTACGACACCGTGCTGGTGGCGCAGGAGACGGCGATCAACGCGGTCGAGGCGGGGATGTCGGGGCATGACGCCGACAAGCTGGCGCGGGACGTGATCGAGAAGGCGGGCTACGGCGACAAGTTCGGCCACGGCACCGGCCACGGCGTCGGCCTCAACATCCACGAGAACCCGCGCGTCTCGCGCAACATGAAGGACGAGCTTCAGGACGGCATGGTCTTCACCATCGAGCCCGGCATCTATCTTCCCGAGTGGGGCGGCGTCCGCATCGAGGACATCGTGGTCTTGGAGAACGGCAAGGCGCGCGATCTGACCAAGGCGCCGAAGATGGACGTCGTGGCGGCCTGAGCGCCGCCGGCCCCTTGCCTCGTGGCGGGCCCGGGGCCATGATGGGGCCGCCATGCCCGTCTACACCGTCACTCAGGTCTCGCGTTACCTCCGTGACGTGCTCGACGCCGACGCGAACCTCGCCGATATCTACGTCACGGGCGAGGTTTCCAACTTGTCGCGCTCCGGCGCGGGCCACTCGTACTTCTCGCTGAAGGACGCGGAGTCGCAGCTCCGCGGCGTCATGTTCCGCAACGGGGGCATCGGCGCGGAGCACCTGCAAAATGGGGCGTCGGTGACGGTGCACGGGCGGGTGGCCTTCTACACGGCGCGCGGCGAGGTGCAGATCTACGCCGACCAGGTCCAGCCGGAGGGCGTCGGCGTGCTCCACATGGCCTTCCTGCGTCTGAAGGCCAAGCTGGAGGAGGAGGGGCTCTTCGACCCATCCCGCAAGCGGCCCATCCCCGCCATGCCGCGCCGCGTCGCCGCGGTGACGTCGCGGACCGGGTCGGTGCGCCACGACATCGAGACGGTCATCCGCCGGCGCTTTCCGCTCGTCGAGCTGGTGATGGCGCATACGCCGGTGCAGGGGGCCGAGGCCGCCCCCGGAGTCGTCGCGGCACTGCGCGCGGTGAACACGTTGGACGGCGTCGACGTCGTGATCCTGGCGCGTGGCGGTGGATCGCTCGAAGACCTGTGGGCGTTCAACGAGGAGTCGGTGGCGCGGGCGATTCACGCCAGCCGCGTCCCCGTGGTCAGCGCCATCGGCCACGAGACCGATACGACCATCGCCGACCTGACCGCCGACCTGCGCGCCCCCACGCCCTCGGCGGCCGCCGAGCTCTGCGTCCCCGACCGCCGCGACCTCGAGCAGCGGCTCGCCGATGCCCGTGTGGCGCTTGCCGGCGGACTCACACGGCTGCTCGACTCCAACCGGGATGCCGTGGGGCAACTTGCCCTCGCCGTCCAGCGGGGCGCGCCGGACATCGCCTCGCGCCGCCAGCGGCTCGACGAGCTGTCGCGGGCCGCGTTTGCCGCCGCCTCCCGCGAGGCGGCGCTGATGCGGGAGCGCCTTCGCAGCCGCCGCCTGCAGCTCGCGTCGCTGCATCCCGCCAACACCCTCGACCGTGGCTACGCCCTCGTCGAGCGCGAGCGGGACGGCAAGGTGGTCTCCCAGACGGAGCAGGTCTCCGACGGCGACGCCGTCGTGGCGCGAGTCAGCGACGGCTCCTTCCGCGCCGTCGTCGCTCAGACGGGCGGCGTTCCGGCCCCCGCGCCGCGCCGCCGCCGCAGCGCCAAGGCCCGCGTCAAGGAACAAATGGCCCTCTGGGAGACGTAGGCGCCGCTCCTGTAGGGGCGACTCTTGTGGTCGCCCACCTCCTCATCACCACCAACGGCCAATCGAAACCCGCCGCCCCCTCCCCTGGGGCGGGGCTAAACCCAAACCACTCCCCCCGAAGGGGAGCACCTTAAGCCTCTCCCCCTCTGGGGGAGACTGAGAGAGGGTACAGACCGGGGAGATAGGTAACAGGCAAACCGGGCACATGGGTAACACATTGGAGGATTGCAGGAAGCGATCCATGAGGAGGAGCTGTGTTGCCCTGGCAAGAGACGAG
>DAOUKH010000013.1:0-18482 GCA_034421515.1 Dehalococcoidia bacterium
CTCGTCTCTTGCCAGGGCAACACAGCTCCTCCTCATGGATCGCTTCCTGCAATCCTCCAATGTGTTACCCATGTGCCCGGTTTGCCTGTTACCTATCTCCCCGGTCTGTACCCCTCTCTCAGTCTCCCCCAGAGGGGGAGAGGCTTATGGTGCCCCCTTCGGGGGGAGGTTAGGGTGACGCCCCGCCCCGGCGAAGTGCATGGGCGACTAAAAAGGGCCGCGGTGGTTCCTCGGGAGCGGGCGACCACAAGGGTCGCCCCTACAGGGATGATCCCCTGCGACGGCGCGGTTCGTGCAAAGGTGTCCGGGGGAAGAGGGAAGGTCACGGCGTCTGCTACAATCGCCACGTTTTGGGCTCTCGACCGGAGTCCAGGGAGGAACGACAGCGCATGTGGAAGACGCGCGTCACCGAGATTCTCGGCATCGACTACCCCATTCTTGAGGGAGGCATGGCCATCGCCGGCAACGGCGAGCTTGCCGCCGCCGTCTCCAACGCGGGCGGGCTGGGCATGATCTCCTCCAATCCCGGCTGGGCTCCGCTCGAAGACCGCACCGAGAACGTCCGGCGTCACATCCGGCGCGCCAAGGAGCTCACCGATAGGCCGTTCGGCTGCAACTTCCCCATCTTCATCCTCTCCGACATCGCCGACCGTCACATCGACATGCTCCTAGAAGAAGACATCAAGGTCGTCACCCAATCGGGCGGCAACCCCAAGCTCCACACCCAGCGCTTCAAGGATGCCGGCCTTACCGTGCTGCACGTCGTGGGCAGTGTGAAGCAGGCCCTCGCCGCCGAGGCCGCGGGCGTCGACGTCGTCGTGGCCGAGGGCTACGAGGCGGGCGGCGTGAACAGCCCCGACGAGACGACCTCCATGATCCTCACTCCCTGCGTCGTCGACGCGGTGAGCATACCGGTCGCGACCGCCGGCGGCGTCGCCGACGGACGCGGGCTCGTCGCCGCGATGGCCCTCGGCGCGGAGGCCGCCCAGATGGGCAGCGCCTTCCTCGCCACCTACGAGTGCCACGTCCACGACGACTTCAAGAACGCGATCGTCGACGCCGGGGACAACGGGACGATGATCACGCAGCGCGCCATCGGCCGTCTCTCCCGCAGTCTGCGCAACCCCTTCACCGAGAAGATGCGCGAGCTCGACCGGCGCGGCGACGCCGACGCGATCAAGGCCTTTCTCGGTGAGGCGAAGAACAAGGGCGACAAGACCAACACGCCCACCATCGACGTCCAGTACCAGGGCCAGATGCAAGGGGACATTGAGAACGGCGAGGCCGCCCTCGGCCAGACGGCGGGCTTGATCCGTGAGGTCCGTAGCGCCGGCGACGTGGTACGCGCCGCGATCGCCCAGGCCACCGAAATCCTGGAGCGCTTGGAGCGGCGCGCGCCGGCCGGTGTGGAAGGGGCGCCGGAGACCTTGCGGGCGCGAGGAGGCGCGGTATGAGCTTCGACGCGAGCGGCTTCGAAGAGATCGTCTACGAACGCATTGACAAGAAGGCGGTGATCACCCTCAACCGCCCCGAGGCGCTCAACGCCGTCAACCGCCGCATGGACGCCGAGCTCTACGAGGCCTTCAAGGAAATCCGCGACAATCCCGACATCTGGGTCGGCATCATCACCGGCCGCGGCTCACGGGCCTTCTCCGCGGGCCACGACATGAAGGAAGACCCGTTCGAGGAAGGGACGGTTTCGGTGACGCGGACCGCGCCGGCCCTCGGAGGCATCCAGAGCGAGACGAAGATCTGGAAGCCGATGATCGCCGCCATCAACGGCTACTGCCTCGGCGGCGGCCTCGAAATCGCCCTCGCCTGCGACGTCCTCGTCGCCGCCGACCACGCCGAGTTCGGCCTGCCCGAGGTGCGCTGGAACCTGCTCGCCGCCGGCGGCGGACTCTCTCGCCTCCCCCGCGCCATCCCCTCGGCCGCGGCCATGAAGCTGATCCTCACCGGCGAGCGGATCAACGCCGAGCAGGCGCTGCACTGGGGCCTCGTCACCGACGTCACCACCCTCGACGACCTGCTCCCCTTGGCGCACCGCATCGCCGACCGGATGCTGGAAAACGCGCCGCTCGCCATGCAGTACGCCAAGATGATCTCGGTGCGGAGCATGAACGTCCCCATCGAGGACAGCCTGGCGATGGAGCAGGCGTGGATCCACGCCCTCCACTCCACCAAGGACTACGAGGAGGGCCTCGCCGCCTTCGTCGAGCGCCGCCCGCCCCGGTTCACAGGCCGCTAGCGCCGGCCCGCGCCACTAGCCCTGCTTGCCGCCGGTGAGGAGCGTGACGGCGTCGTCCACGGCGTTCTGGACCTTCTGCTCGTACTCGCCCTCGGGGATCATCACGCCCTCGATGAAGGGCGCGGGGATGACGACGTAGGGGTAGTCGGGGAAGCCGTGCATCTTGACGATCATCTTGCCCACACTGTTCACCAGCGTATCGACGGCGAAGGCCGCGACGGGCAGGCCCTTGCTCTCGAACTCGATCGCGTCGACCCCAAGGGCCGAGCAGCAGGAGCCTCAGGCCCCGATCGCGGTGAAGACCGCGTCGCACGACTCGACCAGCTCGTCGACCGTCTCGCCCGGGGCGGGCTCGCCGAAGTAGGCCTTCTGCTTGACCACGGTCCCCTTGAGGTCGAACCGCTCCCATAGGATCTCCTCGACGCGGGTCATCATCTCGTCGGCGCCGGGGAAGCCGTTGCCCAGGATGCCGACGGTCTTGCCGTCGAGCGTGTCGAGGCGCGGGGCGAGCTTGCCGCCCTCCTCGGGCTGCCGCATCGTGGGATTCAGGATGCGCATCGGTCCGTTCATGTCGTGCTCCATAGCTTCCCTCCGCGTCATGCGGTCTTCGCGCCGGCGGGCGTCTTGATCGGCTTGATCACCAGGTTCGGGCCGATGGGGTAAGGCTTGATGATGACGGCGAATGCGCCGACGTCGCCGCCCGCCACGCCGATCAGATACTCGGTCTTGCGGGACGAACGCGCGTGGTAGACGTAGCGCTCTTCGTCGCCGGGCTCGATGATCGGCACGCCGTTCTCGTTGCTCCGGTTGATCGAGTTGAACTGCTCGCCGCTGAGCACCTGCTCGGCGACCTCGGGGTCGGCCTGCTGCGCCATGTAGAGGCTCCACCGGCCTATCCTCTTGAGCCGCGCCACCGTCGTCTTGGCGTTCTCTTCCAGGTAGCGCACCAGGTCGCGCTTCGTCCAGCCCCCTTCGAGATAGGGGCGCTGGAACGACGGGGAGACCAGGATCATGTGCGGGCCGGGCGCGAAGTAGCCCTCGCCCAGGTAGTGCGCGAGCACCGAGCTCAGCCCCTCGGCGGTGGTGACGTGAGGCATGCCGTAGACGCGGATGTCGACCGGCGGCTCCATGGCACCGAAGGCGGTGATGGCGTTGACGCCGGGCTCGAAGCCGGCGAGGCTGCTCAGGGGCTCCCAAGGCGTGTCCTCGATCTCGGCCACGACGAGGCCGCCCATGCGGCACGGGTTCCCCATCGTCCCCTGCTGGACACCGCCAACCTTGGCGTCGAGGCAGTTGGCCAGGGTCAGGCTCACCGCCCGGCCGATGGTCGCGTTGGCACGGTTGCCAGGGCCGAGCACGTACATGCCGTTGTTCAGCCCGATCTCCTTAGCGATCGGGCCGTTGACCATGAACGCCGGCCAGGGGCTGGACGTGCTCGCGATGTGGTTCAGGTGGAACTCGGGGTCGGTGACCGCCTCGATGGCCGCGACCACCACCGGCATGTACTCCGGCTTGCAGCCGGCCATGACCGCGTTGATCGCCACCTTCTCGGCGGTCACGGCGCGGTTCCGCACCTGGTAGACGCCGACGACGTCGGCGGGGTCGAGCTCGACGTAGTCGAGGAAGCGGCGCACCGTCTCCGGCGTCGGCGGGACGACGGGCAGGCCGTCGGTCCAGCCCTGCTCCCAGGCGTACTCCATCGCGGCGAGCGTGCCGTCGACGGCGATGGACTCGGAGGTGAGTTCACTCATGCTCGTTCCCAATGCCGATGATAGCAGGCCGCCGCGTCAGGAGCGGGGGACTCCCGCTAGCGCGTCGAGGGCGGCATTCCACGACGCCTCGGTGTCGCCGACGATGA
This sequence comes from Dehalococcoidia bacterium, assembly GCA_034421515.1. Lineage (GTDB taxonomy): Bacteria > Chloroflexota > Dehalococcoidia > SHYB01 > SHYB01 > DAOUKH01. The sequence continues at coordinate 4,107 of DAOUKH010000013.1, forward strand.
TCGGGTGGGCGATGACCTGGCTCACGCCGTAGTCGACGAGGCCGCGCACCTTCTCTCGCACCGTCTCCGCGTCGCCCCAGAGCACGACCGCGTCGACCATGCCGTCGCTCCAGCCGGAATGCTCCTTGGCCTCGGGGTAGCCGGCGTCGGCGAACATCTGCGCGTAGAAGGGGAGCCGGGGATAGATGCTGAGCTGCTTGCGTGCCGCCTCGCGGACGGCATCGGCATCGGTGCTGACGCAGACCGGCGCGTGGGCCACGAGGTCGGGCGTCTCGCGTCCGGCGCGCTTGGCTCCTGCCTGCATGGCGGGGAGGGCGACGTCGCGCAGGAAGACGTAGGGCGAGACCCAGCTGATCGCGCCGTCGGTGGCCTCGCCGCAGAAGTCGTAGGAGCCGGTGCGCAGCGCCGAGGCCATGATCGGGATGTCGGGGATCGGCGCGATGCGAGCGTGGGCGCGGTAATGGAAGCCGTCGAAATCGACCGTGCCCTCCCGCAGCAGCGCCTTCACGATGTGGACGTACTCGCGGAGGTTAGTCAGCGGCTTCTTGAAGTCGTAGCCGAACATCGACTCGATCATGGGCTTGTGGCTGGGCCCGAGGCCGAGCTTCAGACGGCCCGGCGCGAGCGTCGCCAGCACCTGCACCTGCTGCACCGTGGTCACGGGATGCCGGGGCCAGGTGGGGATGATGCACGTTCCCAGCGCGATGCGCTCGGTCTTGGCCGCCGCGGCGGCGTACAGGGTCAGTGCATCGAAGCCGGCGCCGCCGGTTGGGAGCCAGGCCGTATCGATGCCCTTCGCCTCGAGTTCCTCGATGCGCCCCACGATGCCCCGCGCGTCGCCGAACGCACCGACCGCCGCCGCCATCACGCCCACGTCGAGCTTGCTCATCGCTCCTCCTTGTATGCCGCCTGTGACCGGACGGCGCGCCAACCATAGCGCAAGCGCCCAAGCGCCGCCAACACCGGGCGGCCCGGTTGACGCACCCCACGCCCAAACCTAAGCTTCGGGGCGCGGCAAGAGCACGCACCAGCGCGGGGAGGTCGGGGAATGGACCGTCGCGGCCAGGCATGGATTCTCAACACGTTCGTGGGCTCGATGGGCGTCGACGTCCTGCACCCCGGCGCGCGCAACGCCTTCGCCCTCCTCGGATTCGCCGCCACCGACATCGACAAGGTCTACCGCCGCCTGCAGCGCGGCGAGATGATGCTCAAGGCCTTCGTCAGCCAGGGCGCCGAAGTAGAGCGCAAGGCGCGCTTCGCCGAAGGGGAGGGCTTCAACGCGGCGGCGGCCGGGCTCTACGAGCGGGCCGCGATGCTCTACGGGCGCGGCGCTTACGCCATCTTCCGCGACGACCCCATGAAGTTCGAGTACCACCGGAAGATGACGGCGACCTACGACAAGGTCATCGCCCTCTCCGGGCTGCGGGCGGAACGCGTCGAGCTTTCCCTGGAAGGGAAGACGCTCTACGGCATGCTTTATCTGCCCAACGTCCCGCGCGACGAGAAGCTCCCCGCCATCATCCTGCTCCCCGGCATGGACATGGTGAAGGAGCAGTGGACGCGGATGGTGCAGGAGCAGGTGCTGCCGCTCGGCGTCGCTGCCTTCGCCCTCGACGGCCCGGGCCAGGGTGAGAGCCTGCTTCACGGCCTCAAGGTGTCGGTGACCAACTACGACGACGCCGGCAGCGCCGTCGTCGACTACCTCGTTGGCCGCCCCGACATCGACGCCGACCGCATCTCCGTGTTCGGCTTCAGCTTCGGGTCGCACTGGGCGGTGCGCATCGCCGCCGCCGAGCCCAGGCTCAAGGCAACCGCCGGCGTCGAGGGCTGCTTCGGTCCCAAAGAGAACATGTTCAACGTCCAGCAGCCCAACTACCGCTTCAACTACATGTACATGTCCGGCGTCTTCGACGACGACGCCTTCGACAAGATGACCGCCGAGCTCGCCCTCGACGCCGTGGCTCCCAACGTGCAATGCCCCTTCCTCATGGTCCAAGGCGAGTTCGACGAGCTCAGCCCCGCCAAGGAGACCCTCGACCTCTACGAGAAGCTCCCCGAGCCGAAGGAGATCTGGCTGTTCGAGGACGAGTTCCACCCGCTCGGCGGCGTCGCGGCCGAGCTCTACCCGCTCGTCACCGACTGGCTCGTCAACCGCATGAACGACGTTCCCATCAAGCAGGCCGACCGGCGCATTTTGCTGCGGCCCGACGGCTCCATCATCGACGGCGACGCCTCCCCGACTTGGTGGAATCCCGACCGGCTCGTCGAGAAGGGCTAGGAGCCCCGCACATGCCCGAAGCCCGCTACTTCTACCACCCCGACGCGCCCGACGGCCTTCCCATGGCCGCCAGGGCCGGCGACCTCGTCTTCTACGGCGGCGGCATCGCGGCGAGCCCCCGCGACGGCGTCCCTTCAGCCGTCTATCCGCACCCTGAGATTCCCTACCACTTCTCGGGCATCCGCGCCCAGCTCCGCTACGTCTACGACACCATGTCGGCGGTGCTCCAAGAGGCGGGCTCCTCGATGACGCAGGGCATGAAGATCAACGCCTACATGCGGGACCTCGGCGACATCTTCAACGGGCTCAGCATGCGGAAGGACTACTTCGGCGGGGAGACCCCGCCGCCGAGCACGATGATGTTCGTCCCCGAGCTCGCCGTCCGCGGCGCCTCCGTCACCACCGACCTCGTGGCGCTCGCCAACGACGCCGCGATTCCCAGGCAGCCCATACACGACGCCACGGAGGGCGCTCCCCTGCCGCCGCACGAGAGCATCTGGGGACACCGCATCTACGTCAAGATGGCGCGGGGCGGCGGCTTCATCTTCACCGCCGGTCTCGCCAACACCGCCGAGCAGGAACGCAGCTTCCATCACCCTGACTACCCCTATCACGCCGACCGCGGCGCCAAGGGTACGGCGGCGGTGCTCGAATACATGAGGTCGATGCTCGCCGAGGTCGGGGCCGGCCTCGAGCACGTCGTGCGCACGGAAATCTACCTCAACGACATGCGGCACCTCGCCGGGCTTGAAGAAGTCTGGCCCGACTTCTTCCCGGAAGACCCCCCGGCCCGGATCGTCGCCCCGGCGGACTTCCCGACGCCGACGGGTCTGTGCGAAATCGAGGCCATCGCCATCGACCCCGAGGGGCCCTACGCCAAAAGGACCATCTCGACGCCGGAGGCGCCCGCTTCGTTCGCGCACGAGCCGCAGGCGGTCAAGGCGGGCCCCTACCTGTTCCTATCGAGTCAGCTGGCGACGGATTGGAAGAACGGGCTCGCCCCGGAGGTGCGGGGCAATCCGGCGCTCCCGCATCACGACTCGGCGATCAAGCGGCAGGCGCGGTACATCCTGAAGAACGTGGACGCCATCTGCCGCGCCGGGGGCGCGTCCATGGGGGACTTGGTGCGGCGGCGGGCGGTCTACCGCAACCTCGACGACCTCGGCCCGGCGGAGGCGGTGTGGCGCGAAGTCCTCGGCGACCGCGTCCCGCCGACGACGGCGTTCAAGGCCTCCACCGACCTGCCGGTCCCCCAGTGCGACGTCACCTACGACCTCGTGGCCTACGCCCCCGGCTAGGGGTTTGCCCACCCCTCCCGGCCCCCCACCGACGCGCCTGCGGCGCGTGCCCTCTCTCAGTCTCCCCCAGAGGGGGAGAGGTTTAAGGGGGGCTCCCCCAGAGGGGGGAGCCGGCGGGCCTAAGGGGCGTAGGCGATCAGGTCGTATTGAACGCGGCAGTCGGGAACGGCGAGGCCCGTGGACGTTTGGAAGATCGTGGTCGGCGGGAGGCGGTCGCCGAGGGCGTCCCGCCACGACGCCTCCGCCGCACCCAGTTCGTCGAGCGAGACGTGCATCGCGCGGCGGCGTACGAGGTTGTCCAATGAGGCGCCGCCCGCGCGGCAGATCGCGTCGGCGTTCTTCAAGACGTAGTCGGCTTCCCGCTTGATCGGCGAGGCGTGGTACGGGAAGTTCGAATCGACGCGGGCCTCGGGCGCGAGACCGTGCTCGTAGTCGGTCGCCATGAGGCCGGAGAGGAAGAGGTACGGCCCGGCGCGCATGGCGTGCGGCTCCGGGCTTGGCGACTTGGGCGCGCCGCCCGCCATGACCGACTCCTTACGGTACGGCCCCTTCGGGTCCACCGCGATGAGCTCGATTTCGACCACGGTGTGCGGCGCGGGGAAGCCCGCCGGCACGACGATGCGGGCGGGTGGATCCTCGGGGAAGAACTGAGGCCAGGCCTCGTCCAAGCCCGCGAGGTTCCGCATGTCGTGCAGGTGGATCTCGGCGCGCACCACGTCGGCCAGCGATGCGCCCATCTCCTGCAGCGACGCCTCGAGGTCACGCAGGGTGATCTCCGTGGAGAGCTTGGCCAGGTCGTGGCGGTAGGGGAAGTCGGGGTGCTCGGGCACCTCGGCGCCGGGGATCAGGTGCCGCGTGTTATTGGTGAGGCCAGCGGTGAAGATGAACCCGCCGCCGCGGGTCGCCTTGATGTAGATGCGGTGGCCGAAGACTTGCTCCAGCGGGGGAATCGGGGCGTCGTCCGTCGAGGTCGTGATGGCGACGCGGCCGAGCTCCGCGTCCGACGCGACGGCGATGAGGTCGGTGGTGACGGTGAGGCCGGGCACCGCTAGCGCGGGCACGTAGACCAGGGTGCTTGGAGGCGGCGCCTCGCCGCCGAAGTAGTCCTCGCGGAGGTTCAGCGCGTCGAACGTCTCCTCTCGCTTCGTCTGATAGGTGTTGATCTTGAGGGAATCGCGCATCGAGGAGCCCAGCGACTCGAACGCCCGCCCCATGCGGCCGTAGATGTGCATGAGCTGCGCCCGGATGTGGGACCAGTGATGGGGAAGCTCCGGGTGCGGGAGGATCTCGTCGGCGATGCCGGTGGCCGGATGCGCCGCCATGCCCCCGGCGTAGAAGACAAGGTCGCCGGCCCGCGCCGCTTCCGGGGGCGTACCGTCCGGGGCGCCCGGCATGAGAGCGTAGCTGACGTCTGCGGTACTTGGCATAGCTGTTTCCTCTTCTCTCGCCTCTAGCCTACGCGCGCGACAGGCGCGGGTCTAACGCATCCCGGAGGCCGTCGCCCAGCAGGTTCAGCGAGAGGACGACGATCAGGATGGCGATACCCGGCGCCGTGGCCGCATGGGGCGCCGACGTGATGTAGGACTTCGACGCGGCGAGCATGGCCCCCCAGTCCGCCGTCGGCGGCTGCGTCCCCAGTCCGATGAAGCTCAGCCCCGCCATGAACACGATCTTCTGGCCGACGTCCAGCGTGAACAGCACGATGATCGGCCCCATGATATTGGGAAGGACGTGGCGCGTCACAATCCGGACGTCGGAGGCGCCCACCGCCCTCGCTGCCTCGATGAACGGATATTCCCGCAGGCTCAAGACCACGCCGCGGACCACCCGCGCGTAGATGGGAATGCCGATCACTCCAAGGACGATCACCGCGTTCCGCAGGCCCGGCCCCAAGCTCGCCACGACCGCGATGGCAAGGATCAGCGGCGGGAAGGCGAGGAGGATGTCGATCAGCCGCATCGACAGCAGGTCGGCCCACTTGCCCGTATAGCCCGAGACCAACCCAATCATGAGTCCGAAGCCCATCGAGATGCCCGCCGCGGCGATGCCCGCCCACAGTGAGACCCGGCCTCCCCACACGAGCCTGGAGAGCATGTCGCGGCCGAGCTCGTCGGTGCCAAGCGGGTAGGCCGTGGTGCTGAACCAGGCGGTGAGACGCACCGCCGGCTTGAGCGCGTCGGGTTCGCGAAGCGGCAGGACGGGCGCGAGCAAAAGGGTAACGACCAGCGCCCCAAGCACGAACAGCCCCGCGAGCGCCAACGGGTTCCGTCGCAGCGCATCCCAGAAGAGGCGCAGGAAGCCTTCCCGGCCGGAGATCGGACCGGGAGGCGCTGGCGATGTGGTCTGAATTGCCATGTGCCGGTCAGCCGTACTTGATCCTGGGGTCGAGGTAGGCGTAACTCAGGTCGACGATCAGGTTGATTAGGACAAACGCGGTGGCGGTCACGAGAGTGATCGCTTGGACAAGGGGAAAGTCGCGCCGGCCGATTGCGTCGATCATGAAGCTCCCCACGCCGGGCCAAGCGAAGAGGAACTCGATCAGGACCGAGCTGCTGAGCAGCGCGCCCAGTTGGACGCCCAACACCGTCACAACGGGAATGAGGGCGTTCTTCAAGGCGTGGCGGTTGACGACGACCCACTCCGTGAGGCCCTTCGCCCTCGCGGTGCGGACGAAGTCCTGCCGGATGACTTCGAGCATCGACGACCTGGTCAGCCGGGCCACGATGGCGATGTTGAAGGCGGCCAGAGTCAGGGCGGGGAGCAGCAGGTGCTGCAGCACGTCGAGCACGCCGCCGTCGCCGGCCGGTGAACGCATGCCCGTGGAGGGCAGCAGGTCCCACTGCACCGAGAAGAGGAGGATCAGCATGATGCCCAGCCAGAACCCCGGCATGCTGACCCCGATCAGCGAGACCAGCATGCTCGACCGGTCCATCCAGGAGTTCTGCCGTATGCCCGCGAGGACACCCAGGCTGACGCCGACTACCGTTGAAACGATGAACGCCGCCGCCGCCAGGATCACCGTGTTCACGAAGCGGTCGAACACCTCGCCCAGAACCGGCGTGCGAAGCCAGATGGAGTCTCCGAGGTCGCCCTGAAGGGCGTTCCACAGCCATTTGCCGTACTGGACGTGGATGGCCTCTTCGAGCCCGAGCTTTGTCCGTAATTCGGTGACGGCCTCCGGCGTCGCGGAGGGGCCCAGCATCAGAATCGCGGGGTCGCCGGGGGTGAGGTGAATCACCGCGAACACGACCACCGACACGCCGAGCAGCGTGGGGACCACCAAGAGAATGCGTCGAATGGCGTACCCGGAAATGGCCTAGCTCCGTCTGTCCCGAATCAGCGCCTCCAGCGGCGCGAACCTCACCTCCGTGAGACAGCAAAGCCGGGCTTCCACCCGGCTTTGCTCTGCGGCGCGGGCCGAAGCTCGCTCCTAGTTCACGGTTATGTCCTTCACGAAGTGCACCGAGTTGGCGAATTGGACCAGGCCCGTAATGTCGGAGGTGTGGGCGATGATCCTGGGGAGGTAGACGATGTTACCGTAGGGCGGGTCTTTCTGGGTCACTTCCTGCGCCTGGTCGTAGATTCCCTTCCGCTCCGCCGGGTCGAACGTCGTCCGGCCACGGTCCAGCAGCCCGTCAAGCTCCGTATTGCCGTAGTAGCTGAAGTTGAAGCCGTTGGGCGACTGGCGGCTGGTGGCGAAGAGGTTGGTGTACCAGTTGTCGGGATCGGCGATGCTCGCCAGAATCGACGTCAGCGCCATCTCTTCGATCTGCCCGCCGAAGAGCGCCCCGATGAACTCGGAGAACTCGCGGGTGTCGAGCGTGACCTCGATGCCGATTTCGGCCAGGCTCGCCTGAATCACCGTCGCGACTTCCGTCGCCTTCGGCAGGTTGGGAGCGACCGCCGCGAAGGACAGCGTCGTCTGGAAGCCGTCCGGGTAGCCGGCCTCCGCCAGCAGCTCTCTGGCCTTGTCGAGGTCATAGGGATGGCCGGCCACGTCCTGGTTCACCCACTGGCCGAAGCCGGGGCTGAGCAAGCCCTTGGCTGGGGCCGCGACACCCTGCAGCAGGTCGTTGGCGATGGTCTCCTTGTCGATGGCGTAGTTGATCGCCTGGCGCACGAGCGGCGAGCCCAAGGGCCCGGCGTTCAGGTTGAAGCTGACGAAGTAGAGCAGGCGGATCGTCTTGGCGTTGACGGTGAAGGCCGCGTCCGCGTCCAGGTTGGACAGCTCCTCCAATGGCGGGTCCACGATCATCTGCGCGGTGCCGTTCTTGAGCGCCGCGAGCCTGGCGGTGTCGTCGGGGATGGAGATGTAGATGGATTCGGCCACCTGGGGTGCGTCGCCCCAGTAGTCGTCGTTGCGCTCCAGCACGCGGCGGACGCCCTTATCCCACTCCGCCAGCTTGTAGGGGCCGGTGCTGATGGGATTCTCGATGATGTCGCCTTGCAGCTCGCGGATGGCCTTCGGGCTCAGCGTGGCCGTCGCGTTGGTGGACGAGAAGTCCAGCGCCGACGCCGTCGGCTGCTTCATGTTGAGGCGGACCGATTGGCCGTCGACCACGTCGGCCGACTCGACCCAGGAAAGGAAGGTGTTGCGGTAGGTGAAGTTGCCGTACTGGTGGAACTCGTTCTCGGGATCGATCTGGCGGTCGATGTTGAACTTGACCGCCTCGGCGTTGAAGGGGGTGCCGTCATGGAAATTGGCGGTCCGGAGCTTGAACGTGATGCTGTCGCCGGCGGAGCCGATCGTCCACTCGGTGGCCATCGCGGCCTGGACGTCGCCACCCTCGGGGACTTCGTTGATCAGCGGGTCCGTTATCTGGACCAGGGTGATCGAGCAGGCGTTATCAAGACACTGATGGGGGTCCTGGCTTTGCGTGTCTCCACTGATCGCGGTGACGATCGAGACGGTGCGGTCGGGTTCAGGGGGCGGCGGCGTGGGTGTGGGGGCGGGCGTCGCCGTCGGGGGTACAGGCGTCGCCGTCGCTTCGGGCATCGCTGTCGGTTCTGGCATCGCCGTGGCCGTTGGCGGTACCGGGGTCGCCGTGGGCGGCACGGGCGTTGGAGTCGGATCGGCGCCGCACGAGGCCGCGATCAGCCCCACGATCACCATGAGGCCGATAACGCCGAGCGCGAATCGCCGCTTCTCGAATTGGAACATAGTCAAGCTCCTTGTCACTTCGGTGATGCGGACAACCAGCCGGAGCACCTTCCAAGAGGACGGGCGCACCCGACATTCCTACTGAAGGGGTGCCGAAGTCGGTGCGATACTAGCGAACGCGTCTATAGGTGTCAACGAAAGCCGAGGCTACAGCCGTCGGGGAACGGTGGAGCCCTTTGCTACAATGCCGCCGCCTTCTCTCGGCGCCGAAGACCATGAAGTTCGGTCACTTTCTCTACCACGTTAACCTCGACCCCGAGCACGACGCGCAAGGCATCCGCGACGCATTGGCCGAGGCCCGGCTGGCCGAGGACCTCGGCTACGACGCGCTCTGGTTGTCGGAACACCACTTCACCGGCGAGGTCGTCTACGCCGACCCGCTGGTCTTTGCGGCGGCCGTCGCCGTGCAGACGAAGCGGGTCATGCTCGGTCTCGGGGTCATCGAGATGGCCTTCCACCATCCCGTCCAGACGGCCATTCAGACGGCGCTGATCGACAATCTCTCCGATGGGCGGCTCATCGTAGGTACGGCACGGGGATCGAGCTACAACGCGTTCGAGTACATGGGTTTTGGGACGAGCATCGAGGAGCAGACCGGCCGCATCGACGAGGCGGAGGAGCTCCTCGCCCTGGCGTGGACGGGCAAGGACGTGCGTTTCCACGGCAAGCATTTCCGGGCCGAGTTTCCCGCCGTCAGGCCGCGCCCGGTCCAGCAGCCGCATCCCCCGCTCTTCCGCGCCTGCGTCTCCGCCGGTTCCCTGACGGCGATGGCACGCCAGGGCCGGCTCGTGCTCCTGCGGACGTGGAACGCCAAGGAGGCCGCCGAGCAGACGGCCCTCTACCGGAGGGTCATGCTAGAGGAAGGCTTCCCGGAGGAGCGGGTCGAGGCCAACTTGGACCAGGCCTGGGTGTGGCGCGACGTGTACGTCGCTAAGACGGACAAGGAGGCGGCGGACGAGTTCTTCCCCGGATGGCACCGCTATCAGCGGACGCTCAATGCGTACCGCGCGCAATGGAGTCCGCCCGACCAGCCGGTCTACCAGTCGCCCGACATCATGCCCGCGCCCAACTACGCGGCGCGCCCGCATCCCGAGGCCTCGGACCCCTTCGTCGGATCGCCGGAGCGGGTGGCGGAGCAGATCGCGCAGCTCCGGGAAAACGGCGTGCGCAACCTGATGATCACCCACTACGGCGCGGCGGTCCCCCACGAGAAGGCCATTAAGTCGATGCGGCTGCTGGCCGAGAAGGTCTTCCCGCGGTTCCGGTAGACCCGCCCCGCGCGGAACGCTCAGCTCGCGGGGCCCTCTCGTAGGCGTGCTACAATCCCGCCACCTCTTTCGAGGCGCATAGATATGAAATTCGGTCACTATCTCTTCAAGATAAATCTCGATCCTGAACAGGACGCGCAGGCGCTCCGCGACACCTTGGAGGAAGCGCGGTTCGCCGAGGAGCTAGGCTACGACGCGGTCTGGTTCGCCGAGCATCATTTTGCCGGCGAAGTCGCCTACGCCGACCCCATCGTCTTTGCGGCGGCCGTCGCCAGGGAAACCAAGCGGGTCGACCTGGGGATCGCGGTCATCGAGATGGCCTTCCACCATCCCGTGCAGACCGCTATCCAGACCGCGCTGATCGACAACCTCTGCAACGGCCGGCTCATCGTCGGGATTGGCCGCGGCTCGAAGTACAACGCCTTCGAATACACGGGCTTCGGCACCACCATGATAGAGCAGGCCGAACGCATCGACGAGGCGGAAGAGCTTCTGAAGCTGGCTTGGACAGGCGAGGACGTGCGCTTCCACGGCAAGTACTTCGACGCTGAGTTCGCCGCCATCCGGCCGCGGCCGGTGCAGCAGCCGCATCCCCGGCTCCACCGCGGCTGTTCCTCTGTGGAGTCGTTGGAGGCGATGGCGCGCCAGGGTAGGCCCGTACTGCTCCGGACGTGGACCGCGAAGGAGGCCGCCGACCAGATCGCCCTCTACCGCGACTCCATGCTCGACGAGGGCTTCCCCGAGGAGTACGTCGAGGCCAACCTCGACCGGGCGTGGATGTGGCGAGAGGTCTACGTCGCGGATACCGACCAGCAAGCGGCGGAAGACTTCTTCCCACCCTGGCACCAGTACCAGCGCGACATGATCGAGTTTCGGGCTAAATGGAGCCCGCCGGACCAACCGGCCCGCCCCGCTCTCCCCATCAATCCGCCGCCCGACTACTCAAAGCCCCCGGACCCCGAGGTCTCGGACCCCATTGTGGGATCGCCAGCGCGCGTTGCCGAGCAGCTTGCCCAGCTTCGGGAAGGCGGCGTGCGCAACCTGATGATTACGCACTACGCGGTGCCGCACGAGAAGGGCATGAAGTCGATGGAGATGCTGGCGGGAAAGGTCCTTCCCCAGTTCGCGTAGAGCGCGGCGGGGCGCCGCCGGGGCGGCCCCGTGGCCGTGCTAAACTTTAGAGGCTCCACCATATGCAGGGGTGTAGCTCAGCCTGGTAGAGCATCGGTCTCCAAAACCGACGGTCGTGGGTTCGAATCCTGCCGCCCCTGCCAGCTTCGCCTCTCGCGGGCGGCGTGCTAGGAGCCCGTAGCGCGCAGGGCGGGCCACACTTCCAGGGCATTTCCGCCCATCACTTTGGCCCGCTCGTCCGGCGTGAGGAAGCTGAGCGACTCGCGGCCCATCTCCACAAGTTGCGGGTAGGGCGGCTCGTAGGTCGCGGAGAAGTTCGAGCCCCACATGAGGCGGTCGACGCCGAAGCGGTCGACGAAGCGTTGGAGCACGTCCTTGATGTCGCCGGGGCCACGGGAGGCTGTCAGCTCATTGGTGGGGGAGAACTTGAGGCGGAGGTTAGGGAAGCGGGCGAGGCCGAAGATGGGGGCGGCGGTCTCGTAGGGCGGGCCGTCTTCGAAGGTCACCGAGCCGAGGTGGTCGAGGGCAACGGTCACGTCCGGGAAGCGCTCGAGCATGTCGGCGAGCTTGGGGGCCCGCTGGACCTCAAGCAGCACGTCGACGGGAAAGCCGAGCTCGCGGGCGAGCTCCCAGACGGGGAAGGTCTTGGGGTCGTCGAGCCACTCGCCGCTGCCAGCCCGCGCGAAGAGGCGGACGCCGGTCATGCCCTCGTCCTCGTTGAGGCGCCGGAGCGTTGGGGCGGCGTCTTCGGCCTCCATGTCGATGATGGGGATGGAGACGAAGCGCTCGGGGTAGCGGCGGGCGCTGAGGGCGGTGTAGCGGTTGTCGTAGCCGTTGGCGGTGCGGGGCTGGACGAGGAGGGCGCGGTCGACGCCGCCCTCCTCCATGAGAGCGAGGAACTGCTCGACGGTGTAGCGGGCCTCGTCGACCCAGCCCAAGCGGCTCCTACCGGGGACGAGCGGGTAGGTCTCCAAGTCGTCGGAGATGACGTGGACGTGGGTATCGACGATCACGGGGCCCTCCTTGGGCCGCGAGGGCGGCCCATTGCCGCGTCGTGACATTGTAGTCGGGCTGCGTGGATGTTGGCGCACCCCTCGCGGCCCCGCCTCAACCCTGCCTCTCCCAGCGGAGACCAGGCACGTCCCCTAGGGGGAGGGTTTGCGGGCGGCGCCGACGACGTGGGGGCGGACGGGGTAGGGGCCGAAGAGGAAATGGTCGGCGTCTTCAAGGTCAAAGCCGGCATCGACGATGGCCTGGAGGGTGTCGCGGTTGGGGTGACAGCCGGCGGCGAGGTGCTTCCACGGGAACGCGGTGGCGTTCTGAAAGAAGGCCCAGCCCCGGCCGGGCGCCTTGACGTGCTCGACGAAGCGTATCTCGCCGCCGGGGATGAGCACGCGCCACGCCTCGGAGAGGGTCCGCGCCTGGTCGTCGACGCTGCACAGCATGAGGGTGGCGACCACCGTGTCAAACGATTCGTCGTCGAAGGGTAGATCCTCGGCGTCGACGTGGTGGACGTCGACCTTAATGTTGGCGTCGGCGGCCTTAGCCTTGAGACGGCGGAGCATGTGGATGTTGGCGTCGGCGACGGTCAATTCAACGCCGGCCGCATAGTAGGAGAGGTTGGCGCCGGAGCCTGCGCCGATTTCGAGGACGCGCCCCCTCGCTCCGCCCGCGGCGCGTCGCCGGTACTCGGGATAGAAGGTTCGCTCGGCCCGGCTGAGGAGCGGGTCGTAGACGGCGGCGAAGAGCCGGTAGTTCTTGGGCATGGCGGGCTCAGCGTAGCGGAGATGGTCGCACTCGCCAACGTCGAGGCACGGTTTTGTTGGTTTCGGATGACCGTTGGTGGTTGGCAGGGGCCCCTCATCTCAATCTTCTCCCCTTGGGAGAAGAGGCAAGACCTCCCCGCCCTGCCCCTCCAACGCGCCTGGCGGCGCGCACCCTCTTTCAGTTTCCCCCATAAAGGGGGAAAGGCCGGAGGGGAGGGCGACCACGAGGGTCGCCCCTACTTTGGGAGAAGCGGTGAGGCCTCCCGCCCCGGCCCTCGGTGTGACATCGGCTACTTTCGCATATGGTTTCGAAACGTTTATAAAGAATGTTGCAGGAATTGGCGCGTACGTGGAGGTGCAGGATGGTCCGCAAGAGCAAGCTCATGAAGCAGGTCGAGAGCCGGTACGACCGGCCCTTGGAGGAGCTGCTTCCCGAGCTGTACAACGAGAAGGGGCTGCCGGCGATGGCCGCCGAACTGGGCGTGTCGAAGGGGACGGTGTGGTACTGGCTGCTGAAGTTCGGGATCAACGTGCGGCGGGTGGCGCTGTCGCCGGGCGACGACGTCGAGGTGGTGCGGCGGTAGGCGCCGGGGTTAGAATGGCCCGCCGCGAGATCACGCCGCAGCGCGGCGGATGAGGCCCACGCATGACGATGCAGCAGCCGCTGGACTTGGCCAAGCTGGCCGAGGCGCGGGGACGGGAGCCGGAGGGCCGGCCTCCGTCCGACGTCGATCCGGTGACCGCCGAGGTCATCCGCGGAGCGATGGAGACGACATGCGTGGAGGTGGCCACCCACGTCAGCCTGACGGCGACGACGCCGATTCTCAACCAGTCGAACGAACGCAACGCTTCGATCATGGACTGGCAGGGACGCCTGGCGGCGCTGAGCGCCGGCGTTCCCCAGTTCATGCTGAGCTCGACGCTGCCGGTGCGCTTCGCCCTCGAATTCTTCGGTAAAGACGGGCTCGCCGACGGCGACGTGATCCTCTCCAACGACCCCTACCACGGCGGCGGGCACCTGCCCGACTACAACGTCTTCGCCCCCGTCTTCGACGGCGCCGGTGAGCTCGCGCTCATCGTCTCGATCCAGTGCCATCACGGCGACACCGGCGGGGCGGCGCCAGGCGGCTACCCGATGGACGCGCTCGACGTGTGGGCGGAGGGCGTCCGCTTCCCCGCGGTAAAGATCATCGACGCGGGCCGGGAACGGCGCGACGTCCTGTACATGCTCCAGGCCAACAACCGCCTGTCGACGTACATGGGCGACATCCGCGCGCAGATTGGGGCATGTCGGCTCGGCGTCCGCCAACTGAAGGAACTGCTGGAGCGGTACGGCGCGCCGACGGTCAAGCGGGCCGTCGACTACATGATCTGGCACTCGGAGCAGCGATTCCGCGACGAGGTCCGCGGCTGGCCTTCCGGGGTGTTCGAGGCCGACGTCTACGCCGACCGCGACCCGCAGGGCAACGAGGAC
>DAOUKH010000014.1:0-13253 GCA_034421515.1 Dehalococcoidia bacterium
CTTAAGCCTCCCTCCCCTTGTGGGAGGGACAGAGGGAGGGGTCGCGCCGCAGGCGCGTCGGAGGGGCGGACGCGGGGGGCGGATAGTCAGACGTCTGAGGCGGCGCCCCACCCCACCCCACCCCCCTCTCTCATCTCCCCCACAAGGGGGGAGAAGCCAGACCCCCAAGGCGACCCTCCCCTCTTAAACCTCCCTCCCCTTGTGGGAGGGAATGAGGGAGGGGTCGCGCCGCAGGCGCGCCGGCGCCCACCTTAAACCTCCCTCCCTTTATGGGAGGGACTGAGGGAGGGCACCCCCCTTGCCCCCGCCCCCGCGCCCTGCTACAGTGCCCCCCGTTTTGCGCGCCCCCCGCCGGACGCGCCGGAGGACCCCCGTGCCCGAGCTCCCCGAGGTCGAGGCCGCCAAGCGCTACCTCGAAGCCGCCGGCCTCGTCGGACGCCGCTTCACCGGCGCCGACCTGCGCTGGCCCCGCGCCGTCCGCTCCGTCCCCGTCGAAGACTTCGTCCTCGGCATCACCGGCGCCGCCGTCCGCCGCCTCGACCGCCGCGGCAAGTTCATCCTCATCCACGTAGACCTCCCCTCAAACCTCCCTCCCAGCGGGAGGGACCCCTTAAGCCTCCCTCCCAGCGGGAGGGACCCCTTAAACCTCCCTCCCCTTGTGGGAGGGACTGAGGGAGGGGTCGCGTCCCCCGCCGCCTACCTCGGCATCCACCTCGGCATGACCGGCTCCGTCCCCATCGCCGACGCCGCCGAGCCGCGCCACAAATTCGCCCACAACATCCTCCGCCTCGACGACGGCCGCGAGCTGCGCTTCATCGACCCGCGCAAGCTCGGCGGCCTGTGGTTCGCGCCCGACGTCGAAATGATCGTGGGGCGGCTCGGAATCGAGCCTCTAGGACGCGATTTCAGCGCCGTTACGCTCCAAAGCCGGCTCGCGGGCCGTTCCGCGCCGATAAAGCCCCTCCTGATGGACCAGGCGCTCATCGCGGGAGTCGGCAACATCTACGCCGACGAAGCGCTCATCCGCGCCGGCGTCGGACCGCTCCGGCCCGCCAATTCGCTCACCGCCGCCGAGATCGCCGCCATCCACGCCGGCCTCGTCGAATCCCTCCACCTCGCCGTCGACCGCCTCACCTCGCTCGGCGCCTCCGGCAAGCCCCCCACCGGCCGCGAGGAGACCCGCGACTACTTCCTCATCCCCCGCGAAGCCGGCGCCCCCTGCCGCCGCTGCGGCGCCCCCGTCGCCCGCACCATCATCCGCGCCCGCTCCGCCTACCACTGCCCCACCTGCCAGCGCTAGGGATCGACCCCTCTCTCTCATCTCCCCCACAAGGGGGGAGAGGCCAGCCCCCAAAAAGCGACCACCCCTCTTAACCCTCCCTCCCCTTGTGGGAGGGACAGAGGGAGGGGTCGCGCCGCAGGCGCGCCGGCGGGGCGGCGGGGCGGTCCCCCGCGCCACCGCGCCCTTGACACCCTCGCCCGCCGCGCCTATCATCATGACAGAACGTACGTTCGTGGCCGGGAGCGGGCCCCTTGCCTGCGGACGCGCAGTGCGGCCCTTTGCCCCGGCGGGCGCAGCCGGCAGTCGCTGTCCGTGGACGCGCGGATATGCAGAACCGAGCCGCGCGGGAGCTCGCGCCGCCCCTTGCGGGCGAGCGAATGAGCGGAAGGCGCGCACCGCGGGCGCGCCGGGGGGATTCCCCCCAAGGTCCGGGGGACTACTGCGCCAGCCGCCGCAGCCGCGCCGAGGCGACGTCGACGAGGAGGACGAGCAGCAGGTACCAGAAGAGGATCAGCGCGACCTCGGTGAACTTGAACAGGCTCATCGCCAGCCGGAACTCCGCGCCCAGCCCCCCTGCCGCCACGAACCCCACGACGATCGTGGTGCGGATGATGACCTCCCACCGGTAGCAGAGGAAGGTCACGAACTTCGGCAGCGCCTCCGGCAGCACCCCGAAGACCAGCACCTGGAGCCGGCTCGCCCCCGTCGACCGCAGCGCCCGCGCCGGCCGCGTGTCCAGCCCCTCCACGACCTCCGCGCCCAGCTTCCCCAGCACCCCCGCGTTGTGTACCGCCAGCGCCAGCACGCCCGGCCGCACCCCCTGCGTAAACACGAACACGAAGATCAGCGCCCACACCAGCTCCGGCACCGCCCGGCTCACCGTAAACAGCGCCCGCGTCAGGAAGAACAGCCCCTTCCACACCACCGACCCGTACGGCGCCAGGCTGCCCATCATCACGTTCCGCGCCCCGAACATGAACAGCGCCAACGCCGCGATGGCGGCGATCCCGGCGGCGGCGGCGCTCATCGCCAGCGTCTCGCCCGCCAACCTGGCCTTGTCGGCCCACTCGCCGCCTCTCAAGAAGGCGGGCGTCGTCACCGTGTCGAACCCCAGCAGGCCCTGGACGAAGTCGAAGCCCCGCTCGAACGTGTCGGCGGAGAAGAAGCGTCCCGCGTCGAACAGCTCGCCGGTGAGCACCGTCACCCACGCCGCCGCGGCGAGCCCCACGGCGGCGACCACCGACCACGTGCCGAGCCCGGTCTTCATCCCTGCTCCACGGCGACGCGCCGCCGCACCAGCGAGCTCCAGACGTCCACGACCACGATGAGCGCGATCAGGAAGTAGACGAAGGTCCACATCCGCCCGTAGTCGATGTCCTGGAGTGAGACTTGGATGTTGTGGCCCAGCCCGCCGAGTCCGACGAAACTGAGCACGGCGGCGGAGCGGATGCCGCACTCGAGGCGGTAGAAGGTGTAGCTGAGCATGTCGGGGAGCGCCATGGGCAGCCGCCCGAACCAGAAGACGCGCCACTCGGAGGCGCCGGCGCTGCGCAGCGCCCGCAGGGGGGCCTCGGGGACGTCCTGAAGCAGCTCGCCGTAGATCCGCCCCAGGATGCCGCCGTAGGGGATGCCGAGGGCGAGGACGCCGGCCACGGGCGACAGTCCGATCGCGGCCACGAACAGCCAGGCCCAGACGAGCTCATGGACGGCCCGAAATCCCGCTAGGGCGAACCTCGAACCCGCCGCCCCGGCCCGCCGCGTCCGCGGACTCCTGAAGACGACCCCGGAGGCGACCACGCCGAACGGGATGCCGATCAGGAGGGCGACGGTCATGCCGGCGAAGGCATAGGCGATGGTAGTCCAGGTGGAGCGGGCGCCGATGGCGAGTACGTCGGGGGCGAGGTCGGGTTGGAAGGCGGCGGCGGCGATCTCGCCCATCGCGCTCAGGCCGCCGGTGTTGAAGACGCCGCCCCGCCAGTCGACGGCGGCGAGGCTAAGGAGAAAGGCGCCGACGAGGATGGCGGTCAGCGCGCCGCGTCCGCCGAGGAAGCGCCCGCCCAGCCGCCCCTCCCGCTCGTCCATCACTCCCCGCGCAGACCCTCGAGGGCGTAGAGGTCGTCGAGCTGGGCCTCGGAGACGCGTTCCGCAGGCGCGTCGAACTGGACCGTGCCGTTGCGCAGCCCGACAAGGCGTCTGAAGTGGGCCCGCGCCAGGGCGGGGGAATGGACGGCGGCGACGAGGGTCTTCCCGGCGCCGCGGGCGACCTCGGCGAGGATGCGGAGGACCTCCTCGGCCCGCGCGGGGTCGAGGGAGGCGACGGGCTCGTCGGCGATGATGACGGCGGGATCCTGCACGAGGACGCGGGCCACGGCGACGCGCTGCTGCTCGCCGCCGGAGAGGAAGCCGGCGCGAACGCGGGAGCGGTCGGCGATGCCGACCCGGTCGAGGGCCGCGATGCCGAGATGGCGCTCCCGCGGCCAGACGAGGGAGACGATGGATTGGGCCAGGCTCCAGCTTCCCAGGCGCCCCGCGAGGACGTTGTGCAGCGCCGACAGGTTGGGCACGAGGTCGAACTGCTGGTGGACCATGCCGACCTCTTCAGCGAGCTCGCGCCCCGGACGGAGGCGGGCGAGGTCTTTGCCGCGCAGTTGCACCGTTCCTTCGCTCGGCGCGATCTCGCCGGCGATCATGGCGAGCAGGGTCGTCTTGCCGCTGCCGCTGGGACCCAGGAGCGCGACGGCATCGCCCTGCTCAACGCAGAGCGAGAGCGGATGCACGGCCTCGACGCCGTCGTAGCGCTTTCCCGCGCCCTCGATGAGGATAGCGGGAGGGCTACTGTTCTTCGATGAGGCCGAGGCCGCGGGCGATGGTCTCGATCGGCCGGTAGTTCTCATTTGTGGTCGGGATGAAGCGCTCCGCCTGGAAGGCGTCCATGATTTCTTGCTGGCGGCCGCCGTTGGCGGCGTCGAGGGCGAGGAGGGCGTCGACGAGGCGCTGGCTGAAGCCGTCGCCGTGGAGGTCGTCGAGCCCCGGCCGCACGACCCAGTGGTAGTCGACGTAGCCGGGCGTGGTGAAGAAGACGTCGACCTTGGAGCGGTCGACGTCGCCATCGCCGACGCGGGTGTTCCAGACGTTGGCGTTGAGCGCGCCGGCCTCGACGGCGCCGGCCTCGACCTGTTTCCAGGTCGCGTCGTGGGAGCCGCTGTAGGCGACGCCGGCGAAGTCTTGTTCGGGGTCGATGCCGGCTTCGGTCAGGAAGAAGCGGGGCATGAGGTGGCCGGAGGTGGAGTTCTCGCTGCCGAAGGTGAAGGTCCGGCCGGGGAGGTCGTTGAAGCTCGCGATCCCCGAGCCGGGGGCGGCGACGAAGACCGAGGTGAAGTTCTCGTCGGTCACGCGTTGGGCCACGGCGTTGGAGCCGGGCACGGCGAGGCGCGCCTGCACTCCGGTGAGGCCGCCGTACCAGGCGAACTGCACCTCGTCGTTGCGCCAGCCGGTCACGAGGGCGGCGTAGGACTGGGAGGGCAGGTAGCGGACGTCGGCGCCCGTTTCGTCGGAGAGGTACTCGGCGAGGAGCTTGAACCGGGCCTCGAGGATTGAGACGTCCTGATCAGGGATGCCGCCGATGTAAAGCGCCGGCGCATCGTCTCCGCCGCATCCGGCGGCGAGTATGGCCGTGGCGGCGGCAGCGGCAATGGCAGTGAGCAGCCGGCGAAGGTGTTGTTTCAGCAAGGGAGTGTCCTCAGTAGTCGAATGCAAGCGCGAATGGCGCAGGACATCAGGGTGGTGGGAGAAGTGCGGAGCGAGGGAGCGGCCTAGGGGTCTACCCGTCAGAAGACACGGCAGCCCCACGCCCGCCACTCAGCCCGGAGTGGCCGGCGGAGTCGTCAGGTGAAGCCCGCGCCGCTCATGAGACGGCGCAATCTTGCCAGCCGGAGGGGGGCGTGTCAACGAACGGGCCAACTCAGGCGATGTGCGGGGGGTATTCGTCGCCGATGTGGCCGGCTTGTTCGAGGCGGTGTTGCTCGGCCTCGTTGAAGCCGAGGAGGTCGCCGTAGACGTAGGCGTTGTGCTGGCCGAGGGTCGGGGGCGGGTAGTCGAGGCGGCTTTCGGTGTTCCGCATGAGCCAGGGGCTGCGAGGGTACTCGATGGGCATGCACTCGTGGTCCATGGCGTGGAAGAAGCCGCGGGCGTTGAGTTGCGGGTCGGCCATGAGGTCGCGGTCGTCGTTGAGGGCTCCCGCAGGGACGCCGTGGCCCTGCAGGTGGTGCATGATCCACTTGTCGTCGAAGCGCGAGGTCCACTGGGCGACGAGGTCGTCGAGATCCGACCGGTGCTCGAATCGCGACTCCTGGGTGGTGAAGCGCGGGTCATTCGCCCACTGGGGGTGGCCCATCGCCTCGACGAGGCCCTGCCAGTGGGCGTCGTTGCCGACGGCGATGGCCACCCAGCGGTCGTCGCCGGCGCAGGGGTAGGTGTTATGAGGGGCCATGCCGTAGTAGTCGTTGCCTTGGGGGCCGGGCGACTCGCCGGACATCTGGTAGCCGAGGAGGTGCTCGCCGAAAAAGGAGACCATGCACTCGGCTTGGGAGAGCTCGATGATCTGGCCCTTGCCGCTCCGCCGGAGCTGGAGGAGGGCGAGGGCGGCGGCGTAGGCGCCATGGAGCGCCGCGACGGCGTCGGCGAGGAAGATGTCCTCGGTCTGGGTGGGGTCGGTGTCGCGGTAGCCGCGGAGGTAGGTGTGGCCGGAGGTGCCTTCCAGATGGGAGCCGAGGGAGCGGTAGTGGGCGTAGGGGCCGGTGAGGCCGTAGGCGGGCATGCGGAGCATGACGATGTCGGGTTTGACGGCGCGGAGGGCGTCGTAGCCGATGCCGAGCTTGTCGACGGTGGCCAGGGCGTTGTTCTCGATCACGATGTCGGAGACGGCGACGAGCTGCTTGAGGACCTCGATGCCCTCCTCCTGCTGCAGGTCGACGGTCATGCTCATCTTGTTCTTCCCGTGGCTTTGGAAGAAGGGCCAGCAGTTGAAGTCGCGGCCGGTCATGGTGAAGTTGGGATAGGCGTTGAGCCAGTTGCGCATGGAGTCGATGTAGGCCTGCGCCGGTCTGGCGAAGCGCCCGCGGGTGCTGGCTTGGAGGACCTGGAGGGGTTCGACGCGGATGCATTCGGCGCCCCAGTCGGCGAGGTAGCTGGTGGCGTGGGGACCGGCGAGGACGAGGGAGAGGTCGGCGACGCGGATGCCCTCGAAGGGGCGGCGGAGGCTCTTTGGGGTAGGCACGGGCGCCGCCGCTAGGCGAGCAGGACGTGCTCGCGCGTGAGGGCTTCGCTGAGGCGGCGGGCCTCGCGGTAGTCGGCGCGGACTGAGTCGGCGGCGCCGGGGAGATCGGCGAGGATGCGGTCGAGCTCTTCGTCGAAGAGTTGGGTGATGCGCTCGGGGGTGTGGGCGACGGGGAGGCCGTCTTCGTCGAGGACGGGGACCTGCTCGTAGTGGTGCATGCGCTGGGCGATCATGAGGCGGTAGATGCGGTCGGTCGCCAGGTCTTCCATGTAGCCGTCGAGGAGGCTGGCGCCCTTGCCGGTGACGACGCCGTAGCGGTAGCGGATGACGCCGCGGATGGCGTCGCGGGTGCCCTGGAGGGTGCGGCGGCCGCCTTCGACGGGCGGGCGGAGGTCGGGGCGGCGCTCGGCGCCGACGGGGCGCTTGTGGACCTGGTTGGGATAGGGGAACTGACTCACCGCGATCTCGTTCTGATCGGGATGGCCGGTCCAGGCGCCGTCCATGAGGGAGGCGGCCTCGTTGGCCTTGTCCCTTTCGAGGGATTCAAGGGCGCGGGCGTTGAGCTCGGGGTCGGCGCGGTTGGGGAAGAGGGCGGTCATGCCGCCGATGGCGAGGATGCCGCGCTTGTGGCAGATCTCGGGGATGAGCTCGCGGACGCGCTGGAAGAAGGGGACGTCGTGAGGGATGGTGTTGCGGTCGGGGAGGACCCAGGCGGGGTCGTGGAGGTTGAACTCGATGAGGCTGGCCATGTAGTCCCAGCGGCCCAGGTTGAGGCCGATGATGTGGTCGCGGAGGTTGTAGATGAACTCCTCCATCTGATAGGCGAGGGGATGGGACTCGGCGAGCGCCATGCACTTGATGTAGTCCTTGGGCAGGCCCTTGGCCTCGGCGATGGTCTGGAAGAGGTCGCGCCACCAGAGGGCCTCCTCGGCGCTTTCGGACTTGGGGACGTAGAAGCTGAGGGGGTGCTTGAGCTTGGCGGGGTCGGCGTGGAAGGCGACGAGGGCGGTGTCGATGAGGGCGGCGGCGGTTGGCTCGCCGTCGATGACGCCGTCTTGGTCCATGTGGAGGCCGCGGGGGCGGGTGAAGACGACGGGGCTTTCGTTGATGGAGACGGTGCGGTCGCGCTTCCTGTCGTAGTAGGAGAGGGTGCCTTCGAGGGCGCGGAGGACGTTGGCGGCGCCATCGAGCATGTGGCCCTTGTGGCTGACCATGGAGTCTTCGAGGTCGAGCATGACGCCGGGTGCGCCGGAGTTGAGCATCTTGACGACGAGCTCGGCGTCGTCGGCGGGGCCGGTCATCTGGTTGCGCTGGTCTTGGCACCAGGCGGGGAGGTCGATGCGCCAGCCGCCATCGGTGGCCTCGGAAGGGGGGAGGTGGTCGGGGAGGTCGCCGCGGTGGGAGCCGGCGAGGGCGTCGCGGCGCTTGGCGGCGAGGTCGCGCTGGCGGGGGGTGAAGCGCTCGTGGAGGGGACGGTAGAAGGCGAGGAACTCGCGGGTGAGCAGGTCTCCCAACGGGGCGGCGGGGGCCGGGGTCTCGGCACCGGTGGTCTGTGGCTGGGTCATGTGTTGTGCGGGCCGCCGAGTTGTCGAGGGCTGGGCCACAGCCCCGGTTCGGGGCTTGGCCGTGGCTCCGTCAGGCTACCCGGAGGGCCGGGGAGCGTCAAGGGATTCTAGCCGTGGCGAGGTGGTGGGAGGGGAGGGCGCTTCGCGAAGCGCCCCTACAGGGAGAAGCGGCGGACGTTGGTCGCGTGTGGCAACGGATGAGGGGGCCCCTCATCTCAATCTTCTCCCGTGGGGAGAAGAGGGGGAAGGGGACGGGCCCGTCCTCAGTCCCTCCCAGAGGGAGGGAGGTTTAAGGGGCGCGCCCCTTAGGTGAGGGAGGCGCGGAGGATGGCGAGGGCGGCGCGGGGGAGGCCGAAGCGGCCGGTGTGGGCGAGGTAGAGGGGGGTCCAGGTTGGGTTGAATTTCTGCTTGAAGCGGCGGAGGCCGTCGGCGTCGTAGAGGGGGCGGGCGACGCGGCGGAGGGCGGCGAGGGTCCAGGACGGGGCGCCGTCGAGGTTCGCGAGGGGGGCGCCGGAGAGGCTGGCGTAGGGGCAGCCTTCGCCGCGGAAGGCGAGGAGTGAGTCGGCGACGAGGAAGTCGGCGAGGCCGGCCATGACGCCCGGGCGGTAGCGGAGGAGCTCGAGCATCCAGCCGCCGCGGGCGGGGACCCAGGTGGCGAAGCCGGCGATGCGGCCGTGGGAGTCCTCCGCGATGGCGGAGCGCGCGGCGGGGTCGATGAGGGCACCGGTCCCGCCGAAGGCGAAGCGAAGCTCGAGGGGCCGCTTTGTGCGGAGCCAGGACTGGGAGACGGCGTCGATCTCGCGGCGGCGGCCAGCGTATTCTTTCGGAGTCATCCAGCGGAAGCGGAGGCCGCGGCTGCGGGCGCGGTTGCGGGCGGCGCGGACCTCGCGCCAGCGGCGCCCCCGGGGGTGGAAGTGGCGGGGGTCGAGGACCGCCTCGTCGCCGGCGGGAGTGAGGTTGTAGCCCGCGGCATGTGCGGCGCCGATGAGGTCGGCGGGGAGTCCGCAGACGACGGCGCGCAGGCCGCGCTCGCGGCACCAGCCGCGGAAGCCTTGCAGGACGGAGGTGGCGGTCTCCGGGGGGCCGACGGGTGGGCCGAGGGCGACGGCTGCGCCGGCGGCGACGCGGAAGCCGAGGCGGGGTTGGCCGTCGAAGAAGAAGCGGCGCGAGCCCTCGCGGAGGCCCATGTGGCTGAGTCCGTGGGGGGCGGCGGGGGCAGTAGGTGGAGCGGGGAGTGGGGGAGCGGTGAGGACGGCGGTGGTCACGGTGGGGATTGTAGCAGCGTGGGGGTGGTTGGAGGGCCTCCGTGGGGTCTGGCCGGGGTGGGGTGGACGGTGCCCCAGCCGCCGGACTGCCCGCCCCCCGCGCCGCCCCTCCGGCGCGCCTAGCAGCGCGACCCCTCCCTCAGTCCCTCCCACAAGGGGAGGGAGGCTTAAGAGGGGGCGCCCTCCTCACAAGGAGAGGGGGGTTTAAGAGGAACGCTTCGTGGGGTTGGCCGTGGGCTCTGGCCTCTCCCCCCTTGTGGGGGAGATGAGAGAGAGGGGTCGGGGTGGGGCGATGGCGCCCCAGCCGCTGGACTGCCCCCGCCCCGCGTCGCCCGCGCCTGCGGCGCGACCCCTCCCTCAGTCCCTCCCACAAGGGGAGGGAGGCTTAAGGAGGGCGGCGGTTAGACGCCGCTCTTGTTGAGGGTGGCGAGGAAGGCGTCGTTGGTGGGGGTCTTGGAGAGGCGCTCGAGGATCTTTTCGGTGGCTTCGGTCTCGCGCTGGGCGTCGGCGGTGATCATGGCCACGATGCGGCGGAGGAGCCAGACCTGCTTCAGGGCGTCGCCGCTGAGGAGCAGCTCCTCGCGGCGGGTGCCGCTGCGCTGGATGTCGATCGCGGGGTAGATGCGGCGCTCGGCGAGCTTGCGGTCGAGGTGCAGCTCCATGTTGCCGGTGCCCTTGAACTCTTCGTAGATGACGTCGTCCATGCGGCTGCCGGTGTCGATGAGGCAGGTGGCGATCACGGTGAGGCTACCGCCGCCCTCGCAGTTGCGCGCCGCGCCGAAGAAGCGTTTCGGCGGATAGAGCGCGACGGGGTCGATGCCGCCGGAGAGGGTGCGCCCGCTGGTGGGCACGGCGAGGTTGTAGGCGCGGGTGAGGCGGGTGATGCTATCGAGGAGGACGACGACGTCCTTGCCGCCCTCGACCAGCCGCTTCGAGCGTTCCAGGACGAGCTCGGCGACCCGAGTGTGGTCCTCGACGGGCTCGTCGAACGTGGAACTGAAGACCTCGCCCTCGACGGAGCGCTCCATATCGGTGACTTCCTCGGGGCGCTCGCCGACGAGGGCGACCATGAGTACGACCTCCGGGGCGTTCTGGGACACGCCCTGGGCGATGCTCTTGAGCAGCATGGTCTTGCCGGCCTTGGGGGGCGATACGATGAGGCCGCGCTGGCCCCGGCCGATGGGGGAGAGCATGTCGATGAGCCGGTTGGAGAGATTCTTGGGGCCGAGCTCCAGCTTGATCTGTTCGTCGGGGAAGACGGGGGTGAGCCGGTCGAAGGTCGGGCGCTTCTTCGCCGCCTCGGGATCGAGGCCGTTGATGCCCTCGACGCGCTGGAGGCCGCGGTACTTCTCGCTTTCCTTCGGCGGGCGGACGAGCCCGATGGCGAGGTCGCCGGTGCGTAGGGCGAAGCGGCGAATCTGGGAGGGGGAGAGGTAGACGTCGTCCGGGCTGGGGCGAAGGCCGTTCCTGCGAAGGAAGCCGTAGCCGTCGCCGATGATCTCGATGACGCCGGTCGCGACCTCGTGGCCCTGCTCCTTCGCCTTGATCTGGAGGAGCTCCTGGACGAGGCGGCTCTTCTTCATCTGGGCGACGCCCTGGATGCCGATCTCGCCGGCCACGGCGACGAGATCGTCGCGTGACTTGGAGTCGAGCACCGCCATGACCGCGGCCAGATCAGTCGTTGGGGTCAGGTCGACCTCGGGCTCCATTACCTGGACCTGGCCGCCCCGGTTACCCGAGCGCCGCCGCGATCCCCGCTGGTTCGACCTTCTTCCGTCCTCTCTCAACGCCGTTGCCTCCTGCCCGTGGTAACCGCCGCTTAGCTGATCGGGAGCTTGTGCTGGCCGCCCTCGGGGACGATCTCCTTTGCCCTGCCCACGAACGCCTGGAAGAGGGGGTGGGGGCGGTTCGGGCGCGATTTGAACTCGGGATGGAACTGGGTCCCCAACATGAAGGGGTGCCCTTGTAACTCGGTGATTTCGACCAGTGAGCCGTCCGGCGAGAGACCGCTCGGGGTAAGACCCGCCCCACAGAGCCGCTCGCGGTAGTCGTTGTTGAACTCGTAGCGGTGGCGGTGCCGCTCGACAACGGAGCGCTCGCCGTAGGCGGTGCGGGCCAGGGTGCCGGCCTCGAGGTCGCACACGTAGTCGCCCAAACGCATGGTGCCGCCCATGTCGTCGAGGTCGCGCTGGCCGGGCATCAGGTCGATGACCGGGTAGGGCGTCTCGAGGTCGAACTCGGTCGAGTTCGCCTCGGCCCCGATCGCGTGGCGGGCGAACTCGATCACCATGACCTGCATGCCGAGGCAGAGGCCGAGATAGGGAATGCCGCGCTCCCGCGAGTAGCGGGCGGCGCGCACCATGCCCTCGATACCGCGCTCGCCGAATCCTCCGGGCACGACGATGCCGCAGGCGTGGGCGAGAAACGGCTCCCAGTCGCCCGACTCCAACTCCTCCGCCGCGATCCAGGTGATTTCGACGCCCCGGCCGTGGTCGATGCCCGCGTGCTGCAGGGCCTCACGCACCGAGATGTAGGAGTCGTGCAGCTCCACGTACTTGCCGACGACCGCGATGGGCAGCGGCTCGTACTCGGCGGTCATCTTGTCGACCATGGAGCGCCAGTCGACGAGACCGTCGGGAAAGGCCTGGAGGCCCAACCGCTCGATCACGAGGTCGCCGATGCGCGCGTCCTCGAGGATGCCGGGGACCTCGTAGATGTTGTCCGCCGTCTCCAGCGGCACGACGGCGTCGGGCGGCACGTCGCAGAAGAGGGCGATCTTGGCCCGCGCGCTTTCCGGGATCTCGTAGTCGCTGCGGCAGAGGATGATGTCGGGCTGGATGCCGATGCTGCGCAGCTCCTTGACGGAGTGCTGGGTCGGCTTCGTCTTCAGCTCCTGCGTCGCCTTGATGTAGGGCAGATAGGTCACGTGCAGGTAGAGGGCGGCCCCGCGGTCCACCTCGTTGCGCATCTGGCGGATCGCCTCGAGGAAGGGGAGGCCCTCGATGTCGCCGACGGTGCCGCCGACCTCGACGATGATGACGTCGGCGGGGCTCTTATCGGCGAGGCGGAGGATGCGGTCCTTGATCTCGTTGGTCACGTGGGGGACGACCTGGGTCGTCCCGCCGAGATAGTCGCCTCGGCGCTCCTTGGCGATCACGGAGCTGTAGATGTCGCCGGCGGTGACGTTGGAGTGCTTGGTGAGCTCGAGGTCGATGAAGCGCTCGTAGTGGCCGAGGTCGAGATCGGTCTCGCAGCCGTCGGCGGTGACGAAGACCTCGCCGTGTTGGTAGGGGGACATGGTGCCGGGATCAACGTTCAGGTAGGGGTCGAGCTTCTGCACCGAGACGGTCTGGCCGCGGCTCTTGAGGATGCGGCCGAGAGAGGCGACGGCGATGCCCTTGCCGACGGAGCTGACGACGCCGCCGGTTACGAAGATGAACTTCGCCGCGTGGTTCACGAATTTCGGCTCATGTGGATCGCTGCCGTCCAGAGAGGGGTCGCGCCCAAGGGAAGAGCCGGGAGCTTGCTACGGCGGCGCCACAAGCCACCGAACAGCCTCAGGGCGCGAATGGGAAACCTGTTCCGGAAGGGTGGAGGGCGCCTCGCCACGAGGCCGGCCCCGAAAGCGGGCCGCTCCACCTCTTTCGCGATTATAGGAGTCGAAAATTGAGACTGTCAATCCCTCCGCCGCCGGCGCGCCCTTCGGGCGCGTGCCCTCTCTCAATCTCCCCCAGAGGGGGAGAGGTTTAAGGTGGGTACAGACCGGGGAGATAGGTAACAGGTAAACCGGGCACATGGGTAACACATTGGAGGATCGCTGGAAGCGATCCATGAGGAGGAGCTGTGTTGCCCTGGCAAGAGACGAG
>DAOUKH010000015.1:0-10534 GCA_034421515.1 Dehalococcoidia bacterium
TGATTCTTGCCTACGAGGCCGCGGTCGGCGGCGGCATGCCCGTTGTCCAGACCATCGCCGGGGCCATCGGGGGCCGGGTGCAGGCGATGCTCGCCATCCTGAACGGCACGACCAACTTCATCCTCTCGCGCATGATCGCGGGCGGGACCTATCAGCGGGCCGTCTGCGCGGCGATTCACGGCGGTCTCGCCGAGTCCGACCCCGGCGCGGACGTGCTCGGCGAGGACGCCCGCAGCAAAATGATGATTCTCGCGGGCCTCGGCTTCGGCGTCCGCCTGCGCCCCCAGGATGTCTATCTGCGGGGCATCGCGCGGCGGGGTCCGGTGCATGCCGATGCCTCCGACCGCGCCGATTTCCACGATTGCCCCGGCGACAAGACGCCCTGTGCCGACATCTGCGGCGACGACGATCATCTCGGCACGCGCCCCGTCTTTACCGCGCGGGACCTCGAGGTGCTCGCCGGTCTCGGCCTGACGCCCAAGATGCTGGCCGGGGCGCAGCGCGACGGTGGCCGCGTCGTCGCGTGGGCCCAGCCCGCCGCCGTGCCGCTCGACCACGCGCTCGGCGGCGTCGGCGGCGCGGAGAACGGCTGCCTGCTGGAGGTGGAGTCGCCGGGCGGAGGGGCGGGCGCGCCGTTCACGCTGGCGCTGCGCGGCCCCGGCGCCGGAGGCCCGGAGACGGCCTCGTCCGTGATGGCCGACGTGCTCTTCTGCGCGCGCCAGCTTGCCTCGGGCAAGCGCGCCGCCGACTCCCCGCCCCGCTACATGTACGGCGCCGACGCCTTCCGCGACCCCCAGGCCTACGAGGGCGCGTCGGCATTGCTGCGCGCCGACGGGCTGCGGGCGCCCTTCTTGCTGCGTTTCCTGCTGGGCGGCGGCACGGACGCGGACAGCCTTGCCGCCTCGCTGCGGAGGGACGGAGTCGACGTCGAGGCGGTGAACAGCGGCACTGACGCGTCGTCCGTCTACCTCCGAACGCCTCCGCTGCCGGTGAAGGCGGTCGAGGAAGCGGTCGGGGCGGCGGTGAGCCGGGCCGAGGCCGCCGACGTGTCGCTCGACGTCCTGTATCTTCCAATCATCGAAGGCACCCGCTGGGAGGCATCGTGACGCAGGCCGGCCCGGTCATGATGCGCGGGCGCGTGGCCTTCCTGAAGGCCTTACGCGGCTTTCTGGAGGAGCGCGGCTACGCCGAGGTGCAGACGCCGTTGCTCCATACGCAGCTTGCCGGATTCGAGCGGGCGGTCGGGTTCAGCACCTACTCGGCCTCGCTCGGCGAGCGGCTGTGGTTCCGCGCCGCCCCCGAGCTCTACCTCAAACGGCTCCTGATCGACTGGGGGCCGGAGGAGGCGGAGAAGGTGTTCGAGGTGGCGCTCTGCCTCCGCGACGACTTCGACGAAGCGGCGCCGGTGGACAGCTTCGACCGTCCCGAGTTCACCCTCCTTGAGCTCTATGCCGTCGATGATGACCACACCGCCTTCGAGGGCCTGCTGCGCGATGCGATCGCCGCCGGCGTCCAGGCGCTGCGGGAGGCGGGTGCGCACGCCGGCGTCCCCTCCACCGCGAGTAGCTGGGACCGCCTGGGGTTCGGCGACGCCCTCCGGGCCCTGGACGCGGACTTCGATCTCGACGCGCTGCTGGCGAAGTCGGCGCCGAGCAGCAACGGCGCAGACGCGGAGGCGCAGGCCGAGGCGATCGAGGTACGCGCCGCCGACGCCGCGCTTGTCGCCGCCTCCGAGGGCCTGCTCCGCGGCACCGCCGACCTCTCACCCTATCTGCGCCGGGGGCCGCAGGGCTACTGGTTCGAGTTCCTCGAACGCGCCTTCCGCGAGGGCGTGGCGCCGTCGCTGGTCGAGCCCACCGTGGTGCACTCTTTGCCCCTTGAGTCCAGCCCCATGGCGCAGTCGTCGGACGGCGTTCACTGCGACAAGTGGGAGTTGTACATGGGTGGCCTGCGGGTGGCCTTGGCGCAGCGCGAGCTGATGGACGCCGAGGCGCAGGCCGTCCGCTTCCGGCACATCGAGCATCTGCGGCGGCAGGGCTACGATGTGCTCCCCGAGCCCGACCGCCGCTTCGTCGAGGAGCTTCGCCGCTGGCCCGCGGGGACGCCGCTCGTCGGCATGGGCGTCTACCTCGACCGCTTGCTCGGCGTCATTCTGGGGCTGGTAACGCCCGACGGACGCGGACAGGAGCGGATGCTCCCCAACGTCTTCAAGCGCTACGGCGACGGCTAGCGGGCCGATGGACGAACGAACGGCCCGCGTCGAAAAACTGGAACGCCTTCGGGAATCGGGCGTCGACCCCTATCCCCACGAGTTCCGCCGCAGCCAGACGATCGCCGAGGCGCTCGCCGCTCACCATGCCGACGGCGCCGTCGGGGCCGTACGCCTTGCGGGACGTCTGACCGAAGTGCGGCGCATGGGCAAGGCCAGCTTCGCCCGCATCGAGGACGAGGACGGCTCGATCCAGATCTATCTGACGCTGGACAAGACGCAGGATTTTAGCCGGTTCAAAGAGCTTGTTGACCGCGGCGATTTTCTCGGCGTCGAAGGTCCGCTTTTTGTTACCAAGACCGGCGAGGTGACCGTCGAGACGCACCGCTTCGACCTGCTCGCCAAGTCGTTGCAGCCCATGCCCGAGAAGTTCCACGGTCTGAAGGACGTGGAGACGATGCGCCGCCGGCGCTATCTGCACCTGATCGCCGACTCCGAGGCGCGGTTGCTCTTTCGGAAGCGGTCACGCATCTTCGCCGCAGTGCGAAGCTTCCTCGAAGGCCGGGGGTTCCTGGACGTGCAGACCCCGGTGCTCCAGCCGATCTACGGTGGGGCCGCCGCCCGTCCCTTCGTCACCCGCCACAACGAATTGAAGCGCGACCTGTACCTGCGCGTCGCACCGGAGCTCTATCTCAAGCGGCTCATCGTCGGCGGCTTCGACCGTGTGTACGAGATGGCGGCCGTTTTCCGCAACGAGGGGATCGATTCGACGCACAATCCCGAGTACATCCTCCTCGAGGCGTATCAGGCCTACGCCGACTACACCGACATGATGGAGTTGACCGAGTCGCTGGTCCGGCACGCCGCTCAAGAAGCGAACGGGACGTTGGAACTGCCGCCCCGCAAGGCAGGGGGGCAGGAGGTCGTGATCGACGTGGGCAAGCCGTGGCGACGGCTGCCGTACTTCGAGGCGCTGCGCGAGTACGCGGGTGCCGACCTCGCGCCGGACGCGTCCCGCGAGGAGGCCGCCGCGGCCGCCGAGGGTGCAGGAATTCCGGCGGATGAACTCGACGGCATGGACGCGGCGCACATCATCGGCGAGATCTTCGACCGGCGCGTCGAGGAACGGCTGATCGAGCCGACCTTCATCCTCGACTACCCCGCCGCGCTCTGCCCGCTCACCAAGCGCCGCCGCGGCGAGCCGCTGCTCGCCGAGCGCTTCGAACCCTACGTCGCCGGCTTCGAGCTGGGGAACGCCTTCTCCGAGCTCACGGACCCGGAGTACCAGCGCAGCCAGTTCATCGCCCAGGGCCGCGCCGCCGAGGCCGGCGACGAAGAGGCGCACCCGATGGACGAGGACTACCTCAGCGCCTTGGAGCACGGGCTTCCGCCCACCGGCGGGCTCGGCATCGGTATGGACCGGCTCGTCATGCTGCTCACGGGCGCTTCGAACATTCGAGACGTCATCTTCTTCCCCCTGCAGCGCCGTCTACCCGGCGACCGGCAGGAAGAGGACTCGGAAGGGTAACCGCGTGGAAGTCCGCCAACGTGTCAGCGACATCCGGTTGGAAGATGGGTGGGCGCTGATCAAGCTCGTACGTGTTCCCGACAAGCCCGGCATCGCCGCGCTCATCTTCTCGCCCATCGCCGCGGCGGGCATCTCCGTCGACCTGATCCTGCAGAATGCGAGCATCGACCGGATGACCGACGTCTCCTTCACGGTGCGGAACGAGGACGTGGAGGGCACGGTGCGCCGCCTCGAGGCGATTCAGGAAGCTATCGACGCCGCCGCCGTCGAGACGATGGAGAACCTCACCAAGGTCGAGCTGGTGGGGACGGGCATCGTCAGCGCGCCGGCGCACATCAGCGGGCTGTTTGCCGCCTTGGGCGAAGCGGGCGTAAACGTGATCGCTATCGGCACGAGCGAAGTTCGCATCTCGTGCCTGATCGCGGGCGAGGATCGCCAGAAGGCGTCAAAGGCGCTGCACGCGGCCTTCCGCATCAGGGAAGCCTAGGCGGCGCGACGGGGTGTGGAACCCCGCCCCGGCCCTCTCTCAGTCTCCCCCAGAGGGGGAGAGGCTTAAGGTGCTCCCCCTCTGGGGGGAGGGTTTAGGCTTTAGCCCCCGTCATGGGCCACTCTTGGCCTCTCGCATGAAGAGGGGAGAGGGTTGAGGGTTGAGGGAGCTAGGAAGTGGTCGAGGCCTGTGTGAGCAGGCGTACGCTCGCGCCCCAACTTCGCTGGTGGTCGAAGCGCAGCCGCTCGAGCCTGCTGAGGAAGCGGTCCTCGCGGATAGGGTCGGTCGTCATGACGAACGCATCCTCGCCGTTGTCGGTGTAGTAGCCCTTGCGGATGCCGACCTGGGCGAAGCCGTACTTCTTGTAGAGTTCCTGCGCGCCCCGGTTGCCTGCGCGGACTTCGAGGGTCATCACGCGGGCCCCGCGCGGCACGGCGAGCTCGGCGCTTGCGAGGAGCAGGAGTTCGCCCACCCCCAGCCGCCGTTCGCGCTCCCGCACGCCGATGGCGGTGACATGGGCCTCGTCGCCGATGAACCACAGCCCGACGAAACCCACGATGCCGCGGGTGTCAGCCGGGGTGTCGTCGCCGCGGCCCACGGTTCGCAGCAGCCAGCCGGCCACTCTCGCCGCCGGGCCTTGATGGGGCGGCTCGGCGAGCAGCGCGTCACGGGCCTCCTGCAGGGCGTCGCTTGGGTCGTTGGCGCGGCAGGCCACGAGGTACGCTGCGGTGCGGCTGCGCAGCTCGCGTCGAAAATGCGTCGGGACCCACCCCGTTGGGAAGCACTCCCGTTCGATGGCCGCCACCTCGGAGATATCGAGGGCGGTCATGGGCCGCGCGAAGTAGGACATGGGCGGGCGCGGATCCACCGTTCCCGACGGTTCGGCTACCGGCATCTGGGCGCGGATTCTACCATAGGCAACAGTCCGGACAGCGGGGAGCAGGCGAGTCGCGACTCGCCCCGACGAGAGCACCGGACTAGGAAGAGCCGTTGCGGATCCGCTCTTCGCGGACGATCTGGCCGTCGTTCATGTGGACGATGCGGTTCGCGTCGCGGGCCACGTCCGCGGCGTGGGTGACGAGGATGAAGGTCTGCCCGTTCTCGCGGTTGAGCTTTCGGAGCAGGCCCATGACCTCTGCCGAGTTCTCACTATCGAGGTTGCCGGTGGGCTCGTCGCCCCAGACGATCTCCGGCTGGTTCACCAGGGCCCGCGCGATGGCCACGCGCTGCTGCTGCCCGCCGGAGAGCTCCGACGTGTAGTGATTCTGCCAGTCGGCGAGGCCCACCAGCGTCAGCGCCTCGGTGGCCCGCTCCCGGGCCTCGGAAGCCCGCGTTCCCGACACCAGCATCGGCATCTCGACGTTCTCCACCGCGATCAGCACGGGCAGCAAATTGAACGCCTGAAAGACGTAACCCATGCGGGTGGCACGGTAGCGGGTCTTCTGGTCGTCGGACATGGAGGCCAGCTCGGCGCCGCCGATGGTCACGCTGCCCGAGTCGATGTCGTCGAGGCCGGAGAGGCAGTTGAGCAGGGTGGTCTTGCCGCAGCCGCTCGGCCCCATGATGGCGACCATCTCCCCACGCTCGACGGTCAGGTTGACGCCGCGGAGCGCCTTGACGGTCACCCGGCCGGAGTCATAGGTCTTGTGGACGTCCACCGCGCGGACAATCGGGGCCGGAGTGTCAGTCGTCATGCGGGGAACCTCACCGGTTGGGCCTGCCCAGAAAGGGCGTCTCTACTCTACTGGAGTGTGAAGGATTTCTCAATCGGTGCTGGGCTACGCTGCTTGGAGGGCGTCGATGACCGCCGACCCCATCGCTTCGGTATCGACGGTCGACTCCCCTTGGCCGGCGATGTCCGGCGTGCGCAGACCGGAGCGAAGGACGCTTTCCACCGCCGTTTCGATCGCGGCAGCGGCGGCGGGTTGCGCCAAGGAATAGCGGAGCATGAGCGCCACGCTCAGGATCATGGCCAGCGGGTTCGCCTTCCCCTGGCCGGCGATGTCGGGTGCGCTGCCGTGGATCGGCTCGTAGAGGCCGAAGGTGCGCCCGGCCTTGGGGCCGCGGGCGGCGATGCCCTTCCCGCCAAGGCTCGCCGAGGGGAGCATCCCCATCGACCCCGCCAGCACCGCCGCCTCGTCGGTGAGGATGTCGCCGAAGGTGTTCTCGGTGACGATGACGTCGAACTCGGCGGGCGACCGTACGAGGTTCATCGCCGCGGTGTCGACGAGCATGTGCGTGAGGGCGACGTCGGGGTATTCGGCGGCGACTTCCGTCGTGATCTCCCGCCAGAGGCGCGAGGTCTCCAGGATGTTGGCCTTGTCGACGGAGGTCAGCTTCTTGCGCCGCCCGCGGGCGAGCTCGAAGCCGGTGCGGACGACGCGCTCGACCTCTTGCTCGGTGTAGGCCATGGCGTCTATGGCTCGCCGTCCCCGCGCCGTGCTCCACCGCTTCTTGGGCTTGCCGAAGTAGAGCCCGCCGGTCAGCTCGCGGATCACGAGGAGGTCGAGCCCTTCGAGGAGGTGGGGGCGGAGCGGGGTCGCGCCGATCAGCTCGGGGTAGCTGCTCACGGGGCGGAGGTTGGCGAAGAGCCGGAGGTCTTTCCTCAGCTTGAGGAGGCCGGCTTCGGGCCGGGTCTTCGCTCTGGGGTCGTCCCATTTGGGGCCGCCGACGGCGCCGAGGAGCACGGCGTCGGCACTACGGCACATGGCGACGGTGTCGTCGGAGAGGGCCTCGCCGGTGGCGTCGATGGCGCAGCCGCCGATCAGTCCCTCGTGGTAGCGGATGTCGTAGCCGAAGAGCTCGGCGGCGCGGTCGAGGACGCGGCGGCCCTGGGCGACGACCTCCGGCCCGATGCCGTCGCCGGGGAGGAGGGCGATGGTGAACTTCAACGCCAGGTCCTCACGTCGACGAAGCGGCCCTCGATGGCTGCCGCCGCCGCCATTGCGGGGCTGACGAGGTGGGTGCGCCCGCCCTTGCCCTGGCGTCCCTCGAAGTTGCGGTTCGAGGTCGAGGCGCAGCGCTGGCCCTCGGCGAGGATGTCGGGGTTCATGCCGAGGCACATGGAACAGCCGGCCTCGCGCCAGTCGAAACCGGCGTCGCGGAAGATCGCGTCGAGCCCCTCGGCCTCGGCCTGTTGCTTCACGGCGAACGAGCCGGGGACGATCATCGCGGAGACCCGGTCGTGTACCCGCTTGCCTTCGACGATCTCGGCGACGGCTCTCATGTCTTCGATGCGCGCGTTGGTGCAGGACCCGATGAAGGCGCGGTCGATGGGTATATCGGTGATCGGCGTGCCGGGCTCCAGGCCCATGTAGTCGAGGGCGCGGCGTATCGCGGTGCGGTCGGCCTCGGAGCCGGCGTCCTGAGGGTCGGGCACGGCGCCGGTCACGGGGATGACCTGGCCGGGGTTGACCCCCCACGTGACGTTGGGGGCAATGCCGGCGGCGTCGATCTCGACCACGCGGTCGAAGACAGCGCCCTCGTCGGTGGCGAGTTGCCGCCACCGGTCGACGGCCTCGTCGAACGCGGCGCCCCGTGGAACTTCGGCGCGGCCGCGGAGGTAGTCGAAGGTCGTCTCGTCGGGTGCGACCATGCCGGCGCGCGCGCCGCCCTCGATGGACATGTTGCAGACAGTCATGCGGCCCTCCATCGAGAGCCCGCGAATCGCCTCGCCGGTGTACTCGATGACGTAGCCGGCGGCCCCGGAGACGCCGATCTCGCCGATGACGGCGAGGATGATATCCTTGGCGCTGACGCCGTTGGGGAGGGGCCCGTTCAGCCGGACCTCCATTGTCTTGGGCTTGGCCTGCACCAGGCACTGTGTGGCGAGGACGTGCTCGACTTCGGAGGTGCCGATGCCGAAGGCCAGCGCCCCGAACGCGCCGTGCGTCGCGGTGTGGCTGTCGCCGCAGACGATCGTCTTGCCGGGCTGCGTCGCGCCGCGCTCGGGGCCGATGACGTGGACGATGCCCTGCCCTTCGCTGTGGATGTCGTAGTAGGGCAGCTCATAGCGGCGGGCGTTGTCGTCCAGCGTCTCCATCTGCTGCACCGCGATGGGGTCGGTCGAGGGCCGAGAGCGCTCCCAGGTGGGGACGTTGTGGTCGACCGTCGCGATGGTGAGGTCCGGGCGGCGCACGCCGCGCCCCGCCAGCCGCAGACCTTCGAAGGCCTGCGGCGAGGTGACCTCGTGGACGAGGTGCAGGTCGATGTAGATCAGGGCCGGTTTGCCCGGCTCCTGATGGACGACGTGGGCGTCCCAGATTTTCTCGAACATCGTCCGAGGCGGCATCGTGGTCTCCTCAGGCGCGCCCCTCGCGCCGGTGCGGCGTCGCGCCGCACCGGCTGGGCGGTCGGACTAGGGGCCGGAGCGCACCGCCTCCGCCGCACGGGGGGCGTCGAGGTTGGCGAGGAGGCGGTTGTAGGCGTTCACGTAGGCCTTGGCGCTGGACACGATGATGTCCGTCGAGGAGCCGCGGCCGACGTAGGTCATGCCGTTCCGCTCGATCCGCACCATCACCTCGCCGAGGGCGTCGATGCCCTCGGTGACCGAGTTGACGGCGTACTCTTCGAGGGTGACCTCTTCCCCGATGATGCGGTCGACGGCCTTGAAGCAGGCGTCCACCGGGCCCGTTCCCGTCGCGGCCTCCTGGAAGACCTCGCCGGTGGGGCCAATGATCCGCACCGTCGCGGTGGGGATCTCGTGGCTGCCGCAGGAGACCTGCACGTGGTCGAGGCGGTAGTCCTCCTGGATCGCGCGCAGCTCGTCCGAGACGAGCGAGATCAGGTCGTGGTCGTTGATCTCTTTCTTCTTCTCGGCGACGGTCTGGAAGCGCTCGAAGGCGCGCATCAGGCCCTCGTCGTCAAGGCGGAAGCCGAGCTCCTCCAACCGCATTCGGAAGGCATGACGCCCGCTGAGCTTGCCCAGCACCAGCGAGGTGCTGAGGCCGATCTCGCGCGGGTTCATGATCTCGTAGGTCGAGCGGTCCTTCAGGATGCCGTCCTGGTGGATGCCGGAGGCGTGCCGGAAGGCGTTCTTGCCCACGATGGCCTTGTTGGGCTGGACGGAGAAGCCGGTGTGCTCGCTGACGAGGCGGCTGGCTCGGACGATGTTGGTGGTATCGACGTTGGTGGTCAGGTCGTAGGTGTCACCGCGGGTGCGGATGGCCATGACCACCTCTTCGAGGGAGGCGTTGCCCGCCCGCTCGCCGATGCCGTTGACGGTGCATTCGATCTGCCGGGCCCCGGCGCGCACGGCGGCGAGGCTGTTCGCCACCGCGAGGCCGAGGTCGTTGTGGCAATGCACCGAGATGACCGCCTTGTCGATGTTGCGGACGTTCTCGTTGATGCCCGCGATGAGCTGGTAGAACTCCTCCGGCGTCGTGTAGCCCACGGTGTCGGGAATGTTGACCGTGGTCGCGCCGGCGTCGATGGTCGCTTCGAGCAGGCGGTGGACGTACTCCGGGTCGCTCCGGGTCGCATCCATCGGCGAGAACTCGACGTCGTCGCAGTACTCCTTGGCTCGCGCCACGTTGTCGCAGGCCATGGCCAAGACCTCCTCGCGGTCCTTGCGGAGCTGGTGGAGGATGTGGATCTCCGAGCTGGAGAGGAAGACGTGGATGCGCCCCCGCGCGGCGTCGCGCACGCCTTCCCAAGCGGCGTCGACGTCCTTCGGGTTGGCCCGCGCCAGCCCGCAGATGATCGGCCCGCGGACCTCCTCGGCGATGCGCTGCACGGCGGAGAGCTCGGCCTGAGAGTTCACCGGGAAGCCGGCCTCGATGATGTCCACGCCCAGCCGTTCGAGCTGATGCGCGACCTCGAGCTTCTGGTCGGCGGTCATGGTGGCTCCGGCGGCCTGTTCGCCGTCGCGGAGCGTGGTGTCGAAGATCAGGACTCGGCCGGGGTCTTGCGCCCCGGGCGCTTTATTTGCGGCGTTCATGCGTTCCCCCTTGAAAACGCCAGGTGTGCTCAACTTTCGTTCCGTTGATGGTCGAAGAAGTATTACCCCCCGCGGGGGAGCAGGAGGCTGCAGCGAGTGCGAAGGATGAACCGTTTCATCTAACTTGCTTCCCCGCTATTTCGCCGATTCAGGTTTCTTCAACCACTTCATCATGGAACGGAGCTCTTCGCCGACCTGCTCGACCTGATGCTCGGTGTCGCGTTTGCGCAGGGTGCGGAATCCCTCGCCGCCTTCGCGCGACTCGGTGATCCACTCCTTGGCGAAGGTGCCGTCCTGGATCTCGGCTAGCACCTTGCGCATCTCTGTGCGCACGCCGTCGCCGATCACGCGGGGGCCGCGGGTGTAGTCGCC
>DAOUKH010000016.1:0-10143 GCA_034421515.1 Dehalococcoidia bacterium
GGCCCCCTCCTCATCGGCCTCCTCGACGACCACACCAAACGCATCGCCAAGACCCCTGTCAAAGTGTTACCTATGTCCCCGGTCTAACTGTCACCCATGTGCCCGGCCCTTCAAGAGGGCCAGGGCGGGGATGGCCCCCAAGCGTCGAGCAAGCTACAGCTTGCCGGTGACGTGGACGTTGATCTTCTCGAGCGTTTCGTTGAGCTCGCGGCCCATGACGCGGCCCCCAAAGAGGACGCTCTGAATCCAGGGGATGCCGATGCGGGCGGTCCAACGATAGGTGACGGTGACCTTCGAGGCGCCGCCTTCGTCCACCGATTGGATATCGACGGTCGTGGTGAAGTCACGGACGCCGACAACCTCGGAATCGTCGATCGTCTCGCGGCGGTGGGCGAGCGTGAGACGGCGCCCGGGTTCCCACTCGACGACCTCCTGCTCGACTTGGAGGTCGTGCTGGTAGAGCATCCGCTCCATGCGGTGGCGCCGGCCGACCCCATCGGCAGGGCCGTCCACGTGCTGAGCGGAGACGACGCCGGGGTGCCAGGATGCGAGC
Source organism: Dehalococcoidia bacterium (assembly GCA_034421515.1). Lineage (GTDB taxonomy): Bacteria > Chloroflexota > Dehalococcoidia > SHYB01 > SHYB01 > DAOUKH01. Next base: position 554 of record DAOUKH010000016.1, read on the forward strand.
CCTTCAATCGTAGAAATCAGGGCCCATATCTCGTGCGGCGCTGCGTTGATGCGTCGGTTGCGTGAGGCCTTCATCGTTCGGCCTAGTTGAAGCCGTACAGCCGGGCGGCGTTGCCGGCAATGATCTTGTGGGCCTCGTCCTCGGGGATGTCGCCGACGAGCCGGTCGATCATCTCCCGCGACTTCGGCCACGTGCTGTCGAGGTGGGGGTAGTCAGTGGACCACATCAGGTTGTCGACGCCGGTGATGGCCCGCGACAGGATGCCGGAGCGGTCCCGCATGAAGGTGAGGTAGGTGTTGCGCTTCATGTACTCGCTGGGGAGCGTGTCCATCGGAATGACGAAGGTGTGGAAGGGGCGGCGGCGGTCGAAGAGGTAGTCGATCCGCTCGGTGAAGTAGGCGGCCCACCCGATGTCGTTCTCCGCGGAGACGATGCGCAAGTTCGGATAACGGTGGAAGACGCCGCCGAAGATCATGCGGGCGAGGGCGTCCTGGATGGCGAAGCACTCGGTCGCGCCGCTGGCGAGCCGGCTGACGCTGTCGGGCAGCTGGGTGGCGCGCCGGCGCTCGGTGAGTATGTGGAGGCTGATCGGCATATCTGCGGCCTCGGCCGCGGCCCACAGCGGATCGAAGTGCGGCTTGTCGTAGGTCGTCTCCGGGTCGGTGCTGACCGCGACCGAGACCCCGGCGAGCCCGATCTCCTTGCAGCGGTGCAGTTCGCCGACGGCGGCCTCCATGTCGTCGATCGGAATGAGGCCGATGCCCTTGAAGGTATCGGGATAGGGGTTACAGAAGTCGGCCATCCACGAGTTGTAGGCACGGAAGCACGCGAGCTGGTAGGGAATGTCGGAGATACCGAACATGCGCAGCGCGATCGAGGGGTAGAGGACCTCGGCCTCAACGCCGTCGGACGCGATCTCGCCGATGCGGGCACTGGAGTCGTAGGCGCCCTTTGGGGCGTCGCTCTCATAGCTTCCGAGGTTGGAGACCTTGTCGACGGAACGCCCGGCGGCGGAGACCGCGCCGACCTGGATCAGGGCAACGCCGCCGTCGCACTTGAACACGTCCTTGCCCTTCTCCCGTTCGCAGTGCGGCGCACGGTCCTTGAACTCCGGTTCGATGTAGTCGAGCCAGAGGTTGGGCGGCTCGATGACATGCGAATCGGCCGAGATGATCTTCTTGGAGGTCATAGGGCGTTCCTCTTATGTCGGTGGATGGCGTACAGGTGGGGGCGCTACGCCACGCGGCGGCGCTTGTTGTTCATGAAGTCGACGAGGACGTACTCGCCGAGCTTGTCGGGCGAGGCGTAGAAGGCCCGCCCGCGGTTGATGCGGGTGAGCATGTTCACGAAATCGAGGAGCGGGTAGCTGTTCTCCAGCATGAAGGTGTTGATCGTGATCCCCTCCTGGGTGCAGCGGCGGACCTCCTTCAGCGTCTCGCGGATCGTCATCGGCGAGGGCGGATAGCTGAACAGCGGCACCCCGTGGTCGAGGTGGGCGGTGGGCTCGCCGTCGGTGACCATGATCACCTGCCGCGTTCCGCCCTTGTGCTTGGAGAGCAGCTTGCGCGACAGCATGAGCGCGTGGTGCATGTTGGTGCCCGATATGCCGGTGTCCCAGCTCAGCTCCGCCATATCGTCGTCGTTGAACCGGTGCGCGAGGTCGGAGAAGCCGATGATGTACAGCGCGTCGCGGGGGAACTTGCTGCGGATCAGCGTGTGGAGAGCGATGGCCACCTTCTTGGCGGCGGTGAAGTTGCCGTAGTAGCCCATCGACCGGCTGCGGTCGATCAGGAGACAGGTCGCCGCCTGGGTGGTGTGGTCGACACGCTGGACCTCGAAGTCGTCGACGCTCATGCGGAGCGGCGTCCCATGGCCCTCGCGGCGCACCGTGTTGAGCAGCGACTTCTGGAGATCGACGGCGAACTCGTCGCCGAACTCCCACGGTTTGGTCTCGCCGTTGTGCTCGCCGCCGACGCCCCGGTAGCGGATCTCGTGGGCCCCGGTGCGGTCCTTCCGGAGTTGCGCGAAGATATCGCGGATCGCCTTGTCCCCGATCTTGCGGACGCCGCGGGGCGTCAATTCGAGCTTGTCGCCTTTGCGCCGTACGTAGCCGGCCTCCTCCAGGCGGCGCATCATCTCCTTGAGCTCTTCCCACGAGCGCCGGGCCTCTTCACCGAGCAGCTCGGCGAGCTTCTCCTCGTCGACACGGTCCAGATCGCCGGGGCCGCGGACGGTGTCGAGCTGGTTCTCCAGCGTGTCCATCTGCTGGAGTTGGTCCATGAGCTTCATGGCCTCCTCCAGTGAGATTTCCTCGTCGCCGGAGAAGCGGTAGCGCTGGCTGAGCTCGTCGGGAGGCGCGAGGCGGTCCATCAAGGAGGCGAGCTGGGCGAGCTCCATCTGCATGTCCTCGTCGAACAGGCCCTCCATCATCTCCTGGAACTCGCGCCGCGTCTCCGCGTCCATGCTGTTGAGCAGCGACTCGGCCTGCGCCATCCGGTCTTGGAGCTGGTCGATAAGCTCGTCCATGTCGCGCGGCGGGTTGTCGCCGAAGGCCGGGCCGTACTGCTGCATGAAGCGGTCGAACTGCTCCTGCGACAGGTTGCCCTGCATGTGCTGCTGCATCATCTGGTTCAGGTCTTGCAGCATCTGACGCATGCCCGCCATCTGCTCGGGCGTCATGCTCTGCATCGACTGCTGCATGTCTTGGAAGTACTGCTGCATGGCCTGCTTCTTCAGCTCGTCCATCAGCTCCTCGTACTTCCGGCGCGCCTCCGGGTCCATGAAGTCGTACTCGCCCAGCTCCTTGATCTGGCCGGCGGGCGACTCCGGGAGGTTGTCCAACGACTCCAGCCGCTTGTTCGCCAGCGACTGCATCATGTCGAGGAGGTCGCGCTGGGAGGGATCGGACTCGGCCTGCTTGCGGGCATCGTCGAGGCGTTCGTCGATCCCCTTGCGCTCCGTATCGACGATGTCCTTCAGGCGCTCCTCGATGTCCTTCATCGTGGAGCTGAGGTCGTACTGCTGGAGGTACTGCTCGCGCCGCTGCTTGAGGCGTTCGAGCATCTCCTTGATCCCCTGGGTGCGCTGGCCGGAGCGGTTGTCCATGCCGCGCTGCATGAGGCGCTGAAGCGCGCGCATGACGCTGTTGTCGGCGAAGAGATCGTTGGAGATCTCGTCCATCACCTCGTCGGCTTGGATCTCGAACGGCTCCTGGGAGCCGTCCCAGCGTGAGTAGCGCAGGCCTGTCATGAATGAAGGGGCCTTTCGCGCCGCGCCGCCGGCGGGCGCGAAATTTGGGCAATGATACGCCGCACGCTCGCGGGGCGGCAAGGGAGGGCGCGGGCCTAGTTCTGCGACGCCGGCGAATCGCGGTTGAGCAGGTCGACGCTGAGCGGGTCGTCGTCGAACTCGGCGATTTCTAGGGCCCCTGAGATCAGCTCCCCAACGCGGGCATCGGCCTCGCGCCGCGCCCGGCGCAGGGCGTTCTTGGCGGCCACGCCGCCGATGCGGCCGAGGCTCAGGATCGCCGCCGCCTGCACCTGGGGATCGGGGTCGCCGACGAGCGGCAGCAGGAACTCGACGGCGTCGTCGTGGCCGAGCTCGCCCAGGGCGGCGGCGGCCTCGTACCGGAGCTCGGGGTCTTCGTTCTCCAGCTCGCCGATCAGGGTGGGCATCCAGGCCACGTCGCAGGTGCGGCCCATGGCGTAGAGGGCGCTGGCTTGCACCTTGTTGTCCTCGTTCTCGTAGGCCTCCTCGATGAGGCCGGGGACGCGGGGGTGGCGCATGGACGCCAGCGCCTCGATCGCGCGGCGGCGCACCTCGATGGATTCGATTTCGTCGTCGATGGCCTCGATGAGCGCCCCGCCGATCCGGATACCGTCCCGCTCGGACAGCCTCCCGATCTCGGCCATGAAGGAGAAGCGGCCCAATGCCTGCGCGGCGGCGGCACGGACCGGCTCCGAGGGGTCGCCGCGCAGGGCGCTCAGCAGGGGGCCGATGAGCGTCCGCTCCTCGCATTCCCACAGCCCGGCGATGGCGCGGAGGCGCACGTCGTCGTGGTCGTCGTCGAGGGCGACTCTGAACAGTGCGTTGAAGTCGAGCTCAACGTTGTCCTCGGCCATCTCGGCGAAGTAGGCGACGGCGGTCAGGCGGTCCTCGTCCGCGGCGTCGGCCCACGCCCGCCTGAACGCGGCGAGCTCGTCACCGGCGAGGTCGGACAGCTCGGCAAGGGCCGAGCGGGTAAGCTGCGCGCCGGGGTCGCGCAGGGTGGCAAGCGCCTCTTCGACCGACATGTCCGGGCCGCCCCCTCCCTTCGCGGGCCTATTGCTTCGAGGATACGGTCACGCCGTCGCAGCAGATGGGCGGGGTGGAGAGCGACCCGCCGACCCATTCCGCCTCACCGCCGAGGTAGGCGATATCCTTCAGGGCTTCGTAGACGTTGCCGGAGATCATGGTGTCCTTCACCCGCCCGGCGATCTCGCCGTTGACGATGCGGTAGCCGAGGAGGACGTTGCCGCCGAACTCGCCGCCGAGCACGTTCCCCTGCCCTGCGCCGAGCAACTGCTCGACGAGTACGCCGTCGTCGATCGAGGCGATCATGCCGGCGGTGGCCACGTCGCCGGGGCCGACGAAGAGGACGCCGGAGGATGGGGCGGGTAAGCTCCCCAAGGCGCGGGCGGCGCTGCCGGTAGAGGCCGCGCCGGCCTGGCCGGCGGTCTGCAGGTCGAAGAGGAAGGCGGCGGGCTTGCCGCCCTCGATGAGAGCGGTGCGGCGGGTGGGCACGCCCTCGGCGTCGGCGGGGGCGCTGCCGGGCCGCAGGGGAACGGTGGCATCGTCGACCAAGTTGAAGCGGGCGTCGAGCATCTGCTCGCCGAGCCTGCCTTCAAGGGGCGAGGCGCCCTGGACGACGGTGCGCCCGTTGAGCGCGGTCATTAGCGGCTGGAGCAGGGCCGAGGCGACCCCCCGCGGGCTGAACATGACCTTGCCCTTGCCCGCCGGCGCCGAGGCCGTCTCCTTGGCGCGCTCGAACTGCTGGACAACGCGGCCGATGACGGCGGCGGGGTCGACGTCGGGGGAGGTCGAGGAGGCCCAATCGCCGACGAAGAGCATATCGGAGCCGCGCACCAGCGTCCCGTGCAGGGCCACCGCATAGGAAGACCGCTCGTAGGCGGCACTCCCGCCGTTCGAGTTGGCGATCTCGACGGCGCCCACGGCGCGCGTGACGCCGGCCTCGCAGACGAGGTCGTCGTGCTGCTCGCGGAGGGCGTCGATCATCGTCTGGCCGGTCTTCACCATCTCCTCGATGGAGACATCCTCGATCTTGGCGTCGTAGACGGGGACGCCGGCGTAGGTTTCGGGGCCGGGGAGGTCGAACTTGGCGGCGGCGCCGAAGTCGGCAAGCTCGACGGCGCGCTCCACGAGGCCGTCGACGTCGGCGCTGTCGTTGGTGGCGGAGAAGCCGATGCGTCCGTCGCGGACGATGCGGAGGGCCATGCCCGACGACTCCTTGGTCTCGAGCATCTTGAGGCGGTTGGCCTCGAAGCTGACCGGCGTCTCGCGGCGCTGGACGCGGTAGACCTCCGCCTGCTCGGCGTGGCCTTTGGCCTTCTCAAGGGCCTCTTGGACGACGGAGTGCATGGGACGCCGCCTACTTGCCGCCGACCAGGCAGTTGCGAATACGGATGTGGGGGCTGCCGTTGGAGACGGCGAGCGGCGACTGGCCGCCCTTCCCGCAACCGCCGCCCTGGTTCATTTCGAGGTCGTTCCCGATGGCGTCGATGTTCTCCAGCGTCTCGAACAGGTTGCCGGAGAGGACGACGGGCCGCAGCAGCTCCTCAACGCGCCCGTTGCGGATGCGGTAAGCCTCGCCGGCCGAGAAGGTGAACATCTCCATGCTCGTCATGCCGCCGTACCAGTTCTTCGCGTAGACCCCGTCGTCGATCTCCGACACGATCTCGTCGAAGGTCGCCTCCTGGGGCTCGATGTACGTGTTGGTCATGCGCACGATGGGCGGGAACTGGTAGCTGATGGCGCGAGCGTTGCCGGTGGGCGACTCGCCCATGCGCGCCGCCGTCTCCCGGGAGTGGAGCCTGCCCACGAGGACGCCCTCGCGGATGAGGTCCGTCTTGGCGGCGGCGACGCCTTCGTCGTCGTAGCTGAAGCTGCCCCGCAGGCCGGGGACGGCGGCGCCGTCGACGATGTTCAGGTGCTTCCCGCCGAAGCGCTTGCCCAGGACCATGATCTCCTGCAGATTCTTGTTCTCGTAGACGTGGTCGGCCTCGGAGAGGTGGCCGAAGGCCTCGTGGACGAAGACGCCGGCGAGTATGGGGTCGAGGACGACGGTGTACTCGCGGCCCTCGGCGGCCGGGGCGGCGAGGAAGTCGACGGCGCGTTGGGCCTCGGCGCGCACCTCGTCGTGGCGGCCCTCGACGACGGCATAGTCTCCGTTGCCGCCGATGCTGAAGCCGGCCTGCTGCACGTCGCCGCCGTCGCGGGCCATCGCCCGGACGTTGAGCGTCACGTCGATCTTCGTCTGCTCGATGTAAGCGCCGTTCGACGCGGCGAAGACGACGTTCCGCACGCCGTCGCCGTAGGAGATGGAGGAGCTGTGGATGGCGTCGGCCGTCGACCAGATGATCTGGTTGTACTCGTCGAGCAGCGCCTTCTTGTCGGAAAGCGAGACGCCGCGCGGGTCCCTCACCAAGCGCGGGGCGACGGACTCCTCGACCGGCGGCGCCGGCGCGAACGCCGACGTCTCGTTGCCGGCGATGCGGGCCTGCCGGACGGCGAGCCGCACCTTCTCGGCAAGGTCATCGTAGGAATTGAACGAGACAAAGCCCCAGCCGCCATTGACCAGGGCGCGGGCGCAGCCGCCCTTGCTCCGGGTGCGGTTGGCCTCTTCTAGCTCCTTGCCCCGGTACTGGAGGCGAGTGGACTCGGCGTCTTCGAGCCGGAGCTCGACGTAGTCGGCGTCGTGGCCCTGGAGCGCCTGTTGCACGATGTCCCGCATGGAGGAACGCCTTTCTTGAGGAGGTCGCAAGCGCCGGGACCGCCCGGCGGCGACGGGTAGTATCGCACAAAGCGTCCTGGGGGCGTGGGGACTGCCGGGGGCCGCATCCCTGATAAAATAACGGGAGTGAGCGCGGCGATGACCACCATCACACGGAAGCGGAGCGCCCCCAAGCCGGCGCGAAAGAGGAAGTCGGGCCCGCCCCTCTGGGAGATCGGGGAGATAATGCGCCGCCTCGAGCCCGAGTACGGCCCGCCGAAGCCGCCGCGCGGCTACGACCCCGTCTCGGAGCTGGTCTACACCATCCTGTCGCAGCACACGTCGGACACGAACTCGATACGCGCCTACGACAGCCTCATCGCGGCCTTCCCCTCATGGGAGGCGGTGGCGGCGGCGGACCCGGATGCCGTGGCCGACGCGATCCGCGGCGGCGGGCTGGCGCGGGTCAAAGCGCCCCGCATCCAGGCAATCCTACGCGAGGTGAAGTCGCGGGCCGGCGAGTACGACCTCTCCTTCCTGTCGGCGATGGGGCTGGAGGAAGCCAAAGCCTGGCTCCGCGAGCTTCCGGGCGTCGGCCCGAAGACGGCGGGCTGCGTCCTGATGTTCTCACTCGACATGCCGGCGCTGCCGGTGGACACCCACGTCTACCGGGTCGCCAAGCGGCTGGGCCTCTTCGGCGAGAAGGTCAACCCCGACCAGTCGCACGACGCCCTCGAGGCGCAGATCGAGCCCGCCGACCGCATGCCCTTTCACATGCTCACGATTCAGCACGGCCGCGTGATATGCAAGGCGATGCGCCCCCGCTGCGCGGCGTGCGTGTTGGAGGAACGATGTCCGGCGAGCGCGCTGAAGCCGCCGGCGGGGAAGAAGCGGAGACGAGCAGATGGATAAGCGGTTGCGAGTCGGCATCATCAACGTCACCGGGTACGCGGGCGTCGAGCTGGCGCGCATCCTCTGCCGCCACCCCAACGTCGAGTTGGCAGCGGTGACGGGCCGCAGCGCGGCGGGGAAGCGCCTCGGCGAGGTCTTCCCGCACCTGGCCTCCGAGGGCCTGACGATCACCGAGGACGTCGAGGACGAGGTCGACTTCGTCTTCTCGGCGCTGGGCCACAAGGACAGCGCGCCGCGCCTGATCGAGCACATCGAGGCGGGAACGCCGGTGTGCGACCTCAGCGCCGACTTCCGGCTCCACGACGCCGCGGAGTACACCGAGTGGTACCAGGTCGATCACCCCAAGCCGCCGCTGCTCGACTCGACGATCTACGGCCTGACCGAGCTGCACAAGGACGAGCTTCCCGGCGCCAAGCTCGTCGGCAACCCCGGCTGCTACCCCACGGGCGCCGTGCTGGCGCTCGCGCCGGCGGTGCAGGCCGGCCTGGTCGCGGGCGACATCGTCGTCGACGGCAAGTCCGGCGTCTCCGGCGCGGGCCGGTCGCTGAGTCTGACAACCCACTTCTCGGAAGTGAACGAGAGCGTCCGCGCCTACGCCCTGGATGGCCACCGCCACTACCCGGAAATCGTGCAGGAGCTGGAGCGGCTCTCGCCGGACCGCGCCCTGAACATCACCTTCATGCCCCACCTCATCCCCATGACGCGCGGCATTCTCTCCACGTGCTACGCGCCGCTGGCCAAGAGCGCCGGCAACGGCACGAAGGGCGAGATCATCGAGCTGTACCAGGACTTCTACCGCGACGAGCCCTTCGTCCATGTCGCCGAAGAGCCTCCCCAGACCAAGCAGACCCTGGGCAACAACGACTGTCTGGTCTACCCGACCGTCGACCCCCGCACGGATCGCCTGATCGTGGTCAGCGCCATCGACAACCTCGTCAAGGGCGCGGCGGGAGAAGCAGTGCAGAACATGAACCTCATGATGGGCTTCCCCGAGACGGCCGGACTGGAGCAGGTCGCCCTCTACCCGTAGGGGCGATTCGCGAATCGCCCTCCCCGACCGCCCTCATTGAAGGGGCGGCGGAGCGGCGCTTAGAATGGAAGCCTGCGGGTATTCCCGCCCCCATCGTCTAGAGGACTAGGACGTCGCCCTTTCAAGGCGGAGACCGGGATTCGAATTCCCGTGGGGGCACCACCCCGCAGCCGGAGGCAAACGATGGCCTATTGGCTCTTCAAGTCGGAGCCCAACACCTACTCCTACGACGACCTGGTGCGCGACGGCACAGCCGAGTGGGACGGCGTCCGCAACTTCCAGGCGCGCAACTTCCTTCGCGACGAGATCAAGGAGGGCGACGGCGTCCTCTTCTACCACAGCAACGCCAAGCCGCTCGTGATCGTTGGGACGGCGGTCGTCACCCGCGGCGGCTACCCCGACCACACCGCCTGGGACGCCGACTCCGACCACCCCGACCCCAAGAGCACCCCTGACAAGCCCCTCTGGTACATGGTCGACATCAAGGCCGACGAGCGCTTCCCCGAGCCGCTGACCGTCGACCGCATGCGCGCCGAGCCGGGACTCGCCGGCATGCTCGTGCTCAAGCGCGGCATGCGCCTCTCCGTCCAGCCGGTCAAGCCGGATGAATGGGCCCTGGTAGTGAAACTCGGCAGGTCCGGCGGGTAGGAGCGATTCACG
>DAOUKH010000017.1:0-7701 GCA_034421515.1 Dehalococcoidia bacterium
GGCCCCCTCCTCATCGGCCTCCTCGACGACCACACCAAACGCATCGCCAAGACCCCGGTCAAAGTGTTACCTATGTCCCCGGTCTAACTGTCACCCATGTGCCCGGCCCTTCAGAGGGCCGGGGCGGGGTCTTCCCTCTAGCCCGGCGTGCCGCCCAGGGGCAGCTCGAAGATGAAGGTGCTGCCCTGTCCCGGCTCGCTCTCGGCCCAGATGCGGCCGTCCTGGGCCTCGATGAGCTGCTTGGCGATGGTGAGGCCGAGGCCCGCGCCGCCGGTGGCCCGCGCCCGCGAGGGGTCGAGGCGGTAGAAGCGCTCGAAGACGGCGTCGAGCGCCTCCCGCTCCATGCCGGGCCCGGTGTCGGCGACGGAGACCCGCACGAAGCCGGTGTCGCCGACGGCCGCGCTCAGGGTGACGGTCCCACCCTCGGGCGCATGCGTCACCGCGTTCTCCACGAGGTTGTGGAGCACTTGCTCGACGCGGCCCCGGTCCATCGACACAAGGGGCAGGTCGGCGGCGGGTTCACGGCGGATGGCGACGCCCTTCTCCGCGGCGCGGGGGCCGAAGGCGTCGGCCACCGACCGCAGGAGGTCGTCCATGCGCTCCGGCTGTGGGTGCAGGGCAAGCTCGCCTGCTTCCGCCAATGCCAGGAGGCGCAGGTCTTCGACGAGACGGGTCAGGTGCGCGATCTGCTGCTGCACGATGTCAAGGGTGTCGTCGTCGCGCTCGGCCACCCCGTCGCGCATGGCCTCGACGTAGCCGCGGATATTGCTGAGCGGCGTTCGCAGCTCGTGGGCCACGTCGGCCATGAGGCCGCGGCGCTGCCGCTCGGCTTGCTCCAAGTCTGCCGCCATGCGGTTGAAGGCGTGGCCCAAGCGGCCGACTTCGTCTTCCGTCGACGGGTCGACGCGCTGAGCGAGGTCGCCCTGCCCCAACCGTTCCGCCGCCGTGGACAGGGCCCGCACCGGCGAGAGCGCGCGGCGGGCGATGAGGCCGACGGCGACGATGCCCGCGCCGCCCGCGGCCAGCCCAGCCCACAGCAGCGCCTCGCTCACCCGCGAGGCGAGGTCGCTGTCAAGCGGCTCCAGGCGCTGCCCTTCCAGTAAGTCGCGAGCGGAAACGAAGTCGATGCTGCCGACGTTGCTCCCGTCGCCGGCGAGGAGGGGAGCGTCGCGGATGCCATGCTCGAATCGCGGAGGCCCCAGCCGGCGGTGGGAGTCGGCCACGATTCGGCCGCCGCCGTCGCGTACGACGATCCGCGCTCCGAGCAGTCTCCCCAGCCGTTCGACGGCGGGCTGCGCGCCTTCCCAGCCCTTTCTGTCGGCAAAGTGCTCCACCAGAGCGGCGCGGACCCGTTCGGCTTGGACTTCCGACCGCAGCGAAGCGCTGTGGTCCGCCTGCCGTCCCGACTCGGCGCTCACGTACCAACTCACGGAGAGCAGCGCGGCGGAGAGGATGACGGCGAACCCGGCCACGAGCCGGAACTGGAGGCTGGAGAACAGACTACGCATCGTCGAACCGGTACCCTTCGCCGTAGACCGTCCGGATGTGCTGCCTACCGCGCGGCGTCTTGCCGAGCTTCCTGCGGAGGTTGTAGATCTGGGAATCGACGGCGCGGTCGAAGCCGTCGAAGTCGTAGCCGTAGACGGCGTCGATGATCTGGTCACGTGAGAAGGTGCGCCCGGGCTCGCGCAGGAACAGCGCGAGGATGCGGAACTCGGTGCGGGTAAGGTTGAGGGCGGTGCCGTTGACCCACGCGGCGTGGGCGCGGACGTCGGCCCGCACGCCGCCGGCGGCCAAGTCGTTCGGGCCGCGGTCGAGGGCGTCGCGTGCCGTGCGCCGGAGGACGGCGCGCACCCTCGCGGCAAGCTCGCGAGGGCTGAACGGCTTGGTCACGTAGTCGTCGGCGCCGCTCTCAAGCCCTGAAAGCCGGTCCTCCTCCTCTACCCGCGCCGTGAGCATCACGATGGGGACGTCCGACTCCTCCCGTACCCTCCGGCAGATGCTCATGCCGTCCATGCCGGGGAGCATGAGGTCGAGGACGATGAGGTCGGGCGCCTCGTCGAGCGCGAGGCGCAGGCCTTTCTCGCCGTCAAGGGCGGTCAGCACGTCGTGGCCGTCCTTCGACAGATAGAGCCGCGCGAGCTCGGCGGCGTTGGGGTCGTCTTCGATGATGAGAATCTTGCTCGGCATGGTGCGGTACGGGAGGTGGAGCGTGGGCGATGGGCCGCCCGCGCTCCACCTCCGAGTCTACACCTAGGTGGACGAGGTCTCTGGTTCCCCGCCGGCCTTCATGCCGTCGGCGTCATGCTTGCCGCCAAGCATCCAGCCCTTGCCGTGGTGCCCCTTGCGCTCCTTGAAGTCGCCGTTCTCGTAGCGCTCGGCTATCGCGTCGGCCTTCTCCTGGGTGATGCGACCGTTCTCGACGGCTTGGTCGAGCCGCGCCTGGAACCGCTCGTCGCGCACCTGCTCAAGGGCGTCGGTGACGGTCTGCTCGTCGACTTCGAGGATCTCCGCCACGAGGGCGCCAATGTCGGCCCCGTCGCGGTGGAAGCCCCGCTTGCCGAACCCGAAGCCGGGGACGCCCTCGGGACGCTCGTCGTACCAGGCCTTGATCTCGTCGGCCTGCTCCTGCGTGATCCGCTCCGCTTCAACGAGCGTGTCGAGCCGGGCCTGCAGGGCCTCGTCGAACCGCTGCTGCATCGCCTGTTTGAAGGCGTCGGTGACGGTCTGCTCGTCAAGCTCGAGGATCTCGGCCACCCGAGAGCCGGTCTCCCCGCGTTCGCCGCCGCCCGCGGCGGCTATCCCCCCCAACGCGGCGACCGCGGCCAAGCCCGCGATCGCCGGAATCACTAGCCAACGTCGCATCTTCATCTCTCGCTCCTCAGCGCCGTGCGCTCCGTGGTCTTTGCGCGCCGCCGTGGGGTGGGAGGCGGGCCGCTAGACACCGTTATAGAGGAGGAATGTCGAGAGATTTTCGACGGCGAACGATTCGGTGCGGGCTAGCTCCAGCGGTCGTGGCTGACGATCTCGTCAAGGGGGCCGCGCTTCGGGGGGCCGTACTTGCGGGCGGGATGGCCGAGTGGAATGAGCGCGCCGAGGTAGACGTCGTCGGGCACGCCGAGGACGTCGCGGACTTCGGCCTCCCTGCGCTGCCAGGCCGTGGTGATGATCGTCCCCAGGCCCATGGCCCAGGCGGCGAGGCAGAGGTTCTGCACGGCGGGGAAGACCGACGCCGCCGGCTCCGAATGAAAGTTGCCCGTGCCGCCGGCGAAGATGAGCACGGGCGGCGTCGTGGGCATGTCCCTCGCCAGGGCCACGACCTCCCGCCGCATGTAGCCCTGGCCCGCCGCTTGGGCCACGGCCTCGTCGATGTCGTCGAGGCCCATGGCATGCAGGATCCCGTCGCGGTAGAGGCCGCCGATCTGGGCCCGCTGCGCCGCGTCGCGCACCACGATGAAGCGGTAGCGCTGCTCGTTGCTGCCGTTGGGCGCGAACTGCGCCATGCGCAGGATGCGCTCCAACTGATCGTCGGTCACCGGCTCGTCCGTGAAGAGCCGGACGCTGCGCATCGTGCTCATGGCTTCGAAGACATCCATGCTTCAACCTCCCGGGGCTCGTGGACAGGCCCCGCTCCGGCGATTGTAGGGGAGAGCTCGAAGTGGGGCTAGGCGGGCGCGCTTGACCCCCCAAAGGGGCGAACCTAGACTAATCCGCGGGAGCGAGGCCCTCCCTCCAAGCAAGTGGGGAGTACGCCGCCCGCACAAAATCGTGGACTTCGAACGACATTTTTCCGCTGGGGGCGTCGTCTACCGAATCGGCGACGACGGTGCCGAGGTCGTCCTCTGCGGCCGCGACGAGGGCGGCACGTGGAGCTTGCCCAAGGGCACGCCGGAGCCCGGCGAGTCCGTCGCGCAGACGGCCCTCCGCGAGGTGCGAGAGGAGACCGGTCTCGAAGTCGAGATCGAGAGCGGGCTCGGCGACATAACCTACTGGTTCGCCCGGCCCGGCGTGCGCGTCCAGAAGAAGGTCGCCTTCTATCTCATGGCTTCCACCGGCGGATCCACAGACGACCACGACCCCGAGTTCGACCGCGTCCAGTGGTTCCCCGCGGGCCGCGCTACCGACGTGATGACCTACCCCACCGAGCGCGACGTCGTGCGCAAGGGGATCGCGGAAATCGAACGGAGAGGGAGCCATGCGGCTGCGCCGCCAGGGGTCTAAGGTCGTCCTGCGGGAGAAGCGCCGCACCGACGCGCCCAACGACTACGCGTGGAGCATCGATGAGGAGCTCTGCAAGCTCGACGCGGCCCGTCCCAGCAGGCTCTCGTTCCAGGACGCGATGATGCGCTACGAGGACGAGCTTCTGTACCCCGCGAGGCGGCGGCTCCGCTTCGGGATAGACGCGCTGGACGGCTCCCACATCGGCAACTGCATGGTCTACGACATTAACCACGCCAAGGGCGAGGCCGAGCTCGGCATCATGATCGGCGACCGCCGCTACTGGGACAAGTCGTTCGGCGCAGAGGCGGTGGAGCTGCTGCTCGACTACGGCTTCGCCGAAGTCGGGCTGCGCCGCATCTACCTGCACACCTTGGACTGGAACGTGCGGGCGCAGAAGAGTTTTCAAAAGGCCGGCTTCACCTCTCTGGGGAAGGTCTACCGCAACGGCCATACCTTCCTAATGATGGAAGTCCGCAAAGAGGACTGGGAGGACCGTTCTCGGGACGGCGCCTCCGTCGAGTCTGTCGCGGACTAGGGAAGCGATGCCTCCGCCCGATGCGAACGCGCCTTCCCGCGGACGCATTGTGCTCGGCGACAACCTCGACGTCCTCAAAACGCTCCCCGCCGGCGCCTTCCACCTCATCTACATCGACCCGCCCTTCAACACGGGTCGTACCCAGCGGCGCCTTCGACTGCGCACGGTGCGAGACGAAAGCGGCGACCGCACCGGCTACAAGGGCCAGACCTACCGCACGGAACGGCTCGGAGCCAGCGCCTTCGACGACGCCTTCGAAGACTACCTCGCCTTCATGCGCCCCCGGTTCGAGGAGGCCCTGCGCCTCCTGAGCCCCAACGGCAGCTTCTTCCTGCACGTCGACTACCGCGAAGTGCACTACTGTAAGGTCATGCTCGACGAGGTCTTCGGGCCGGACCGTTTCATGAACGAGATCATCTGGGCCTACGACTACGGCGCGCGGAGCAAGCGGCGCTGGTCGGCGAAACACGACAACATCCTCTGGTACGTCCGCGACCCGAAGCGTTACACCTACAACTACGAGGCCATCGACCGGATTCCCTACATGGCGCCGGGCCTCGTGACGCCGGAGAAGGCGGCGCGGGGCAAGACGCCGACCGATGTCTGGTGGCAGACCATCGTGAGTCCCACGGGCAAGGAGAAGACCGGCTACGCCACCCAGAAGCCGCTCCGTCTGCTCGACCGCATCGTGCGGGTGCACTCCAACCCCGGCGACGATCTGCTCGACTTCTTCGCGGGCTCCGGCACCCTCGGCGAAGCGGCCGCGCTCCTCGGCCGCAGCTACACCTTGATCGACAACAGCCCCGAGGCCGTCGATGTCATGGCGCAGCGCCTGGCGCGCTTCGCGCCGGAGGTGGAGCGGGACCGCTTTCCGCTGGCCGGCTAGCGCGCGTCAGCGTCCGGCGGCATCCGGGGCTCCCAGATCTTCTTGATGTCGAGGAAGTCCTGGTAGGTCGCGTCGGGCAGCGGTGGCAGGAGGTCCCGCAGCGCGCTGAGCGATAGCTTGTCCTCGGGAGGGCGCCGTATGCGGGTGAACCGGGCGCGCGGCTTCCCTCGGCGGGTGATGATCACCTCTTCCCCGTCGTCGAGATTGCGGAGTATCTCGCTGAATCTCGCCTTGAACTCGGTCACGCCGTACGCGGGCATCGGCTAGCCCTTGGGCGGCTGTGGTGGCGCGGGGTTGACGACTTCTCGGCCGATGGTGTTGGGGTAGAGCAGCGCGATCTCTTGCGCCGTCCAACGCCCGCTCGGCTTCTCCATCGTCTTGGAGGCGTAGGGGTTGTTCATCAGGGAGATTTCGCCGTCCTGGATGAAGAAGGTCTGGCCGTTGATGTCGCGGGCGTGGTCGGTGCACAGGTAGGCGACCAGGGGCGCGATGGCCGCCGGGTCGCGCTGCTGGGCGAGTCCGCCGCCGGCGGAGGCGATGCCCGCCTGGGCGCGCTTGGCCCGGGCCTCGTTGGAGACGCTCTGCACCATGCGCGTGTCAGCGGAGGGGGCGATGACGTTGCACGTCACGCCGTACTTGCCGAGGTCCCGGGCCGCGGTGCGGATGAAGCCGGCGATGCCGTCCTTTGCCGCGCCGTAGTTGCCCTGACCGGCGTTCCCGACCAGGCCGGAGGTCGACGAGAAGCCGATCAGCGTCCCGCCCCGCTGCTGCCGGAAGATGATCGCCGACGGCTTGCCCACGGCGAACATGCCCTTCAGATGGACCGCCATCACGGCGTCCCATTCCTCCTCGGTCATGTTGAAGATCATGCGGTCGCGGAGGATGCCCGCGGCGTGGACCATGGCGTCGAGGCGGCCGAAGTTGTCGAGGGCGGCCTGCACGATGCGCTCGCCGCCCTCCATCGACGCGACCGACTCGTAGACCGCCGCCGCATCGCCGCCCTCACCCTTGATCTGGTTGACGACCTCGTCGGCGGGCTCGTTGGAGGCGCCGGTGCCGTCGAAGTGGCCGCCGAGGTCGTTGACGATGACCTTGGCGCCCTGCCGCGCCAGCTCGATGCACATGCCGCGTCCGATGCCGCGCCCGCCGCCGGTGACGACCGCAACCTTGCCTTCTAGATGTTTCGCCATATCGGTCTCTCCTCTGGGGACTGCGGCGGCGCCTAGCTCTTTGCCGGCTCTGCGGGTGGTGCGGGGTTGGTCACCCCTTCCATCAGCGTGCCGGGCACGGCGTCGATGAGCTCGTCCACCGTCCACAGGCCGGGTTTGAAGATGGTCTTGATGGCCCGCGGCGGCTGGACGTACGAAACTTTGCTCCCGCCGATGAACAGCACCTGTCCGTTGACGTTTGCGGAGGCGTCGCTAGCCAGGAAGACCGCCAGCGGGGCCACGTCCAGCGGGTCGAGCGTGGAGAGGTCGGTCGGCGCCGCGCCGCCGGCGAAGCCCTCGCGGGTCACGCCCGAAGCCTTGCGCTTCTCGAGGGCCTGAAGGTACTCGTCGGTCAGGGTCATGCGAGTGCCCGCCATGGGGGCGATCGAGTTCACCGTGACGCCGTAACGGCCCATGTCTTTGCAGATTACTTTGACGAGGCCGGCGATGCCCGACTTGGCCGCCGAATAGTTGCACTGGCCGGTGTTGCCGTAGAGGCCCGACGTGGAGGTGAGGGTGATGATCCGCCCCGACCGCTGCTGCCGCATGACGATGGCGGCGGGCTTCACGCAGGCGAAGGTGCCCTTGAGGTGGGTGTTGTAGACGCCGTCCCACTCCTCCTCGGTCATGTTGAACAGCATCCGGTCGCGGAGGATGCCGGCGCAGGTGACCAGGATGTCGAGGCCGCCGAAGCTGTCGAGCGCGGTTTTGATGATCCGCTCGCCGCCCTCCATCGTGGCCACGCTGTCGTAGTTGGCCACGGCCTCGCCGCCGGCCGCCTTGATCTCGTCGACGACGAGATCGGCGGACTGTTTCGATGCGCCCTCGCCTCGTGTCGAGCCACCAAGGTC
>DAOUKH010000018.1:0-16264 GCA_034421515.1 Dehalococcoidia bacterium
CACCAAGGTCGTTGATGACGACCTTCGCTCCCTCTTCGGCGAAGGCCAGCGCGATGCCGCGTCCGATGCCGCCGCCCGCGCCGGTGACCACCGCGATCTTCCCTTGTAGCAACTCGCCCATCGTTCTCCTCTCGACTGTCGCCTGAAGCCGGTCGTCGGCCGGCGCTACCGCGTGGGCAGCTCCAAGGTCGCCGCGCCTGGCGTGGTCTTTTCGCCCTTGCTGTTCTGCAGCCAGATGTTGCAGTCGACCAGGTGTTTGCCGTCTTCCTCGTACTTGCGGGAGACGGTGCCGGTGAGCACGAGGTCCTCGTCGGTCACGTCCATGCCGCGGTACTGCACGCTCAGCTTGCGGAGGCGCGCGCCGGGGCCCGCCCATCCGGTGACGAGCTGACCCAGCCAGGCGTTCTTGAGCGCGCCGTGGATGATGACCTCGGGCAGGTTGTTGTTCAGCGCAAAGTCTTTGTCGTAGTGGATCTGATAGAAGTCCAGCGACGCGCCGGCGTACATCACCAGTTGCTGCGTGGAGCAGTTCTTCTTGAGCTCGGGGATGTCAGTCCCCTCCCTCACGTCTTCCCAATAGACAGCCACGTATCGCTCCTTGCCGCTAGTAGAGAATCCGCGTTGAGGTCTGCGTCGCCACGGTCTTGCCCGCTTGGTTGGAGTAGGTGGTGATGACCCGCCCGATGAACATGTCGCCCATCCGGCCCGACTTGACGTTCATGTCCAGATGCTCCGCGGTCACCGTGATCGTGTCGCCGGGGTGCACCGGCTCGAAGTATTCCCACTCGCTCCCGCCGTCGAGGACGCGGTCGAGGCCGCTCTCCGTCCTGGGGTCCATGGGCAGTGCCTCGGGGATCATGCAGCGGAGAAAGGTGGGGGAGACCGTGACGTCGCTGTAGCCGTGCTTCTTCGCGAACTCGGCATCGCGGTAGAGCGGGTTGTCGTCGCCGATGGCCTCGGCGAAGCGCTGCACGTGCCAGCGTTCGACGGGATAGCTGACCGGCTTCGACTTCACGCCGATGGCGGCGCGCATCTTCTCGGTAATGATTTCCTTGGGCATACGCGTCTCCGGATGGCGCGCGAACGGGGTGCTGCGGAAGCGGGACTCGGGGCAGTGTAGCCCACGCCGTTCGGGAGTGTCAACGGAATGGGAAGGGGTTGGGAAGGCGGTCGGCGAGCGTTCCATGCGTCGTTCGCGTGGAGTAAGATATCCGCATCCTTCGCGATGGAGAGCAGCAATGGCAACCAGTGCGGCCGTTGAGGGCGAATTGAGCGTGACGAGCCTCGTCGGGGGGACTCAGATTCAAATGAATAGCCGGCCATTCCGCGGCGGCAAAGTCAAAGCCTTGCTTGGAGGCTGCGAGATTGATCTGCGCGGCGCGACCCTCGGCGCCGACGGAGCGAAGCTCAACGTCCTGATCGGCCTCGGCGGCGTGACGATTCGCGTTCCGGAGGACTGGGCTGTGAACGTGCGCCGGGGGACGATCTTGGGCTCGGTCTCCTCCAGACGTCCCCAGCCCGCCTCGCCTACGGGCGAGCTCACCGTCACCGGACTGACGCTCGTTGGCGGCGTGGATATACGTTCCTGAGCCAGGCGTCCGTTAGTCGGCGATAGGCGCGAAGAGGAAGATGTAGCGCTCGCAGCCGTCGCGGAAGCGCAGAATGTGCCCCTCGCCCGACGTGTCCTCGACTTGGATCACGTCGCCCGGCCCCACAGCCATCCGTTGGCCGTCGCCCATGATGACGTCGATGTCTCCCTCGAGCACCACGAGGTACTGATTGCGCGGCGCGGGGTGCAGGTCGGGCATCGTCCCGGTCGACACCCGGATATTCGCCCGGCCGCCCAACGCCCGGAGCACGGCGGACTCGACGGTGCCGCTTTCCCGGCTGAGGCCGAGCGGCAGCTCTTCGAGGTGCGAGCGCTGGTCGGGGCCGGTGTACATGCGGATGAGCTTCATGTGGACCTCCGCCCGCGGCCGCCGGCGCCGGGGCGGGCCGATGGTAGCACGCCGACCCGGCGCCCGCCGCGCCGATTCGCCACAGCCTCGGGCTGTCGCTACAATGCGCGGCGCAGCCTCGCCGTAGCGGCGGGCGGGAGGGAAGCATGACCGCGGACCCCGCCATTCTCCAAACGCGACCCACCTTCACCCAGGGCCTCGCCCGCTCGATCGGTCTCAGGGCCGTGCGACGCATCATCAAGCGCGGTGTGCTGCGGGTGAGAATGCCCGACGGCGAGGAGCTCGTGATCGGCGAGGACCCCGACCTCGGCGAGGCGCGGGTGGAGATACGCAGCCCGGAGTTCTTTAGCCGCGTACTGTTTAACGGCGAGATCGGCTTCGGCGAGGCCTACATGGACGGCCTGTGGACCACGCCCGACCTCGTCGGGCTGCTCTACCTCGCCATCGCCAACCGCGAGAACGCCAAGCGGGAGCTTGGGAAGCTCAGCTTCCTTTCACGGTTCCGCAACCGCCGCCGGCACGTCGGCCGCCGCAACTCGAAGTCGAATGCCGAGCGCAACATCCACGACCACTACGACCTCGGCAACCGATTCTTCCCGCTCTTCCTCGACGAGTCCCTTACCTACTCGTGCGCGCTTTTTGAGTCGAGCGGCCAGTCCCTCCAGGACGCCCAGGCGGCGAAGTACCGGGCGATGTGCGAGAAGGCCGGGGTGCAGCGGGGCGACCGCATTCTCGAAATCGGCACGGGCTGGGGCGGCTTCGCGCTCTTCGCCGCCCGCGAGTACGACTGCCACGTGACGACCATCAGCATCTCGGGCGAGCAGGTCGCGCTGGCCCGCGAGCGCGTCCGCGAGGCCGGCCTGGAAGACCGGATCGACGTACGCTTCCAGGACTACCGCGACGTCACCGGCGAGTTTGACCGCATCATCTCCATCGAGATGTTCGAGGCCGTCGGCGTCGAGTACTTCGAGACCTTCTTCCGCAAGTGCGACGAGTCGCTGCGGCCCGGAGGCCGCATGTGCATGCAGGTGATCACCGTCCCCGACCGCAACTTCGCGGCGCAGCGCGACGGGGTGAACTGGCTCCAGAAGTACATCTTCCCCGGCGGCGTCCTGCCATCGGTCAGCGCGATGGAGCAGGCGCTTCAGCCCACGAGTCTCCTGATGACGCGCATTCAGGACATCGGCAGGCACTACGCGGCGACGCTGAAGCTGTGGCGCGAGCAGTTCTTCGCCAACCTCGACCAGGTGAAGGCGCAGGGCTTCGACGACCGCTTCGTCAATATGTGGGAGTACTATCTCGCCTCGTGCGAGGCCGCCTTCCGTGCCCGCTCCATCACCGACGTGCAGGTCGTCTTCGAGAAGCCGGAGAACGCCGCCGTCGCCACCGCCCTCGCCGCAACCCCGTAGCATCGCCGATCGTGGCAATGCTCCCAATCTCCCTCTGGAAGGCCGCCCCCTTAAACCTCTCTCCCCCCGGGAGAGACTGAGAGAGGGCCGGGGCCGGGAGAGGTCTTGCCTCTTCCCCCGAAGCCTTTGGGTAGCCCGTCGGCAAGCCGAAGAGGGGTGGCGCGGGGATGTTCTCTCCCTCTCCCGCTGGGAGAGGGTTGGGGTGAGGGCGGGGGGCTGGGAGGGGTGCGCCAACGTCAACGCAGCCTGCGGCCCCTTTCTGCACAGGCCTCCTCTGGGGGAGCACCCTAAGCCTCCCCTGAAGGGGGAGCACCCTAAACCTCTCCCCCGCTGGGGGAGATTGAGAGAGGGTGGGGGGCCGAGAGGGGTAGGCCAAACCTCGACGTAGTCCGCAGCCCCGTTTTCCGAAGGCCCCCAGAGGGGGGTCATGGTAGCGGACCCCCATAGCCCGCCCCTACCCCCGCATCTGCGCGGCAAACTCGTCGACGGTGAGCGTGTTGCCGAAGACGCTGCCGGTGAGGACCCGGTGGGCCTCCTCGTTGGGGTCGGCGATGGCGTCGGAGAGAATGCCGACCTGATACGAGCTGTCGGCCCCCCAGCACGCCGTGTACATGATCGCGCCCGTCGTGCGCACGCCCATGAGAACGATCTGCGACAGTCCCTGCGCCCGCAGGACGTCGTCGAGGTCGGTGGCGGCGAATGCGCCGACGCGCCGCTTGCGGAGGATGATCTCGCCGTCGGCGTAGACGTCGGGATGCGGCTCGACCTGCGGCCCGCCGTCCTCCATCGCCACGCCGGCGTTCTTGAATCCCTCGAAGCCGCTGCCTGGGACGACCTCGGGATAGCCGGGACGGAACTGCACGATGCCGTGCAGCACCGGGACACCGGCGGCCCGCGCCGCCTCCGCCGCCCGCCGTCCGTTCGCCACCAGCCACGCGTCGTAGTTCGCCATGATGCCCTTCGTCATCGAGAGCGCGATCAGCGCCGTCTTGGCCGGGTCGAATGTGGTCACGATCTTCCTCCGGCGAATGCTGCGCTCGGAGCGCGGCGTTCAACGCCGCGCAGTCTAGCAAAACTGGGGCGCCGTCGGCGCGCGACGCAAGAAGGCCCGGGCATGCCCGGGCCTTCTTCGCTTCCGTTCGGTACGGGGCTAGAGCTTGTCGACTTCCGCGAGTACGGCGTCGACTTGGGGCAGGCCGCTGGAGAAGATCTCCTTGTGGCGGATCACACCCTCGCCGTCGATGATGATCACGGCGCGGCGCGCCATCCCCGCGTCCTCGTTGTAGACGCCGTAGGCCGCGGCCACCGCCCCCTTGGGGTGGTAGTCCCCAAGGATCGGATGGGCGATCCCACCGAGGCTGGTGGCGAACGCCTTCTGGCTGAACTGGCTGTCGGTGCTTGCGCTCAAAACCTGAGCGCCCTTCTCCTCGAACCGCTTGCCGGCCAAGTGGAACGAGGAGACCTGGTTCGCTCAGCCGCCGGTGAAGGCGGCGGGGAACCATCCCAGAACGACGGTCTTACCCTTGAAGTCGCTCAGGCTGACCTTCCCCGTCGACGATGGCAGGGAAAAGTCAGGAGCCTTGTCTCCTACTTCTGCTGACATGGAGTCTCCCTTCGTGGAATGCGGTGGGCCGCTCGCGCGGCCGGCCCATTATACCCGCCCGCTCGTGTCCGTGCGCCCGTGCCGGCATCACGACCGATTCGTGGCGCCGCTGGGGCGCTTTTGGTATAGTGGGCCTACCCCCGCGAGCGGAAGTGGCTCAGTGGTAGAGCATCTCCTTGCCAAGGAGAGGGTCGCGGGTTCGAATCCCGTCTTCCGCTCCATTCTTCCTCCCATCATCGTTGGCCGGGCGACCTGCTTGGCGTGCCGGAGGGACGCATGACGGAAAGCGGCGTGAACGCGAGCACGATCACGGTCGAAACCGGAGTGGCGTCGTTGCGCGTAACGCTGCTCGGCGAGGGGCCTACGGTCGTCATGTTCCCCTCCCTGGGCCGCGACGTCGAAGACTTCGACGAGCTGGCGGACGCGCTCGCCCGCGCCGGCTACCGGACGGCGGCCATCTCCCCTCGCGGGATCGGCGGCAGCACCGGCCCCCTGGAAGGCCTGACCCTCCGCGACCTCGCCGGCGACGTCGCCGCCGTGATCGACGCGCTCGGCGCCGCGCCGGCGCACCTGATCGGCCACGCCTTCGGCAACCAGGTGGTGCGCTACACGGCGGCGCAGTTCCCCGACTCCGTCCGGTCGGTGACCATCCTCGCCGCCGGCGGCAAGGTCATGGGCGAGCCCGAGGTTTCCCGAGCCTTCGCCGACTTCCGTTCCGGCGGCCTTTCGGACGACGAAGCCCGCGCCGCGATCAAGAAGGTGCACTTCGCCGAGGCCAGCGACCCATCGCCCTGGCTGACTGGATGGTGGCTGGAGGCGGCGGAGGCGCAGACGGGGGCCGTGCTTAGCGGGGTCTTGGAGGAGTGGTGGGAGGCGGGCCGGGCCCCCCTGCTCATCATCCAGGGTTTGGAAGACGCCATCGCTCCCGTCGCCAACGGTCGCGACCTCGCCGAGACCCTCGGCGACCGGGCGAAGCTCGTCGAGCTCGCCGACGCCGCCCACGCGCTGCTCCCCGAGCAGCCCGACGCCATCGCGCAGGAAGTCATCGCCTTCCTCGCCACCTGCGCCTAGCCGTCGGGCCGGGGCGTCGTGGTATCCTTGAATGCGCTCGCCGGAGCGAGCGTCCCGACGGCCTAGAGAACTCCCAAAGCCCCTCGGTTGACTGAGGGGTTTCGCGTGCGCCCGTGACGGCCTGAGAGAAGCAAAGGAGCATCGGTGGAAGAGCTTTTCGGCGCGCCAATGAGCGTGATCTCCGTCGTCTTGGCGGTCATGTTCATCGCCGTCTTCGCCGTCCTCCTCTACATCTTCATCCGCAACCCCCTGCTGGTGAGGATGGCCGCCCGCAACATTCCGCGCCGCAAGGCGCAGACTGTGCTCGTCATCGCCGGGCTCATGATGGCCACGGTCACGATATCCAGCGCCTTCACCACCGGCGACTCCGTCACCGCCAGCATCGAGCAGGTGGCGACGAAGGACCTGCGGAACCTTGACCAACTGGTAACGGTCCACGACGACGATCTCGACGCGCTCGTGCCCGTCTCCGACGATATCGACGAAGCGCTGGTCGCCGAAATCGGCCCGGTCCTCAATGCCGACCCCGGAATCGACGGTGTGGCGCCGATCCTGTTCGAGGACGTTGCGGTCGTGAACCTCGACGACCGCCTCTTCGAAATCTCGGCGCTGTTGACCGGCTTGGAGCCCGAGGCTGCCCGCGCCTTCGACGCCTTGCAGACCGTCGACGGCGACCTCTTGGACCTTGGCGCCCTGGCGCCCGACGAGGTCTACGTCGACCGGGACGGAGCCGAGGAGATCAGTGTCGAGGCCGGCGACATCATCGGCGTTCCGGTGGGCCCCGGCCAGATACGGCAGTTCACCGTCAAGGCGATCGCCGAGGCCTACTACGTGAAGCAGATTGAGCACCGGGTCGTGCTGATGACGTCGTTGGCCCACGCTCAGGAAGTCACGGGCAAGGAAGGCCTGATCAGCGCGATCATGGTCTCCAATCTGGGAGAAGGCGACGAGGGCATCGACCTCACCGCGGAGATTCAGGAACGGCTGGCCGAGCATCCCGTCCTTCGTGGAAACGGCCTCGTGCTCACGCCGCTCAAGCAGGACCTCATCGAGTTCGCCAACCTGATCGGATCGCTCTTCGTCACGATCTTCACGCTGTTTGGCCTCTTCTCGATTTGTGTGGGGGTGCTGCTCATCTTCCTCATCTTCCAGATGCTGGCCGCGGAGCGGAAACCGGAGATGGGCATGTCCCGCGCCATCGGGATGCGCCGGAGCCAACTCGTTCAAATGTTCATCGCCGAGGGGGCGATCTACAGCATCGGCTCGGCCATCGTCGGCGCGTTGGTGGGCGCGGGCATCGGGGCGCTGCTGGTCATCGCCACCTCCGCGATCTTCGCGCAGGCCTCCCCCAGCGAAGACTTCACGCTGACGCCGACGATCACCCTCCGCAGCCTACTCGTCTCCTTCTTCCTGGGAAGCATTGTCACCTTCATAACCGTCGGGATCGCCTCGCTGCGGGTGAGCCGGCTCAATATCGTGCGCGCGATTCGCGACATTCCCGAGCCGGAGCGGGCACGGGGCGGCGTCGGCAGGCTGGTCTGGGGCGTGATCTTCGCCCTCGTCGGTCTCTTGTTGCTTGTCAGCGGCTTTAACGCCGGCCAAACGACGCCGTTCCTGCTCGGCGGAGCTCTGGTGCCGATGGGCCTCGCCTTCGCACTCCGCTTCTTCGGCGTTTCGCAGCGGCTCCTCATGACCCTCTTGGGCCTCTGGCTGATCGTGTTCTTCCTCCCGCTGCGGCATCCCTGGTTTACCGAGCGGCTGCGTGACGACTGGCAAATCGACTTCTCCATCTTCATCATCAGCAGCTTTGTGCTCGTCGCGGGCTCGATCCTGGTGATCATGAACAACACGTCCTACGTACAGGCTGCGGCGTCGTGGCTTGCCGGCCGCTTCCTCGGCCTCGCGCCGGTCATCAAGTCGGCGGTGGCCTACCCGCTGCGAAATGGCTTCCGTACCGGCCTCTCCATCACCATGTTCGCCGTGGTCGTCCTTTCCGTGACGTCGGTCTCCGTGATCAATAGCAGCTTCTCCGGCATCATCGAAGACCAGCAGCGGCTCGCCGGCGGGTACGACGTGGTCGGCGCGGCCCTCGGCGACTTGAATCCGATCCGGGACGTGACGCCGATCGTGGAAGCGAACTCCTGGTTGGACTTTGTCGTACGGGATGCCGAGGGACCTGCTATCGGCGTGTTCAGGACGATCGGGGATGCGGAGGCGAAGCTGGCCGCGCAGCCCGACGATGACTTGGAAGAGACGCTGATTACAGCGGTAGACCCGGACTTCGTGCGCACCAACGGCTTCAGGATCGCGCTCGCGACGGCCGAGTTCCGCACCGGCGACACCTTCGACGCCGAGGCGGTCTGGCGGGCCCTGGAGGAGCGGCCCGGTGCGGCGGTCATCAACGCCCAGCACGTCCCCACGCGGGCGAATTTCGCCTTTAATCCCGTTGGAGGCTTCTCCCTGGAGGGCGTCGAGGGCCTGTTTGTCGAGAACGAGGTCATGGACCCCGTACCGGTCACTATCCGCGACCTCGACAGCGCGCGCAGCTTCGAGGTAACGGTCATCGGTGTCATCGACGACATCGCCTCGGACCCACAGTTCTTCCTGCCTCCCGGCATGTACACCTCCACCGAATTCCTGAGCGAGGAGGTGGGGCGGGAGATCGATGTCTCGATGGTCTGGTTCGAAACGGTCCCGGGTACGGAGAACGCCGATCAGCGCATCGAATCGGCCTTTTTCGAATACGGCTTCCAGAGCATCGATATCCAGGAGGCGATCGACAACAGCCAGGCGGCCAATTCGTCCTTCAACACGCTCTTGATGGCCTTCATGGGGCTGGGGCTGGTCGTCGGCATCGCCGCGCTCGGCGTCATCAGTGCGCGCGCCGTGATCGAGCGCCGCCAGCAGATCGGCGTCCTTCGCGCCATCGGCTTCTCGAAAGGGCGGGTGCAGCTCAGTTTCCTCCTCGAATCCTCATTCATCGCGATCATCGGCATCGGGCTGGGCATCATCTTGTCGCTCTTGCAGAACATCATCGTGATCGGCCCGGCGATCAAGGCGAGCGAGCCCGACTTCGCTGTCTCGATTCCGTGGCTCCGGGTCGCCCTGATCGCCATCATCGCCTACGTCTTCACCTTCGCCACGACGTTGTTGCCGTCGCGGCAGGCGGCCGGCGTCCCGCCGGCCGACGCGCTCCGCTACCAGTAGCGCGCTAGGCCCGCCGGATCGGCGAGGCGGCGTAGAGCCACAGGGTCACCGCGAGGATGGCCAGCCCCGTCACGAAGAACGACTCCTGGAGCCCCATCGTCTCCGCGAGCGCGCCGATAACCAGCCCGCCCAGCGGCGTAAGTCCCCACGTCTGGAAGTAGAGCGACGTCACCCGGCCGCGGTACTGATCGTCGACGTGGACTTGGATCAGGGTGTTGTTGAGGATCTGCTGGACGGCGCTGAGCAGCCCCATGCCGAAGACAAGCACCGCCACGAGCGGCAGGATATCCGTCAGGGACATGGCCACCAGACCAAAGCCCATGCCGAGCACGGTCCACACCAGCAGGTGCCCGCCGTTCCGGGTCTGGCCCAGAAGGACCACGCCCGTCGCGCCGAGGAAGGCTCCCGCTCCCGCGCCGGTCATGAGCAGGCCGAAGCCGCTATCGCTCAGGCCCAAGGTATCGACGGCGAAGGCGGGCATGAGATTCATATAGGGCCAAGCCATTCCGGCGTTGATGACCGCGATGAGGACGAGGGCGGTCAGGAGCCGGTCGGGGCGCACGTAGGCAAGGCCCTCCCGCAGGTTGCCCAGCAGCGACACCGCCGTTGAGGCGCGTATCGGGCTGCGGGTCTGGATCATGAGCACCGTGACCATGCCGACGAGGTAACCCGCCGCCTGAAGGAAGAAGGCGCCTTCAAGCCCGACCACGGCAATGAGGCCGGCCCCCATGAGCGGCCCGAAGACTCGGGACGAGTTTTGGACAACGGCGTTGAGCGCGATGGCCTGCCGGAGCTCCCCGGGCTCGACGAGGTCGTAGACGATGGCCTGGCGCGGGGGGCCGTTGATGCCGAAGAGAATGCCGCTGATCACCGCCAAGACGTAGATGTGCCAGATGACCACCACGTCGGTGAGCACGAGCAGCGCCAGCGCGATGCCGACCATGGTCATCACCGCCTGGCTGGCCCAGATGATGGTGCGCTGTTCGAAGCGGTCGGCCAACGCGCCGCCGATGGGCGAGCTCAGGAACATCGGGAAGCCCTGAGCGAACATCACCAAGCTCAACTGGAACGGGGAGTCGGTGAGCTCGTAGACCAGCAGGCCCTTGGCGATCTGCTGCACCCAGTTGGCGATGCCGGTGGCGCCGCTTCCGACCACGAGGCGGCGGAAGTCGTCGTGGGCGAGCGGGCTCAGGCTGCGCCCGGCGCGGGCGCGCAGCGAGCCCATCCTGGTCCCGGCGGAGGTGTCCTCTTGGGCCAAGCGTCCTCTATGCCGGAGCCAAGGCCCGGCTCGGACACTCTAACGGTACCAGCGCCGCCCGCTCAACCGCGCGCGCCACAACGCATCTCCCCCTCTGAAGACCCGTACACAACCCCCGACGCTGGCGGATCATCCATGTAGGGGCAACCCTCGTGGTTGCCCAGGGGTGCGGGCGGGGTCCCCTCTCCTGTAGGGGCGATTCACGAATCGCCCCTTCCCATCCCCCGAGGCCTCGCGGGGCTTGGCCAAGGTTACGCAAACCTCACTCCACTGGGGCCACCTTAAGCCTCTCCCCCTTTGGGGGAGATTTGAGAGAGGGTGCGCGCCGTCAGGCGCGCGAGCGCCCGCAGGGCGCTGCTCTTTCCCCGCCTCGTTCAGTCCGCCCTACAGCTTGCCGAAGGCCTCGATCCCCGCCTCGGCGCACTCCTGGTCCTGGGTGTAGTAGCCGCCGCTGACCCCGATGCCGCCGACGATCACCCCGTCGCTCTGGATGGGGATGCCGCCCTCGTAGATGATCAGCCGTTCGGCGTGGGTGATGCCGTGGAGCAAGGGGCCGTCGTCCTTGATGAACTGCCACCAGTCCTTGGTGGAGAGACCGAAGCCGACGGCGGTGTAGCCCTTGTCTTGGGCGATCTTGATCGAGAGCAGCGCCGCGCCGTCCATTCGGCTGAACGCCTTCAGGTTGCCGTCGGGGTCGACGATGGCGGTGCACATCGGCACGCCGATCTCGGCGGCCTTCGCCTCCGACGCCTCGATCATCGCCTTGGCCGCCTCGGTTGTGATGGTGGACTTCTGCATCGTTGACGCCATGGTGCGCCTCCGCAAAGGGGATTGGGGGCGCGATTCTAGCACAGCCGCTAGCGGAAACGGTCGATGACCTCGCGCGCGAAGCGCTCCATGTAGGGGTACATCTTCTTAGCTGGGAAGCCCGAGGGCGTGGTGTTGCCCCCGCCAAAGACGAAGTGGGTGTACGGCAGCGCTTCGAGCTTGGCCTCGACGCGCCGCACGATCTCGCCGGCGTCCTCGACCACGTAGCCCCGCAGCCCCCACGACCGCCGGCGGCCTTCGCGCTGCAGCACCTCCAGCAGGGCGGGGTCGTGCCCGCTTAAGGCCGATTCCTCGTACCAGCCCTTCATCGCCGTGGCTTGCCACTCAATGTACGGGCGGATCTCCTCCATCGTCGCCGCTGGGTCGTCGGAGATGAAGAAGGAATCCACGATCATCCCCTGCAGCCCGAAGTCCTTCGGGTCGCGGCCCCGTTCGCGCAGGCCGTCGGAGTAGGCGGCGTAGGTCTCCTTGGCGTTGCCCCCGACGTCGACCAGCAGCAGCGAGGCGTCGTGCCGCGCCGCCCGCTGCGCCGCGGGCGTGCTCCGTGCCCCGACCCAGAACGGCAGCGGCCGCTGCACCGGCTTGGGGTAGACCGAGGCCCCTTCGAGTTGGTAGTGCTGCCCGGAGAACGAGAACGGCCCGTCGCCCAGCGCGCCCCGGATGATGGTCAGGCCCTCCTCCATGCGCCCCGCCCGGTGGCGGCGGTCGATGCCGAAGGCGTCGAACTCCTCCTTGCGGTAGCCGAGCCCCATGCCGAGCATGAGCCGGCCGTTGGAGATGACGTCGACGATGGCGGCGTCCTCGGCGACCTTCAGGGCGTTGTTCAGCGGCAGCAGCAGGAGCCACGTCCCGATCTTGATGCGCTTGGTGCGGGCCGCGATGGCGGCGGCCACGGTGAGCGGCGACGGGTTGTAGCCGTCGCCCGGCGAGAAGTGGTGCTCCGGGAGCCAGACGCTGTCGAAGCCGA
Organism: Dehalococcoidia bacterium; assembly: GCA_034421515.1. Taxonomy (GTDB): domain Bacteria; phylum Chloroflexota; class Dehalococcoidia; order SHYB01; family SHYB01; genus DAOUKH01. The sequence continues at coordinate 12,302 of DAOUKH010000018.1, forward strand.
CCTCCTCGGCGTAGGCGATCTGCTGGAACATGTCCTCATAGAACTCGGCGGGGTCCTGCTTGAACGCCTCCGGGTTCCGGAAGTTGTAGGCGAGTCCGAAGTCGATGCGCGTTCCCATGCCGCCGCGCCTCCCGCTGAGTTGGTGTTGGGTCGCCGCTACGACGCTTCGGCGTTGACCCGTTCGACCAGGTCGACGAAGCGCTCCAGCACACCGATGCGACTCTTGAACCCCGGCTCGGCGCCGGGCAGGCCCTTGGGCGCGGGCCGCGCGCTGAGGGTGGTGACACCCGCGTCGCGGTAGACCCGGATGCGGTCGGCGATCATCTCGTCGGTGCCGATGAGGTGCGTCTTGAGGATGATCTCGGCGGGAACGATCCGCCGCGCCTCCTCGCGCTTGCCGGCGAGCCACAGATCCTGGATCTCGGTGGCGAGGTCGGCGTAGCCGGCCCGCTTGTAGGCGTTGTTGTAGAAGTTGTGACGGCGCGACCCCATCGCGCCGAGGCTGAACGCCAGCGCCGGCCGCATCTCCTCGACGGCGGCGTCGACGTCGTCGGTGAACCACACCGTGCCGCCGACCTGCAGGTCGAGCTCTTTGAGGGAGCGCCCCGCGCTCGCCGCGCCCTCCGCCATGGGTTCGAAGAAGACGTCGGCGTGCTCCGGCATGAACGACGTGCCGCGCCAGCCGTCCGCCAGCTCGCCGGTCAGTTTCAGGTTGGCGGGCCCCAGGGAGGCGACGTAGATCGGCAGGTTGGGCGTGGCCGGCGCGACGCTCGCCAGCGCCTTGCCCTCCCCGTCGCGGGCGGGCATTCGGTAGATCTCCCCTTGGTACGAGACGCGCTCGCCGCGAAAAATACGCCGCAGGATCTCGATGGTCTCGCGGGTCCGCTGTACGGGCCGGTCGAAGACGACGCCGTGCCAGCCCTCCATCACCTGCGGCCCGCTTGTCCCAAGGCCAAGCTTGAACCGTCCGCCCGACATCGAATAGAGCGACATGGCGGTCATGGCGAGGTTCGCCGGCGTCCGCGCCCCGATTTGCAGGATGCTCGTTCCCAGCTCGATCGTCGACGTCTTCGCCGCCAGGTAGGCGAGCGGCGTCGCGCCGTCGTGTCCCCACGCCTCCGGCGACCACAGTCCCGCCACGCCGACCCGCTCCGCCGCCTGCGCGAATGAAGTGATCTCGTCCCAGTCCTTGATCGCGTAGCCGGTGACGAAGCTGGTGGAGACTCGCATGGGGAGGCCTTTCGGAGACGTTGAGATCGGCGCGCGAGCGGCGGCTAGGGCCAGTCCTTGCCGTGGCGGCGCAGGTCGAGCACCTGGCCGTTGTAGCGGGCGGCCGCGCCGGTTGCGAGATCGACGACGCCGGGGCCGACGTCCTCGGGATCGATCCACCCGCTCCAGTCGAAGTCGGGCGGGTGGATGGCCTGAGCGCCCTCCGTCTTCACCGCGGCGGGCCAGAAGGCCACGACGGAGACGCCGCGTCCCTCCAGCTCCTTGGCGAGGCCGCGCGTGAGCCGCTCGATGCCGGCCTTGACCATGCCGTAAATCGCGTCGTCGGGGAAGGCCAACTTCTGAGCGGAATCGGAGCTGACGTTGACGATGACGCCGCCGCCCTGGCGCGTCATCGGCCCGATGGCGGCCCGGCAGCAGAGGAACGTCCCCCGAAGGTTGAGCGCGACGACCCGGTCGAACCGGCGCATCGGATACCCCTCGACCGGCGCGAACGTCCCCGACCCGCCGGCGTTGTTCACCAACAGGTCAACCCGCCCGAACTCGTCGAGCGTGCGTTGAAAGAGCGCGTCGACGCTCCCCTCGTCGGTGATGTCGCAGGCGACGGCGATGGCCCGGCCGCCGGCGGCCGTGATGGTGTCCGCCGTCTCGCCGATGGAGCCGGCAAGCCCCGGCCGGGGCTCGACGCTCCGGGCCGCGACCACGACCGCGGCCCCCTCACGCCCCAGGACGGCGGCGATCCCCTTGCCAATGCCCCGGCTGGAGCCGGTCACGATGGCCACCTTGCCGCTCAACCGTCCCATGCGGGAAGTATGCCGGGCTTCCCGCCCCGCGGCTAGTGGGTGACTCGACTCCAATACGGCTCGGCGAAGGGGTCGTAGACCTCGGCCTTGCCCGAGGCGTCCTCCCGGTAGGGATAGGTGATGTCCGACTCCGCCATCAGCCCGTGCTCCTCGACGAACCCAAGCGGGTCGTCAAGGATCTGCCCGGTGTACGCCAAGGGGTCGTCGAACGTGGCCAGGTGCGCCGCGATCACGCCGGGGACGTGCGCCGTGTACCGCTTCCGCGGGTCGAAGGAGCCCATCGACTGCGTCGTCACCCGCTCCGTCAGCACGCTCCCCGGATGCATCCCGACCACCGCGATCTTGTCCCCGCGCAGCTCGCGGGCCAGCATCATCGTCGCCCAGTTGAGGTGGGCCTTGGTCGATGGGTAGAGCGATGTCGTCGTGCCCTTCCCCGGCCGGTAGGCGGGGTCGAGGTGATACTCCATCGTCGTCGTGATGTTGATAACGACCCCGCCGCCCTGCGTCCGCATGGATGGCGCAAGCAGGTGCATGAAATGGAGCGGCGCGCGGACGTTGCAATCGAGCAGCTTGCCGATCTCCTCCCACGAGCTGGCGGTGAAGTCGTCCCACATCGCCGGGCCCTCGTACCGCGCGTTGTTCACCAAAACGTCGACCCGCCCGAAGTGGTCGAGCGCCCGCTCGACGGCCCCCTCCACCTCCCCCTCGACGCCGATATCGCAGCGGAGCGGCAGCGCCTTCGCGCCCAGCGACTCGATCAGCGCCGCCGTCGCATGGATGGTGCCCGGGTAGGGCGTCACGTCCCGCTCCGACACCGAGCGCGCCGCCACGGCCACGTCCAGGCCCCGCAGCGCCAAGTGCGCCGCGATGACCTTCCCGATCCCCCGGCTCGCGCCAGTGACCAGCGCCACTCTCCGCATGGCGGTGGGCCTCCTGAACCCGTAGCGCCCTCACCCAAGGCTATAATCGCCGCCACCGGGTAGAGGCGCTTGGCTTCTCGCGCCTGCAAGTGTAGGCGAAGACCGAGAGGTCTGCCCCTTCGGGACGACCCATGAGCATCGAACGGAGCTTGGAAGGCAAGGTCGCCATCGTCACCGGCGCGAGCCGCGGCACGGGCCGCGCCTACGCCCACGCCCTCGCGATGGCGGGAGCGAGCGTGGTCGCCGCGGCGCGCACCGACAGGCCCGCCACTCTTGGCGACGCCCCAATGCACCTCGCGGGCGAGATGCACCCCGGACGCGGAGCCCGCCAGTTGGCCGGCCTCCTTCCCGGCAGCCTCCAGGAGACTGTCGTCTCAATCGAGGATGCCGGCGGCGCCGCACTCGCGGTGCGCTGCGACGTGACCAACGAAGACGACGTGCGTGCCATGGCCCAGGCCGCGCTCGATCGGTTCGGCCGCATCGACGTCTTGGTGAACAACGCCGGCGTCTTCCCACGCCTCAACTCTCTGGAGGTCACGCCGGAGACCTACGAGGCGGTCCTCCGCGTGAACCTGGTCGGCCCCTACCTCTGCGCCAAGCACGTCCTCCCCCACATGATCGAGCGTGGCGCGGGCTCGGTGATCAACATCACCACCGGCTCCCCCGACCCGGAGGAGACAGTCAACCTGAAGTCGGCCCAGGGCATCCTCTGCTACGCGACGGCCAAGGCGGGCCTCGACTCCCTCACGCAGACCCTCGCCCGCGAGATGGCGCCGCACGGCGTGGCGGTCAACGCGCTCGCGCCCGGCATGATCCTGACCGAGGGTGATGTCGAGACGCTCGGCGAAGACTTCGACTTCACCGAATACCCCCGAGGCCCCTGCACGCCGGAGTTCGTCGGCCCGCCCGTCGTCTACCTCGCCGGGGTGACGCCGGACGTGATGACCGGTGAGATACTCTTCGCCGTGCAGTTCGGGGAGACGTGGGGCCGCGAGTAAACACCGAGTCCGGAG